>NZ_JBIRLM010000010.1:0-281414 GCF_044330565.1 Streptomyces sp. NPDC017448 | reverse complement strand
GCGCTTTGGGGGGGGGGTGGGGGGGGGCCGGGGGGGGCCCCCCCCGGGCGGGGGGGGGGGGGCGCCCCCCCGGGGGGGGGGGGGGGGGGGGCCCCCGGGGGGGGGGCCCCCCACGCCGACCGGTCATACTGTCCGCCTGCACACGGACTGAGGAGCACCATGACGACCGATGACCGGATCGCGCCTCCGCTGCTGGGGGGTGAGCGCGAGACGCTGCGGGCCTTTCTCGACTACCAGCGGGACACCCTGGCGATGAAGTGCGCGGGGCTGGGCGACGAGGAGCTGCGCGAGCGGTCGATGCCGCCGTCCACGTTGTCGCTGCTGGCACTCGTACGGCATCTGGCGGAAGTGGAACGCGCCTGGTTCCGCAGGGTGTTCGAGGACGAATCGGCCCCGATGGTCTGGTCGCAGAAGCCCTTCGACTTCCAGGCCGCGTACGACGCGGGCACCGCCACCCGGGCCGAGGCGTTCGCCGCCTGGCAGGCGGAGGTGGCGAACTCGCGCCGGATCGAGCGGGAGGCGGCCTCGCTAGAGCTGGTGGGGCGTCAGCCGCGCTGGGAGAAGGAGGTCTCGCTGCGGATGGTGATGGTGCACGTGCTGCTGGAGTACGGCCGCCACAACGGCCACGCGGACCTGCTCCGGGAGGGCGTGGACGGGACGGTGGGGGCCTGAGCCCGCAGGTGGCGGCCGCCCCCGGTCCCCTCCTTCCGCCGGGCGTGAGGGATACGTCCCGTACCCCCTTCGCCCCCGGCCGGAAGCCGTCCCGCACTCCCTTCGCCCCCGGCCGGCGCGCTCGTAGACTCGGCGTCATGCCCCAACAGCCCACTCCTTCCGCCCTCGTGTCCGCCTTCGCGCCCGGCGGCGCCCTCCGCGCCTCGATCAACCTCGGCAATCCGGTCCTCGCCCACCGCGATCGGGTGAGCGGTGAACCCGCCGGGGTCTCCGTCGACCTGGCCCTCGCGTTCGGGCGGCGGCTCGGGGTGCCCGTCGAGCTGGTGGCCTTCGAGAGGGCGGCACTGTCGGTCGACGCGGTACGGGCCGGGCGGGCGGACATCGGCTTCTTCGCGGTCGACCCCGTCCGGAGCGAGGGACTGCGGTTCACCGCCCCCTACGTTCTCATCGAGGGCGGGTACCTCGTACGGGAGGCGTCCCCGGTCACCGAGAACGGTGAGGTGGACCGCGAGGGCACCCGGATCTCGGTCGGCGCCGGGTCCGCCTACGACCTCTTCCTCACCCGCGAGATCCGCCGGGCCGAAGTGGTCAGGCTGGAGGGCGCTCCGCGCGCCCTCGCGGCCCTGCGTACGGGTCAGGTCGATGTGGCGGCCGGTATCCGTCAGTTGCTGGAGGCCGAAGCCGCGCGGGCCGAGGGCGTACGAGTGCTGCCGGGGCGGTTCATGGTGATCAGGCAGGCCATGGGACTCCCCGCCGGGCGGGGGGCGGCGGCGCTGGAGCTGCTCGCCTCGTTCGTGGAGGAGATGAAGGCGGACGGCTTCGTCGCCGACGCTCTGGAGCGCCACGGCGTCGAGGGAGCGATCGTGGCGCCGGCGGGCTGAATCCGGTTCAGCGGCGACGGGTCAGCACACGCGTGGTGCTGCCGTCGTCCTCCTCGATGTCCCTCACGTGTTCGAAGCCGATGCGCTCCAGCAGAGTCAGCGACGCCTTGTTCTCGGCGGCGGCGGTGGCGTGGATCTCGGACAGGCCGAGGGCGCCGAAACCGTGGGCGACGACGGCCTGGGCCAGCTCGGTCCCCAGGCCGCTCCCCCAGGCCGTGGGCGCGAGCGCGTAGACGATCTCGTGACCGTCGACGGCGTCGGTCCGCTTGATCTCGGCGTGCCCGATCAGGCGTCCGGCACGGCGGACGGCCCAGACATCGAACAGGTCCCGGGCGTAGACCTTGGTGAAGACCCGGCCGAACAGGGCCCGGTCCTCGGCCTCGGTGGAGGGGCCGTCCCCGATCCACCGGGACACGTCGGTGTCCTGGAACAGGGCGACGAAGTCCTCTTCGTCCTCGGGAACGTACGGCTCCAGCAGGAGCCGCTCGGTGCGCAGGATCGGGGTCACGGCGCGGAACGCTACCGGCCGGCGGCGACGCGGGCCATCGGCTTTCCCGCGGTCGTCCTGACGGGCGGGCCCAGCGGTACGGCGAAGGACGCTTCCCCCGGCATGGATGCCGGACGGAGCGTCTCGGGTTGCAGCTTCCGTAGCGGTATGTGGTCCGGTGTACTCACGTCCCGCCCCATCGAGGAAGGCCCCTGCTCATGTTCTCGTCCTTCATCGCGCCGCGCCGGGTCATGATCGGTGACGCGGCGGCCTTCGTCGGCACCACACCGCGGGCGATCCGTCACTACCACGAGATCGGTCTGCTCCCCGAGCCCGTGCGGGGCGGCGACGGCCGCCGCCGCTACGGCTACGAGGACATGGTTCGGCTGCTGTGGGTCCGCAGGATGGCCGATGCCGGGATCGCCCTGGACGACATCCGTGACGCCTTCGCCGACACGGCCCCCGCCGACAGCGACGACGGCATCGCGGGCACCCTGGAACGGCTGGAGGAAGCCCTTCTCGCTCAGGAGGCAGAACTGCGGCGGCAGCAGACTGCCGTGCAGCGCATGCGCACGGAGGGAAGCAGGATGGGTCTGCTCTCCGACTTCGTCACCAGCCGCCTCAAGGGCCTGCCCGAGGGTTCCCTGCGCCAGGCGGACCTGGACAGCCTGCTGGTCACCGAGCGGATCTTCGGACCGCTCGGAGCGGCCCTCCAGGCCGGCCGTTTCATCGCCCTGGCCACCCATCCGGAGCTGCGGGAAGAGTCCGACCGTCTGGACGCCTCCGAGCAGGCGCTCGACGACACGGTCGCTGTCGATGACCCCCGCGTCGCCCGCCTGGCGGCCGAACGGCACGCCTTCGAAAAAGCGTTGCACGCCGTCATCGAGGACTCCGGCCCGGCGGAGAGCGACGACGCACTCTTCGACTCCTGGGACACTGTGCACCCCGCACCCGCCGATGAGGGCGAGGACGAGGCCGGCCACAGCTCCGGGGAACAGCGGACCATGAGCGCGATCGAAGCTGTCGGGAAGATGCCCTACGACTTCTCCCCGGCCCGTCTGCGCTGCCTGGAGCTGGCCGGAGAACTCGCCGCCCACGAGGCGACAGCTTCCTCGAACACCCCCTGGTGATCCGAGTCGGAGATTCGCCGTTGGTCGGGCATGAGTCGTCCGGGTCCGAAGATTCCGCCGTTCTCGGTCGCTGATGCCCGACGAGCCCCGCTGGTGGGGCGGGACCATCGCCGTGCGACGGCCCGGGCTCTGGTCCAGCGGTCGCGGATCCGGCGGGCCTTCGCCCTTGCTCCGCACCGGTCGCAAGTGTTCAAGCCGTCCACCGGCCCGCTGTTCATCGACAAGGTCCGCGACGTCGTCGGCCTCTGCCTCGACCCGCCGGAGAAGGCACGGGTGCTCTGCGTGGACGAGAAGCCGCAGACCCAGGCCCCAGGCCGGTCCCCACCCGTGTTGCCGATGGTGCCCGGCGTCCCCGCACGGCGAGGGTCGGGCAGCAGCCGTCGGCGGCCTCGCAGACGGGGTGCCGGTCGACGCCGCGCGGCACATGGCGCATTACCTCGGGAACAGCGGGACGAACATGGATCTGCCCGTCGACAAGATGATGTCCGACGTGCCCCGCTTCAACGCGCACATCGAGGACGGCATCAGGGAACATCAGGCGGCTTGGCGCGACGACGCTCTCGCGGAGTTCCGGCGCAAGGGCGGACGACCCGTCTCGATGCCGGTGGAGACCGGGAACCGGGACTTCGCCTTCACGCCGGATGTCGACACCAACCGGTTCTACGCAGTCGGGTCCACCCGGTCGAACGTGACCGGCGTGGTCACCGTCGTGCCGGACGAGAACGGACAGCCCAAGGCCGGTCTCGCCCACCAGGCCAACGCCTGGGACCGCTACAACTGGGATGAGAGCAAAGGCGTGACCATCGATCTCCCATGGGGCAGCGACATGAGCATTCCGGATGGCCAGATGGCCCGCCTCCACACCGCGGGCATCGCTCAGGAATGCGACATGGCAGGCAGCAACTCCGTCAAACACTACGATCTGGGCGGACCCGCCCCGAACCAGGGTTCTCTGCCGCAGCCGGACCAGCCGGGCGGCGAGGGCGACCGGACGGATCCGGGTCGTGAGCAGCAGGAAGCACGACAGAGGATCACTGATGGACACCTCCCCCCGGACCGCCCCCGACACGCAGCCCGTGCGCCGCCGTCGTGTGCCGGCCGCAGTCGTCGTCGTTGCAGGGCTTCTCGCCTGCGTCGCCACCGCGATCGGTGTGGTGTCCTGGGTCGCCGACGACGTGTCGTCGGACCTGACGGACCAGGAGATGACGTGTTGCTGGGAGGAAGGAGCCACGCCCGCCTGGATGAGCGACCAGCTCGGTATCCGCATTCCGGAGGGAGCCTCGGACCGACGGTCGGGCTACAAGACCGGCCGGCGTTACGACACCGCCCTGCTCGCCTTCGTCCTGCCGAGCGAGGACGCGGAGCGGTACACAGGCCGACTCATCCGAAGCGGCACCGAGATGATCGGGAACTCCCGCCCCGAAGAGAAGGACTACCGGCCCGCCGCCGCATTCGGTCACCTCGGACTGCCCGAACCCGAGACGCTCGTCCAGGGCCTGCGGAAGGCCGGCCTGTGCCCGGACGGCCTCGCGTCCCCGGAGGGCAAATACCTCCAACGCTGCGTCGACCTCTTCGCCCACGCCTTCACACCCGGCACCACGCGGATCTACGTCCGGTCGACGATCGAACCGTCCATCACGCCTCCACCCGCGAGCAAGGCTCCGTAGCCGGCTGCGCGGGCATCGCAGAAAGGGCGGCGGAACCCCTGCGTCGTACCGCTGCCACCCCCAGGAGCACGGGCACGGCCAGGGCGACGACGTGAGCGCGCTCCGGGCCGAGTCGGAGCGGGCCGGCGGGCGCCGTCCGTTGCCGGGCGGCGGGCTGCGGGCGTCCGGTCGGGCAGGAGCCGGCGGCCGCCACCGCGGCCGCCGCCTTCTCGTCCTGCGCTTCCCGGGCTGCCGTCTCCTTGCAGTCGGCAGCGATCCGCTCCGCCTCCAGGAGGACATCGGCCGGACAAGTCCTAAGAGGGGTGGGAATCGGCCGGTCCCTCGCGCAGCAGCCGCCGGGCCTTCTCCCGCAGCCGCTGCCGGTGCTCCGGGTCGGTGGCCCGGTCGGCGGCGCGGCCCAGTTCCTCGGCGCGTTCACGGATACGGTGGGCCCGCCGCGCCGGACTGTCGTAGGGGTCCATGGGCCGTCCTCCGTCGTGGGCCTCCGTCGGCAACGGGGGTTTCGTGCGCGACCGGAGACCCAGCGTCACCGGAGCCGGTCCGCTCCGCATCTCGTGCGGCTACGGTCGGTGACGACGGAGGGGCGAGGAGCCGGAAAGGGGCGGCCGCCTGTCAGTCCGCGGTGTGGTCGGGGTGCCCCTCGGTCCTCCGGGCCGCCTTCATCTCGGCCTCGTAGAGGTGGTCGCGACCCTCGGCGAGTTCCTGCCTGATCCGCCCTTCGATCGCCCGGAACACGTCGTAGTAGGTGGCGTTGTACTCCTCGACGATCTGGAAGGTCCAGTGGCCGGGGATGACGTTGCGGCCGAGGACCTCCCGTTCGACCTGCTCGGCCTGGCGTCCGTGCCCCGCGGCGCGGAGCAGCCGGACGGCGTCGTCGAGGGCGAGGTCGGCGCTCCCGGTGAGCTGATGGAAGTCGTACAGGGCGCCGCGGGCGCGCTCGGCGGTCTCCAGGGCCTTCGACAGGGCTCCGAGCGCCTCCACGGTGGCGTCGGTGACGCCTTCGGGGCGCTGGTGGTTCGCATCGGTCCGGAGTCGGTGGTTCATGGGGCTCCTCGTCCACGCGGGCGGCCGTTCGCCTCCCGGCCTCCTCCCCCTGGTTCCCCGGTCTCCGCCGGGCGTACGCCTGGGCGCGGGCGGTCACCTGTCTGCCCCCTCGCCCTCACCGGACCGGCGGGGGCACCGCCGTCGCGGAAGGGCCGCGGGGCGCCGGGCGGTCCTCCTCCCGGCCCGCACTCCCCCGAGGCCGGGGTGCACGGGTGCCGGGCGGGCCCGCCCGCGCTCCGTGTGACGCTCGACACTCCCGCGTGCTTTGCGTTCCCTTTACTATCTATGAGGCGGGTTCGCACCCGTCCCCCACCGTCGATCCCGACGACCGAACAGAGAAGGAGCTGCGGCACCGCAATGGGTGAGCCTCCCAGTAGGAACCGTGTCATCCCTGGCCCTGCGCACCGAGGGACGGAGGTGACACGGTGAGCGAAGTGGCCCTGCTCCTCCTCGCCCTCGCGCTGACACTGGCCTGTGCGGTGTTCGTCGCGGCGGAGTTCTCGCTGACGACCATCGAGCGCGGCGAGCTCGAACGGGCCGCGCAGGCCGGAGAGCGCGGCGCCGAGAGCGCGCTCAGGGCCGCCAAGCGGCTCACGTTCCAGCTCTCCGGCGCGCAGCTCGGCATCACGGTGACCTCTCTGGTCATCGGCATGCTGGCCGAGCCGTCCCTCGCGGTGCTGCTGCGCGGTCCGCTGGAGGCCGTCGGGCTTCCGGCGGGCGCCGTGTCCACGGTCGCCACCCTCCTCGGGGTGGCCGTCTCCACCGTGGTCCTCATGGTCATCGGCGAGCTGGTCCCGAAGAACTGGGCGATCTCCAGTCCGCTGGCGGTCGCCAAGGTCGTCTCGACCCCGCAGCGGGCGTTCACGGCGGCTTTCGCCCCGCTCATCCGGCACCTCAACAACACCGCGAACCGCGCGGTGCGGCGGCTGGGCCTGGAACCCGCCGAGGAGCTGGCCTCCGCCCGTACGCCGCAGGAGCTGATCGCGCTCGCTCAGCACTCCGCCCGTGAGGGCGCCATCGAGCAGGACTCGGCCGAGCTGTTCGTCCGTACGCTGCACCTGGCGGAGCTGTCCGCGGAGAACGTGATGACGCCGCGCGTCGACGTCCGGGCGCTGGACGCGCACGCCACGGCCGCCGACGCCGCCAACCTCACGCTGGCCACCGGTCTCTCCCGCTTCCCGGTCTACCGCGACAGCCTGGACGAGGTCATCGGTACGGTCCACATCCGCGACGTCCTGGCCCTGGAGGAGTCCGAGCGGCCCCGGACCCCGGTCACGGCGCTGGCCACCGAGCCGCTGCTGGTGCCCGACTCGTTGCCCGTGGACCGGTTGCTTGCGCAGCTGCGCAAGCACCGGACGATGGCGGTGGTGATCGACGAGTACGGCGGTACGGCGGGCGTCGCCACCGTCGAGGACATCGTCGAGGAGGTGGTGGGCGAGGTCCGCGACGAGCACGACCCCCACGAGCGCCCCGACCTCGCACCGGCCGAGCCGCTCGGCGACGGGCGCCAGGTCTGGGAGGCGGAGGGCAGCATCCGGCTGGACCAGCTCGACCGGATCGGCTTCCGCGCGCCGGAAGGCCCGTACGAGACCCTCGCCGGCCTGCTCGCCACCCGGCTGGCCCGCATCCCGGTCCGCGCCGACCGGGTCGAGGCCGACGGCTGGCGGTTCGACGTGCTCGACATCGAGCACCACCGGGCCGACCGGGTCCGGATCACCGCGCCCGCCCCGGCGCTCGCCCTCGTGGAGGAGGACGCCCGATGACCGCCGTTCAGCTCGCCATAGGCGCGCTCACGCTTCTCACCAACGCGTTCTTCGTGGGCGCGGAGTTCGCGCTCATCTCCGTGCGCCGCAGCCAGATCGAGCCGCAGGCCAGGCAGGGCAGCCGGCGGGCCAGGAGCGCCCTGTGGGGCCTGGAGCACCTGTCGGCCGCCATGGCCACCGCCCAGCTGGGGATCACCATCTCGTCGCTGGTGCTGGGCGCCGTCGCGGAACCGGCCATCGCCCACCTGCTGGAGCCGCCGTTCGACGCGGTCGGCGTGCCCGACGCCCTGGTCCACCCGATCGCCTTCGTGATCGCGCTGACCCTGGCGACCTATCTGCACATGCTCATCGGCGAGATGATCCCGAAGAACATCGCGCTGGCCGCTCCGGTCGCCACCGCGCTGGCGCTCGGCCCGTCCCTGGTGGGCCTGACGCGGGCGCTGCGGCCGGTCATCTTCGGCGTCAACGCCTTCGCCAACACGCTGCTGCGGCTGCTCAAGGTGGAACCGAAGGACGAGGTCGCCTCGGTGTTCACCGACGACGAGCTCGTGCGGCTGGTGAAGGACTCCAGCGACGCGGGGCTGCTGGCCCCGGCCGACGGGGAGCGTCTGCGGGACGCTCTGGAGCTCGGGACCCGGCCGGTCGGCGAGGTGATGGTCCCGTTGAACCGGACCGTCACCGTCGATCTGGGCATCACCCCGCGGGAGCTGGAGCGGGCCGCGGTCTCCTCCGGCTTCTCCCGGCTGCCCGTCATCGGCCCCGACGACGGTCTGCTGGGCTACTTCCACATCAAGGACGCCCTCGGTGTCGCGGAGCGCACCGAGGCGCTGCCCAAGAGCGCGCTGCACCCCGTCATCCGGGTCGAGATCGACACCCCGCTCGACGACGCCCTCACGGCGATGCGGGCCGCCGGTACGCATCTCGCCGCGGTCGCCGGGGACAAGGGCACGGTCATCGGCTTCGTGACCATGGAGGACGTGCTGGACGAGCTGGTGGGGGCCGCCGCGGTCTGACCGGCCCCCCGGCGGTGCACGCCGGCGGCCGAAGCGGAACGGGAGGCGGCCGTCGCACGACGGCCGCCTCCCGCGCTTTCCCGCCGGGGGCTCTGCCGCCCGCTCCCGAGCGCGTAAGCTCGGCGAATGGCCAAGTACTTCGACGTGCACCCCGCGAATCCCCAGCCCCGCACCATCAGCACGGTGGTCGACAGCATCCGGTCCGGCGCGCTCGTGGCGTACCCGACGGACTCGTGCTACGCCTTGGGCTGCCAGTTGGGCAACCGTGACGCCATCGGCCGGATCAAGTCGATCCGGAACCTCGACGACCGCCACCACTTCACGCTGGTGTGCCACGACTTCGCGCAGCTGGCGCAGTTCGTCCGCGTGGACAACGACGTGTTCCGGGCGGTCAAGGCGGCGACGCCCGGCAGTTACACCTTCATCCTCCCGGCGACGAAGGAGGTGCCGCGCCAGTTGCTGCACCCGAAGAAGAAGACGGTCGGCGTGCGCATCCCCGACCACGTGGTGACCCAGGCGCTGGTGTCCGAGCTCGGCGAGCCGTTGCTGTCCAGCACCTTGCTGCTGCCGGACGAGGAGGAGCCGATGACCCAGGGCTGGGAGATCAAGGAGCGGCTCGACCACGAGGTGGACGCCGTCCTCGACTCGGGCGACTGCGGTACCGAGCCCACCACGGTCATCGACTTCTCCGGCGACGAGCCCGAGATCGTACGGCGCGGGGCCGGGGACACGTCCCGCTTCGAGTAGCCCGCCCGGCGCGCCGCGCCGCTCGTCGGGTCCGCCCCGGCGCGTGCGACGGGGGAGACTGGGGGCGTGACGGGTGAGCGACTGCGGTTCGACGGCTGGATCGCCGGTGTGGGCACCTCCTCGGGGGTCCGGCTGGTGGTGGGGCACTGGCCGCGTTCCCCGTTCGGGGCGTTCAGCGACGTGATGGTCGAGCATCCCGGGGGCCGGCGCGTCCTGCTGGCCCCGTCCCGACGGATCGCGGACTTCGTCGCCGCCACCTATCGCTTCGACCGCGTCGAGGTGGTCCCCGTGGCGGTCGCCGTCACCGGGGAGAGCTGGCTGGTCGAGGCGGGCCCCCTGCGTCTGCGGCTGCGGGCCGGCCGGCGGTCCGCCCTCGGTCTGCTGCTGTCCGCCGTACCGGCCCCGCTCGCCCGCAGCCCGCTCTGGGCCGCGCTGTGCGACGGGCCGGCCCGGTTGCTGATGCCGGGTGTACGCACCCTGGGTCGCGCGGGTCCGGGGCGGCGGGAGTGGTACGGGGCGCGGGGGCTGCGGCGGATCGTGGCGGCCGACGCCGCGCTGGACGGCGTGAGCCTGGGGCGGCTCGGCCCGCTCGATCCGCCGGTCGCCTTCGGTTTCGGTTCCGCTCCGCGGCGCCCCTCCCTGGTGCGCGTCACCACAACGGTGGAACTCGTCGCCTCCGGGCGGTGAGGGCCGCCGCGGCCCCTCCGGGAAGGGGTCGGAGCCTTTCACGGGCCCCCTCGGGGCCGCTCGCGGAGGGGGCCGGCCGGGGATGCGGGGGCGCGGGGTGCGGAGCAGGGTGGAGCCATGGCAACTCCCCCGATCGTCATCCACCGGCCGACCCCGTCGGGCGGCCGTCGGGTGACCGCGCACTACGAAGGCCGGGACGAGATACTCGGGCTGGCCCACAGCGACCACGACGTGATCGTGTTCCTGAGCGGGGCCGGCCTCGAAGAAGCGGGCCGGCTGCTCGACAACCCGGTCTGGGTGGAATGGCGGGGCGGGCGGGCCCACCACTACGAAGCGGCCTGACCTGCCGCCCGCCCTGCCGGGCAGCGGCCTCCCTTCCCGCCCCGCCCCCGGTCACACCTCCTGCGACCGCCCCGGGTCCCCGGCTCCCCCGCGCAGGCCGTCGAGGATGGCCGAAACCGTCTCCTCGGGCGTCTGCCCCGAGGTGTCCAGCCAGAGCCCGATGCGAGGCGTTCCCCTCCGCAGATACGCGTCGAACGCCTCGACCGTCCACTCCCCGTACCCCGTCTTGCCCCGGCCGGCCTCCCGCGTGCGCACGGCTTCGGGCGAGGGCGCGAGTACGACGACGTGCAGGGGCCGGGCGCGGACCCTCTCGACGTAGCGCGGCAGGTCGTCGCCGAGCACGATGTCCTGGACGACGGCCGTCCAGCCGTCGTCCGCGTAGGCGTCGGCCACCTGGGCCGAGAGCCGTTGGCGCAGGTCGAGCTGGCTGCGCGCCTCCTCCGCCTCGTCGGGCGTCATCTCCGCCCGGCCGGAGACGATCATGCGGCGGAAGGCGTCGCCGCGCACGTGGACCGCTCGCGGCAGGCTCTCCGCCAGGAGTTGGGCCACCGTGGACTTCCCCGCGGCCATCACTCCGGTGATCAGGACGACACAGGGACCGAGGTCGGCGTCCATCGGGATCTCCTCCTCCGTCTTCTTCTCCGACCGCGCGGTCGGCGTCACGCCGTGCCCGCCGGGGCGGAATCCGGGCTTCCGAACAACTCGCGGAGCTCGTCGGGGTCGGTCTCGCGCAGGGCGTCGTCCAGCAGGATCCACCGGGTGATGCCCACGGCCTCCAGGAACGGCAGGTCGTGGGCGGCGATGAGGAGCGCGCCCTCGTAGGACTCCAGGGCGCTCGTCAGCTGCCGCACGCTGGCCACGTCGAGGTTGTTCGTCGGTTCGTCCAGCAGGAGCAGCTGCGGGGCGGGGGCGGCGAGCATGGTGGCCGCGAGCGCGGCCCGGAAGCGTTCGCCGCCCGACAGGGTGCCGGCCGGCTGCTCGGCGCGGGCCCCCTTGAAGAGGAACCGGGCGAGCTGGGAGCGGATCTGGTTGTCGGTGGTGCCCGGGGCGGTGCGGGCGACGTTGTCGGCGACGCTCAGGGTGTCGTCGAGGATGTCCAGTCGCTGCGGCAGGAACTTCAGCGGTACCGCCGCCGTGGCCTCCCCGGCGGTCGGCGCGAGCTCCCCGGTGATGGCGCGCAGCAGGGTCGTCTTGCCGGCCCCGTTGCGGCCGACCAGGGCGATGCGTTCGGGGCCCTGCACCTGGAGGCTGCCTCCGCTCAGTCGGCCGTAGGGGAGGCTGAGGTCCCGTACGGTCAGGACGGTGCGGCCCGCGGGTACGGCGGTGCCGGGCAGGCTCACTCTGATCTCGGCGTCCCGGCGGACGGCCTCGGCGGCCTCCTCCCTCCGCTCGCGCGCCTCGTCGAGGCGGTCCTCGTGCAGTCCGCGCAGCCGGTCCCCGGACTCCTGGGCGGAGCGCTTGCGCTCCCCGGCGACGATGCGCGGGGCCTTGCGCTGGGAGTCCAGCTTCCTGTCGTGGCGCTGGCGGCGGGCCACCTTGATCCGGGCCTCCTCCAGTTCCCGCTGCTGACGGCGTACGTCGGCGTCGGCGGCCCGCAGCGTCCGCCCGGCCGCCTCCTGCTGGGTGGCGAGGGCTTCCTGGTACGCCGACCAGCCGCCCCCGTACCAACTCACGGAGCCGGCCCGCAGTTCGGCGATGCGGTCGACCCGCTCCAACAGGTCCCGGTCGTGGCTGACGACGACCAGGATGCCGGTGCGCCAGGAATCGACCGCGTCGTACAGCCGGCGGCGGGCGAACAGGTCGAGGTTGTTGGTGGGTTCGTCGAGGAGGAGCACGTCGGGGCGTTCCAGGAGCAGCGCTGCCAGGCGCAGCAGGACCGTCTCCCCGCCGGACAGCCGGCCGACGGTGCGGTCCAGGTCGACGGCGCCGAGGCCGAGGGCGCCGAGGGTGGCCAGGGCGCGTTCCTCGACGTCCCAGTCGTCGCCGACCGTCTCGAAGTGCTCCTCGCGGACGTCCCCGGCCTCGATGGCGCGCAGGGCTGCCCGCCGCTCGGCGATGCCGAGGGCCGCGTCCACCCGCAGGGAGGTGTCCAGGGTGATGTTCTGCGGCAGGTGGGCGAGGTTTCCGCCGACGGTGACGGACCCCGCCGAGGGGCGCAGGAGTCCGGCGAACAGGCGGAGCAGGGTGGACTTCCCGGCCCCGTTGGCCCCGGCCAGACCGGTGCGGCCGCGGGGGACGGTGAGGGAGAGTCCGTCGAAGAGGGTGGTGCCGTCCGGCCACTGGTAGGTGACGTTGGAGGCGGTGAGGGAGGCGCCGGGCGCGGTGGGACGGCTCATGGGGATTCTCGCAGTCGGAAGCGGAGGAACTGGGGGCTTCGTATGCGAACAGCACGCGGCGACCCGGCCGAGGAGGGCCGGAGGCGGTGGGGAGAACAGTCCTGCGGAGGAGGGACGGCTCAGCACCGAGGTCGCATCCACGCGGAAGTCACGGACGGCGGGCATGCCGACAACGTCGTGACCGTGTACGGGCCAGGGCCGTACCGCGCGATGATCGCGGACCTCAGATGCGCAACGTCCACCTCTATCGGAGACAACAGGACGGAGCCAGCCTAACCGACGGTCTTCGCGGGCGTCGAGGGAATTGCCTACGCGGTGTTCCGCGCGGTCGGGGCCGGCTCGGCGGAAGCGGCGGGACCGTCCTCGTCGGCCGGGGGGTTCGCGGGGCCGCGCCGGCCGGGCAGGAGGACGCCGGGCGGCGCGACGGGTGTCCTCCGGATCGCGAGGGTGCCGAGGAGAACGGTGAGGCCGGCGAGGACGAACCCGTAGGGCGGGGTCGCCCCCATGGGGTGGGTCTCGTAGACCAGGGCCGCCGAGAGGACGGTCAGGACGGCGGAGAGGCGGCCGTACTGCTCGGTCGCGGCGACCACGGCCATCCCCCACAGCAGGTACCAGGGCTGGACCATGGGCGACAGGGCGACCAGGAGCAACAGCGAGAGGCCCAGGGCGTGGGCCGCCGTGATGCCGCCCCGCATCGCGCGCCGGGCCAGCACGAGGATCAGGCCGATCGCGACCGCCAGCCCCAGCGTCTGGACGACGGACTTGACCGGGTCCGCGTCGACGTCCAGGAGCAGATGGGCCAGCTCACCGAGTCCGAGGCCGAGGTCGCTGGTGACGGAGAGGGCGGTGTGGATGTTGGCGGCGACTCCCTGGGTGTGGAGCCAGCCGAACCCGGTGCCGCTGATCAGCGTCGCCCCTCCGGCGACGGCGCAGGCGACCAGGCCGGGCCCGAGGAGCCCCTTGGCCCAGCGGCGCCACCGGGGACCGGTCGCGGCGGCGTGCACGAGGACTCCGATGAACAGGAGCGACACGGCCGCGGGCGACTTCACCATCACGGCGAGGCCGACCAGGGCGCTGCCGGTGATCCACCTGCCGCGCAGGGCGAGCACGAAACCGGCGAGCATCAGGCCGATCATCAACCCGTCGTTGTGGACGCCGCCGACCACGTGCATCAGCAGCAGCGGGTTGAGCGCGCCGAGCCACAGGGCCCTGCTCTCGCTGCGGCCGTGCTCGCGTGCCAGGCGGCGCAGGGACCAGACGATCAGGGCGAGGGAGAGGAGGGCGACGAGCCGCAGGGCGAGGACGGCGGGGACGATCGTGCCGCCGGTCGTCCGGGCGACGGCGGCGGACAGCAGCAGGAAGAGCGGGCCGTAGGGGGCCGGGGTGTCGCGCCAGTGGTTGCCGACGCTCGCGGCGGCGTCCCCGCCGATCCCCCCCGGGTCCAGGGCGGAGGGGCCCACCGTGTACACATCGTGCCCTTCGACGACCATCGAGCCCTGGGCGATGTAGCTGTACACGTCGGCGCTGTAGAGCGGGGGCGCGAGAAGGAACGGGGCGGTCCACCAGGCGAGGGTGACCAGGGTGTCCCGGGTGGTGGAGGCGCTCTTGCCGTACTGCCACCAGGCCACGACGAGCACCGTCAGCCCGACGTAGGCGAGGGCCGCACCGGCCGCCTTCACGGCGGATCCATGGTCGACCCACAGACCCCAGGGGTCGTGCACCGGCAGCTTCCCGGCGAACCAGCCGCCGCCGACGACCGCCAGCGATCCTGCCGCACCCAGCCGACGGTGCCCGACCGCGCTCAAAGCCCACATGACCGGTCAACCTATCGGACGGCCGGCTCCCACCCGCAGTCGCTCCCCCGGCTCCCGGGCCGGTCCGGACCGGCCCGCGTCAGCGCACGTCTCCGCGCCAGTCCCACTGATGGCTGCCCGGCGACCGGGGCCCGTACTCGGCGCGTCCGCCGGGGCCGTAGGCGCCGATCTCGGTGACCAGCCCGACGCCGTCGCGCAGATCGGCGTCGTCCCACCCCGTGACGTCGAGCAGCAGCCCGTCGAGCGGGCCGCCGACCAGTTCGCGGTAGTCGTGTCCCGGTCTCGGACCGGGGCGGGGATCGTCGTGGTCGGTGCCGTACACCCGCCGCTGCCTCATCAGCTCGTCCATGCGGGCAGCATCCCACCGGCCACTGACAACGGCTCGGTACGGGGGTCCATCCGGCCGGTGGCCGCCCCCCGGAGGGGGCGCGTCCGCCCGCGGTCTGTGGCACGCTCCCCCGATGACCTCTCCTCCGCGCCTGATCCCCCTGCTGGAGCAGTACGACTTCGCCTGCGAACGGCTCCTCGCCCGCCTTGCCGGACCTGTCATGGACAGCGGCAACGGCGTCGACATCGGTGTCACCCCGCTCGGCGACGAGGAGTACCTCTGGGAACCCGTGCCCGACTGCTGGTCCGTCCGCCGGCGCGGCGACGGCCCCGGGGCGCGGGCGACCGTGCTGGCGGGGGCCGGCGAGTGGGGGCGGGACTCGGCGGGTTCGCCGCATCCGTTCCCGCCGCCGTTCACCACGCTCGCGTGGCGGCTGAGCCACCTCTGCGAGATGCTCACCCTCCGGGCCGATCACACTCGGGGCAGCAGGTCGCTGACGCGTGACGGCTACCGTACGCCGGGGGACGCCGCCGGCGCGGTGGCCGCCTTCGAGTCCGCTTCCGCCGCCTGGCGCGAAGCTCTCCTGACCGTTGACGAAAGCGCTCTGGACACCGTCGGGTACAGCACGTATCCGAACGGCAGCGACGCCGAGGACCCGTTCGTCGAGGTCGTCTGGTGGGTCAACCAGGAGGTGTTGCACCACGGTGCGGAGATCGCCCTGCTCCGCGATCTGTACCGCGCCCGGCCGTCCTGAACGGTCGGGCGCCGCGTTCGGCCGACGGGGCGTTCCCACCGTCGTCACGGTCGCCGGTCGAGGGTGCCAACTATATGATTCAGGGACATAACGCACTGCGGAGCGGCACATGAACCGGCGTCGGACCCCCCGCTCGGCCAGTTCCGAAGATCTGCTCAACACCTTGCAGGACCTCACCGCCCGGGCCCGGCGCGAAGTGGAGTTCCACCAGGCCAGGGTGGAGCTGGCCCAAGCGCTCCAGCGCGACATGCTCCCGGCGGTGCTGCCCGCCCTCCCCGGTCTCCGGTCGGCGGCGGGCTACGTCCCCGCCCGCCACGGCCTGGACATCGGCGGCGACTGGTACGACGGCTTCCCCCTCGCGGACGGGGCCCTCGGCTTCGCCGTCGGCGACGTGCAGGGGCACGACGTCGAGGCGGCGGCCTTCATGGGGCAGGTGCGCATCGCGATGCGGGCCATCGCGGGCACCGCGTCCGACCCCGGCGAGATCCTGGGCCGGACGAACGACCTGCTGCTGTCCGTGGACTCGGGACTCTTCGCGACCTGCACCTTCCTGCGGCTCGACCCGGTGACCCG
Organism: Streptomyces sp. NPDC017448; assembly: GCF_044330565.1. Lineage (NCBI taxonomy): Bacteria > Bacillati > Actinomycetota > Actinomycetes > Kitasatosporales > Streptomycetaceae > Streptomyces > Streptomyces sp. NPDC017448. The sequence goes on along the minus strand of NZ_JBIRLM010000010.1, from coordinate 265,176 downwards.
GGAGCTGCACAGCGCGCGGGCCGGCCATGTGGCGTGCGTGTGGGCCACCGCGGAGGGCAGGTCCGGCGTCACCGAGGACCCCGGCGGTCTGCCGCTGGGCATCGACCCCGGCGAGAGCTATCCCGTCACCCGGCGCACCCTCGACTCCGACGGGGCGATCGTGCTGCTCACCGACGGGGTGGTCGAGGGCCCCTCGCTGCTGATCGAGGACGGCCTCGAACGGGTACGGCGCCTGGTCGCCGCACACGTCGGGGCCGACGCGGCCCAGCTGGCCGAGCTGGTGCTGGGCGCGGCGGAGGAGACGGGTCACGAGGACGACGCCGCCGTACTGGTGCTGCGGCACGGGGCCGCCCGCGGCGGCCCCCGGTGACGACGGGGCCGTACCGCGCGTGTCACCGGCCGACTCCCGCCGCGGCCGGTGTCTGATGAGTGAGTGATCCTCAGCAGGGATACCAGACGTCGGGCCGTGTACGTGGCGCAGGTCCTGGGGGTGGCCGGCGTCTATTTCCTGGCCGGGCGGGTCGGGTTGATGCGCCAGGTCGTCCTGGACGGGGCGGTGGTCACGCCGCTGTGGCCCCCCACCGGGATCGCCCTGGCGGCACTGCTGTGCCTGGGTGTCCGGGTCTGGCCCGGCATCGCGCTGGGCGCCTTCCTCACCGTCTCCGGGATCGGCGACGCGTTCACCCTCAGCCGTCCGGCCATCGTGTTCGGCAACACGGTCGCCCCGCTGGCCTCGTACGCACTGCTGCGGAAAGTGGGCTTCCGTATCGAGCTGGCCCGGCTGCGGGACGGGGTCTGCCTGGTGTTCCTCGGCGCGTTCGCGGGGATGCTGCTCAGCTCCACCATCGGAAGCCTCACGCTGCTGTTCGACGGAAAGGTGCCGCCGGGCCGGTTCTGGCTGGTCTGGTCGTCCTGGTGGGCGGGGGACGCGATGGGGGTCCTGGTGGTCGCCCCCGCGCTGCTGGTCCTGCGAAGGGTCCGGTGGCCGCGTCCGAGTGAACGGTGGCTGGAGGCGTCGGTCCTCGCAGCCGTCATGGTCGTGACGTCGTTGATCGCCACACGCAGCACGCTGTCGATGATCTACCTGGTGTTCCCGGTGATCATCTGGGCGGCTCTGCGCTTCCAGCTGCCCGGCAGCGCTCCGTGCGCCCTGGTCGTCTCGGTGCTGGCCACCGTCGCCGGGACGGACGCCCTGGGGCCGTTCGCGGGACACAGCCTGATGGAGATCATGGTCAATCTCTCGCTGCTCAACGGGTGCGTCGCCCTCACCGCGCTGCTGCTCGGCGCCATCGTGGCGGAGCACAAGAACATGCGCCGCGAGACGGAGTACGCCGTCGAGGAGCTGGAGGCCCTGGTGGAGCAGCTCGCACCGCTGTCGGGGCCGGCCTCGGCGCGGCACAAGGACCGGCAGCGCCGCCACGGTCCGCCGGACGGCGGCGCCCGCCCGGAACGGCGATGACACGCACGGACGCCACCGGATCCCGCAGGGGCCGGTGGCGTCGGCGGTCAGTACGGAAGGGGGCGGCCGGAGGGAGTGCGCAGGTCGAGCGGCGGCGGCCCCGAGGGGGGCGGGGGACGACGGACGACGACTCGGATGCGGCCCAATGCCACCACCTCCTCCTGGTAATCCGGTATGTGCCCAGTCGGCGCGGGTTCACACCTGGCCTCCTGTCCGGTCGGCCCGCCGAAGCCCGGCGCGGATGCGGGCGGCGTCCTGGGCGGTGACCCTTGATGGTGGGGGGAGCAGCATCGACGAGGAGGACGCATGTCCGCACTGGACAAAATCAAGAAGATGCTCAAGGGCCACGAGGACCAGGCCGGCAAGGGGATCGACAAGGCCGGCGACATGGTCGACGACCGTACGCAGGGCAAGCACCGGAAGCACGTCGACACCGCGCAGGAGAAGCTCAAGCAGCAGTTCGGAACGGAGCGCGACCAGGACGGGCCGCCGCGCGGCTGAACCGCCCGTCCCGCGCACGGGTCCGGGCCACGGTGGGGGCGGGCCGTGGCCCGGACCCGTGCGCGGGAGCGCCCCCACCCGGTGTCGCGGAGCCCCTTCGCGAGGGCCTGCGGTGGAGAGGCCGGGGCCGGGGGCCCCGGGGAAAGGAGGAAAGATTTCCGGGGTTGCCGGCGGGATTCTTGTTATCGTCCCGCTCGGCCGCCGTCTCCCACGTGTGGGAAGTGACAGCACCGGACCCCGGAAGAGTGAGCACAGCATGGGCAAGGATCACCCGACGGTCTTGATCGCGGCGGCACGAAGCGGCGACCAGCGGGCCAAGGACCAGCTCGTCTCGGCGTACCTGCCGCTGCTCTACAACGTCGTCGGACGCGCGCTGGACGGACACGCGGACGTGGACGACGTGGTGCAGGAGACGGTGGTGCGCATGCTGCGGGGCCTGCCCGGCCTGCGCGCCCCGGAGAGTTTCCGTTCCTGGCTGGTGGCGATAGCCATGAACGAGATACGTACGCACTGGCGCGAGAAGCAGTCGGGGACGATAGCCGCGGACCGGCTGGACGCCGCGTACGACCTGCCCGACCCCCGGGCGGACTTCGTCGAGGCGACGATCCTGGAGCTCGGCCTGACCGGCCAGCGGAGGCAGGTGGCGGAGGCGACGCGGTGGCTGGACGAGGACGACCGCGCCCTGTTGTCCCTGTGGTGGCTGGAGACCGCCGGGCATCTGTCCCGGGCCGAGGTCGCCGCCGCGCTCGACCTCACCCCCCAGCACACCGCCGTACGGGTTCAGCGCATGAAGGCGCAGTTGGAGGCGGCTCGGGTCGTGGTGAGCGCGCTGACCGCCGAACCCTCCTGTGTGCTGCTGGACGACATCGCCGCCGGCTGGGACGGGCGCCCCTCCGCCCTGTGGCGCAAACGGCTGGCCCGCCACGCAGGCGAGTGCACGGTGTGCTCGGGACTCCGCTCGGGGCTGGTGCCCGCCGAGGGGCTGCTCGTGGGGCTCGCGCTGGTCCCGGTGGCCGCCGCGGCCGGGGCGGGGGCCGCTCCCGAACTGCTGGCCACCGCGGCGCACCTCCGGGCGCCCGCGCCGGGCGCGGACGGTTCCGGGGCAGGAACGGGACGGGCCGGGCGCAGACGGGTGCAGGCGCGGCGACGCCGCCGCAACTCGGCCGTGGCCGCTGTGGTGGCGGTCGCGGCGCTGGGCACGGGCGGCGCGGCGGTGCACCTCTACACCGACGGTGACGAGCGGGACGCGACGACCGTCACGGCGGACGCGCCGGCTCCCCCTTCCGAGGCGACGGCCTTCGCCTCCCCTCCGGCGGGCCCGTCCCCCTCGGCCTCCGTGTCGGCGTCGGCGTCGGCGTCGGCGTCGCCCAGCGCGTCGGCGTCGCCGAGCCCTTCACATACGCCCGGGGCGAAGCCGAGCAAGAGCACTCCGCCACCGCCCGCCCCCCGGTCCGCCGCCCCTGCCCCGAAGCCGCCCGCGCCCCGGCCTGCACCGCCCGCCCCGGCCGGTACGGCCGAGCAGGTCGCCGAGCTGGTCAACGCGGAGCGCGCCGAGGAGGGCTGCGGTCCGGTCTCCGTCAACGGTCTGCTCAACACCGCAGCAGAGCGGCACTCCGCCGACATGGCGGCCCAGGACTACTTCTCGCACACCTCGCAGGACGGCAGGGAGCCGGGCGACCGGATCGCGGCCGCCGGTTACCGGTGGTCCACCTACGGCGAGAACATCGCCAAGGGCCAGCGCACCCCGGCCGATGTGATGCGGGCGTGGATGGACAGCCCGGGGCACCGGGCCAACATCCTGAACTGCTCGTTCAAGGAGATCGGCGTGGGGAGACAGGACTCCGGGGGCGGCCCCGTGTGGACCCAGGTGTTCGGCGCACGCTGAGCCGGCCCTGTGCCCCTGACGCGCGGGCGAAGCGACAAGCAGCTCTCTGCAGGGGGCTGGGGGGGCGCTCGTCGGCGTTTTGATCTCCTGGGGCAGCAGGAGCCGTGGGCGGCGGGGCGGGTCCGGCCGTGACGCGGATCCGGGCCGCGTTCGGTGCCCCTGCCCGGCGCGAGGCGTACCCGAGGCCCTCGATCAGCCCCACGCCGCCCTCCAGGCCGCCGAAGTCCGGGTCCGCGCCTACGGTGCGGTCATGACCGCTGAACTGGAGTGCGCGGTCCTGGACTGTCGCGATCCGAGGGAACTGGCCTGCTTCTCCTCCTTGTCGCTCGGCGGGGAGGTCGGCCGTGCCGACCGGCGGTGGGCGTGCGACGCGGACTGGTCCACCCTGCACACGCCGGGCGGACTCGTCCTCGCGTTCCCGCGGGTGGCGGACCACCGGCCGCCGCCCTGACCCGGCCGTGATCCGCCACCACAGTTCCACCTGGACTTCGGCGTCACCGATCAGGAACGGGCGCACGACGAGGCCCTGGCGGCCGGGGCCTCCCCGCTCGACGCCGGGGAGGAGAGCCCCGGCCGGCGCGTCTACGCCGACCCCGCCGGGCGCCCCTTCCGCCTGGTGCGGCGCTGACCGCTCCGGCTCCGCTTCCCGGGACCGGGGCTCCCCGGCCCGGCCGCTGATCGGCCGCGCCGGGCCCGCCGGAGTCCGCCCAGCCCTTCCGCCCCTCCGGATCCGGGCCCCGCCCGAGGCCGGTCCGAGCCCTGGAAGCCGGCCCCCGGGTCAGCGCAGCACCAGCGCCAGCGCCGTGCCGAGGCAGGCCGCCGCGCCCACCGCACCGGCGGAGACGGCGACGCAGCGGGCCCGGAGCCGGGCGTAACGCCCGGTGTACTCCTCGCGGAGTTCGTCCGCGCGGTCACGGATGCGGGAGAGTGTTTCCCGGGCAGCGGTGACGCGTTCGACGATGAACACCCGTTCGACGTCTTCGCGCTGCGCGGTGGTCAGCCAGGGCAGTTGTTCGGTGAGCCGGCGTGCCTGGCGCCGGGCCTGCTCGACCTCGGCGCTCCACAGCAGGAACCCCTCCAGTTGGACCAGGCCCCGTGCGCTCTCCTTGTCGGGTTTCACCCGTCCTCCTCTCCGTCGCCTCCTCCGTACGGGACCGATCTCACGTGTGCTGGTCCCCCGGAGCGACGACCGCGGACTTGTCGGGACGGTTGGTGGCGTCGGCCAGGGCACGGACCGTGGGGTGGTGCAGGTCGAACGCCGGGGACTCGGAACGGATCCGCGGCAGGGTGACGAAGTTGTGCCGCGGCGGCGGGCAGGAGGTCGCCCACTCCAGCGAGCGGCCGAAACCCCACGGGTCGTCGACCTCGATCTTCTTGCCGTACTTGGCGGTCTTCCAGACGTTGTAGAAGAACGGCAGCATCGACAGGCCGAGCAGGAACGAGGAGATCGTCGAGGTCGTGTTCAGCGCGGTGAAGCCGTCCGCGTCGAGGTAGTCCGCGTAACGGCGCGGCATGCCCTCGGCGCCGAGCCAGTGCTGCACCAGGAACGTGCCGTGGAAGCCCACGAACAGCGTCCAGAACGTCATTTTCCCGAGCCGCTCGTCCAGCATCTTCCCGGTGAACTTCGGCCACCAGAAGTGGAAGCCGGCGAACATCGCGAACACCACCGTCCCGAACACGACGTAGTGGAAGTGGGCGACGACGAAGTACGAGTCGGAGACGTGGAAGTCCAAGGGCGGTGAGGCGAGGATGATCCCGGTCAGACCGCCGAACAGGAAGGTGACCAGGAATCCGACGGCCCACAGCATCGGTGTCTCCAGCGAGATCGACCCTTTCCACATCGTGCCGATCCAGTTGAAGAACTTCACACCGGTCGGTACCGCGATGAGGAAGGTCATGAACGAGAAGAACGGCAACAGCACGCCGCCCGTGACGAACATGTGGTGCGCCCACACCGTCGCGGAGAGACCGGCGATGGCGATGGTGGCCGCGACCAGGCCGATGTAGCCGAAGACCGGTTTACGGCTGAATACCGGGAAGATCTCGGTGACGATACCGAAGAACGGCAGGGCGATGATGTAGACCTCGGGATGGCCGAAGAACCAGAAGAGGTGCTGCCACAGCAGGGGGCCGCCGTTGGCCGCGTCGAAGATGTGCGCGCCGAATTTGCGGTCGGCCTCCAGCGCCAGCAGGGCCGCGGCGAGGACCGGGAAGGCCAGCAGGACCAGGACACCGGTCAGCAGGACGTTCCAGGTGAAGATCGGCATGCGGAACATCGTCATGCCGGGGGCGCGCATGCAGATGATCGTGGTGATGAAGTTGACCGAGCCGAGGATCGTGCCGAAGCCGGAGAAGGCCAGACCCATGATCCACATGTCGGCCCCGACGCCCGGGGTGCGGACGGCGTCGTTGAGGGGCGCGTAGGCGAACCAGCCGAAGTCGGCCGCACCCTGCGGGGTGAGAAAGCCGGCCACCGCGATGAGCGAGCCGAAGAGGTACAGCCAGTACGCGAACATGTTCAGCCGCGGGAACGCCACGTCGGGCGCGCCGATCTGCAGCGGCATGATCCAGTTGGCGAACCCGGCGAACAGCGGCGTCGCGAACATCAGCAGCATGACTGTGCCGTGCATCGTGAACGCCTGGTTGAACTGCTCGTTGGACAGCAGCTGGATTCCCGGCCGGGCCAGTTCGGCGCGCATCGCCAACGCCAGGAGCCCTCCCACGCAGAAGAACCCGAAGGAGGTGACGAGGTAGAGCGTGCCGATCGTCTTGTGGTCCGTCGTGGTCATCCACTTGACGATCACGTTGCCGGGTTCCCCGCTCCGTACCGGCAGTTCGTCCTCTTCGGCGGTATCGGTCTCCACCGATTGCGAGATGCCCCTCGTCGTCACTACGACGCTCCTTCGATCGACGGCCCGTATGGACTCGGCGACCAGAATGGACCCGCGACGACAGGTGCGGTGGGACATCCTTCCCCGTTCGGCGGAGGCGGCCGACAAGGACACCCGAACGGCCTACAGCGACCGGGGCCGTCCTCCCCGGTACGTCCGTCGGCGCGGCGGCCGAAAACGCACGTCAACGTCCCGGAGCCGTTCGGGTATTCCTTCATGGAGAACGGAATAGCCCCGGATGCGGCGGAGTTGGCGAAGGGGCAGAACCGCATCTCCCCTGGTTCATTCCCCATTCGACGAGCTTCGAAAGGCCGGACCCATGAAGATCGGCATCATCGGCGCGGGCAACATCGGCGGCAACCTGACACGGCGGCTGACCGCGCTCGGGCACGAGGTCGCGGTCGCCAACTCCCGCGGCCCCCACACGCTCACCGCCCTCGCCGAGGAGACGGGGGCGACGCCCGTGGCCGCGTCCGACGCCGCGAAGGGCGCCCGGGTGGTGGTGGTCACCGTGCCGCTCAAGGCCGTACCGGACCTGCCGGAGGGGTTCCTCGACGACGCGGCGGAGGGCGTCGCGGTCATCGACACGGGCAACTACTACCCGCAGCGTGACGGGCGCATCGCCGAGATCGAGGACGGGCTGCCCGAGAGCCGGTGGACGGAGCGGCAGATCGGCCACCCCGTGATCAAGGCGTTCAACGGCACGTACGCCCAGGACATCCTGGACCGGGGCCGCCCGCAGGGCACTCCGGGCCGGCAGGCGCTCCCGGTGGCCGGTGACGACCCCGCGGCCAAGCGCACCGTGCGCGACCTCATCGACGAGCTGGGCTTCGACACCGTCGACAGCGGCGGCCTGGACGATTCGTGGCGCCAGCAGCCCGGTACGCCGGTGTACGGCAACCGGGGCGACGTCGACGCCATCGTGAAGGCGCTGGCCGAGGCGCCGCCGGAGCGCACGGCGGAGTGGCGCGCCTGACCTCGGGCGGCACACAGGGGGGCGGCCGGGCGAGGGCTCCGGTCGGGCGGGAGACGGGGATGTCCGCCCGGCCGGTCCGCCGGCCGCCCACGGGCTGGCCGGCAGCGTGCTCACGGGGCGGAGCCAGCCGGGCCTACTCGCGAGTAAGGTGTGGGCTCCGAGTCGCCGTCCCCCAGGCCGTACGGCCTCGGGAAGTGGTCCGTCGACGGCCGTGGAAGAGGAGCCGCCCCATGCCCCGCACCCTGTCCGTAGCCGACAGCATCCTCATCGACGCCGCCCCGGCGCGGGTCTACCAGCAGCTCAGCGACCCCACGGCGATGGGGCGCTGGAGTCCGGAGAACCGGGGCGCGACCGTACGGGGCGATCGGCGCGAGGCCTACGTCGGCATGGTCTTCGAGGGGCGGAACAGGCGGGGCGCCGCGCGCTGGACGACGCGCTGCACGGTGACGGCGGCCGATCCCGGCGAGCGCTTCGCCTTCCGGGTGCACGCGATAGGGCTGCGGCGCCCGCTGGTCCCGGGGCCGATCGCCACGTGGGAGTACCGCTTCGAGGCGGTGGGCGGCGCGACGCGGGTCACCGAGACCTGGACCGACGACCGCCGCTGGCCGGACTTCCTCGCCGCCGCCTTCGACCGGGTGGCGACGGGCGGAAAGACCTTCGCGCAGTTCCAGGGCGGCAACATCCGCACGACGCTGAGGCGGCTCAAGGCGGCGCTGGAGGCGGATGCGGACTGACGGGCGGGCGACCCGGTCGGGGCGCCCCGGCGGGTCAGGGCCGAAGGGGCGCGGCCCCGGTCACGATCCGCCGGGCGCGCTGGGGGCGGTCCAGTGCGCAGGGCGGCTCAGGGACGGAGGGAGCACGGTCTTCGCGTCGCCCTTCGCGGCGTTCACCTGGGTCTGGGTGAGGAAGAGGCTTCCGGCCAGGTCGGCGCCCGAGAGGTCCGCGTCGCGGAAGTCCGCACCGATGAGGTCGGCCAGGCGGAGATCGGCGCCGGTGAGATCGGCGGCGATCAGATAGGCACCACGGAGATCGGCTCCCCGCAGGTCCGCCCCGCGCAACCGGGCCCCGATGAGGTCGGCGCCGGGGCGGTGGCGCTTCTTGGAGCGCGGCGCGGCGGCCCGGACGAGTTCGCTGGTGCGCTGGAGCAGCCCGGCGACCTGGTCCCGGTGGCCGGCGACGTCCAAACCGGCGAAGTCGACGGCGGGTCGCGCGGTGTGCCGCTCGGTCGCTTCCAGGGCCCGGCGGAGTTCGGCGCGCAGAGGCCGCGCCTCGGGCCGTGCGAGGGCTTCGGTGAGGTACCAGAGCAGTTCGTGGAGCTGCCGCATGACCGGGAACACCTGGAACATCTGCGCGGCGAGGTCGGGGGACGATCGCCAGTCGCGGCCCCCGTAGGTCTCCTGGGAGACCTTCTGGCCGGCGCCGAAGCAGTCGTACACCGTGCAGCCGGGGAAGCCCTTCGGGCGCAACCGTGTGTGGATGCCGCAACGGAAGTCGTCCCGCAGATGGGTGCAGGGGCGCCCGGCCGCCTTGTCGACGGCGAAGTCCGACGAGGCCGTCAGCGTGAGGGCCACACAGCAGAGAGCGAAGCAGTTCGCGCAGTCCCCGCGGAGGGCTTCCCGTCCGGTGTCGGCCATAGGGTTCGGTACGTCGTCGGGCACGGGTGGCGGATCCTCGCGTCGCTGCTGCGGAAAAGGTGGGACGGGGCGGGGTGGAGCCCGCGCAAGTCTACCGGGGGGCCGGGGGCACACTGGGCGCGTACGGATGACGAGGGGGGCGCATGGGCACCGAGGAGAACAGCGGGTTCGAGCCCGCGACCGGCGACGGGCCGCCCGTCCCCGTCGAGTCCGCGGCGGCGCGGGCCGCTTCGGTGCGGACCGCTTTCGAGGGGCTGCTGCAGATCCGTCGCCTCACCGGCTCCGGGGAGGCCGACCCTCTGGCCGTGCCCGCCCCGTGGGAACGGAACCGTCCGGTCAGGGCGGTCGCGTTGGCCTTGGAGCACGCGGGAGCGGCGCCTTCGGCCGTGGCCCCCTCGGGGCAGCGCGTGTCGGCCGGCTATCGGGTGAGCCGTGGGGAGACGCCGGGTGCGGTACGGGTCGAGTGGACCGGACCGCCGGGCAGTGGCGCCGTTCACGACGAGGAGGAGGCCCTGGCCGGCTGTGCCGCGGCCTTGCGGGAGCTGGGCTGGACGGTGCTGCTGTACCGGGGCCCCCGCAGGCGGCGCTACCTGGAGGTGGAGCCACCGGGAGAGCCCTCCGGTGGGCGCGGCCGGGCGTGAGGACGCGTTGTCAGACCCATGGGAGATGGTTGAGGGTCCGACGGCTCTGAGGAGGAGATGCTGAGATGGACCAGGTCGAACGCGCGGCGGCCCAAGCGTACGTCCGCCTGTTGGAGGCCACCCGGGCAGCGCTCGCGGACCCCGATGACGCTCCGGTCCACCTGCCCCTCCTCACCTCTCCGGTGAGGGAGGCCGACCATGCCCTGCGCAACGCGGGGCTGACGGGCAATGAGGACCGGTTGTTCGCTCTCGTCCGGGAGCTGCGGCCGAGCCTTTCCGGCAGCAGCTAGTCGTATCGACCCGCAGGGTTGTTCACGCGGCTGACCGGTGGGGGCCGCGGACGATGTCGGTCAGCTAGCTCTTGCCGGCGCACGCCTCCGCTTCCGCCAGGTACCGCGCCACCGGCCCCAGCGTCAGCATCCCGCTCGCCCCGCCCGCGTGTTCGGTGCGGGCGGGGTGCAGGGCCGTTGCCGCGCGGGCGGCGACCGGGCGCTCGCCGAGGCGGGCGGCGGCGTGGGCGGTCAGACACCAGAGCGCCTCCTGCATGTGGTCAAGGGGCGGTACGGGCGCCGTGGTCAGGGCGGTGCGGGCCTCCTCGGTCCGGTTTCGGGCGAGTAGCACCAAGGGGCGCGTCCAGGGGCGGTACGGGCCCCAGTCGAGGGCGGGATCGGTGGGCGGGGGACGGTCGTGCAGGAGACGGAGGCCCAGAAGGGCGAGGGCGAACAGGCCCAGGTGCAGCCCCGGCATGCCTCCTGCCTCCGCGAGGGCGTTCTCGGCGGCGCGGTAGTGCGCCGCGGCCGTGGCGGCGGTCGGCCCGCCCGGTTCGGTACTGCGGGCGGCCGAAGCCCGGGCCCGGAACCAGCCGGTGAGGACGGGGACGAGAGATGCCTCGGTGCTGACGGCGAGCTGCTCGGCGGCCTCGGCGTGGGCGGTCGCGGCGTCGAGGTCGCCGAGAGCGGAAGCGGATTGCAGGCGGACGAGGCGGCCGAGCACGACGAAGTCCGGCAGTTCGTGCCGAGTGGCCAGGTCCAGGATCTCGGAGCCGATCACGTCCCGTTCCGCCGCGAGGCCGGGCCGGGCGAAGGACTGGAGGAAGACGCCGTTGAGGGCGAACGCCAGCAGGGCGGGATCGCCCAGCTCCCGGGCCAGCGCCTCGGCTTCGCGCGCCGCCCGTTCGGCGCGTCCCCGTTCGGTGGCGGACAGATCGGCGCTGCGGCTCTCGACCGCGACGGTGGCCAGCAGTCGGGCACGCGCTCCGGCGGGGCCGTCCGTGCCGAGTGCGGTGAGCGTACGCTCGGCCGCCGCGACGACGGCGCGGGACTGCTCGGGGTCGTCGGCCCGGCTCCAGAGGGCGGGCACGTCGTAGGCGCCGATGACCCGGGCGGTCAGGGCGATGTCTCCGGTGCGCTCCGCCGCCCGGACGGCGGCGAGGCGGTCGCGCCGCGAGTGGACGAGGGCGTCACCACCCGCCAAGGCCAGGGTGCGGGCCAGTCCCACGGTGGTGCGCGGGCCGAGTCGTGCGCCGGAGGTCCAGACGGTACGTGGGGGCTGGAGCGTGGTGGCTCCGCGGAGAATGTCCGTCTCCAGGCGCCGGAGGTCGGCGCCCGGGTCGAGCCCGAGCTGGTCCGCGAGCATCGTGCGGGCGCGGCGCAGGGTGGCCAGTGCGTCCGTCTGACGGCCCGCCCGGTGCAGTGCGCGGGCCAGTAGTCCCCAGCCCGTCTCCCGCCAGGGGTGTTCGGTGACGTGGGCGCCGAGTTCGGCGACCAGCTCGGCTCCGGAACCGGAGTCGAGGAGGAGGCGGGCCCGCAGTTCCACCGCCTCCAGCCTCAGTTCCTCCAGCCGGGTCCGTTCGCGCTGGGCCCACGCGGAGCCGGTCACGTCGGCGTAGGCGGGGCCGCGCCAGGCCGCGAGGGCGGCGTCGAGGTCGGTCAGCGCATCAGGGGTACGCCGGGCACGGGCCAGGGCGTCCTCGAAGCGGTGGACGTCCACGGTGTCGCGCGGCAGGCGCAGCGCGTAGCCGGGTCCTTCGGTGACGAGGAGGCGCGGCGGGGTGCGGGGCGGCCGGCCGGGTTCGATGGCTCGGCGCAGGGCGGCGACGAACGTACGCAACGCCCCCACGGCGCGCACCGGCGGCTCGGCCCACAGGTCGTCCACGAGGGTGTCGGTGGTGACCAGCCGCCCCTCGGCGGCGACAAGCCGGGCGAGCACCTCGCGGTGGCGGGGTCCTCCCAGGTCGACGGGGGCGCCGTCGTCGTGAAGGGCCCGCACGGCCCCGAGTACGTCGATTCGCATGCCCTCCATCTTCCGTTCCGCGGGCCGCTCGCGCCGACGCGTACTGATCGGCTGCTGATCGCCGTCGCCCACGCTGAACCCGTCAGTCACCGGACCCAAGGCTTTCGCCGGTCCACCGACCCCAGGAAAGGGCTCTTCATGACTCTCACCATCCCCGGTTTCGACCACGTCCGTCTGCCCGGGGCCGACGGAGTGGAGCTGGCCGCCGCCGTCGGCGGCAGCGGCAGCCCGGTCGTGCTGCTGCACGGCTTCCCCCAGACCCACCTGATGTGGCGGCACGTCGCCGAGCGGCTCGCCGGCGAGCACACGGTGATCTGTCCCGACCTGCGCGGCTACGGCGCCAGCGAAAAGCCGGCTGCCGCCGGCCCCGACGTGTACTCCAAGCGCACCATGGCCGCCGATGCCGTCGCCCTGGCGGCGGCGCTCGGCCATGAACGCTTCGCGCTGGTCGGCCACGACAGGGGCGCCCTGGTCGCCTTCCGGGCGGGGCTGGACCACCCCGAGACCCTCACGCACCTGGGCATACTCGACGTCGTGCCGACCCTGGACATGTGGAACGTCCTGCACGGTGTCCCGGCAGCGGTCGGCTACCACCTGTTCCTCATGGCGCAGCCGCCGGGACTGCCGGAGACGATGATCGGCAACAGCGCCGACGCCTTCTTCGGCTCCTTCCTCGACGCCTGGGCCAGGAACCCGGCCGCCATACCGGAACCGGTCCGGGCCGCGTACCTGCGGGCGAGCGCCGCGGCCGTGCCGTCGATCGTCGCGGACTACCGTGCCTCGGCGGGCATCGATGTCACACACGACCAGGCGGACCAGGACGCCGGCTCCCAGTTGGCCATGCCCGTGACGGTCGTCCAGCAGGACTGGGGCGCGCGTCTGGGCTACGACGCCGCCGCGCTCTGGCACGCGTGGGCGCCGGACCTGGACCACCGGCTGACCGGCGCGGGGCACTTCATGGCCGAGGAGGCGCCCGACGAGATCACGGAGGCGATCCGCGAGCTGCTGCTCCGCTGAGCCCGCCGGCCGGGCCACGGGAGGCGGGCGGGCCTGACGGTCCCGGCCTCGGCGCCCGAGCGATCCGGCGACCGCTGCCCGGTCCGCCTCCCTGCGGCCGCTGCCCGGGGAACACCGAGCGACGCTCACCAGAGCGCGGCAGCACCTCACGGATGTACAACCGTCCTCTTCCGCTCCGCGGGCGGGGCGGGCCGGGGCGGGGGGGGCGGCACCGTTGCGGGGCGGACCGATCGACACCGAGCTGCGCACGGCCGTGGAGGAGCGGTGGGTGACGACACGGACCGGATGAACGTGTGAAGGGGGGCGGCCGGTGAGCGCAGGGGGAAGGGGCCGTTCCCGCCCCGCGCGGTCAGGCCATTTCGACGTAGCGGTGGACCCGGTCGAAACGCCGGGCCGCCACGTCCCGGCGGCGGATCACCCAGTGGGCCACGCCGGAGTCCAGTTCCGTGACGTCATCGCCGCACCTCCAGGTGGCCAGAAGAGCCCAGTCGTCGGGGCGCTCTCCGTGGGCCGTACCGCCTTGCTCGGAGGGGCCTGTCTCCTCCGAGCCACGGGCGTAGTGAACGGGGTCGTTCTGGGGCGAGACCGGGTGGCCGCCGATCTGCAAGGCCCAGGGCGGGCGGTAGCCGCCCACGTGTGCCCAGGCGTCGCTGATTTCGTCGGCGAGTTCGAAATGCTCGTCCTCGGGAAAGTCGCCCCATCGGTCGAGGGCGAAGCTCTCCGGCATCTGCCCGCTCGACCGGTGCCAGACCGTGCGCAGTTCACGCGGCCGGTACGGCTCGCGTCCGCTGTGTGCGAGAGGGCGCCGTCCACCACCGGCTCCACCGGACAACCGCCCGGGGCCGGTCCGGCCTGCCGGAGCCGGCTCACCGCGGCCCCACGCCCTCGCGGTGGCCTAGGGGAACGAGACCGACTGGGCGATGGGGGGCCAGGTGCTCGCCGACAACGGTTTCCCGTCATGGCCTACGACGTGCCTCTGGCGGTGCGTACGAGCGGGGCGCCCACCCGTTCTCCGTGTCCGTGCGTGGCGAGGACAGCGAAGAGACCAGCACCCCGTGGCAGCGTCCGGCGGCGGGCTCGAAGGGGTTGCGCCCGCTGGAGCCCGCGGCACGGGTGCCGCTGTACGGCAGGCTCACCGACCGCTTCGGCGCGGACGGGGTCCTTAAAGCCTCGTCAGCAGGGGGAAGCAGACAGTAAGATCCAACCCCAGGCGTGTAGCAGTCCGCCTCTGCTCAACTCCATTTCATCTCGTTTCGCGCCATTCCGCCCTCTCTGCGCGCGTATTGCCGTGCGTACACGGCGGGCCACATGAAGGGGCCACCCCAGTTGAAGACCAGTACCCGGCTGAGACCGGTGTCCGCAGCCGTCGTCCTCGCCACGGCGGGGGGTTTCCTCGCCGCCTCGCCCGCGTCGGCCGCCACTCCGTGCAAGACCAACCACTTCACCCGCAGTTTCTATCCGAACACCACCTTCTCCGGTGCCCCGAAGAAGACCGACTGCGACAAGGTGCTGGACCAGAACTGGGGCGTCGGGGCCCCGGCCTCCGGCATCCCGACGAACAACTTCGGTGTTCGCTACAGCCTGGTGCGCGACTTCGGCAACGGCGGCCCCTTCAGCTTCACCGCCGCCGCCCGTGACGGCGTCCGCATATACCTCGACGGCGTACGCAAGATCAACTTGTGGAAGAACGTCTCCACCACCCAGAAGAAGACCGTCAACGTCACGATCCCCAGCGGCAAGCACACGCTACGCATCGACTACGTGAACTGGACCGGCGCCGCCAACGTCTCCTTCGCGTACGCGCCCCGCACCTCGGCGGCCGTCGACAAGACCAAGCCCCGCACCCCCGCCGATATCACGGCGACGTACGACACGACCACCGGCAAGTCCACCGTTCGCTGGTCCTCGAACGTGGACATGGACCTCGCCGGATACCGCGTCTACCGCCGCCTCAAGGGCACGGCCGCCTACACCGAGATCGCCCGGACCACGGCCACTTCGTACGTGGACACCCCGCACGCCACCGGCCAGGTCTTCTACTACGAGGCCCGCGCCTATGACAAGGCGGCCAACGAGTCCACCGGCACCGCCGACCTCCCCGTCGTCACCGCCGACAAAACCGCTCCGGCACGCGTCGTCCCCACCGTCACCATGGGGACCGATCAGACACGCGAGAGCTACCTCCTGACCTGGAAAGCCGTCCCGGACGCCGCCCGGTATCGCGTGCTGCGCCTGATCCTGCACTCCAGCACCCCCAGGGTCTGGACCGAGGTCGCACGGACCACCGACACCACCCACACCGACTACGTGCCGGCACTGGGCGCGAACATCGCCTACCGCGTCGAGGCGTACGACACCGCAGGTAACGCGGCCCCCGCCTCCACCGTCGACGAGGTGTACCCGAACGCCTCCTGGCACCCCCGGCTCAACGACATCACCCTCTCCTACCAGGGCAGCGACACCGCACTCCTGCAGTGGACCCAGCCACTGGACACCTTCGCCATCCGCTGGTCCGAGTACCGCCTGCACCGCACCCTGAGCACCGCCGGGTCGTCCGGCGAAGCGGCCGGTCCGGAACACTGCCTCTCCCTCAGCTACCGGCAGGAAGCCGGGCGCCTCAGCTTCCGCTGCACGGCCACCGTTACGCCGGGAGCGACGAACACCTTCGCCGTGGAGCCGTATCACGACGCCACGATGCGCGCTCTGCCCAGCGACCTCATATCCGTCACGGTCCCGGCCGCGCCCGCCCCCGCCACTGGTTTCCGGGCCCTCCTCGACGGCAACCTCGTCAACCTCAGTTGGAACCCCGCCGCTCCCGGAGCCGTGGATCACTACGAGATACACGACGGCTTCTGGTACCCGGCAACCACACCCGACACCAAAGACCGGTTCTACTCCCTCAACAGGATCAAGGTCCCCGGCGACGCGAGTTCGCTCAGATGGCCCTACCTTGCCTCCTCGAACCAGTGGTACGTCATCGTTGCCGTCGCCGCAGACGGTACGAAGAAGACTCTGGAGCAGTCGCCGCGCATCCCTTCCCCCGCACCCCCGGCAAACTGACGCCATAGAGGCCCGCCCAGATGGGCCCTCGTGATCCCGCCCGGTGCGGCAGAGCTGCCGACGGGCCGCCAGGCCCCTGCGGGGAAGGATCACCGGGGCGACAGGGAAGAGGGCTTCGAGAGCCCATCGCGCCGCAGGTCAGCCGCACGCGTGAGCGCCTCCGACAAGGAGTTGAGGGGATATCGAGCGGGGAGGAACTGGACAACCGGTCGGCCGGGGCTGCAGCAGCACACGGGGACACCGACGGATTGGTCGGCCCGGCACGCCCCGAGGGGCAGACTGCCCCCGACCAGGTCGCGGAGCGCACGCGGGAGCAGCTCGTCCTCGACCGGCTGGTCGCCGCCGCCCCGTGGCGACCGGGCGGGCCCCGGGAGAAGCCGACCGAGCCGACCAAGCTCACGCCCGCCCCGCCCCCAGAGGGTTCAGGAACCTGCACGCGGAGACCGGCTCTCCGGTCGGCGCACCGAAACCGTCCCGCCCCGGCCCAGGCCGGCCGCCCGGCTCGAAGGACCAGCGACCGGCCACTCAGCCACGACGGGGAAGAATGGGACTCTCACACGGCTTCCCCGAAACCGACGTCGACGTGGCCCGGGGCCCGCCCCGGGAACCCGGGTCCTGGACCGCTCAGGTCGCCGTTGCCGCGACTCCGCCGAACGCCTGTGGTCAAACGTCACGCTCAGTCCAGGTTCAACTCGGCGAGGAACGCTTCGGGGGTCACCGCATAGCCCATGGGGTTGATGACGGTGACGGGGCGGCCGTCGAAGAGCACGGTGGGTGTGCCCGTGACACCACTGGCCTCGAAGGCCGCCGAGACACGGCGGGCCCAGGGGAGGTAGAAGCCCTCGGTCACCTTGCGGTCGAAGTCGGGACCGCGCAGCCCGTCCACCTCCTCGGCCAGACGCAGCAGGACGCCGGTGTCGGCGAAGGCATCATCGTCCTCGGCGGGTTGAGAGGCGAACAGGGAGCGGATATAGCGCAGGGCGGTCGCCGCGCCCGCGTCGGACGCCGCTCCCACGGCGCTCAGCGCGCACAGCGACCCGGTGCCGCCGGCTCCGCCGTCGATGAACGTGGCGAACTGGTGCTCGAGGGTGACGTGACCCTCCTCGGCCAGCTTCTCCATGACCGGGCCGAGACCTCGCTCCATGCGTTTGCAGAAGGGGCACCGTAGATCGGCATAGACCCGCAGGGTGTGGCCGGGCTGTGCCCCGGCGCCCTTGCCGTAGACGAGGGTGGTGCCGCCGGGGCCGGCAGTGTTGGCCGGTGCAGAGGTGCTCGATGACGTCATGGTCGCCTTTCGGACGGCTGTGCGGACGCGCTTCCCTGACGAAGGCGGCGGCGCGCACCCCTTCTCGGTGAACTGCCCACGACCGACAGGTTCGCGTGATGCTCCCGGACGGGAATCGGCACCGATCGTGTCAGGAAGGCTCCCGGCACAGGAGCCCTGACGAGGCCGTACGCCCGCGAGCCACTCCCCCGGGTGACAGCGTGCGGCCCTCTGCTGAAATCCCGGCGGCAACGAGGTTCACCGGGCCGGTGGGGACACCGGACTCCGAGAACGCGGGCCGGTCCGCTGACGAGGACGGGGCTGCCCAGCCGGAGGTCGGACAGCCCCGCAGCAAGGTCTTCCACCGCCTTCTACCAGGAGGTACGTCTGCCAGGGCTCAGCGGCCGGAGAAGGGGAGGCGGGCCGGCGCCGTGGCGGGGCCCGGCGAGGCGGAACGGGAGTCTCCCGCCGGAAGCGGGTCAGCCGCGCAGGCGATGTCCCGGGCCGGAAGCCTGCCGGTGGTCAGATAGTGCGTGGCGACATCGTCGGCGCATGCGCTGATACCGAGCGAGTACACCCCGTGGCCCTGCCCCTCGTCCACCGTGACGAGCCGGGAGCCCTTCATCGCCCGACGCATGCCGAGTGCGGTGGCCAGAGGGGTCTGCGCATCCCATTCGTTCTGGACGATGAGTGCGGGCGCCTTGTTGTCGATCGTGGTGGCCGCTTCGATCGGGCGGTCCCAGTAGGCGCAGGGGAAGATGTTCGAGACGGAGTCGCCGTACAGGGGGTAGCGGACGCTGTCGCGCCGGGCGTCGGCTCGGTAGACGGCGGAGGCGGTGGGCCAGCGGGTGTCACCGCACACGATCGCGAGGTAACTCGCCAGCTCGTTGTCGGTCGGTACGAAGGTCGGAAAGGTCGGGACGGGCTTGCCCGCGGCGGCGTCCCGAAGCAGCCCCAGGGTTCTGGCGGCGACGGACGGGTGGGTGATCTCCCAGCGGATGTACTCGCGGACCTCGGCGCCGTCGAACCTGGTACCGCCGAGATCGAGCGGCTCCCGGTCGGCGCGCGCCACGATGTCCCAGAACAGCCTCTCGACCTCGGCGGGCGTGTCACCGAGTCCGTACCGTGCCGCATGACGAGCGGTCCAGTCCGTCCAGCGGTCGAACGCGGTCTCGGCCTGTTCCGCCCAGGCCTGCCCCATGCTCCTCCAGACCCGCTTGGGGTCGACCGCGCTGTCCAGGACGAACCGGTCGACCCGGCGGGGGTACAGCTGGGTGTACACAGAACCGAGATAGGTCCCGTACGAGAGCCCGAAGTAGGAGATTCTCCGTTCCCCGAGGGCCGCGCGGATGAGGTCCATGTCGCGGGCGGTGTTGCGGGTGGTGATGTGCCGGAGCGTTTCCTTGCTGCGGTTACGGCACCGGTCCGCGATGTCGCGCGCCCAGGCGACGTCCTTGGCGAACGTCGCGTCCTTGTAGGGCCGGTACGTCAGCCGTTCGTCGGCGGTGGTCGTGCCACAGGCGAGCGGAGTGCTGGCGCCGACCCCGCGCGGATCGAAACCGATCAGGTCGTACCGGTCCTTCACGGACTGCGGCAGAAAACCGCTGAGTGCCAGGGGATAGAAGAGCCCGGAACTGCTGGGGCCGCCCGGGTTGAAGAGGAGGACTCCGCGGCGTTCGGCCGGGTCGGCGGCTTTGATCCGCGACAGCGCCACAGCGATCTCCTTGCCGCCCGGCTTGCGGTGGTCGAGAGGCGCCTTGAGGGTCGCGCACTCGACGGTGGCGGGGGTGTCGCCGCCACACCCCTGCCAGGTCAAGGAGGAGGTGGCCGGGGCGGCCGCCGACGAACCGGGACCGGCCGCAGTCGCGGCCACGGCGGTGGTCGGGGTGCTGAGAAGCGTGGGGGCGAGTAACGCGGCGATACCCAGGGCGATCTTGGAGGTCGCTCTTCGTCTCAGGAGCAAGGGAGTGCCTTCGTTCGCTGGGATGGTGAAGGGCGCCCAACGGTCCGGAGGGACGGACCGCAGGGCCGGCGGACAGGCTAACGGGCCTACGGAACAGCCGAGTTCGGACCGCTCTCCCAGACGTCCTTCACGGCGGGCCCGCCGGCGCCGCTCCTCGGTGCGGCGCTCGGCGGGGACGTAGCGGTCACGGTCGCCTCCGTCGTGGTGACGGCGATGGGCGTCGCTTTCGAGAGGTCGCAGCTGTTCGCGTTCTCGACGCTTCCCGACGCCTTCGCGGCGGCATCGTCGGACGCGGCCGCGACGTCGAAGGCCGGCGCGTACACCGGGGTCCGGACGGCGACCGAGGCGACCGGCACGGCGACGGTCCCTCTGTCCGCTCCGCGGCCCTCGCCCCGGGCGGTTACGTCACCAACACCGCCGACGACCCCGTCGCCCGGCCCGACTCGGCGCCGACCGTCCCCCTCCTCGGCTTCACCGTCGTGCCGGCGGCCGTGATGGCCCTCGCCCTGAGCCACCGGCGCCGCTACACCCTGGACCGGCGCGACGGCTGACGCCCCGCCGCGGGCGCTTCACTGAAACGGCGCACCGGGGAAGCGGCGGGATCGCGGGGTGGGCCGGGCTCTGAGAGCGTGGGAGAGCACGCTGTCCATGAGGGACCTTCGACGTCTGTTCGTCGGCCGCGGCGTGCCAGGCAGGAAGGCCGGACCGTGAAGACTTTTGTGATGAAGGAGATCGGCAGCGTCGGCTTCATGGAGAAGCCGGAGCCGCAGCCGGGGCCGGGCGACGCGGTCGTGCGGACGACCAGGGCCCTGATCTGCACCTCGGACTCCCACACCGTCCAGGGCGGCATCGGCCCCCGGGAGAATCTCACGCTGGGCCACGAGGCGGTGGGGGTCGTGCACGCCGTCGGCGCCGAGGTGAAGGACTTCCGGCCCGGTGACCGGGTGCTGGTCGGCGCCATCACTCCCGACTGGGGCGACCCGGCCTCGCAGAACGGGTATCCGTCGCAGTCCGGCGGCCCGCTCGGCGGCTTCAAGTTCGCCAATTCCAAGGACGGCGTCTTCGCGGAGTACTTCCACGTCAATGACGCCGACGCCAACCTCGCGAAGATCCCCGACGGCATCTCCGACGAGGCGGCGGTCTACTGCGCCGACATGCTGTCGACCGGGTTCATGGGCGCCGAGAAGGGCAGCATCCCGATCGGCGGGACCGTGGCCGTGCTGGCGCAGGGGCCCGTGGGTCTGATGGCGACGGTGGGGGCCCGGCTGTGCGGGGCCGGACTGGTCATCGCGGTCGAGTCGGTCCCCGAGCGGAAGGCTCTCGCGCGCACCTACGGCGCCGACGAGATCGTGGACTTCACCAGCGAGGACGTCGTCGAGCGGATCGGCGAACTGACCGGGGGCCAGGGTGTCGACACCGCCATCGAGGCGCTCGGCGCCGACGCGACGTTCCAGACGGCGGTCAAGATCACCAAGCCCGGCGGCACGATCTCCAACATCGGCTACTTCGGCGACGGTGAGTTCGTCCGCATCCCCCGCGTCGAGTGGGGCGTGGGCATGGCCGACCAGACGATCGCCACGGGCCTGTGCCCCGGCGGCAGACTGCGCATGGAGCGCCTGCTGAGGATCCTGGAGGCCAAGCGCGTGGACCCGTCCCACATGACGACCCACGAGTTCCGCTTCGACGACATGGAGCGCGCCTTCGAGGTGGCGGACAAGAAGCTCGAGAACGTCGTCAAGGTCATGATCACCTTCTAGGCGCGGTCCCCGGGTGGAAGTGAGACGGCATGCACGATCCTGATCCCCCCTTCCGGCCTGTCCGACGGCACGCGGACTATCTCCCGCTGGAGGACTTCGGTCTCATCGGCGACGGTTCGACGGCCGCGCTGGTGGGCCTGGACGGTTCCATTCCCTGGATGTGTCTGCCCCGCTTCGACTCCGAGCCGCTGTTCTGCGGCCTGCTGGACCCCGCGCGCGGAGGAAGCTTCGCGCTGGCCCCGGAGGGGCTGACCGAGGCGCGGCAGCGGTACGAACCCGACACCGGCGTGCTGATCACCGAGCTGCGCGGTCCCACCGGCGTGGTCCGCGTCACCGACGCCCTCGTCCTGCGCCCGGGCACCGATCTCACCGACGACGCCCCCGCGCACCGGGGCGAACTCGTGCGCTCCGCCTTGGTCCTGGAGGGCGACGTCCGGCTGCGGATGGATCTGGAGCCCCGCGGCGGAGGGCAGGTGCGCCCGTTGTTCAGCGGGCTGGAACTGCGCCCGTCCCGGCGGCCCGACCTGCGGCTCCATCTGCGTTCCAACCGGCCGCTCGCCCATCTGAAGACCACCTATGACCTGCGGCAGGGGGAACGGCTCGATCTCGCGCTGTCCTGGGGCCGCTTCCATCGCCACCACCGGTTCGACACCGACGCGATGCTCCGGGCCACCACCGACGCCTGGCGCGGCTGGATGCGGCACTTCAGCTACGACGGTCCCGAGGAACCCCTCGTACGGCGTTCCGCGATCACGCTGAAGCTGTGCGACGACTGGGTCAACGGCTCGATGCTCGCGGCCCCCACCTCCTCGCTGCCCGCGCCGATCGGGGGGATCCGCAACTGGGACTACCGCTACGCCTGGATCCGGGACGCGGCCTACGGCGTCTTCGCCCTGCGCCGGATCGGGTTCGACGGCGAGGCCGGCGCCTTCCTCGGCTGGGTCCTGGACGCGTTCGAGTACAGCCGCAGCCCCCGGATCATGTACTCCCTGGACGGCAGCCCCGTACCGGACGAGATCGAGGACGGCGAACTGGCGGGCTACCGGCGTTCCGCCCCGGTGCGGTGGGGCAACGGCGCGGCCGACCAGCGCCAGCACGACGTCTACGGCGAGATCCTGGACTGCGCCGACCAGTGGCTGCGCTCCGGCGGCGAGATCCAGCCGGCGCTGTGGGCCAGTCTGGCCGGGCTGGCCGACAGCGCGTCGCAGGCATGGTCCCAGCCCGACCAGGGCATCTGGGAGGTCCGCAGCAAGGGCCGGGTGTTCACGTACTCGGCCGGAATGTGCCAGGTCGCCCTGGACCGGGCCGCGTCCATCGGCCGCCGGTTCAGCCTTCCCGGGGGTGTCGAGGGGTGGCAGTCCTCGGCCGACCGGCTGAGCCGGCTGATCCTGGAGGAGGCCTGGGACGAGAAGGCGCAGACCCTGAGCGCGCACCTCGACGGCGGCGGGGTCCTGGACGCCAGCCTGCTCGCGCTCCCGTTGCGGCGGGTCGTGCCGACCGATCACCCACGGATGGCGGCCACCACCGCGGCCATCGCCGGGCGTTTGTCGGCCGGTGACGGTCTGCTCCACCGCTATCTGCACGAGGAGTCGCCCGACGGCCTGGCCGGCGATGAGGGCGCCTTCCTCCTGTGCAGTTTCTGGCTGGTCGACAACCTCATCGGGCAGGGGCGCGTCGAGGCGGCGGAGGAGCTGTACGCCTCGCTGTGCGCCCGTGCGAGCCCGCTGGGGCTGCTGTCGGAACAGATCCATCCCTCCACCGGAGAGTTCATGGGCAACTTCCCCCAGGCCTTCAGTCACATCGGAGTCATCGCGAGTGGTGTGAACCTCGCCCGAGCGAGAGCGGACCTCAGCACATGATCAACCGGCTTGTCGTCCTCGGCGGGACGGGCGACCTCACCGCCCGCTACCTCCTGCCCGCCCTGGCCGCTCTGCGGGCGGCGGGACACCTCGGCGACCGCTTCCAACTGACCGGCGCCAGCCGTGAGGACTGGACCAGCGAGCGGTACCGGCAGTGGGTGACCACCCAGCTCGACCGCCATGGCGGAGACGCTCCGGCCGATGCCGCGAAGGCCGTAGCGGACGCCGTCCGCTACCGGCGGACCGATGTCACCGACCCCGCCGACGTCGCCTCGGCCATCGCCGGGGAGGGGCCCGTGGCCGTCTACCTCGCGCTCCCGCCGGTGCTCTTCCCCGTCGTGGTCACCGCACTGCACGAGGCGGGCCTGCCGGCGGGAAGCCGGGTCGTGCTGGAGAAGCCGTTCGGCGAAGACCTCGCCGGGGCGCAGGAGCTGAACCGTCTCCTCGCCGGTCTCGTGCCGGAGCAGGCCGTGTTCCGGGTCGATCACTTCCTGGCCATGACGACCGTGCAGAACGTGCTCGGCAGCCGGCTCGCCAACCGCGTCCTCGAAGCCACCTGGAACAGCAGCCACATCGCCCAGGTGGACATCGTGTGGGACGAGACGCTCGCGCTGGAGGGCAGGGCCGGTTATTACGACTCCGTCGGCGCGCTGAAGGACATGGTGCAGAACCATCTGCTGCAACTGCTCTGCCTGGTGGCCATGGAGCCGCCGATCACCCTCGGCGAGCGGGACCTGCGCGACCGGAAGGTCGATGTGCTCCGGTCCGTACGGCCCCTGACCGAGGAGGACGTCGTACGCCGCACCCGCCGCGCCCGCTACCTGCCCGGCCGGATCGGTGACCGGGACGTGCCCGCCTACGCCGACGAGGAGGGCGTGGACCCGGCACGCGGTACGGAGACCTACGCCGAGGTGGAACTGGAGCTGGACAGCTGGCGCTGGGCGGGGACCACCTTCCGGCTGCGCAGCGGCAAGGCGCTGGGCGCCGACCGCAAGGAGGTCGCCGTACACTTCCGGTCCGTTCCGCACCTGCCCATCGGCCAGGGCGGTGAGGCCCTGCCCAACGTGCTCCGTTTCGGACTCGAACCGGAGGGGCTGGCCCTGGACCTGACCAGTATCGGAGCCCGTGCCCACACCCTCTCTCCGCTCTCGCTGACCGCGCGCATGGAACCGCCCGAGCTGCCCGCGTACGGCCGACTCCTCCTGGACGTACTGACCGGGGATCCCGCCATGGCCATCCGCGGGGACGAGGCCGAGGAGGCCTGGCGGGTTCTGACACCCGTACTGACCGCGTGGGACAACGGCCTCGTTCCGCTGGAGGAGTACCCGGCGGGCTCGGACGGGCCGCCCGCGCGCTGATCGAGTGGAGGAAGTACCGGGATGTCTCACAACGCCCCCTCCCGTCCCCCGTGCATCGTGGTCGCCGGTGTCTCCGGGACCGGCAAGACGACCGTGGCCCTCCTGCTGGCGGAGCGGCTGGGCGTCCCCTTCGCCGAGGCGGACGACCTCCACACGCCGGCCAGCATCGCCAAGATGTCGGCCGGCGTCCCGCTCGACGACTCGGACCGGAGCCCGTGGCTGGAGTCCATCGGTTCCTGGCTGCACGAGCGCGAAGCGGCCGGCACCGGCGGTGTGATCGCCTGCTCCGCGCTGAAGAGGAAGTACCGGGATGCGCTGCGGGTGGACTGTCCGAGCGTCTACTTCCTGCACCTGACCGCCGACCCCGGCCTCCTGGCACGGCGCCTCAGCCGCCGCACCCGGCACTTCATGCCGGAATCGCTCCTCGACTCGCAACTGGCCGCGCTCGAACCCGTCGCACCGGACGAGCCCGGAGCCACGCTGGACGCGGCGCCGCCCCCGGGCGACATCGCCGACACCGCCCTGGGGCTGCTGCCCGGGCAGGCCGGCGAACACCGCGGCTGACCGGCGTCGGCGTACACGACCGGCGCATCGCTGACCCGGCGGCCCCCTCCACCACCTGGTGGAGGGGGCCCGCCCCTCTGTACCGGCCGACCGGGGTACGCGTCGCCCGGCCGGGGGTTCACTTGCCGTCGTCGCGGAACACGACGACCGGGCAGGACGCGTGCTGCGCACATGCCTGGGCCACCGATCCCAGCAGCAGCCCCGAGAAGCCTCCGAGACCACGGCTTCCGACGACCAGCAGGGACGCGCCGCGGGACGCGTCGATCAGCACGCCGGCGGGGGATCCGTAACGGGCCTCCGCACGCACCTCGACCGGCGGCTGCGGTCCCACGGTCTCCTCGACGGCGACCGCGAGGTCCCGGCGCGCCTGGTCCTCCAGGGCGGCTTCGTCGCCGCGGGTCGGGGGCATCCAGCCGAGCGCACCGTGGAACTGCGGAAAATCCCAGGCGGTCACCGCCTCCACCACGCCGTCGGTCGCCTTCGCATACCGCACGGCCCAGCGAAGGGCCTGCTTGGACGAGTCCGAACCGTCCACCCCGACCACGATGCGGCCCGTCTCCTCGCGCTGGTCAGCCATGGTCTCTCTCCTCTGCTCGACGACGGAGGGATACTCCACAGGCCCGTGTCCGCCACCACCGGCTCGGTCTCCAGCCTTACGCCTCCCGCACCGCTCGCGCAGTCCGGGAGGTCCGGATGGGGGGGCCGAAGGCGCCGGACAGGGGCGGCGGCTCCGTCCACCAGCCGGCCTTCACCGCGTGGCAGACCGTGCGGCAGTCGGCGTCGGCGGCCTCCGCGGCCGGCTTCTCCATGGGGCTGCTCCAGACCTTCTTGGCCGGCCTCGCCGGCTCACGGGTCTCGGCGGGCACGTTCGGGGCGTACTTCTTGAGCCTCGCCCGCGAGGACCGGGCGAATGTGTCGCACACGGGACCTGGCCATCGCGAGGCGCCGGTCGAACGCGCCCCCGGCGAAGGGGGCCGCCGAACACCTCCTCGTAGGTGGTCACTTCCGTGTGGTCGTCGCGCCGGGTGCGGTAGACGAGGGCCGGGACCTGGAGACGCCCGGCGGCCTGGAGTCAGCCGAATTCCTCCGCGTCCGCGCGGGGCCCGGCGGACAGGACCTTGTGGAAGTACGCGGAGGGGCTCACGGTGTTCCGGCTCCTTCGGACACGGTGGGCAGGGTGTTCGTCCACTGGCCGAGGACGAGATGGGCGAGCTGCTGGGCGGCTTCCCCGCCGGGGCGGGCTCCGTCCACCAGGCCATGAAGGGGATCCGGGCCGCTGTCGAGGGAGGGGGTGGAGGGCCTCGCTGCCGCCCGGCTGCTCGATGCCGTCGAACCGGAGAAGGACCTTGGCCGGCAGGGCGGTGACTTTGAACAGGACCCGCAGACCGGGGGCGCCTTCGCGGAACTGTCTGCGGACTTCGACGGCGGACTGGACACCTGCTTCCCGGCTCGCGGCGACGTCCTCGGCGAGCAGCGGAACGGGGACGGACACGCTGGGCCGGGCCCAGAACGGGAGATGGGCGCCGGTGCCGAGAAGGGTCAGGGCGTGCAGCAGGCGTGCGTGACGGTGTCGAGTGCGCAGGTACTCCCCCGCGGTGTTCTTGCCGCTCTCGGACATCCCGCCGAGCGCCAGAACACGCGCCTCGGGCGGGCACGGGGCCGGCGCCCACGGGACGTGTGGGCACCAGTCCGACGAGCAGCACGACCGGCCGGACAAGTCCTGGCCGGAGCGTGTGCCGGCCGGGCAGGACCGGCGCAGCACCGGTTCGTCCTACCCGGCCTCTGCCCCCGGGGTGCGAGCACCCCGCGCCGGGGCGTTCGCGGAGGGCCGGGCGAGACCGAGCTCCCGCTCGCCGGGGCCGAGCGGGGCGAAGAACCGGGCGACCTGCTCGTCGTCGACCTCGGCGAGGGTGCCGGGCTTCCACTGCGGATCGTTGTCCTTGTCGATGATCCGGGCGCGCACCCCCTCCACGAAGTCGGGCTGCTCGAAGGCCCGGCTGGAGACACGGAACTCCTGATCGAGTACGGCTTCCAGGCTGTCGAGCCGGGCTGCCCGGCGGACAGCGGCGAGGGTGACCTTGAGCGCGAGCGGGGACTTGGTCAGGAGCTCGTCGGCGGCCTCCCGCGCTGCGGGGACTCCGCTCGCCCGCAGCCGGTGGAGGATTTCCTCCACGCTCTCCGCCGCGTAGCAGTCGTCGATCCAGTCGCGCTGTGCGTCGAGGTCTCCGGTGGGCGGCTGCGTGGCGAACCGTTCGACGACTCCCGCGACGGACTCGCCGGGGAGGGCCGGATCGCCCAGCGCCTCGGCCAGGGCCGGCAGGAGGCGGGCCGGGACGTGGTGGTCGGCCAGACCGCAGAGGAGGGCGTCGGCCGCCCCGATCGAGCGGCCCGTGAGCGCCAGATGGGCACCCAACTCGCCCGGGGCCGCGGCCAGCAGGCGGGTGCCTCCGACATCGGGCACGAAGCCGATGGCCGTCTCGGGCATGGCGACACGTGAGCGTTCGGTGACGACCCGGACGTCGGCATGGGCCGACACCCCCACGCCGCCGCCCATCACGATGCCGTCCATCAGGGCGACGTAGGGCTTGGGGAATCGGGCGATGCGGGCGTTGAGACGGTACTCGTCCCGCCAGAACTCCAGCGACGCCCGCCCCGAGGCCCGGGCGTCGTCGTGCAGGGCCCGGATGTCGCCGCCGGCGCACAGGCCCCGGTCGCCCGCCCCGGACAGCAGCACGGAGGTGATCGCCTCATCCTGCTCGGCGCGGTCCAGGGCCTCGTGGAGGATCCGCACCATGGTGTGGCTGAGCGCGTTGAGGGCGCGGGGGCGGTTGAGGGTCAGGTGCAGGCATGCGCCCCGCGTCTCCAGCAGGACGGGCCGGTCGTCGTTCATGCGTGCGCTCCGCTCACTGGGTCGTGGACATGCTGATGGACCGCGGGGTTCCCCGCCATGATCGCTGATGGTCCCCGCCGCCCTTCCGCGGCCCCCGGTACGACAGGAAACGCGGGGGACGGGTGGGAACGCGACCGTACGGATCTCCTGGGGGCGGGGGCCGAAGGCGGGCGGATCGGCCGGGTGAGCCCTGTGGCACTCCGGTGGTCGCGGCTCGACAATTGAGGCCGACGGGGTGCACCGACGCACGGCCCGACCGGACGATCTCCGGAGCAGGAATGACCGACGACGAACGGCGGCAGGACGCCGAAGCCGCTCCGCTCCGCCCGCTCGGCCGGAAGAACAACGGAGAGATCCGGCCGCCGGAACGCCTCGCCATGAACCGGACCGGCAGTTTCGACTGGGACCTGGACACCGGGGTCGTTGACGTGGACGAGGCCGGGCTCATGGTGTTCGGCGTGGCCCCCGCGGCGTTCGACTCCCGGCCGGGCATCCTGCTGGAACGTCTGGAACCGGCGGAGCGGGCCAGGCTCGACGTCACGGTCGACGAGGCCATCACCGGCGGTGGCAACTCCTACAGCGTCCATTTCACCGTGCCGCTCGACGACGGGACCACGCAGTGGACGCATGTCCAGGCCCGCATTCTGCGGTCGAAGGACGGAAAGGCCCACCGGATCGTGGGGATCGTCCGGGACGCGACGGCGGAGGCCACCCATTCGGCCTTCGTCCTCAATCTGGAAAAGCGGCGGCAGCGCCAGACCGATATCGTTGAACGCACAACGAGCGCTATGTCCCGTGCGGTGACCGTGGACGACGTGACGGCCGCCCTCACCGGCCCCGGGGGGCTGGCCCGGCTCGGGGCGGACGGTCTCGCCCTGGGGCTCGTGGAGAACTCCACGCTGAACATCGTCGCGTTGAGCGGCGAGTCGCTGGAGGCCCTCGACGGCCTCGGTTCCGGTGATCTCGACCGCGACCTCCCGCTCACGGACACCATCCGAAGCGGACGCCCCCGGTTCATCACCTCGCCGGCCGCGCTCGCCCGTCGCTACCCGGAGTTGGAGCCCCGCCTCGGCGGGCTCGGGTTCCGGGCGGCGGCGTACCTCCCGCTGGTGGCGCAGGCCCGGTCGCTCGGCGGCCTGGCCCTCTTCTACCGCGAGCGCACGGTCTTCAACGCGGACGAACGCATCCTGTGTCTGGGGCTTGCCGCCATCGTGGCGCAGTCCCTGCAACGGGCGATGCTCTTCGACGAGGAGCGCGAGTTCGCCACCCAGCTCCAGTCCGCGATGCTCCCCTCCCGGATACAGGAGGTCGAGGGCGGTGAGATCGCGGTCCGGTACCACGCCGCCTGGAGCGGCCGTCAGGTCGGCGGCGACTGGTACGACGTGATCACCCTGCCCAAGAACCGGTACGGGCTGGTCGTGGGGGACGTCCAGGGGCACGACACCCACGCGGCCGCGATCATGGGCCAGTTGCGTATCGCCCTGCGCGCGTACGCCTCCGAGGGGCACCCGCCGGCCTCCGTGCTGGCCCGGGCCTCCCGCTTCCTCTCCGAACTGGACACCGACCGCTTCGCCACCTGCACGTACGCCCAGGTCGACCTGGCGTCCGGGGCGGTGCGGGTGGTACGGGCCGGGCACTTCGGTCCGATGATCCGGCACGTCGACGGGCGGGTCGGCAGCCCGCAGGTGCGGGGCGGGCTGCCGCTGGGCATCTCCACGGACCTCCTGGACGAGGAGTACCCGGAGACGCGGCTCGATCTGGTGCCCGGCGAGACGTTCGTGCTGTACACGGACGGGCTGGTGGAGGAGCCCGGGGCCGACCTCGACACCGGGATCGACGCGCTGCGCCATGAGGTGAGCGCCGGGCCCGCCGGGGCCGAGGCCCTGGCCGACCACCTGTCGGAACGGCTGTGGGAGCGCTGGGGCGCCGGGGACGACGTGGCCCTGCTGGTCCTGCGCCGGAGCCCGGATGTGGGGACATCGCAGGCGCCCCGGCTCCACCAGTACATCCACCAGGCGGACCCGGAAGGGCTCTCGGACGCCCGCGCGATCGTGCGCCAGGCCCTCGCCGACTGGGGCATGGACGAGTTCGCCGACGACGCCGAACTGGTCACGGGCGAGTTGCTGGTGAATGTGCTCCTGCACACCGAGGGCGGGGCCGTCCTGACCCTGGAAGTGCTTCCCGAGCCGGTGCGCCGGATCCGGCTGGCGGTCCAGGACCGGTCCAGCGCCTGGCCCCGTCGGCGTACGCCGGGCGAGACGTCCACCTCCGGCCGAGGGCTGCTCCTGCTCGACGCCGTCGCCACCCGCTGGGGGATCGAACCGCGGGGCGAGGGCAAGGCCGTCTGGTGCGAGATCGGCCCCGCTCCCCCGCCGGCCACCGCGCCGCCGGCCACGGTCACGGGCCCGGAGCGATGACGGGGTCGCGGGGTGGCGGGGAGCCGGGAGAAAGGTGCGGGGCGGCACGGCTGCGCCGCCCCGCACCCCCCTCGACTCAGCCGATCCGCTGAACGGAAGCGTCAGTTCTGGGCGGTACGGCGCTTGCGGACGGCCCACAGGATGCCGCCACCGGCCAGCAGCACCGCGACAGCGGCGCCACCGATGATCGGCGTCGACGAGGACGAGCCCGTCTCGGCCAGGTCCGGCGAGCTCGGGCTCGGCGCGGGCACGGCGGGCGCGGACTCCGAAGGCTGCTCACTGGGGGTGGCGCTCGGCTCGGGCGTCCCGGTGGACTGCGACGGGGCCGGCTCGCTCGGAGTCGGCTCGCTCGGAGTCGGCTGGGGCGGGGTGGGGCTGGGCTCCTCCTCGCACACCTCCGCCGTCTTCGTCCTGTCGATGGAGTGCTTGCCGTCGCCGTCGGCGTCCTTGACGACCAGTCGGACGGTCAGCGGCTGGTCGTGCTCGGGCAGCGTCAGCTTCTTGTGGAACTCACGGCCGAACGTCTCGGTGGGGAGCAGGTCCTTCCCGTCCACCGTGACGGTCACCGTGTTGGGGACGCCGTCCGTGTAGTCGATGAGGTCGACGGTCACCTCGGAGCAGGTCACGTCCCAGGTGGGGGTGTGAGCCGCGGCCGGACCGGCGGAGATGACGCCTCCGGTCAGACCGACGACCGCGGCGGCCACGAACGCTCCCGCGCCACGCCACGATCTCCTGGGTATGGTCATGGATTTTTCCTCCAGCTGTTTCTCATCGCCCCGATGGCGGTGAGGCGCACAGTACTGCCCTCGCCCCGCGGCGACTCACCCGCCCCATGAACAATCCGGCGTACCAACTCGGTTCGCTTCCCCGCCACTTCCCGCCCTGCGGGCGGCCGCTCCGCCCCGTCCCCTCCGGCAGTGGCCGAAAGTGCATGGTTCGCACAGGCGCCGCCCGTCATCGTGCGCGGACGTCCGCCCGCGAGGACGGCCATCGGGCGTGCCGTCACAGGGCCTTGTGCATGATGTGAAGCCCCACATAGCCCTGGGCCGGATGGTGGAAGCCCTCCGGCAGCGTTCCGATCACCTCGAACCCGAGCGACCGGTACAGCTTGACCGCATAGGTGTTGGTCTCGACCACCGCGTTGAACTGCATGGCCCGGTATCCTTCGGCGCGCGCCCAGTCGATGGAGTACGCGCACAGCGCGCGTCCCACGCCCCGGCCGGAGCAGGCGGGATCGACCAGGTAGGTGGCGCTGGCGATGTGGGAGCCGTTGCCCATGTGGTTGCGGTTCATCTTCGCCGTACCGAGCACCGTCCCGGCCTCGTCGACGGCGACGACCACGCGGCTCGGCGCCGGGACGAACCACCACCCCTCGGCTTCCTCCTGTCCGAGATCGAGCGGGTAGGTGAGTGTCTCGCCGGCGGAGACGATCGAGTGGAAGAAGGGCCAGATGGCGGGCCAGTCCTTCGCGGTGGCTTCTCTGATCAACATCCTGCCAGGATGGCCCATACGGTCGGTCGGCGCGAAAAGTTATCCCTCGCCCCGGCCGCGCCATCCCAGCCTGGTGAGGAGCCTCTTCGCCCTCGGACCACCGGGAACGGCGGAACGCGACGCCCTGACGCAGACCGGCGGTGTCGACTCGTCGACGGACGGCCGGGCCACTTCCGCAGATCGGCTCCCGGGAGCGGAGCGTGCCGCCACCGCCCCCCGCCTCCCGGCGCTCTCCTCGCTTTCCGCGCCCTTTCCGCTCCCGGCGACGGCCTCGGCAGCCGAAGCCCTGCGAGTCCCGGCGTCGCTCCCCGGCGTCGGGGCCGGCCGGTGCTCGCGCGCCCGGTCCAGTTCAAGCGCCAGGTTGACCCGCCGCCAGAGGATCTCGTCAGGGTCGTCGGCCGGCATCAGCTCCGCCAGGGCCTCCCTCGCCGCCATCGAGACCGGGCGTCCGAAGACCGGCGCCGGACGGACCCGTGCGAGATGAGCACGTTCATAGGGGTCGTCCACCACTTCCGCCAGTTGCACCGGGTCCAGCGCGGAAGCGTGGGCCGCCGCCCGCTCCCAGGGATCCCGCGAGCGGTTCACCAGCCGGTCGATCCGCTGCGAGCGCCAGTTGCGCGCCCGCAGGTCGGTACCCGCCTCCAGGGCGGCGCGCACCTCCCCGGCCATCCGCCCACCGAGCAACTGGGGCTCCCGGGCCGCGAACGCGACGAGTTCGTCCGCCAGATAGAGCCACACCACCGCGCGGTACCGGTTCAGATAGAACGTCACCGGGGAGACGCAACCTGCCCGGGCCAGCCGGGTGAACCTGGCCGGGGCGATACCCATCAGGGCCGCGCCCTCCGCCGTGCCGACGGTGCGGACCCTCTCCGTCAAGCTGCCGGGAAAACCCGGCAACCCCCGTAGACGCTCGATCTCCTCCTCGTGCACGCGTGGCCGTCCACCGTCCGGACCGGTGACGACGGCGATCAGCCCGAGGTGCACCGCGATCTCGAACTCCGCGCGCCGGAGGCCGAGTTCACGAACGGCTCGCCCGGCCGCGACCGTCGCCGTCCGGGCGGCGCCCCCGCCCCGTCCGCCGGTGCCCTCCGTACGCGTCACCGCCGCGGGGGCGTCCGCCCCCACCCGCGTGTCCTCGGCCCGCACGGCTCGTGCGTTCCGGCCGCCGACGTCCGCCCGCAGCGCTCCGCTGACTGTCATGGCTGTCTCCCCCGCCATCTCGACTACTCTCCGTGATCACGGTAGCCCAGAAGAGCCATCGCCCGTCAGTCCTGTGGACAACTCTGCGGGGAGCGGAGAAGAAGCAGGTCAGAAGGGTCCGAGATCGTCGGGGCCGCCCTGGCGGACGGAGACTCCGAGGTGTTCTCCGACCCGGTTGACGAGCAGGGTCATCTCGTAGGCGACCTGGCCGACGTCGGCTTCGGCCGCGGTCAGCACACAGAGGCAACTGCCGTCGCCGGCGGCCGTCACGAAGAGCAGCGCTTCGTCGAACTCCACCATCGTCTGGCGGGCCCGGCCCGCCCGGAAGTGGCGCCCCGATCCGCGCGCCAGACTCTGGAGACCGGAGGCGACCGCCGCCAGGTGTTCCGCGTCCTCGCGGGCCAGTCCGGTACTGGCCCCGGTGACCAGCCCGTCGTTCGAGAGGACCAAGGCGTGCCGTATGAACTGCACCCTTTTCGTGAGATCGTCGAGAAGCCAGTCGAGTCCCCGGTCAAGCGGCATGTGCTCGTCCTCCCCGTGCCTTCGTTCCCCGTGCCCCCGTTACGCCCGCCAGCCTCGCGCACCCGCCCCGTAGGAGCAAGCGCCCCTCCCGTCTCGGGGCGCCGCTTCGCGCCATCCGCGCAAGGGGCTCAGGATGGGGCCCATGGCACACCACATGACTGAAGACGCATGGCGGGCCTTCCTCTCGGAAGGCACGCGCACGGCGAAGGTTTCGACGGTGCGGGCCGACGGCAGTCCGCACGTCGCACCCGTCTGGTTCCTCCTCGACGGCGACTCGGTGGTCTTCAACACCGGCAAGGAGACCGTGAAAGGACGCAACCTCGCACGCGACGGACGGGTCGCCCTGTGCGTGGACGACGACCGGCCGCCGTACGCGTTCGCGGTGGTGAACGGACGCGCCGAGCTGAGCGAGGACCCGGACGAGCTCCTGCGGTGGGCGACGCTGATCGCCCGCCGCTACGTGGCGGCGGACGACGCCGAGGAGTTCGGACGCCGCAACGGCGTGCCGGGCGAACTGGTCGTGCGGGTACGGATCGACAAGGTGACCGCGATGGCCGACATGGCCGACTGACAGGGGCCCGGCTCCGGAGCGTCAGCCGAGGGAAGCGAGCAGCCGGGCGGTGTGCACCCGGCCGGCGTACTCGACCGCGCGGATCAGGACTTCTTTTCCGGAGGCCCGGTCCCGCGCGTCGCACAGCACGACCGGCGTGCCCCGGTCGAGGCCCAGCGCCCGCGCCACGTCGCACTCCGTACGGCCGGGGGCCTCGGGGAAGCGGTTGACGGCGACCACGAACGGCACCCGTGCGCGCTCGACCTGGTCGACGGCGGTGAAGCAGTCCTCCAGCCGCCGGGCGTCGGCGAGCACGACCGCCGCCAGCGCGCCCGCGCACAGCTCGTCCCACAGGAACCGGAAGCGGTCCTGGCCCGGCATGCCGAACAGGTACAGCGAGAGCCCCGCGTGGACGGTGATACGGCCGAAATCCATCGCTACGGTCGTCGTGGTCCCCCGTGTCCTCCCCCCGGCGCCGCTCCCCTCCCTCCCGCCCCCGTCCGCCGCCTCCTCCGAGCGCAGCGGGCGGATCTCGCTCACCGAGCCGACCAGGGTCGTCTTGCCCACGCCGCTGCCGCCCGCCACGACGAGCTTCACGTTGAGCGCGATGTCCTCCCCGAGCACGGTCCTGCCGATGTCCCCGAAGGCACGGTGGGCGGTGCGACGTTCCAGGCCGCTGTCGGCGCGCTCGGAGGGCATGCGTTCCCTCTCTCTCCTCAGGAATCGCTTCGGGACGACAGCATGGCGACCCGTCCGCTTCGTTCGCGCGGGTTGATCGTTGTTGACCGATGCGGCTTCGCCGCAGTCTCTCCTTGCCGCATCCTGCCCTCATCGCGCTTCTCTTGGACGGGCTCGGGGGTCCGGTGACACGCCCCGCCCGGCTGCGCGACCATGTCCTCATGGCCGACGACCACACCCATGTCCTGGATTTCTTCACCCCCCGGGCGGCCGGCTGGGACAGCCGGTTCCCCGACGACGGTCCCGCCTACGCCGCCGCGGCCGGCCTGCTCGGGCTGCGTCCCGGGGACGCCGTGCTCGACGCGGGCTGCGGCACGGGGCGCGCGCTGCCCGCGCTGCGGGCGGTGGTCGGGCCGCAGGGCACGGTGCTGGGCGCCGACCTCACCCCGGCCATGCTCGCGGAAGCCGTACGGGCGGGGCGGGGCGGCAGCGGGGCGCTCCTCCGGGCCGACGTCGCGCGGCTCCCGCTGCGCGACGGAGCTCTGGACGCGGTGTTCGGAGCCGGACTCCTCTCCCATCTGGCCCGGCCCGAGGCCGATGTGGCGGAACTCGCCCGCGTCGTACGGCCGGGCGGGACGCTCGCCCTGTTCCACCCGATCGGCCGGGCCGCCCTCGCCGCGCGCCAGGGCCGCACCACCACCGACGACGATCTGCGGGCCGAGCCGCGACTGCGGGTTCTCCTGGCCGGTGCGGGGTGGCGGCTGGAGTCCTACACCGACGAGGACGACCGTTTCCTCGCCCTCGCCGTCAAACAGGGCTGAAGGTCTCGCGAGGACACGAGGACGGGGACGGCACCCCGGCCCGCGGCGGCCGCGTCACCCGGCCGGCGTCCGGGGCTGCCGACGGCCGGGAACGGGGCAGCCCCGGACACCCGGTACGGGGAACGTACCGAGCTTCGCGATCTCGTACCCGTCCGGGTACCCCTTGATCTCGGGGTTCTGCCGCGCGTAGTGGGGCCGGCGGCGGGGCGGCATGAGCCGGACGGCACGGGCCCGCAGCCGGAGCGCGCCCCTGGTCGCTCCGCGCGCCACCGGCCCCGGGCGGGGGTAGCGGAACGCCGTGAGCAACGAGTCGTCCAGCAGGGCGCGGGCGGCGCCGCGCACCAGGGGGGCCAGCGGCGCCGGGTACCAGGAGCCCATCAGCGCCAAGGTGGCGTCGGAGACCCGGCGGGCCCCTTCGTCCCAGCCGAAGTGTTCGTCCTCGTAGGCGTCGAGGGTGCGCTCGAACTCCTCGTAGCTCTCCGGCACGTCCTTGATCCCCATCCGGGCGCCGAGAGTGCGGTAGTAGGCGGCGAAGGCGCGCCGTTCGTGGCAGCAGAGGCGCCGCCAGCCGAAATCGTCCAGCCAGCGCTTCGGGGTGACGACGAACGTGCACAGGACGTAGCGCATGTCGTCGTTGCCGATGTCGTAGCTGCGGTGCATCTGGTTGATCCGGCGGATGGCCGTGCGGCCTTCGGCGGCGTCGAAGCCGTGCTCCGCCACCGCGTCGAGGAGCAGGGCGGTGTCGTCGTAGCGCTTCTGGGAACGGTCCGTCAGCTCCGCCGTCTCGTCCAGGAGTCGGCCGATGCTGGGCACGGCGTAGGTACGGTACAGGGCCAGTTCGAGGGCGCGGGTGACGTCCCAGGGGAACTCGTGGGCGACGGTCAGCCGGTAGATCTCGTGGTAGTCCCGCTCCGGGTCCAGTGCCTGGATCTCTTTCAGCCGGTCGTACCGCTTCACCATGCTGTCCCCTCGTTCGGCCGGAAATTCAACCCTACGCACAGAGCCCGCGCGCGCCCAGACGCGCGGCCAGACCCACCCGGACGAGTGGCCCGGCCCCCGGATCACCGACGGTCGCCAGGGCCTCGACGAGGAGGTTACCGAGTAGTTAGGGTGCGCCCACGGGCCACGACGGCCAGACCGGAAGAGGGGCGGGTGCGCGATGAGCGAGGGGGAGGGCGCCGCGCCCGGTGCGGACGACGCGGCCGCCGAGGCCGCGGTCGACGACGACGCCCTGCTGGTGCTGACCGCGATGCTGCTGACGCCCGCGCGGTTCCCCGGCGTGCTCGGGGACGACTACCCGGCCGCGTGCGCCGCGCTCGCGCTCGCACCGTACGAGGAGGGCTACGGCCTGGTGCTCGGGCAGGACGGCCAAGGGGCCCGGTGGACCGTGGTCGTGGAGGACGCCTCCCAGGTGGCCGCCGCCATCGCCGCGTGGGACTGCGGCCTGGAGCACGACCTCTCCCCCGACGAGCGCTCCGTGGTGTGCGCGCTGCCGGGGTGGCCGATGGAGCTCGCCGTCTCGGCTCCGGGCGTCCCCGAACCGCATGATCCGGAGACGGACGCGGAGGGCCCCGCACCGCTGGCCCCGCCCGACCCGGAGGCGTGGGGCCCGCCGCAGCGACGGCTCGGGGCGGACGAGATCGCCGCGCAGTGGCCGGTGTGGCGCGGGCAGCTCGACGACGCGCAGGTGGTGCGGCCGGACGCCGGTCCGGAGGGCGACGCCGGAAGAGAGCCGGCGGACGACGCCTCTGCCGCCGTACGCCATCCCGGCGTACGCAGGGCGCTGTCGGAGGCGGCCGCCTACACGACGGCTCCGCCGCCGCCCGGCCGGATCCGCTCCTCGTACGCCTCGGCCGAGGCCCGCACCCTGCGCGTCGACGGGCCGGGGTGGTCGATGGTGGCGCGGACCGACGACATCGCCCTGTTCCTGCTGGACGAGGAGCCGGGGACCGTCATTCCGGTGGGCCGGGGAGCAGCCCTTCCCGGCCTGCTCATGGCGCTGGACGGGCTGGCCGTCCGTCCAGCGTGACGCCCGCGCCGTCGGCGGTCAGCGGCCGATCCGCTTGCGGTTGATCCGGCGGAGCCGGCTCCGCTGGGACGGGTCCAGCAGCAGATAGCCCGCCGCGGGAACCCCGACCACGATCAGCAGCGCCCACCAGAATCCGAGCAGGGGCCACAGGATCGCTGCCGCGAGAACGCCCCCGATGGCGGCCTTCGCACCGTTCGACATGGTCCACGCCTCCTCCGCGGCCGGCGCCGCTCCTGCCCGGTGAACGCGCCCGGGCGCGCTCGCGTTCCCCATCAGCGCCACTTTCCAGGAGAGAGTGACGCATGCCACACGACCATGCGGCCCCCGGGCGCGCGAAAAGAGATACCCTCGGCGACTCCGCCCACTAGTCAAATTTGAGGAATCTGACATCGCTGTGCACAGACACCCTGCGGCAACACCCTCCGGGATCGCCCGACTGTCCCGCTGCTCCGCGGTCTTCATCCCCGCGGACCCGGCTCGCACCGGCTGCGTCGCGTTCTGGGACCTGGACGGTGGCGCCCCTCCCGAGGGTCCGGGGGCGTTGTCGGAGCTGACCGTGGTCGGGGACGATCTGCGACCCCGTACGGTTCCCGCGCTCCGGCTCCCCGTACGGGACGCCCTGCCGGTGCTGACCCGGGCGCGCGCCGTCGCCCACGCCTCCCCCGCCACCGCGTTCTGGGGCGCCGCCGCCCTCCTGGGCCTCCAGTTCGTCGCCCGCGGGCTGCTGCTGCCGGGGCTGAGCAGCACCGATCACGACGCCTGGCGGATCGGACCGTTGGGCCCCGACGACCTCGAACGTCTGCGGGAACTGGCGGCGTCGATGCCGCCGACCGCGCACGCGACGCCCCTCCCGGGCGACGACGAGCCGTCGCTGCCCGAGCCGGAACACCTGCTGCGGGCGTTCCTCGACGCGGTGGCCGACACCATGCCCCGTACGCCGGCCGCCGGCTTCGCCGTCGGCGGCCCCGCCTTCACCGCGCAGGAGCCGTGCCGTCTGCCCGAGGGGCGGGACTGGGCCGCCGATGTGGCGGCCGGTCACGACGCCGGTGTGCGGCTCTCGTTGCGTATCGAGGTCTCGGGGGTGGCGCTCGGGCGCGGCGAGGCGGGGGCGGCCGACCCCGCGGACAGCGCGGGTTCCCGTGCCGTCCCGGGAGCGGACGGGCGGGATTCCGGTGCGGAGGCGGTCGCGCCGTCGTTCCGGGCGGTGCTCCAGATCCACAGCGTCAGCGACCCCTCCCTCGTCGCCGACGCGGCCGAGGTGTGGGCGGGGGCCTCGCGGACGGCCGCGATGTTCGGGCCCCGCGCCCGGATGGACGCTCTCCTCACCCTGCGGCGCGCCGCCCGCGCGTGGCCCCCGCTGGCGCCGCTGCTCTCCGCCGCGGTGCCGGACTCGGTGGAACCGGCCGACGAGGAGATCGCCGAACTCCTCGGGTCCGCCTCCCGCGCCCTGGCCGCCGTCGGGGTGCAGGTCCACTGGCCCAAGGAGCTGGCCCGCAAGCTCACCGCGCGCGCCGTGATCGGCCCGGACGACCCGGACGCCGAGGGACGGGACCTCGCGGACGGGGCGGGCGCCGGGCGGCGGGGAGGAAGGTCCGCGGAGATGCCGTCGTTCCTCTCCGCGGACGCCCTGCTCTCGTTCGACTGGCGGTTCGCCCTGGGCGACCGGCGGCTGACCCGCGAGGAGGTGGAACGACTCGCCGAGTCCAGCAGGCCCATCGTGCGCCTGCGCGACCAGTGGGTGCTCGTCGACCCGCAGGAGGTACGCCGGGCGCGGGAGGCCCAAGGCCGCAAGGTCACCCCGATCGACGCTCTGGGCGCGGTGCTGACCGGTTCCACGGAGATGGACGGCCGCCGTGTCGAGGTGGCGGCGACCGGATGGCTCCAGCGGTTGCGCGACCGGCTGGCCGATCCGGAGTCCGCCGCCCAGCAGAGCGTCGGGCAGCCCGAAGCGCTCTCCGCGACCCTGCGCGACTACCAGCTGCGCGGACTGAACTGGCTGAACACCATGACCTCTCTCGGCCTGGGGGGCTGCCTCGCCGACGACATGGGGCTCGGTAAGACGATCACCCTCATCGCGCTGCATCTGCACCGGCAGACCGACCGCGAGGCGGCGGGGCCGACGCTGGTGGTGTGCCCGACGTCGCTGATGGGCAACTGGCAGCGGGAGATCGAGAAGTTCGCGCCGGGCGTCCCCGTCCGCCGCTTCCACGGCGCCTCCCGCTCCCTGGAAGGGCTGGCGGAGGGCGAGTTCGTCCTGACGACGTACGGCACGATGCGCCTCGACGCGCCGCGGCTCGCCGCCACACCCTGGGGCATGGTCGTCGTCGACGAGGCGCAGCACGTCAAGAACCCGCACTCGGCGACGGCCAAGCAGCTGCGCACGATCGGGGCGCGGGCCCGGGTCGCGCTCACCGGCACCCCCGTCGAGAACAACCTGACCGAGCTGTGGGCGATCCTGGACTGGACGACGCCCGGCCTCCTCGGCCGCCTGGGCACGTTCCGTACGCGCTACGCCGCGGCGGTGGAGGGCGGCGACGACCCGGCCGCCGCCGAGCGGCTCGCCGCACTGGTCCGGCCCTTCCTGCTGCGGCGGCGGAAGTCCGACCCGGGGATCGCGCCCGAGCTGCCGCCGAAGACCGAGACCGACCGGGCCGTGTCGCTGACGCCGGAGCAGACCGGTCTGTACGAGGCGGTGGTCCGCGAGACCCTGGCGGAGATCGCCGCCGCGGACGGCTTCGAGCGGCGGGGGCTCGTGATGAAGCTGCTGACGGCGCTGAAGCAGATCTGCAACCACCCGGCGCAGTACCTCAAGGAGGAGCGGCCGAGGATCGCGGACCGGTCGGGGAAGGTCGAACTGCTGGACGAACTCCTGGACACGATCCTCGCCGAGCGGGGTTCGGTGCTGGTCTTCACCCAGTACGTGCAGATGGCCAGGCTGCTGGAGGAGCACCTGGCCGCACGCGGCGTGGGAACCCAGTTCCTGCACGGCGGTACGCCGGTGGCCCGGCGCGAGGAGATGGTGGCCCGGTTCCAGGCGGGCGAGGCTCCGGTGTTCCTGCTGTCCCTCAAGGCGGCGGGGACCGGGCTCAACCTCACCCGGGCCGGCCACGTCGTGCACTTCGACCGCTGGTGGAATCCGGCGGTCGAGGCCCAGGCGACGGACCGTGCCTACCGGATCGGCCAGACGCAGCCGGTGCAGGTGCACCGGCTGATCGCCGAGGGCACGATCGAGGACCGGATCGCCGAGATGCTCGCCCGCAAGCAGGGCCTCGCGGACGCGGTGCTCGGCTCCGGCGAGGCGGCACTGACCGAACTGACCGATGCGGAACTGGCCGACCTGGTCGAGCTGCGAGGGGGCGCGCGATGAGCGACGGTTACGAGGACGACCGCCTGTACGGGGCGGGGTACGGAACCGGGTACGGGCGGGGCGGGGCGGACGCCCCGGACGGGGACGAGGAGGCTGCCGCGCGCGAGGGCCGTCGCGGGGTGGAGCGTACGTTCGCGGCGCTTCCGCCGGCGCCGGGCAGGGGTTTCGCCTCCTCCTGGTGGGGCAGGGCCTGGCTCCAGGCCCTGGAGGACACCGCGCTGGACGGCCAGCAGCTCAAGCAGGGCCGCCTGCTGGCCCGGAAGGGCGGGGTCGGGGCGGTCTCCGTACGGCCGGGGCGGATCACGGCGATGGTGCGGGACCGCGACGGCACGGCCCACCGCAGCGACGTCCTGCTCCAGCAGCTCGACGAGGGCGAGTGGGACCGGTTCCTGAACATGGCCGTGGAGCGGGCCGGGCACATCGCGGCGCTGCTGGACCGGGAGATGCCGCCCCACCTGGTGGAGGACGCGGCGGGCGCCGGGGTCGAACTGCTGCCCGGCATCGGGGACCTGGAGCCGGAGTGCACCTGCGGGGCCTGGGACCACTGCCCGCATTCCGGTGCTCTCTGCTATCAGGTGGCGCGCCTGCTGGACGAGGACCCGTTCGTCCTGCTGCTGATGCGGGGGCGTGACGAGCGGCGGCTGCTGGACGAGTTGCAGGTCCGCAGCGCCGCCCGTGCGGCCCGGGCGGACGACGGCGGGGAGCGGGAGTCCGCCGACGACGCGCGGCGGGAGGCGCGCGGAGTACCGGCCGGGGAAGCGTTCGCGGCGGCCGGGATCCTGCCGCCTCTGCCCCCGCCCCCGCCCGTCCCCGACGAGCCGGGACGCGGACCGTCGCTGGACACGGAGACCCGTCCGCCGGCCGGGATCGACCCGGCGGCCCTGGAGGTACTGGCGGCCGACAGCGCGGTGCGCGCCCGCCGGATGCTGCTGGACGCCCTGGCGCCGGGCCACGAGGAGCAGCCGGTCCCGCCGGAGCCGGCCCCGGCGCAGGACGCGGTGCGGCTGGCCGCGGACGCCCGGCCGGAACCGCGGATCGGGGCCCTGCTGGCCATCGGCTCCGGCCGGTCGGCGGCGGAGCTGGACACGGCGGTGCGCGCCTGGCGGTTCGGCGGGGCCGCGGCGCTCGCCGTACTGGACGAGGAGTGGACACCGGGCCAGGAGGACCTGGAGCGGGCCCGCGTCCGGCTCGGCGAGGCGTGGGAGGCGGGCGAGCGGCCGCCGCTGCGGGCGAGCGGGCGGGCCCGCTGGACCGTGGCGGGGGCCGGCCTCCAGCTCCGGCTCGACCGCGACGGGCGCTGGTGGCCGTACCGCAAGGAGGGCGGGCGCTGGATTCCGGCCGGACCGGCGGACGACGATCCGGCCGGAGCGCTGGCGGGGGCCGAGGGCGGGACGGCCGACGCGGCGGTCTGACCCGTTCGGGGTGGGGTCGGGCACGCATCGGGGTCGGGGCCCGGCGGTCCGGCGGAGCCGGCGACTCCCCTCCGGCGGCGCTTCGGCCGCGCGGGCGCCCGTGATACGCGTCAGGGGGCGGGGGCCGTGCGCGGGAGGCGCCCTGACGCGCGGCCGGGCGGGAACCGTGCGCGGCAGACCGGGGTACGCGTCCGGGTGGTGGCCGCGGGGAACCGGAGGCCCCGTACGGGCCGTCATCCGCCTCGACGGGTGATCTTCCCGCCGGGGCCCCGGCGGCCCCCTCCGTACGCCCCCCGCGGTCTCAGGCCCGCCCCCGGACTCAGGAGTGCTGTTGCATCGCAGAAGGATCCTCCAGAGCGTCGCCGCGACGGCAGCGGCGGCCTCCCTGCCGGCCTCCGCGCGGGCCGTGGCGGCGCCGGAGGGCGCCACCGACTACGCGACGGCGCTGTGGGCCCCGGCCGCCCCCGCCAACTACACCGTGCCGTCCCCTCCTTCCGAGCGGCGGGTGGACCGTGTGGTCATCCACGTCGCCCAGCAGTTGTTCACGCCGACCGCGGGCATTTTCCGCGACCCCGCCAAGCGGGTCTCCGCCCACTACGTGGTGCGTTCCGGCGACGGCCATGTCGCCCAGTGCGTACGGGAGAAGGACATCGCCTGGCACGCGGGCGACTGGGACTGGAACACCCGGAGCATCGGCATCGAGCACGAGGGGTGGGTGGACCGCCCGGAGTTCTTCACCGACATCATGTACCTGCGGTCCGCCGAACTCACCGCCGACATCTGCGCGCGTCACGGCATCCCCCGGGACCGCGCGCATATCGTCGGTCACCACGAGGTGCCGGGCAGCGACCACACCGACCCGGGCGTCCTCTGGGACTGGGACCGCTATCTCCGGCTCGTGGCCGGTGCCGGGTGAGGCCGAAGGGCCTCCCAGCGCCACGTACTCGCCGGATAGCCGCCTCCCCGGACGCATGAGATTCTGGAGGCCGTGAAGGATCGAGGCGTGCGACAGAGGGCCGGAGGTACGGACATGGCAAGCGCGTTCACCGTGGGCGACCATGTGCGCTGGAACTCCGAGGCCGGTCACGTCGAAGGCGTCGTCGTCAAGAAGCACACGCGCGACGTGGAGTTCAAGGGGCGTACCCGGCACTGCTCCGAGGACGACCCGCAGTACGAGGTCAAGAGCGACAAGACCGGCCACATCGCCATGCACAAGGGCGGCGCGCTGACGAAGGCGTAGCGGCCGATGTCCACCCGGGTCCACACCATCGGCCATTCCACGCGTTCGTTCGAGGACGTTCTGGAGATGCTGCGCGCACACGACGTCACCTGCCTGGTGGACGTCCGCTCCTTTCCCTCGTCGAGGAAGCACCCGCAGTGGAACCGGGCGGCCGTCGTGGAGAATCTGCCGCCCGGCATCTCCTACCGTTGGATTCCCGGGCTCGGCGGACGGCGCTACACCCCCAAGAACGTCCCGAGCGAGAACGGCGCGTGGCGGGTGAAAGCCTTCCGTGATTACGCCGATCACATGGCGGGCGAAGAATTCGCGGAGGGTCTGCGGGAACTGATCCGCCTCGCGGAACGCGAGTCCACCGCGATCATGTGCAGTGAAGCGGTGCCGTGGCGGTGCCACCGCCGGCTGATCACCGACGCGCTCCTGACCGCCGGAGTGGAGGTCGTGCACATCATGTCCAGGACGGCCGCGAAGCCGGCCGTCCTCAACGAGAACGCGCGTCTCCGCGACGGCCACCTGATATACCCGGCCCCCGGCCCGGAGAAACCGCTGTGACCGTACTCCCCGCGCCGCCGGTGGGGCACGGGGGCGGTCGGAGGCGCATGGTTCGTCTCCGCCGCGTCGTACGAGGCTCGCCGGGGGCCTACCCGTCCCGATGCCGGGCACACGGGTTGCACCGCTCGGAAGGAGCAACTCCCATGCTGGGTATAGCCGCTGCTGTTCTGTTCTTCATCGCGTTCCTCATCAACGCGGCCGACCTCTCGACCAATGACGTGTTCGCGTCGGGCAACGTGATGCTGCTCGGCCTCATGCTCCTCGCCCTGCACGTGGCGGGGGTGGGGGCCGGTAACCGGATCGGCGGCTCACGCAGGCGCTGAGGAACGCGCGGCGGGGGGGGGCCCCGGCGGGGGGGGCCCCCCCCCCGGGGGGCCCCGGGGGGGGGGGGGGGGGGCGGGGGGCCGGGGGGGGCCCCCCCGGGGGGGGGCGGGCCCGGGGGGGGGGGGCCCCCGGGGGGGGGGCCCCCCCGCCGCGCGTTCCACCGGAGGCCTCGGTCGAGGATCCGGGCGACGCCCTCACGGTA
Organism: Streptomyces sp. NPDC017448; assembly: GCF_044330565.1. NCBI lineage: Bacteria > Bacillati > Actinomycetota > Actinomycetes > Kitasatosporales > Streptomycetaceae > Streptomyces > Streptomyces sp. NPDC017448. The sequence continues at coordinate 220,363 of NZ_JBIRLM010000010.1, read as the reverse complement.
GGAGGTGACGGCGAAGCCGGAGGAGCGCTTCGTGGACTTGGAGATGTCGAAGACGTTGCCCCCCGGTAGCACGGCAGCAGTTCCCCGACCTCTCCGAGCGGGGCGATGAAGCGGCCGCCGAGGGTGAAGACCGCCAGGGGAAGCACGGTGTGAGGAGTTCGGCGTCGGCGTCGGCCCGATCGGCGAATCGACCTTGGTCTTCGACTGCCGTCGGAAGAAGTCCACGGCGGCGACGCGCGGATCCCGGGCGATCTCGTCGAGATCGGCGGCCATCCGGAACCGGTCGTACAGACCGCCCCGGGGAACCGGGACCTCACGGCCTACCAGATCGACCTCGACGGTGTTCTCGTGGGTCTGCGGCGATGACATGAAGGTTTACCCACCCCCATATAAGCAATGCGCACATGCCTGTAGAACTCGATGTGAGCGCCGTCAGCAACAGAGGGGCTCCTACCGGGGAGCACGGCGGCCGGGCGGTACGTCCGGCGCCGTACGCGGACCATGGCGGCGGGGTGGCCGAAGCGACGGCCGCGCCCGCCCGGCCGGCCCCGGGCCGCCGGAGGACGGGCGCGCCGCCCGTCGGCTCACGACCGTGGCGCGATGCTCTGAATGATGGTTCACTTCTTCCATGGCCTATCGCAAGACCCCGGCCGAAGCGCGCCGGCTCGAAGCCGCCCGGGAGCATCTCGTCGTACGCGCCACCGAGGTGGTGGCGGAGGCCGGGTGGGCGCAGGCGTCCGTGACGGCCGTCGCCGACGCGGCCGGGATCGCCGCCGGCTCCGTCTACCAGCACTTCCCGTCCAAGTCCGCGCTCGCGGTCGAGGTCTTCCGGCGTGCCGCACAACGCGAGGTGGAGGTGCTGACCGAGGTGCTGGCGGGCGACGGCGACGCGACCGAGCGCCTGCGCCGGGGGGTGGAGGTGTTCGCCCGCCGCGCCCTGGAGAACCCCGGTCTGGCCCACGCCCTGCTCGCCGCCCCCGCCGAGCCCGCGGTCGGCGCGGAGCGTCTCGCCTTCCGGCGCCGCTACCGGGCGCTGTTCGCCGCGGTGATCGACGAGGGGATCACCGCGGACCTGCTGCCCGCCCAGGACCCGGAGACCACCGCCGCCGCCCTCACCGGCGCCGTCGGCGAGGTCCTCGTGTACCCGCTGACCACCTCGGCCGCGCACGACGCGGACCTGCTCGTCGCCCGCCTCACCGCCGTGGCCCTGCGCTGCGCGGGCGCGGCCCCCTGACCCGCACCGCGTCCCTGCGCCCCCCCGTCCCGCCGTCCCGGAGGAAATGCGATGACCCCGCCCGACACCCCGCGCAGCAACCCGTCCGCCGTGACACACGAGGTGACCAACCAGCCGCCTCCGCTCCTCGGTCACGACGCCGCCGACGACGCGGTGCTGCTCGAAGGGGTACGGCGCGAGGGCGCCGGGTGGCACGTGGACGAGCTGCACCGCTTCGGCCGCTACGTGGGCAGCGAGGAGGCGCAGCACTGGGCCGACCAGGCCAACCGCCACGAGCCGGAGCTGCGTACCCACGACCGCTTCGGCCACCGGATCGACGAGGTCGAGTTCCACCCCGCCTACCACGCCCTGATGGAGGCGTCGGTCGGGGCCGGACTCGCCGGGGCGGCCTGGGCCGACGAGCGCCCCGGAGCCCATGTCGCCCGCGCCGGGGGCTTCATGCTGGCCTCGATGCTGGAGCAGGGGCACCTGTGCCCGGTCTCCATGACGTACGCCGTGGTCCCCGCCCTGCGCCGCTCCCCCGCCCTCGCCACCACGTACGAACCGCTGCTGACCAGCCGGGTGTACGAGCCGGGGCTGCGCACGCCCACCGCCAAGCGGGGCCTGCTCGCCGGTATGGGCATGACGGAGAAGCAGGGCGGCACCGATGTGCGCGCCAACACCACGGCCGCCGTCGAGCAGGGCGACGGGACGTGGCGGCTGCGCGGACACAAGTGGTTCACCAGTGCGCCGATGAACGATCTCTTCCTGGTGCTGGCCCAGTCGCCGGGCGGCCTGTCCTGCTTCCTGGTGCCGCGCGTGCTGCCGGACGGGAGCCGCAACACCTTCCGTATCCAACGGCTCAAGGACAAGCTCGGCAACCGCTCCAACGCCTCCAGCGAGCCGGAGTTCGACGACACCGTGGCCTGGCTCGTGGGCGACGAGGGCAGGGGGGTGCGCACCATCATCGACATGGTGACGATGACCCGGCTCGACTGCGTGCTCGGTTCCGCCGCCGGCATCCGTGCCGCGCTCGCCCAAGCGGCCCACCACGCCCGGCACCGCTCGGTGTTCGGCGCCCTGCTCGTCGACCAGCCGCTGATGCGCAACGTACTGGCGGACCTGTCGCTGGAGTCGGAGGCGGCCACGACCCTGGCGCTGCGCCTGGCGGGGGCCGCCGACCGGGCGCACCGGGGCGACGCCGGGGAACGCGCCTTCCTGCGCCTGGCCACGGCGATCGGCAAGTACTGGGTGTGCAAGCGGCAGCCCGCGGCGGTGGCCGAAGCCCTCGAATGCCTCGGCGGAAACGGGTACGACGAGGCGTCCGGTATGCCCCGGCTGTACCGCGAGGCCCCGCTCAACGGCATCTGGGAGGGGTCCGGCAACGTCAACGCCCTCGACATGCTGCGGGCGTTGACGCGTGAGCCGGAGTCGCTCGAAGCGCTGCGCGCCGAGATCGAGGCGGCCGCCGGGGCGGACGCGCGCCTCGACGCGGCCTGGCGGGATCTCCGGGCGGAGCTGGACCGGCCGGAGGACGCCGCGTTGCGGGCCCGCCGGGTCGTCGAGCGGGCCGCTCTCGTGCTGCAGGGCTCGCTCCTGGTGCGTCACGCGCCGGGCGCGGTGGCCGACGCGTTCTGCGCCTCCCGTCTCGCCGGTGACCAGGGGCTCGCCTTCGGCACTCTTCCCGCGGGTACGGGCTTCGGGGCTCTGCTGGGCCGGCTGCCGGCCTGAGCAGGGCGGCAGCCGGTGCCGGGAGGCGGCGGGCCGTCGCCCGCCCACGTTCGCCGCGGGGGCCGCCGCCCTGGTCAGGTGGCGTGCGGGCCCTCCGGGTCCGGCCGGGTGGCCGGTACGCCGCGCTCGTCGAGGTAGGCGTCCAGCGCGGCGGCCCCGGCCAGCATCGCGCGCCCGCGGGCGGCCAGCCGGGCATGCCAGTCGTGCAGGGCGGCCGCCAGCGGTTCCGGACCGCCGGCCGCCCGCAGCCGGTCGACCAGCAGGGCGATCTGCTCCAACCGGTAGCCTCCCCGCCTGAGTTGGTGGGCCAGCCGCACGTCCCGCACATCGGCCCCGCCGTACACCCGGTATCCGGTGCGCGGATCGCGGTGCGGGGCCACGATCCCGGCGCGCTCCCATGCCCGCAGGGTGGCGGGCCTGATCCCGAGCTTCGCCGCCAGCGGGCCCACGAACATCCCACCGCCGCCGGACCCGGGCCCCGCACCGGGGCCGGGCGCCGCACCGGTCCCGGGCGCGGGGTCGGTGCCGGGCGCGGGGTCGGTCCCGGGCGCGGCGTCGGGCCTCAGGTCACGCAGGGCGCTCTCGACGGCTCGCAGGGTGCGCCGGTCCTCCAGGAGCTGGGCGTGGCTCTCGTCGATGAGACGGAACGCCTCCTGCTCTTCGCCGTGGTTCACCGCGCGCATGATCGATGTCGCCGCCGCGTGCCCATGGCCGGGGAGGAGCGCCAGGAAGGCGGCGAGGGCCTGCGCGTGCAGCGGGGTGTAGGTGCGGTAGCCGTGGGGGGTGCGTCCGGCGACCGGCAGGACCCCGGCCGCCTCGTAGTTCCGGACGGCCTGCGTCGACAATCCGTGCCGCCGAGCCAGATCGACCGGCCGGAGGCGTCTACTTGTTTGAGGGTTTTTCCCCATGCGGACGAGGATACCGAGGAAAAGTCTCCACCGAGAGTTCAACGATACGGTTGAAGCCATGGCCAACGACATCAAGGACATCGCCCATGCCGTCCAGGCGGCCTCCGTCATGGAGCTGTTCGCCGCCCCGCCCCGGGTGCTGACCCTCGGCGAACCCACCCACGGGGTGGACGCCCCGCTCCGGCTGCGCAACGCCCTCTTCCGGGAGCTGGTCGAGCAGGCGGGCTACCGGACCGTCGCCCTCGAGAGCGACTGCGTGGCAGGACTCCTCGTGGACGACTACGTGACGACGGGCGCCGGCAGCCTCGACGAGGTGATGGAGCAGGGGTTCAACCACGGTCTCGGGGCTTCTGCCGCCAACCGTGAACTGGTGCGCTGGATGCGCGCCTTCAACGACGGCCGGCCCGCGCTCGACCAGCTCCGGTTCGCCGGCTTCGACGGCCCTCTGGAGATGGCCTGCGCGGCGAGCCCCCGCACGGCCCTCACCGCGCTCCACCGCTGCCTGGCGGACCATGTGGAGACCGGCCTGCTCCCCTGCACCGCCGAAACGCTGGACCGCCTGCTCGGCCCCGACGACCGGTGGACCGATCCCGCCGCGATGCTGGATCCCGCCGCGTCCTTCGGACGGTCGGCCGAAGCCCGCGAACTGCGGCTGCTCGCCGACGACCTGGGGACGCTGCTCGACATCTGGACGCCGCACCTGGCCACGGCGGTCCCCCGGGAGGCGTTCGACCGGGTGCGCCTGTACGCGCGGACCGCCGTCGGCCTGCTGCGGTACCACTACTGGATGGCCGACGCGTCGCCGAGCCGGCTGGCGCGGCTGTCGGGGCTGCGGGACCACATGATGGCGGACCGCCTCCTCGCCCTCGCCGAGCGCGGGCCGGTCCTGGTGCACGCCCACAACAGCCATCTCCAGCGGGACATCAGCTCGATGCGGATGGGCGGGATGCCGCTGGAGTGGTGGAGCGCGGGCTCCCTCGTGAGCGCCCGGCTGGGCGAGGACTACGGGTTTCTGGCCACCGCCTTCGGCACGCTGCGGCACCAGGGGGTCGACGCTCCACCGGCGGACACCCTGGAGGGGGCCCTGTACGCGCACGGGGAGGAGACCTGTCTGGTGGACGCCGCGGAGCTGGCCGCCGCCCTCGGTTCCCCGGGCCCCGGCCGGCGCACGTCCCCGTACTTCGGCTACGCCCCGCTCGACCCGGCCCAGCTGCCCCGTATCGACGGAGTCGTGTTCATGCGGGACGTCCCCGAGGAGTGAGGACGCCCCCGGGGCGGCGGGCGGGCCGGGCCGGTGCCGTGCGGCGCCGCACGCCCCCCGCACCGCCGGACGGGTGAACCTTCGGTCCGTCAGGAATAGTCGGGGCGGAGCGTTGTTGATCCCACCATGACTTCTGAGATTTCCGGTACGGGCAGGAACTTCGGACGCGTGGGGATCTGGAGCGGCGCGCTGCACGCGTCGCGGGTGGACGACGCCGGCGGGAAGGCGATCACGGAGGCGCTCGCCGAGCTCGACGAACTGGGGTACGGCACCGTATGGGTCGGGGGCAGTCCGACGCCCGGGGACGCCGCCGCCGTCGTGGCCGCCACCCGCTCGGTCACGGTGGCCACCGGCATCCTGAGCATCTGGGATCACACGGCGGAGGAGGTGGCCGCCGCGGTCGCGGCGATCGAGCCGGAAGAACGCCGCCGTTTCGTCCTCGGCCTGGGGGTCAGCCACGGCCCGATGGTGCCGCAGTACGCGAAGCCGTACAGCGCGATGGTGGCCTACCTCGACGCGCTCGACGCCGCCGAACCGTCCGTCGGGGCGGGCCACCGGGTCCTGGCGGCCCTCGGCCCGAAGATGCTCGGGCTCGCGGCGGACCGGGCGCTCGGGGCCCACCCCTACCTCGTCACCACCGAGCACACCGCCGAGGCCCGCGAGGCGCTCGGCCCCGACGCGTTGCTCGCCCCCGAGCTGACGGTGGTGCTGGACACCGACCCCGACCGGGCCCGCACCACCGCGCGGACGATGCTGGAGATGTACCTGCGACTGCCCAACTACACCGCCAACCTGCTGCGTCTGGGGTTCACCGAGGGCGACTTCGAGGGCGGCGGCAGCGTCCGGCTGCTCGACGCGCTCTTCGCGCTGGGCGACGCGGAGCAGGTGGTGCGCCGGACCCGGGAGTACCTGGACGCCGGGGCGGACCACGTTGCGTTGCAGGTGCTCACCGCCGAGGAGGGCGGCGGAGGGCTGCCGCGGGCCGCGTGGCGTGAGCTGGCGGAGGCGTTCGGCGACCGGCTCTGAGGCCGCGGACGCACTCCTCCGCTCCTCCCCCGACCCGTCAACACGTCGCACCTCTCATCCCCTTCGGGTGAGGTGCGGCGTGTCGGGGGGATCACGGAGCGCTCCCGGGCAGCCTCTGGGGGGACCAGTCGTGGAGGGGGACGCGTGGGAGTGTCACGTCAGTACGGACGCGCCATCAGTGAGGGTCCGACACCGGCCGACGCGGCGGGGGCTCCCGCGCTGCCGTATCCGAGCGGCTGGTCCGCGCTGGCCTTCTCGCACGAGCTGCGGCCGGGCGCCGTGCTCACCCGGCCGCTCGCGGGGGGCGACGTCGTCCTGTACCGCACCGGCACGGGGGCGCTGCGCGCCGTCCGGCCGTACTGCCCGCACCTGGGGGCCCATCTCGGTCTGGCGAAGGTCGAGGGGGAGGACCTCACCTGCCCCTTCCACTTCTTCTCGTTCGGCCCCGACGGCAGGTGCGTGCGGACGGGGTACGGCACACCGCCGCCCCGGTCCCCGCTGACGCACCTGCCCGTCCACGAGGTCAACGGGGGCGTCTTCGTCTGGCGGCACCACGACGGCCGGGATCCGGACTGGTCCGTCCCCCAGTGGCACGAGATCGGCCACCGGCCCGCGCGCACGGCCGCCTGGGAATTGGCGGGCAACGTCCAGGAGGTCATCGAGAACTCGGTCGACCTCGGGCACTTCGCCACCCTGCACGGCTGGGCGAAGGCCGAGATCGACGGTCCCGTGGCGTACGACGGCGCGACGTTCCGCGTCGCCATGCGGGCCCACGAGTCGGCGCCGCTCGTGGGCGACTTCACCGTGGAGGTGAAGGTGGCCGGTTACGGGCTGGGCTGTCTGCACGCCGATGTGCACACGCCCCGCTTCGGGCTGCGGATGTGCACGATGGTCATGCCGACCGCGATCGGCCCCAACCGGATGCAGTTCCGTCAGCTCAACCGCATCGCCTTCGACGAGCCGGGCCGGCTGCCGCCCCGGCTCGCCCGGGTCGTCAGCCGTACCGCGGCCCGCCTCCTGGACCGCCCCGTCTTCCGGTCCAGTTGCGAGTTCACCGCCGCCGACTTCCCGATCTGGCACCACAAGCAGTACCAACAGCCGCCCCGGCTGGCCGCCGGGGACGGGCCGATCGGCCCCTTCCGGCGCTGGGCGAAGCGGTTCTACCCCGCCTCACCCGCCAGGGGCGAGGCACCCCGCCCCCGGCGCGGCGAAGACGAGGACAGTGCCGTGCTCTCCTGACCCGGCCCGCTCCCCCGCCCCGCCCCACCCTGCTCCGCTCCGGCCGCCCCCGCCCCGCCCCCTCGTCCCGGCGCGTCCGTTCTGGCGCCCCCTCGTCCCGGTGCGCCCGTTCTGTCGCCCCCCTTGTGCGTCCCGTCCTCCCCTGCCCTCCTCCGGCCTCGCGGAGGCCGGGACTCCGCGCTTCGGGCGCCATTCGGGCATGGCCCGCGGTGGAACGGGCGCGCCGCACGACCGGCCCGGAGGCCGCACCGGACGTGACCAGCACCGCAGTCGACGGGGAAACGGGCACGAACGGGCCGAGGGAACAAGGGGAAGTGGCTGGTCGTAGCCCCGGCACTGCTTGTACAAACGACACACGAGTCCGAACGGACATGCGGACTCCGCCCGTAACGGGCCCAGTAGCGACCAGGGACGTGCACCGTGGACACCGAGGAACGCCGTCGGGGAATTCTGGACACCGCCCGGCGGGAGGGCTCGGTCGGGGTGAACGCCCTGGCGGACCTGTTCAAGGTGGCCAAGGAGACCGTCCGCCGCGATCTGCACGTCCTGGAGGAGCACGGGCTCGTCCGCCGGACCCACGGCGGCGCCTACCCGGTGGAGTCGGCAGGCTTCGAGACCACGCTCGCGGTCCGTACCACGCGCAACGTCCCCCAGAAGTCGCGGATCGCGGCCGCGGCCGCCGATCTGCTCGGTGACGCCGAGACGGTCTTCGTCGACGAGGGCTTCACCCCGCAACTCGTCGCTGAGGCGCTTCCCCGGGACCGGCCGCTGACCGTGGTCACCGCATCCCTGGCCGTGGCCACCTCCCTCGCCGGCGCCGGGAAGACCTCGGTGCTCCTGCTGGGCGGCCGGGTGCGGGGTTCGACGATGGCGACCGTGGACCACTGGGCCTCCCGGATGCTCGCGGACTTCGTCATCGACCTCGCCTACCTCGGGGCCAACGGCATCTCCCGCGAGTACGGCCTCACCACTCCGGATCCCGCCGTCGCCGAGGTGAAGGCGCAGGCGCTGCGCAGTTCGCGGCGGCGGATCTTCGCCGGGATCCACAGCAAGTTCGGGGCGGTGAGCTTCTGCCGGTTCGCCGGGGTGGCCGACTTCGAAGCGATCGTCACCGACTCCGGACTCTCCTCGGCCGAGGCCCAGCGCTACTCCCTCCTCGGGCCGCAGGTCATCCGCGTCTGACCGGCTCTCCCCCGGCGGCCCCCGCCGCCGGTGAGGCCGGCGCAGCGTACCGCCCGCACTCCCCCACCCGCTGGGGCGTGGTCCGCCATGCCCGCGGCGGCCCGATCACCGAGCCGCTACGACTGATCAGGAGCCCCCATGCCCCACCCAGGACGCCGTCGCCGGCCACGTCCCCGTGGCCGCGCCTGTGCCGCGGCCGCCGCGGCACTGGCCCTGCTCACCACCGGCTGCGCCGGGGCGGGCGGGACCTCCTTCGGCGGCGGTGACGCGCTGAACGTCCTCATGGTGAACAACCCGCAGATGGTCACGTTGCAGAAACTGACCGCGAAGCACTTCACCGGGAGGACCGGCATCAAGGTCCACTTCACGGTGCTCCCGGAGAACGACGTACGCGACAAGATCAGCCAGGACTTCTCCAACCAGGCCGGCCAGTACGACATCGCCACCATCAGCAACTTCGAGTTGCCGTTCTTCGCGAAGAACGGCTGGCTCAGCCCTCTCGACGCGTACGCGCGGGCCGATGCCTCCTTCGACCAGGAGGACATACTCCAGCCGCTCGAGGACTCGCTGACCGCGGAGGACGGCAAGCTCTACGCCCAGCCGTTCTACGGCGAGTCGTCCTTCCTGATGTACCGCAAGGACGTCTTCGAGAAGCACGGCCTCACCATGCCCGCGAAGCCGACCTGGGAGGAGGTGGCGGCACTCGCCGAGCGGGCGGACGGTGCGGAGCGCGGGATGAAGGGCATCTGCCTGCGCGGGCTGCCGGGCTGGGGCGAGGTCATCGCCCCGCTCACCACGGTCGTCAACACGATGGGCGGGACCTGGTTCACCGAGGACTGGGAACCGCGTCTGACCTCACCGGAGTTCACGAGGGCGACGAAGTTCTACGTCCGTCTCGTACGGGAGCACGGGGAGCTGGGCGCCCCGCAGTCCGGGTACGCCGAGTGCCTGAACAACATGACCCAGGGCAAGACCGCCATGTGGTACGACGCCACGGCGGGCGCCGGGTCGCTGGAGGCCGAGGGCTCCCCGGTGAAGGGGAGGATCGGGTACGTCCCCGCCCCCGTCGAACGGACCAGGAGCTCGGGGTGGCTGTACACCTGGGCGTGGGGGCTGCAGAAGGCGTCCAAGAAGACCGACGACGCCTGGGAGTTCGTCTCCTGGGCGTCCGGCAAGGAGTACGAGGAACTGGTCGGGGCCACCAGCGGCTGGGCCGACGTCCCGGCCGGCAAACGGGCCTCCACCTATGCCAACCCCGACTACCGGGCGGAGGCGGGGGCGTTCGCCGACGTCACCGAGCGGGCCATCTCCGAGGCCGACCCGAAGAACCCGGGCATCCAGCCCCGTCCCACGGCGGGCATCCAGTTCGTCGGCGTACCGGAGTTCACCGATCTGGGCACCAAGGTGGCGCAGGAGATCAGCGCCGCCATCGCGGGCCGCCAGTCGGTGGACGCCGCGCTCGCCGCCTCCCAGAAGCTGGCCGAGAAGGTCGCGGAGGAGTACCGATGACCGCCACCGCGGCGAGAGAGGCCGCCGCGCCTCCCGAGGCCCCGGCGAGGAAACCGGCCGGCGCCCGGCGGCGCGCGTGGGCGACCCGTGCGCCCCTGTTGCCCGCGCTCGTCTTCCTCATCGCCGTCACCCAACTGCCGTTCGTGGCGACGCTGGTGATCTCGTTCTTCGACTGGAACTCCCTCAAGCCGGAGAAGCGCCGCTTCACCGGGTTCTCCAACTACGCGTCGGTCTTCACCGACGAGGCGTTGCGCGAGTCGGTCGTGACGACCGTCGTCCTCACCGCGTCCGTCGTCGTCGTCAGCGTCGTGCTGGGGCTCGCCTTCGCGCTGCTGCTCGACCGCGCCTTCTTCGGCCGCGGGTTCGTGCGCACCCTGCTGATCACCCCGTTCCTGCTGGTGCCGGTCTCGGCCGCGCTGCTGTGGAAGCACGCGCTCTACAACCCGGAGTACGGGTTGTTCAACGGGGCGCTCACCTGGTTCGGCGAACTGTTCGGCATCGAGTCCGTGGCGCAGCCGGAGTGGACGTCGGAGATGCCGCTGATCGCGGTCGAGGCGGCGCTGGTGTGGCAGTGGACGCCGTTCATGATGCTGATCCTGCTGGCCGGGTTGCAGAGCCGGCCCGCCGAGATCACCGAGGCCGCGCGGCTGGACGGGGCCGGGTCCTGGCAGATCTTCCGCCATCTGACCCTGCCGCATCTGCGCCGCTACCTGGAGCTGGGCGTCCTGCTCGGATCGGTGTACATCGTGCAGAACTTCGACGCGGTCTTCACCATCACCTCCGGCGGTCTGGGCACCGCCAACCTCCCGTACACCGTCTACGAGACCTTCTACCGGGCCCATGAGTACGGGCTGGCGTCCGCCGCGGGCGTGGTCGTGGTGATCGGCACGATCATCATCGCCACCTTCGCCCTGCGGGTGGTCTCCTCCCTCTTCCGTGAGGAGGCGAGCCGCGCATGAGCGCCTCGACCGCGACCACCGCACCCGCGTCCGCCCACGCCGCGACGCGCAGGGCACGTCGCCGCTCGGCCGTCCTGGGCGTGGTCGCCTGGGCCGTCGGGATCGGCTTCTGCCTGCCCGCCCTGTGGATGGTGCTGACCTCCTTCCACGCGGAGGCCGACGCGGCGACCAACCCGCCGTCGATCGCCGCCGCCCTGACGCTGGACGGCTACCGCGCCTTCTTCGGCGGCGGGGGCGGTCCGACGCCGTGGCCCCCGCTGGTCAACTCCCTCGGCGCCTCGTTCTTCTCGACCGTGCTGGTGCTGCTGCTCGCCCTGCCGGCCGCGTACGCGCTCTCCATCCGGCGGGTGCGCAAGTGGACGGACGTGATGTTCTTCTTCCTGTCCACCAAGATGCTCCCGGTGGTCGCCGGGCTGCTGCCGGTGTACCTGTTCGCGAAGAACACGGGGCTGCTGGACAACATCTGGCTGCTGGTCCTGCTCTACACCTCGATGAACCTGCCGATCGCGGTGTGGATGATGCAGTCCTTCCTCGCGGACGTACCCGTCTCGATCATCGAGGCGGCGCAGGTCGACGGGGCCCGGCTGCCGACCGTCCTGCGCCGGGTCGTCGCCCCGGTCGCCGGCCCCGGGATCGCCGCGACCTCCCTGATCTGCTTCATCTTCAGCTGGAACGAGCTGTTGTTCGCCCGGGTGCTGACCGGCGTGGTCGCCGGTACCGCGCCCGTCCACCTGACCGCCTTCGTCACCAGCCAGGGCCTCTTCCTCGCCCAGCTGTGCGCGGCGTCCGTGGTCGTGTCCCTGCCGGTGCTCGTCGCCGGCTACGCCGCCCAGGACAAACTCGTCCAGGGCCTCTCGCTGGGAGCAGTCAAATGAGGGCAGCCATCGTCGAAGAGGTCGGCAAGGTCTCCGTGACCACCGTCCCGGACCCCGCGCCCGGCCCGCGCGACGTGGTCGTCAAGGTCGCCTCGTGCGGACTGTGCGGAACCGATCTCCACATCCTCCAGGGGGAGTTCGCCCCCACCCTGCCGATCGTGCCGGGGCACGAGTTCGCCGGGGAGATCGTCGGCGTCGGCGCGGACGTCACCGAGCTGTCCGTCGGCGACAAGGTGGCCGTGGACCCCTCGCTCCACTGCCACGAGTGCCGCTACTGCCGGTCGGGGCGCGGCAACCTGTGCGACGCCTGGGCGGCGATCGGCGTCACCGTGCCCGGTGGCGCGGCCGAGTACGCGGTGGCGCCCGCCGCCAACTGCGTACGCCTGCCGGAGCACATCGACGTCCGGGACGCGGCGCTGATCGAGCCGTTGTCCTGCGCGGTGCGCGGGTACGACGTCCTCAACGGCAACCTCGGGGCCGAGGTGCTGATCTACGGATCCGGCACCATGGGCCTGATGATGCTGGAGCTGGCCAAGCGCACCGGCGCCGCCTCGGTGGACGTGCTGGACGTCAACCCCCGGCGGCTGGCGACCGCGACGACCCTGGGCTGTACGGGTGCGGCGGCCCGCGCCGAGGAGCTGGACCGTCCGGGCGGCTGGGACGTGGTCATCGACGCCACGGGCAACGCGGCGGCGATCCAGGACGGGCTGGGGCGGGTCGCCAAGGGCGGTACGTTCCTCCAGTTCGGGGTCGCGGACTACGCGACGAGGGCGGTGATCGAGCCGTACAGGATCTACAACCAGGAGATCACCATCACCGGGTCGATGGCGGTCCTGCACAGTTACGAGCGGGCCGCCGCGCTCTTCGCGAGCGGGGTGCTGGACGCGTCGGTGTTCATCAGCGACCGGCTGCCGCTGGAGCAGTATCCGCAGGCGATCGAGCGCTTCCGGGCGGGGATCGGACGCAAGATCGTGGTGGAGCCGTGACGGAGGCTCCGGTCGCCCGTTCCGGACGGGAGCGTTCCGTCCTCGTGGTGGGCGAGGCGCTGGTGGACCTGGTCCCGGCCGAGGGCGGCGCCGGCGTCCGCGTGGCCCAGCCGGGCGGGGCGCCGGCCAACGTGGCGGTGGGGCTGGCCCGGCTCGGCGGGCGGGCGTCCTTCGTGGGCGGGATCGGCGACGACGCCTTCGGGGACACCGTCGAGCGGTGGCTGGCCGGGGCGGGCGTCGACCTGTCGCTGAGCGCCCGCCCGGCGCTGCCCACGGCGCTCGCGGTGGCCGACCCCGGCGTCCACGGGAACACATACCGCTTCCACCTCGGGGACACGGCGACCTTCGCGCTGCCCGACCGGGCGGCGGAAGCGGGGCGCTTCGGCGCGGTGTACGCGGGCGGGCTGGCCGCGGTCGTGGAGCCGGCGGCGGCGGTGGTGGCCGCCGTCGCGCGGGAGGCCGCCCGTTCCGGGCTGCTCGCGGTGGACCCCAATGTGCGTGAGGACCGCACCCTGGACCCCGTACGGAGCCTGGGGCGGCTGCGTGAGCTGTGCGCTCTCGCGCGGGTCGTGAAGGCGAGCGACGAGGATCTGGTGCGGCTGTGGCCGGACGCGGCCCCCGAGGCGAGCTGCCGGGAGCTGGCGGAGCGGGGGCGGCTGGTGGTGATGACCCGGGGCGAACGGGGGGCCACGGCGTACGTCCACGGCGCCCCGGCGGTCTCCGTGCCCGCCCGGCCGGTGCGGGTGGTGAACACCATCGGCGCGGGCGACGCGTTCATGGCGGGGATGCTGACCTGGCTGGGGGCGGAGGCCGACTGGTCCACGGAGCTGACCGCCGAGCGGACGAAGGCGATGCTGGAGTACGCGTCGGGGGCGGCGGCGTCGGTCTGCGCCCAGGCGGGAACGGAGCCCTCGGCCCCGCTCGGTGTGTGAATCCCACGCCGGCCGGGCATCAGGAGGAGGACCCGAGTTCCGCACGGCCCTCCCCCGGCCCACGGAAAGCGCCGCGGCCCCCGCAAGCAGGGAAGCTTGCGGGGGCCGGGGCGTCTTCTCAGCTCTGCGGCCGCTTGCCGTGGTTCGCGGCGTTCTTGCGGCGGGCCTTCTTCTTGCGACGTCGCTTCGAGGACATCGAACCCTCCTTTTCTGCTCGGTGCTCCGTTGCGGACGGTCCAGCGGGCGGTGCCACCCGTGATCACCGGCTCGCCTACCCACCCACACCGTGGCAAACCGCCGCCGCGGGTGCAACCGGCGGCCCGGCGCCGGGCGGGGGTGGACTGATGTGCGGGAGAGCACCGGCCGGGCGGACGGCGTGCGGAGTCCGGGGCCCGTCGGGACCGGGCAGGCCGCGCCCACCGCTCAGGGCCGGTAGCGCAGGGGGTGGTCGTCCGGCACCTCGACGACGGCGATCCGCACCCCGTCGGGGTCCTCGATCCACATCTCGACCAGCCCCCAGGGTTCACGGCGCGGCGGGCGCAGAACGGTCACGCCGTTCGCCCGCAGTTCCTCGTGAGCGGCCTCGGCGTCCTCGACCTGGAGCCAGATCCGCACGGAGGGCGAGGGCCGGGCCTCGCTCCTGCCGGAGAGTTCCAGGAAGCCGCCGCCGAGGAAGTAGACCGTGCCGCGCTCGGGCCCGGTACCGAACTCGCGGTACACGGCGAGGCCCAGTGCTTCGCCGTAGAAGGCGCGCGAACGCTCGGGGTCGGTGGGGCGGAGCAGAATCCTGCTGCTCAGTACGTGCACCATGGCACCGAGCGTACGCCTCGCCCCGCGCGGGGCGGCTGTACCGGAAGCCTCAACCCGCCAGTCCGTCGATGAAGTCCTCGGAGCACCGGTCCTCGGCCGCCCGGCTGTCGGCCCGGTCCACGCAGTCCTGGAAGTTCTTGAACTCCTGGGAGTCGAACACGGAGACGGCCAGGACGAGGACGATCGCGGAGCCGATCAGGCCGAGCGCGCCGAACGCGGCGCCGACCACCGCCATCGCCCGGCGCGGGGCGCGGCCCTGCCGGGTGCGGAGTGCGGCGATGATACCGAAGACGATCGCCAGCAGGCCGAGCAGCAGGCCGCCCACGATGGTCCAGAAGAACAGGCAGGCGATGAGGCCGAGCACGAGGGCGGCGACCGCGAACCCGTTCGTCGGGGCGGGCGCCTGATCCCCGTAGGGGCCGTGGTCGCCTGCGGGCTCTCCCGGGTACGAGGCGTCCGGGTACGAGGGAAGGGACATCGGGACGGTGCTCCTGTTCTCCTGGCTTCCCGTCCCCCTGCCCCGTGGCCCGGCCGCCAACCGCCGCCCCGGTCACGCTCCGGCAACTACTGAGGTTGAACTCGGGATGTCGTGCTGCTGGGTCAGGCGGGTCGGATGGTGAGGCCGGTCTCGGTGGGGCAGCCGTCGATGAGGTTGCTGCGGTACTGGATGTGCCGTAGGCCGTTTCGGACTGTGCGGATGAGGTGCTCTGGTGTGGAGAAAGCGACGGTGGAGAGCCAGCCGCGCCGCAGGAGGGACCAGATGCCTTCGACGGGGCTGAGGTCGGGTGCGGAGGGCGGGCTTGCAGCAGGTCAGCGCTGCTATGGAGATGCGTCTGCGGGAACGGCCTCGGACCCGGACCACCGGGGTGCGGCCTCGTGGTGACCCTGTCTTGGCGTGCGGCGGCGTCCTGGAGAAGCCGGCTTCGGCCTCGAAGACCAGCCAGGCCCCACGGGCCGCCGCTGACCTTCCGCGCGGGGCCCCACCTCCTTGACCCACCCCGCGACCGCATCCTCGTCCCGCTCCATGGCACGACGGGCCGGGACCTGGCAGGACCAGCCGTTGCGCACCAGCAGCTTCCGCACACCCTGGACCGTGTACGCCAGATGGAAGCGCCGGCCGATCACCGTCTTCGCCCGGTTCAGCGTCCAGCGCTGGTCCTCCCGGCCCTGCGCGACCGGCCCCCTGGCCGGCCCCTTGGCCGGCTCCGCCGCCGCGAAGCGGCTGCGCACGACGGTCGTGGTGCTGCGCTGGGCACGGCACGGGGGCGTGGTCGCGGATGGAGTACCGCGCGGCGCCGGGCTCAGCTCACCGTCACCGGATGCCGCACCACCGCGTCGAACAGATAGCCCTGGGTGTTGTGCGCGGTGGCCACCGGCTGTGTGCGCCCCGAACGGTCCGTCGCCCGCGCGAGCAGCACGGCGGGCCCCCGCTCCCTCGGCGCCCAGTCCGCCGTCCAGCGCACCCAGCTCCCGGCCCTCGGCGCGTCCCGCAGCCGGGCCTGCCGCCAGTGCGCGCCCCCGTCCGTGCTGACCTCCACGGTCCGCACGGGAGCCTCGCCCGACCAGGAGCGACCGGTCAGCAGTGCCCGCCGGTGGGCGGGGAACACGGCTCCCGGGGCCAGCTCGAACGCGCTCTTCAGCGTCTGCCGGGTCAGCGGCGCGCTGCCCCCGGGCGGGTGCTCGGGGCCGAACAGCCGGTAGAGACCGGTGTTCCACGGCGTCAGCAGCGGCTCGGCGCTCACCTCGATGTCGCCGACCCACTTGATGTGGGCGACGCCCACCCAGGACGGCACGATCAGCCGCACCGGGAACCCGTGGTCGGGCGGCAGCGGCTCGCCGTTCATCTCGTACGCGAGCAGGACGTCGTCCAGCGCCTTCGCCACCGGCAACGGACGGCGCACCCGGCCCAGGTTCACCCCGTCGCTGACGACTTCGGCGTCCAGACCGCGCGGCAGCACGTCCACCGCGTGCCGCCCGATCCCCGCCCGGTGCAGCACGTCCGCCAGCCGCACACCGCGCCAGCGCGCCGTCCCGATCGCGCCGAGCGTCCACGCGGTGCCGGTGACCGCTTGGCCCTGCTGCGAGGTGAAGAAGCCGCGCCCGTTGCCCGCGCACTCGACGAACGCCGTACGCGTCACCGCCGGCAGCTCCAGCAGATCCGCGAAGCCGAACGTCACCGGCCCGCCGCGCAGCCCGTCGCCCCAGACCGTCAGCCGCCATGCGTCCCGGTCGATGCGCGGGGTGGAGGTGTGGTTGCGGACGAAGAACCGGTCGGCCGGGGTGAGCCGGCCGGTGCCCCGCAGCGCGGCGAAGTTCGTCTCCGCGTTGGTGCCGCGCAGGGTGAACAGCTCCGGCGGCAGCGGTTTCACCACTCCGGGCAGTCCGCCGGCCGCCCGCGCCGGAGCGGCGAGGGAGGCCAACGGCAGGGCGGTCGAGGCCGCCGTGACCTGTTTCAGCAGGTCGCGGCGTTCGATTCCGGCTGAGCGGGCCCGGCCGCGGGACCACTGCCGCGTCCGTACCCGGTCGTAGGCGTCCTCGGTCGATGCCGGGCTCATGGAAGCTCCTCGGGGGTCCGGTGATGGGAGGGGAGGGAAGAGGGGGGACCGGGCCGGGGCTGCGGCGCCCGCGCCAGCAACTCCCGTACGAGCACGCCCACCTGATCCGTCTCGACGAGGAACCCGTCGTGCCCGCGGGGCGAGACGATGGTGCGCGCGCCGTCCGCCCCCGGCAGCAGCTCCGCGAGCAGCTCCTGCTGCGCCGGTGGGTACAGCCGGTCCGAGTCGACGCCCGCGATGAGGGCGGGCAGCTCCGCGCGGCGCAGTGCGCGGGCGATTCCGCCCCGGCCCCGCCCGACGTCGTGCCCGTTCATCGCTTCGGTGAGCGTCACATAGCTTCCGGCGTCGAACCGGCGCACCAGCTTGTCGGCGTGGTGGTCGAGGTAGGACTCCACGCGGTAGCGGCCTCCGTGCGACGGATCCTCGCCGGGCTGCGGCTCCCGGCCGAAGCGGGCGGTCAGCTCCGGTTCGCTCCGGTAGGTGATGTGGGCGATGCGGCGCGCCTGCCCCAGACCCCGGTGCGGGCCGTCGCCGGGGGCGGCCCGGTGGTAGTCACCGCCCCGCCACCCCGGGTCGGAGCGGATCGCACCGATCTGCACCGTCCCCCAGGCGATCTGCTCGGCGGAGGCGGCGGCCGGGGCGGCGAGCACGAGCAGCGCACCGGTGCGCTCGGGCCTGCTCACCGCCCACTCCAGGGCCCGCATGCCGCCCATCGACCCGCCGAGGACGGCCGCCCACCGGCCGATTCCCAGGGCGTCGGCGAGCGCTGCCTCCGCCGCCACCTGGTCCCGCACGCTCAGGCGCGGGAACCGGGATCCCCACGGCGTGCCGTCGGGTCCGGAGGAGGAGGGGCCGGTGCTGCCCCCGCAACCGCCCAGAACGTTGGGCGCGACGACGAACCAGCGGTCGGTGTCGATCGGGCGGCCCGGGCCGACGAGCGCGTCCCACCAACCGGGCGTGGGGTGGCCCGGCCCGGCGGAACCCGCCACATGGCTGTCGCCCGTCAGCGCGTGCAGCACGAGCACGGCGTTCGATCCGTCCGCCGTCCGCTGCCCCCAGGTCTCGTACGCCAGGCGCACCCCCGGCAGCCGGACGCCGGACTCCAGGGGCAGCGGGTCGCCGATCGCCGCCCAGCGGCGACGACCGGGCGGATCCCCCTCCCGCCGGCCGCCGGAGGCGGGCGGGAGGGGAAGCGCACGGTGCGGGGCCGAACGGTTCAGGACGCCGCCTTCGCAGCCCGGAAGCCCGCCTCCAGGTCGGCCTTGAGGTCGTCCACGTTCTCCAGCCCCACCGACAGCCGCACCAGGCCGGGCGTGGCCCCGGTGGCGATCAGCTGCTCCTCCGTGAGCTGGCTGTGCGTGGTGGAGGCCGGGTGGATGATCAGGCTCCGCACGTCCCCGATGTTGGCGAGGTGGCTGAACAGTTCGACGGCGTCCACGAACCGCCGGCCCGCCTCGGCCCCGCCCGTCAGCTCGAAGGCCAGCACGGCCCCGGCGCCGCGCGGCAGATAGCGCTGCCCGGCCTCGTACCAGCGGTTCGACTCCAGCCCCGCGTAGTGCACGGCCGCCACCTCGTCGCGCCGCTCCAGCCAGCGCGCCAGCTCCAGCGCGTTGGAGGTGTGCCGCTCCAGCCGCAGGCTGAGCGTCTCGATGCCCTGGAGGAGCAGGAACGCCGAGTGCGGCGACAGCGCGGGGCCCAGGTCGCGCAGCAGTTGCACCCTGAGCTTCACCGCGAACGCGCTCGGGCCGAGGTCGGGCCAGTAGCGCAGCCCGTGGTAGCTCGGGTCGGGCTCGTGGAACTCGGGGAAACGCTCGGGACGCGCCCCGAAGTCGAACGTCCCGGCGTCCACGACCACCCCGCCGATCGTCGTGCCGTGGCCGCCCAGGAACTTGGTCGCCGAGTGGACCACGATGTCCGCGCCGTGCTCGATCGGCCGCAGAAGGAACGGGGTCGGCACGGTGTTGTCCACGACGAGCGGCACCCCGGACCCGTGAGCGGCGTCCGCGACGGCCCGGACGTCCAGCACGTCGCCGCGCGGATTGCCGAGCGTCTCGGCGAAGAACGCCTTCGTGTTGGGCCGGACCGCCGCCCGCCACGCCTCCACGTCCTCGGGGTCCTCGACGAACGTCACCTCGACGCCGAAGCGCGGCAGCGTGTGCTGGAAGAGGTTGTACGTGCCCCCGTACAGCGACGGGGAGGAGACGATGTGGTCCCCGGCCCCGGCCAGCGTGAGGATCGCCAGCGTCTCGGCGGCCTGTCCCGAGGCCAGCGCGACGGCCGCGACGCCGCCCTCCAGCGCGGCGACGCGCTGTTCCAGGACGTCCTGGGTGGGGTTGTGGATACGGGTGTAGATGTTGCCCGGCTCGGCCAGGGAGAAGACGTCGGCCGCGTGCTGCGTGTCGCGGAAGACGAAGGACGTCGACTGGTAGATCGGCACCGCGCGGGCGCCGGTCGCCGGGTCCGGGACGGCGCCCGCGTGGATCTGCTTGGTCTCGAACGACCAGGCGGCTCCCGGGACGTCGCGGTCCTGGTCCTCGGGGGTGTGGCCTGCTGTGACGGAGTCGAGCGGCTGGCTCATGTGGTTCCTCGCACGGGGCGGTGACGGTCTGGGTACGGACCGTAGGCCGCCCGTCCGCACCCCCGAAAGCGCCTCGTCCGTATGGCCACGAACCCGCAACGGCCCGTCATGTCCCGCAACATGACGGCAACGAACGCGCAGCACACGTCATACGGCGGTGACGCGGCCCGCCGCGCTGTCGCCGCCCGAGCGCCGAGGACGAGGCGGCACACGCCGTCCGCCGGAACGGGGGCGCCCGCGGGAGCGGTCGCGAGGGCCGGGTGCTCGCTCATCGGGCCGCCTCCTCGGCGGAACGGGGCAGCCGGCGCGTCGCCCGCAGGACGTCGATGGAGCCGGGGCTTGGTCCACCCGAGTGTCTGCTTGGACAGGCGGAACGTGTGCTCCCGGCGCACCAGAGCCTTACCGCCCGGCCCCGGGGCGGCCGCCGACGGGAAGAACCGGCGACCGGCGCCCCGTCACGACGTCGGGCGGGTGCTTGCCACTGGCGAGGCATACGCCCGGCCGGCTCACCACAAGAAGGGCGCCGAGCCCCGCCGCACAGAGTGCGTACCGGTTCAGGGCCGGCCGACGCCGCTGTCGGACACGCTCCGTATGCTGCCGCCCATGAGCATGAACGGGGAGTACCTGCGCGTCACGCCTGCCGAACTGGACCGGGCCCTGAGGGATCCCGAGTGGGCGTGGAATCTCGTCGAGGAGATCCAGGACGCGCAGACGGAGGGTGAGCCTGCACCGGCCGAGGCGCGGCACTTCACCACACACCAGACATGGCACCTGCTCGGGTTCCTCCTGCAACGCTCGGTCTTCCCCGTCGACGTCGTCCACGGCGAGGAACCTCTCGCCACCGATGACTGGGGGTACGGACCGCCGCGGTACCTGACCCCGGAACGGGTACGACTGGCCGCTGACGCCCTGCACCGGACGACGTACGACCAGCTCATCCAGGATGTCGACCCATCCGAACTCACCAAGGCCGAGATCTACCCCCAGATCTGGGACTCGCCTGCCTCGCTGGAGTGGGCCGGCGACCTCTTCACTCCCCTGGCAGAGTTCTTCCAGAGCGCCGCGTCCGCCGGTCACGCGATGCTGATCTGGATCGACTGATCCACCTGCGGGCGGCCCGAGGGTCGAACGGCAAGCTGAATGTCCTGGCCGGGGGTGCTCGGCGGGGCGGCGCGGGCGACGGGACGACGGCGGCCCCGCACGCGGTGTGCGGGGCCGCCGAGGACCAAGTGCGGGGGAGCCCTCCAGGCGTGGCCGTGGTCCCGCCCGGGCGGGGGGCCGACGGTTTCGGGGCCTCAGGCGGGGTCGGTCGCCATGCTCTCGATCAGGCTCTTGGGGCGCAGGTCGGTCCAGTTCCGCTCGACGTAGTCCAGGCACGCCCGGCGGGTGTCCTCGGGGTGCGCCACGGCCCATCCGGCGGGCACCTCGGCGAAGGCCGGCCACAGGGAGTGCTGTCCCTCGTCGTTGACGAGCACCAGGTAGGCGCCGTCCTCGTCCTCGAACGGATTGGTCACCGCATCCTCCAGCCACTTGAACAATGATTACTTCATGTGATCGCCCCGCGACCCTACCCGCCGGCTCCGGGGTCGGCCCGTCGGGCCTCGCGGAGCGCCGTGGCGTCCACCGCCCCGTCAGGGGCCCGGCTCAGAGCCCGAATTCGCTCAGCCGGGCCTCGTAGCGGATGGTGACGTCCACGGAGTCGCCGGCCGGGCCGTCCCACAGGGCCTCCAGTTCGGCCCGCACGGCGTCGGGCAGCGCCTCGTACCGCTCGGACCAGGTGTCGGAGTTCGGTATCCAGTAGCCGACGACCTTGAAGCGGTCCGCCGGGAGTCCCAGGTCGCGGCGGAGGTAACGGCGTGCCGCGCGCAGGGCGTTGGTCTCCCCCGCGACCCACACGTACCCGCCGGCGAGGTCCGTGCCGGGCGGGACGGCGGCGGCGACCAGGTCGGCCAGGCGGCTCGGTCCGTGGCCGTTCCCGCCGTAGGTCCAGGTCGCCTTGGAGTCGGGCAGCTCCCGCAGCGGCAGTACGGCGGAGGGGTCGGGGGCCTCCAGGACCACCCGGGTCCTGACGTGGTCCGGGGTGTTCTCCAGCAGGCGGGCGACGGCGGGCAGACCGGTCTGGTCGGCGACCAGGACCTGCCAGGCGAGGTCGGCGGGCGGGCTGTAGAGGGCGGTCGGATCGTTGACGCCGATGACGTCTCCGGGCCGAGCCCCGGCGGCCCAGGTGGAGGCCACTCCGCCCTCGTGCAGGACGAAGTCGATGTCGATCTCGCCCGCCTCCGGACGCACCGCGCGGACGGTGTACGTGCGCATCGGGGCGACGGGCTGCCCCGCCGGGGTCTCCCAGCCGCCCTGTTCGGTCGTCCGCGGCAGGGAGACCTCGGTGCGGTCCGGGCCGTGCGGGAGGAAGATCCGCACGTACTCGTCGCCGGTCCCAGTGGTCCGGAAGCCCGCCAGCCCCTCCCCGTGGAAGGTGAGGCGGGTCATGGTCGCGGTGAGCGGCCGCACTCGGGAGACGACGGCTCGGTGGATCGTCATGGACACTGCCCCTTCGCACACGTGGACGGCCTGCACGCCCTGCCCGTCGGGACAAGGAAACCGAGCCGTCTTAGGTCAGCCTAACCTTAGGGGCGCCGGTTCGGGAAGAAGGCGACGAGGCGCTCCGCCCGGACCCGGGTACGGACGGCGGTGGTGGAGCGGGCAGCACGGCGCCGTCGGCGGCGCTCGCGGAGAAGGCGCTCCAGCCGGCCGGAGGGGCCGCTCCGCGAGGGCCGCGCGTCGAGGGGCGGAGGTCGCGGCATACCGGGCGGTACGCCGCGACCTCCGCCCCGTGCGGCGCCGGGCGGGAAGGGGCGCTCACTCCTCCGCGAGCACGGCGTCGATCTCGCCGAGGAAGTCCTCCAGGTCGTCCGGGGTGCGGGAGGTGATCAACGGCCACCCGGAGGCGTCGTCGCGGACCACCGGCTTGTCGACCCAGGTGCCGCCCGCGTTGGTGATGTCGGTGCGCAGCGAGGCGTACGAGGTCAGCGTCTTGCCGTTGACGTAGCCGCCTTCGATCAGCGCCCACGGCCCGTGGCAGATGGCCGCCACCGGGCGGCCGGAGGCGGCGAACGAGCTGACGATCCGGGTGGTGGCCTCCTCCAGGCGCAGCGAGTCGGCGTTCAGCGTGCCGCCCGGGACCAGCAGGAGGTCGTACGCGGCGGGGTCCACGTCGTCGAGGGCGAGGTCGGGTCGCACGGTCTCGCCGGGATCGCGGTCGCCGACGAGGGTACGGATCTCATCGGTGGAGACCGCCGCCACGCTGACCCGCGCCCCGTGGTCGCGCAGGTGCTTGACGGGGACGACGAGCTCGTCCTGCTCGACGCCGTAGTTGGTGACGACGGCCAGGATGCGGCGGTCGTCGAGAGCGTTGGTGGACATGGACTGCTCCGTTCCTCTGGGGTCGTTCACCCGGAGTCGTTCACCCGGGGTGGTTCATGCGGTGGGTTCGTGCGGCCGCTCCGTCGCGGGCTCGCCCGCGGTGATCCGGACGCACTCCGCGACCGTCTCGCGCAGGCTCCCGGTCCGCGCCAGGATCTCGCGCTGGATCCGTGCGCCGTTCCCGCGCCGGTCCACGTCGGCCAGCGCCTTCTCCGCGGCCTCCAGGTCGCCGCTGTCCTTCAGCGCGTCCCGTACGTGGTCCATCAGGGCCCGCAGGACGTCGCCCACGGGCTCCGGCCGGAGGGTGGCCGGATGGATCAGCCGGTCGTCCAGCCCCGAGCGACCCGCCCGCCAGGAGGCCACCCGCAGCAGGCCCACGCTGGTGTCCGGGGCAGGGCGGCCGGACCGCCACTCGCGTGCGGCGGTCTCCACCAGGCCGCGTACCAGCGTGGCCAGCAACACCGTGTCGGCCGGGTCCAGGCAGACGTCCGCGACCCTCACCTCCACGGTGGGGTACCGGTGCGAGAGGCGCGCGTCGAAGTAGACCATCCCCTCGTCCCGGAGCACCCCGGTGGCGACCAGCGACCGCACCTCGGCGTGGTAGGCCGCGGCCGATCCGTGGACCCCCACCGGGCCCGCCGAGGGCCAGCGGCCCCACACCCGGCTGCGGTAGCTGCTGTAGCCGCTGTCCTTCCCCTGCCAGAACGGGGAATTGGCGCTCAGGGCGAGCAGGACGGGCAGCCAGCACCGGATCCGGTCGAGTACGGCGACGCCCTCCTCGTCCGACTCCACCGACACATGGACGTGGCATCCGCAGGTCAGCTGCTCCTGGGCGGTCAGCCCGAAGTGCTCGGCCAGCCACCGGTACCGCTCGCCCGTGCCGATCTCGGGGCTGACCGGGAGCGGCGAGGTGGCCAGGGCCGCGACCGACGCCCCGGCCTCGGCGGCGTGCCGCACCGCTTCGGCACGCCAGCGGCGGACCGAGGCGCCCAGCTCCCCCATGTCCGAGCAGGGGTGTGTGGAGAATTCCAGTTGCTGGCGGTGCAGCTCCGACTCGAAGGCCGACTCCCCGACCGCTTCCTTCTCGGCGATCGCCAGCACCGCCGAGGACAGCGCCCTCGCCTCCCCGCTGGCCGCGTCGACCAGCAGCAGTTCTTCCTCTACGCCCACCGTGCGGACCACAGCGCCTCCCCTTCGACGATCGACGACGCTCAGGCGGAGAGGACGGAGTCGTCCTCGGGCCGGGCGCCGGGCAACCGGTGGCGGGCGGCGACCAGGGCGCTGTCGACGTCCCCCGTGCCCGTGGACACGCAGAGCGTGTACGCCACGTCGTCCATGCGCTGACGCGCCTCCTCGCTGCCGCTGTCCGCGTGCAGGAGACGCAGTACCTCGTACTGCTCGACGAGGTTGCGCAGGACCGTGGGGTGGGCCATCAGCATGAGGGGTTCCTTCCGCCGGATTCGTCGGGTGACGCCAGGTGCCCGAAGGGGGCAAGGCCCCGGGTACCCGCGCAGCGGCGAGCCACACACAGCGGGCGGCGCGCCGCCGCCCCGAGCCGTGCGGCGGACCCTCGGGGCCGTACGAGGACGGCCGCGCCTCTCCCCCCTTCCGGCGGGGCGGCCGATGCCGCACCGATCGGGTGACTGGTTCCCCCGGGAACGGGTACCCACCAGGGCGCATCACTCGTCCCCCCGCACCCCGGGGCCGCACGGAAGGAAGCCCTCATGACCGACCGCAGGCCGGAAGGCACCGCCTACACCGGAGCCGCCGGCAGCCCTCCTCCCGTACCGGCGGACATGCCGGACCAGCAGGCCCAGGAGGGCGAGGACGCTCTCGACATACCGATTCCGGACCGGGTGGCCCGCGAGAGCGACCCGGAGCTGGACGAGGCGGGGGCCGGCCGGGACGCGCCGCGCAACGCGGGCGCGCACCCCGAGGAGCACCCGGCTCCGGAGGAGACGCCGGGCTGACCGTTCCGGCTCACGCCCGCGCGCGACGCATCTGTGCCCCGGCCCGTCGACGGGCCGGGGCACAGATGCGTCGCGTTCAGTGGTGTCCGCGTGCGGTGCTCGACGCGCCCGAGAACAGCCTGGCCACCGCCCGGAAGGGCAGGGTGACCACAGTGGCGACGGCTCCCCCGATGGAGCGGAGTACGTCCGCGATGGCCTTCAGCATGGGTCTGCCCTCCGTTCTCGCTCCGGGGCCTCCCGAAGCGTTCGGTTCGAGGACCCCCGCGTACCCGGCCCGCGGCCCGCCAATCGGATCGCGCGCGGGGGGAAGACACGTAGGGCCTCCTCCGGCGCGGCCTGCCGCCCGGCCGCCGTTTGTCCGGTTTCATCTCCGGGTACCCGCGCCGCGGCCCGGACGGCCAGGCCGGGACGCCGTAGCTGAGGAGGCATGCGCATGAGCAGAGACGAACCGGTGCTGGGAACGGTCTCGACCCGGGTTCCCGCCCGGCTGGACCGGCTTCCCTGGTCCCGCTGGCACTGGATGATCGTGATCGGCCTCGGGACCGTGTGGATCCTCGACGGTCTGGAAGTGACCGTGGTCGGCAACATCGCCAGCCGGCTGTCCGAGGACGGCAGCGGCCTGGACATCACGGACGCCCAGGTCACCGGTGTCGCGGCGGCGCTGTACGTGGCGGGAGCCTGCTCCGGCGCGCTGTTCTTCGGCCGTCTCACCGACCTCTACGGCCGCAAGAAGCTGTTCCTGGTGACGCTGGCCGTCTACCTCGGCGCCACCGCCATGACCGCGGTCTCCTTCTCACCCTGGTGGTTCTTCCTCTTCCGCTTCCTCACCGGTTTCGGCATCGGCGGGGAGTACGCGGCCATCAACTCCGCCATCGACGAGCTGATCCCGAGCAAGTACCGGGGCCGGGTCGATCTCATCATCAACGGCAGTTACTGGTTCGGGGCGATGGGCGGGGCTCTGCTGTCGGTCCTCGCCCTGAACACGGATCTCTTCCCGCAGGACATCGGCTGGCGGCTGACGTTCGCGCTCGGCGTGGTGCTCGGCCTGGTCATCCTGCTCGTACGCCGTCATGTTCCGGAGAGTCCCCGGTGGATGTTCATCCACGGGCGCGGGGAAGCGGCGGAGCGCCTCGTGGACGAGGTGGAGCGCACGGTCGAGGAGGAGAAGGGGCGGGCGCTCCCGGAGGCCGCGACGGAGATCACCATCCGGCAGCGCAGGAGCATCGGGTTCATCGAGATCGGCCGGAGCGTCTTTCGGGACCACCCCCGGCGGGCCACGCTCGGCTTCGCCCTCTTCATCGGGCAGGCGTTCCTCTACAACGCCATCACCTTCGGGTTCGGCTCCATCATGGTGAAGTTCTTCGACGTCTCCAGCGGGACGACGGGGTACTACTTCGCCGTCATCGCCTTCGGCAATTTCCTCGGCCCCCTTCTGCTCGGGCGTCTGTTCGACACCTGGGGGCGTCGTCCGATGATCGCGGGGACGTACATCCTGTCCGGGGTGCTGCTGTTCGGAACGGCGTGGCTGTTCGGTGCGGGGCTGCTGACCGCCACGACGATGACGCTGTGCTGGTGCGTGGTGCTCTTCTTCGCCTCCGCCGGGGCGAGTTCCGCCTACCTGACGGTCAGCGAGATCTTCCCGATGGAGACGCGCGCCATGTCGATCGCGTTCTTCTACGCCATCGGCACCGCGGCCGGCGGCATCTCGGGCCCCCTGCTGTTCGCGAGCCTGACCGAGAGCGGTGTGGTCTCCGACGCCGTCATCGCCTTCTGCGTGGGAGCCGCGCTGATGGTGGCGGCGGGGGTGGTGGCGGTCTTCTTCGCGGTGCCCGCCGAACAGCGCTCGCTGGAGGACATCGCCACTCCCCTGTCGGCGGTGGCGGACGACGGCGGCGGACGGCGGAAGGGTCCGGAGGGGCCCGGGGAGAGCACCGGGGGCGCGGGCGAAGGCCCGTCCGGCGGGGGGCGCCGGCCCCACTGACCGGCTCTTCCCGCCGTGCGACGCCCCGGGGCCCCGGAACGGTTGACCGTTCCGGGGCCCCGCGGCCGGGCTGTCCGGATCAGGCGGCGGTGATGTTCTCCGCCTGCGGGCCCTTCTGGCCCTGGGTGATGTCGAAGGTCACCGCCTGGCCTTCCTGGAGCTCACGGAAGCCGGAGGCGTTGATGTTGGAGTAGTGCGCGAAGACGTCCGGACCCCCGCCGTCCTGCGCGATGAAGCCGAAGCCCTTTTCCGAGTTGAACCACTTGACGGTTCCGCTGGCCATGCCTGTACCTCTCAGCAGTAAACGGATCCGCACCGTGCGGACCCGGAGGTGATCGCCCTGGTTCTCAGGCACTGCACAGCAAAACGCCCGCGCCAGGCGCGGGCAGGTACTGCGAACCACGACATCTGTCGGCGACGCTACACGGCGAGATCACTCCTCACCAGAGAGCAACGCCATTTTGCTGTGGATCACTCTCCCCGAAACCGGCCCGTACCCCTTCGGTGGCGGTCCGTTCACGGTGTCCGGGCCCCAAGCCGTCGCGCACGCCTACTGGATGAATCGGGGCAGCCAGCGGGCCTGGTAGTCGGGGTGGCCCGCGTATTCGGCGGCCAGCTGGCGTACGGCGAAGCCCAGGCCCACGGCGCGGCCGGAGCGGAAGTCCTCGGCCGGACGGTCGGTGTCCAGGTCGGCCACCTCGACGTACTCGCCGAGCATGACCCGGTTGGTCTCGATGCGTTCCAGGGTCCGTGCGGGGTTCTGGAGCGCGATGTGCTGGTCGAAGCCCCGGTCCCGCACCGTGAACGCCACGCCGCCGGTGCGGTCGTGGACCTCGCCCGGCACATCGGCCGGGCAACGCCATCGGTCTCCGCCGGCGGCCAGGGCGACCTGTTCCTCGTCGGCGAGCCGCGCCCGGACGAAGGCCACCATGTCTGCGTTGGCGCCCATGTGGATGCCGCTCCCTTGCGCTGATGAATCGCTGTACTCGCTACGGGGAGCATTCTGGTGGAACCGGCGCGACGCGATCCACCTCCGCATCCGGTTCACCCCACCGTGTCCCCCGAGCCGTCCGCGTTCCGCGCCGCCAGGCCGGCGAGCACCCGGTGCAGGGGCTCGGTCTTCCGCCGCCGGTACTCCTGCACCGCCCAGCCGTTGCCGTCCGGGTCGGTGAAGTACAGGAAGGCCGCCCCGTCTTCGGAGGAGTACCGCTGGGGCTCGCTCACCTCGACGCCCCGGGCGACGAGTTCGGCGTGGGCGGCGTCGATGTCGGTGACGCAGAGCTGGAGGCCGTGGTACGTACCCGGCTGCGGCGTCCCGGTCGGGTGGGGCAGGCCGTCGGTGAGCGCGATGGAGCAGCCGGATCCGGGCGGGGTCAGCTGGACGACGCGGGCGCCCGGCATGACCTCGTCGTCGATGTCGAGGTGGAAGCCGAGCTTGTCCCGGTAGAAGTCCCGGGCCCGGTCGAGGTCGGTCACGGGGAGCACGATCACTTCGAGGGTCCAGTCCACGGCTCAGCGCCCTTTCGCGGGTCGGTCGGGGCCCGGGGCGGCCCCCGGTCCGGTCTCGGCGTCCTCCCCCGTCCCCTCCCCGGCGAGCGGCGCCGCGCCGCCCCGGAGGCGGGCCAGGTCGTCGGGGCGCACCTGGATGATGAACAGGGCGACGAGGGCGGCGAGCACGGCGAAGCAGGCGGCGACCACGAAGGCGCTGGAGACGCCCGAGGTGAGGACCTGGTCGCCCCAGGGTGCGGGCAGTTCGCCGGTCCTGCGGAACTCCAGGCGCTGGGCGGGGGTGCCCTCGCGGAGGAATCTCGGCACCTGGACGTCCGCCTCGTTGCGGCTGGCCGTGCCGAACGTCGTGACCAGGATCGAGAGCCCCAGGGATCCGCCGACCTGCTGGGTGGCGTTGAGGACGCCGGAGGCGGCGCCCGCCTCCTTCGGGGCGACGCCCGAGACCGCCATCAGGGTCAGCGACACGAACTGCATGCCCATGCCGAAGCCGAAGACGAGCATCGGTCCGAGGATCGAGCCGAGGTAGGAGCTGTGGACGTCGGTCAGCGTCAGCCAGCCGAGCCCGGCGGCGGCCAGGAGCGCGCCCGCCACCATGAAGGGTTTCGGCCCCCACGTGGGCAGGAGCCGGGAGGCCAGGCCCGCGCTGACGGCGATGACGGCGCTCACCGGGAGGAAGGCGAGTCCGGCCCGCAGCGGGCTGAAGTCGAGGACGTTCTGCACGAAGAGCGTCAGGAAGAAGAACATCCCGAACATCGCCGCGGCGAGGCTGAGCATCATCGCGTACGACCCGGCGCGGTTGCGGTCGCGGAACATCCACAGCGGCGTGATGGGCTGTTTCGAACCGTGCTCGACCAGGATGAACCCGGCGAGGAGGACCACGGCGGCGGCGAACGAACCGAGGGTCAGCGCCTCGGTCCAGCCCTCCTCGGAGGCGCGGATGAAGCCGTAGACGAGCAGCACCATGCCGGCCGTCGAGGTGAGCGCGCCGCTGATGTCGAAGTGGCCCGGGCGGCGTTCGGACTCGGGGATGTAGCGGGGGGCCGCGACGGCGATCAGCAGACCGATGGGGATGTTGACGAACAGGACCCACCGCCAGTCCAGCCACTCCACCAGCACCCCGCCGGCGAGCAGCCCGATCGCGCTGCCGCCCGCCGAGACGGCTGCGAACACCCCGAAGGCCCGGTTGCGTTCGGGGCCCTCGCGGAAGGTCGTGGTGATCAGCGACAGGGCGGTGGGCGAGGCGATCGCGCCGCCCACGCCCTGGAGGGAGCGGGCCGCCAGCAACTGCCAGCCCTCCTGGGAGACTCCGCCGAGCAGGGAGGCGAAGACGAAGAGGAGCACGCCGAAGACGAAGACCCGGCGGCGGCCGAGGATGTCGCCGAGCCGGCCGCCGAGCAGCAGCAGTCCGCCGAAGGTCAGTGTGTAGGCGTTGACGACCCAGGACAGGTTCTCGGTGGAGAACCCGAGGTCCTTCTGCATGTGCGGCAGCGCGATGTTGACGATGGTGACGTCGAGCACCACCATCAGCTGGCACGAGGCGATGACCAGCAGTGCCAGTCCGCCGCGGTGCCGGTCGTGCGCCGTGGCCGGGGGTGTCGCGCGGGAGCCCGTCATGGTGGAGTTCGTCTTCCGTGCCGAGGGCAGTGCGCCGCGTACGCGCGGGCGCTCACCCGAACGACGGTAAGCCGGAACCGGGGCTCCCGCCATTCGGGCGGCCGGCCGTCCGCGCCCCCTCCCGTCTCACTGGAGCGCGTGCACGGCGGTACGGAACACGGCGGGCGCCCGGTGGGCCGCGGCGACGATCAGCCGCGCCGAGGACGGGCGCCCGGCCGCGCCGAGCAGGGCGGCGGTGAGCCACCGGTGGCGCCGTGTGACCCGTGCCCAGCGGCGGGGGTAGTCCTCGGGCCGCCCGGCGGTCAGGCAGTCGACCGCGGCCGTCGCGGTGGCCGCGGCGAGGGCGATGCCCTCCCCGGTCAGGGCGTCCACGTAGCCCGCGGCGTCACCGACCAGCAGGACACGGCCGGCCCGCCGGTCGAGCGCCCGCTGGCGCAGCGGGCCGGCCCCCCGGACGGTGGTGGCACCGGTCGTGCCCGCGAGCCGGGCCGCGAGGGCGGGGAAGGCCGCCAGGTGCTGGTCGTAGGGGCGACGGTCGCGGCTCAGCATGGCCACGCCCACCAGGCGGTCGCCGACCGGGGTCACGTACGCCTCGCCGTACCGGGACCAGTGCACCTCGACGTGGTCGGTCCACGGGGCGACCGGGTAGTGGCGGCGCAGGCCGTAGCGTCCGGGGCCGGGGGCGGGCCGGTCGAGGCCCAGGGTGCGGCGCAGCGGGGAGTGGAGGCCGTCGGCCGCGATGAGCCAGCGTGCGGTGAGCCCGGCGGCGGTGACGGAGCGCTCGTCCTGCCGGACGCCGTGCACCTTGGCGGGGACGACGCGTACGCCGAGGGCGGCGGCCCGCTCGCGCAGGGCGTCGTGGAGGTCGGTGCGGCGCACGCCCGCCCCGGGGCCGCCCCGGAAGGCCGCCTCCGCGCTGCGGTGCCCGTCGGTGTAGCGGATGCCGCGCAGTTCCCGGCCCTCGACCCGTACGCCGAGGCCGCGCAGGGCGGCGACGCCACCGGGCATGATGCCCTCGCCGCACGCCTTGTCGACGGGGGCGGCGCGGGGTTCGACCACCACGGCCTCCATCCCCGCCGACGCGGCCCGGATCGCGGCGGCCAGTCCGGCGGGTCCCCCGCCCGCGACCAGGACGTCGATCACGCCCGTGCCTCCCCGGCCGGAAGGCGGGCGAGCGCCCCGTCCTCGCACCGGATCCGCACGGCCATGAGCGCGGCGTTCAGGGCGGTGAACACGAGGGCGGTCGTCCACGCACCGTGGACCAGCGGCAGGGCGATCCCCTCGGCGGCGACGGCGACGTAGTTGGGGTGGTTCAGCCACCGGTAGGGGCCGCCGGCGGCCTTGGGCAGGCCGGGGACCACGATGACCCGCGTGTTCCAGCGGGGGCCGAGGGCCCGGACGCACCACCAGCGCAGCCCCTGGGCGGCCAGGACGACGGCCGCCATCGCCCAGCCGAGCACGGGCGGGAAGGGGCGTTCCGCGAACCGGGCCTCCGCCAGACAGCCGACGAGGAGCGCGGTGTGCAGCGCGACCATCGCCGGGTAGTGGCCGCGCCCCGATTCGACGCCGCCCCGGGCCCGGCTCCAGCGGGTGTTGCGGCGGGCCACGACGAGTTCGGCGAGGCGCTCGGCGGCGACGGCCAGCACCAGGAGGGTGTACCAGGTCATACGGGCTTCCGTTCGGGGGCGGGGTCTTCGCCGGGGGGCGGGGCACGGGTTCGGGCCGCGCGTTCCGCCCGGGGCGCCGTACTACCAGCGCAGCAGCACCAGTTCGCAGCAGAACCCCGGGCCCATGGCCAGCAGCAGTCCGGGGGTGCCCGGCTCCGGGCGGCGCTGCTCGATGGTGTCCCGCAGGACGTGGAGGACCGAGGAGGAGGAGAGGTTGCCGATGTCGGCCAGCGACCGCCAGGTGACGTCGAGCGCTCCCTCGCGCAGGTCGAGGACCTCGGCCACCGCCTCCAGCACCTTGGGGCCGCCCGGGTGGCAGACCCAGTGGGCCACGTCCTTCGGTTTGAGGCCGTGCTCGTCGAGGAACTCCCTCACGTCGTCGGCGAGGTACCGGCGCACGACGTCGGGCACGCTCGGATCGAGGACGACGCGGAACCCGGTGGATCCGATGTCCCAGCCCATGACGTGCTCGGTGTCCGGGTACATGCGGCTGCGGGTGGCCACGATCTCCGGTCCGGCGGCGGCCCGGCGGCCGCCCAGGGCGACCACCGCCGCCGCGCCGTCGCCGAACAGGGCGGTCGCCACCAGGTTGGCGGGCGACGCGTCGTGCCGCTGGAAGGTGAGGGAGCACAGTTCGACCGAGAGCAGTACGGCCACCTCGTCGGGGTGGCCGAGGAGGTAGTCGTGCAGCCGGGCCGTCCCGGCGGCCCCGGCGACGCAGCCGAGGCCGAAGACGGGCAGCCGTTTGACGTCGGACCGCATGCCGAGGCGGGCCACCAGCCGGGAGTCCACCGAGGGGGCGGCGACGCCGGTGACGGAGGTGAACATCAGCAGGTCCACATCGGTGGGCCGCAGCCCCACCGCCCGCAGCGCCCCGCGGACGGCCTGGACGCCGAGGTCGACGGCGGACCGGATGAACACGTCGTTGGCGGGGCCGAATCCGTCGAGGTCGCGGTAGTCGTCCAGGGGCAGCACGGTGTGCCGGGTGCGGACCCGGGCGTTCGCGTGGAGCCGGTCCAGGACGCGGCGGTCCGCTCCGGGCGGCAGGCAGGTGCGGGCCACCATGTCGGTGACCTCCGGCTGGGTGTGACGGTGGGGCGGCAGGGCTCCGTGGACCGCGGCAATGCGGGTCATCCTGCCTCCTGCTTCGGTGGCGTCATGCCCACATCCTGCCCGCAAAGAGTGGTAAATCGGTGCAAAAGACCCGCCAGATCTCCGCGCTGACGGGCCGACGGGCCTCTACCATCGCCCGATGGACGCCACGGAGAGGGTGAGCCCGGCCGGCTCCGCCGCACCCGAAGCCGCCCCGGGCGCTCCGTGGGCGGGGACCGCGGACCCGGCCGGGGCGGGCCGGCCAACCCGGCTCACGGGTCTGGCGGCGGCGTGCCACCCGGGGCCCGCGCTCGCGGTGACCGCACTCGCCTGCGCCCTCGCCCTCGGCTCCGGTCTCGGCGGCCCCCGTTCCGTGCTGGTCACGGCGGCGGTGCTGACCGGCCAGCTCTCGGTGGGCTGGTGCAACGACGCGTACGACGCCCGCCGTGACGCGCGGGCCGGGCGCCGGGGGAAGCCCGCCTCCGACGGCACGGTGGGGCCGGGCGCCGTCTGGGCGGCGGCGGGGAGCGCACTCGTCCTGTGCGTACCGCTGTCGCTGGCGTGCGGCGCCCTCGCGGGCACGGTGCACCTCGCCGCGGTCGCGGTCGCCTGGCTCTACAACCTGTGGCTCAAGGGAACCGTCCTGTCCTGGCTGCCGTACGTCATCGGGTTCGGCGCGCTCCCCGCGACCGTGACGCTCTCCCTCCCCGGGGAATCCTGGCCCCGGTGGTGGACGGTGGCGGCGGGGGCCCTGCTCGGGTTCGCCGCGCACCTGGCCGACACCCTGCCGGACATCGCGGCGGACGGGGCCGCAGGAATCAGGGGCCTCCCCCATCGGCTGGGCGCCGCGAGGACCCGGCTGCTGCTGCCGCTGCCGCTCCTCGCCGCCACGTCCGTGCTGGTGTTCGGGCCGCCGGGGACGGTGGACGCCGGGGACGGGGCGGCGCTCGTCCTGGCCGGGGCGACGGCGATCGCGGGGCCGGGGCTCGGCGGGCGGTGGCGCAAGGCCGCGCTGGGCGGGGCGGTGGCCGTGGCGGCGGTGGATGTGGTGCTGCTGCTGGCCCGGGGCGCGGCCCAGGTCTGAACAGGGCGCCCGCCGAGAACCGGTTCCGGGGAGGGCACGGCTCCGGGAAGCAGCCGGCCCGGGCTTGCTCTTCACGCCCGGGCTCTCGCTCCCGCCGCCTTCAGGGCGTCGTCGCCCCTGCGACCCCCGTCACTCCCGGCGGAGCGGAACAGGTTCTCCTGCCGATCGCGTGGTACGTCACGAGCTGATCGGGGGCGTCTTCCCGGTACGCCCGAGGGGCCCCGGACCGAAGGGGGTTTCCATCGGTCCGGGGCCCCTCGGGGCGGTGGCGCGGAAGGATCAGTAGGCGCCGAAGACGTTGTCGATCGAGCCGTACCGGTCGGCCGCGTAGTTGCACGCGGCCGTGATGTTGGCGACCGGGTCGTAGCTGTCGGTCGAGGTGCCGGGGACGTGGTACGCCTGGAACGTCGGGTCGATGACCTGGAGCAGCCCCTTGGACGGGGTGCCCTTGACCGCGTTGGAGTCCCAGTTGTTGATCGCGGCCGGGTTGCCCGAGGACTCGCGCAGGATGTTGCGGTGGATTCCCTCGTAGGTGCCGGGGATGCCCTGCTCGGCCATGATCGCGAGCGATTCCCGGATCCAGCCGTCGAGGTCGTTCGTGTACGCGGCCGCCTTCTTCGCGGCGGCCGGGGCGGCGTTCGCCACGGGCGCGGCATTGACGCGCTCGGAGCGGTCGGCGCGGTCCGCGGAGCCGCCGCGGGTGGCGGCGGAATCCTTCGGGGCCGTGCCGTCCGCAGCCTTGGCGGACGTGCCGCCGAGGGTCAGCTTGATTCCCGGCTGAATGAGATCGGGATTCTCACCGATGATCTTCCGGTTGCCTTCGTACAGCTTCTCCCAGCCGCCGCTCACGGAATGCTCGCGGGCGATCTTGGAAAGGGTTTCGCCGGCCTTCACGGAATGCTGGGAGGACGCGGCCTGCGCGGCGGAATTCACCTGGGTGGACACAGCGGCGGGGGCTACGGCCGCCTGCGGAGCGGACGGCGCGGGAGCGGCGAAGGCACTGGTGGCGCCGATCACCGGGAGGGCGAGAACGGCTCCACCGGCGGTCACGGCGGCGAGGCCGCGACGCAGCGAGACGACCTGGGGACGGCGGTGCTTACCCTGTGCGGGCATGGGGGTTTTCCTCTCCGGCGCCTACGAGGTGAGCTGTCGGGTTCAGACGGGAGATGTCTGGCCGCACAGGCGTGCGACTTCACCCCGAGCCGTTCCGGTCACGGATCGGCGACTTACCTGGTTCCCCCGCTCCTGCCGTACGTGAGTGGGTTGCGGATTCCCGGACGGCGGCAGGATTCGGCGTTCCATCCGGATTGACGGTGACCGTAGGCGAGAAACCTCGGGGCGAACAAGTCCCGCATTCCGCATTCCCTTTTCTCCGCATGATCGAATAGCGGAATTCAGAGATCACGCCGCGCCGTCACGCCGTCAACTTTCCCCGCACGGAAGGGAACCGATGGTTCCGCTTCTGCGTCCGCCCTCACGGACGTGACGCTCACCACTCCTTCACATGGATGGCGAGAATGCGACCCATCAAATGCCCTACAGGGCTCGATAAGCCCTTTAGAGACCAGAAAGCACAAACAAACCAAAACGCCCATACCGTCACGACAAAACGGGCTGAACGGGCACTCCAGGCGAGGGGGGTCGAACAGTCGGCGAGCCGATCGCTTACGGTGTGGGGTGGAGACTAGTAAGCCAACCCTTACCTCCGCCGTACGCTGTACCTGCCCGCGTTCGCCCGCCCCGAAGGATCACCACCCATGACACGCCCCGTCCGCGTCGCCATTGTCGGAGCCGGCCCCGCCGGTATCTACGCTGCGGACGCGCTGCTCAAATCCGAGGTCTGCCAGGACCCGGGGGTCTCGATCGACCTCTTCGAGCGGATGCCCGCGCCCTTCGGCCTGATCCGCTACGGCGTGGCCCCCGACCACCCGCGCATCAAGGGCATCGTCAAGGCCCTGCACCAGGTGCTGGACAAGCCGCAGATCCGTCTCTTCGGCAACGTCGACTACCCGAACGACATCGACCTGGACGACCTGCGCTCGTTCTACGACGCGGTGATCTTCTCCACCGGCGCCGAGGCCGACCGGTCGCTCGACATCCCCGGCATCGAGCTGGACGGCTCCTACGGCGCGGCCGAGTTCGTCTCCTGGTACGACGGCCACCCCGAGGTGCCGCGCACCTGGCCCCTCACCGCGGAGAAGGTCGCCGTCCTCGGCGTCGGCAACGTGGCGCTCGACGTGGCGCGCGTTCTGGCCAAGACGGCGGACGAGCTGCTGCCCACCGAGATCCCGGACAACGTGTACCAGGGCCTCAAGCAGAACAAGGCGGTGGAGGTGCACGTGTTCGGGCGGCGCGGCCCTGCCCAGGCCAAGTTCAGCCCGATGGAGCTGCGGGAGCTGGACCACTCCCCCAACATCGAGGTCATCGTCAACCCCGAGGACATCGATTACGACGAGGGCTCCATCGCCACCCGCCGGGAGAACAAGCAGGCCAACATGGTCGCGCAGACCCTGGAGAACTGGGCGATCCGCGATGCCGGCGACCGCCCGCACAAGCTGTTCCTGCACTTCTTCGAGTCCCCCGTGGAGATCCTCGGCGAGGACGGCCGGGTCGTGGCGCTGCGCACCGAGCGCACCGAGCTGGACGGCACCGGCAACGTCCGGGGCACCGGCCGGTTCACCGACTGGGACGTCCAGAGCGTCTACCGGGCCGTCGGCTACTACTCGGAGGAGCTGCCCAAGCTCCCGTTCGACGTGGCCTCCGGCACCGTCCCGCACGAGGCGGGGCGCGTCATCTCCGGGGGCGAGCACATGACCTCGGTCTACGTCACCGGCTGGATCAAGCGCGGTCCGATCGGTCTGATCGGCCACACCAAGGGCGACGCCAACGAGACGGTCGCCTGCCTCCTGGAGGACCGTGCCGCCGGCCGTCTGGCCGAGCCCGCCACGCCCGCCCCGGAGGCCGTCGAGGCGTTCCTGGAGAGCCGCGGCGTGCGCTACACGACCTGGGAGGGCTGGCACCGGCTGGACGCCCACGAGCAGGCGCTCGGTGCGGCCCAGGGCCGTGAGCGGATCAAGGTCGTGGAGCGCGAGGGCATGCTGGACGCCTCCGGCGCCTTCGCCCCGGCCGAGCGTCCCGCCGACGCCTGATCGACCCAGCACCCGATCGGACGGGCCGCCTGCCGAGCACGAGTTCCAGCCCGGCAGGCGGCAGTTCGCCCCCCTGGCAGTGCTTGGCCAGGTCGGTCCGGGGCCGACATGCCGGGTTGCCGGATGGGGCGGGCGGCGGCCCGAAGCACGAGGAGTCTCCGCAGGGCACGGGTGGCCCGGTAGAGGCTCGGGGCCGGCGGCGATCAGAGCCCACACCCCGATACTGATCAACCACCACAAGTCACCGGCGGCCCCGGCTGCGATCAGAAGCACGGCGGCCAGAAACAGGCTGTACTCACCGCGCCGCAGGCCCTGGTCGAAATCCGGGCCCTTCCCCCGGGCGCCCGGAAGCCTGGTACGGGCTGGTGCGCGGGGGTGTCGACGAGTGACTCTTCGGGGGCGCATGGCCCCACCGTAGAGACGGCAGAGCACGGGCGGCACGTCCTCGTGTCGAAAGCGGCGTCAAGATTGTCTATCGTCTTCCAGTGCGAACAATCGTGGTGCCCGCCCGCAGGACGGGAGTCTTGCTGTGGTGACGCCGCGGTGGCCGCGCCTTCGCCATCCGGCGCAGGCGGTCGTGGCCGGCTTCGCCATGGCGATCGCGGCCGGGACCGGTCTGCTGATGCTGCCGGTGGCCAAGGCCGGACCGGGAGGCGCCG
The DNA here is from genome assembly GCF_044330565.1 of Streptomyces sp. NPDC017448. Classification (NCBI taxonomy): domain Bacteria; kingdom Bacillati; phylum Actinomycetota; class Actinomycetes; order Kitasatosporales; family Streptomycetaceae; genus Streptomyces; species Streptomyces sp. NPDC017448. The sequence goes on along the minus strand of NZ_JBIRLM010000010.1, from coordinate 182,454 downwards.
GTGTGCTGGAAGCGCTGTTCACATCGACCTCCGCTGTGTGCGTGACCGGTCTGGTCGTGGTGGACACACCCGGATACTGGACCGGTTTCGGGCACGCGGTGATCCTCGGGCTCGTCCAGGTCGGCGGCTTCGGCATCATGACCTTCGCCTCCTTGCTGGTTCTGCTGGTCTCCCACCGCATCGGCCTCAGAGCGCGCATGACGGCGGCCGCGGAGACCAAGACCCTGGGCCTGGGGGACGTCCGCTCGGTCGTGACCGGTGTGGTCAAGGTCAGCATCCTGCTGGAAGCGGTCACCGCGCTGGCACTGGCCCTGCGGTTCGCGATCGCCTACGACGAGCCGTGGCCGCGTGCCGCGTGGCTGGGCCTGTTCCATGCCGTCTCCGCGTTCAACAACGCTGGGTTCGCCCTGTACTCCGACAGCCTGATGGGCTTCGTCGCCGACCCGTGGATCTGCCTGCCCATCGCGCTGGCGGTCATCGCCGGCGGCCTGGGCTTCCCAGTGCTGTTCGAGCTGCGCCGCCGGTTCCGCAAACCGCGCGGCTGGTCCTTGCACACCAAGATCGTGCTGTGGGCCACCGGCATCTTCCTGATCGGCGGCAGCGCCTTCATCACCGCGATCGAATGGTCCAACCCCGCCACCCTGGGCCCTCTCGATGTTCCCGGGAAACTGCTGGCCGGGTTCTTCCAGGGCGTCATGCCGCGCACCGCCGGGTTCAACAGCCTCGACACCGCCCAGATGAACCCCGCGAGCTGGCTGGGCGCAGATGTGCTGATGTTCATCGGCGGTGCCAGCGCCGGCACCGCCGGCGGCATCAAGGTCACCACCTTCGCCGTGCTGTTCTTCGTCATCTACGCGGAGATCCGCGGCGAGGGCGCGGTCGACATCTTCCACCGCCGCCTGCCCGGTGATCTCCAGCGCCAGGCCCTGACCGTGGTGCTGCTGTCCGTGGCCGCCGTCGCCACCACCACCGTGGCCTTCATGGTCTTCTCCGACCACGGTCTGGACCGGTCGCTGTTCGAGGTCACGTCGGCCTTCGCCACCGTCGGCCTGTCCACCGGCATTACCGCCGACCTCCCGGTCGGCCTGAAACTGCTGCTGATCGCGCTGATGTTCATCGGACGGCTCGGGCCCATCACCGTCGCGTCCGCGCTGGCCCTGCGCAGCCGCGTCCGCCTGTACGACCTTCCCGAGGAGCGACCCGTCATTGGCTAGGAAGACCGCCCCCAAGAGACGGCGCACGCGCCCGGAGAGCTCCGTCGTCGTCATCGGCCTGGGCCGCTTCGGCCGTGCGCTGGCCCTGGAACTCGTCGACGAGGACACCGAGGTCCTCGGCATCGACGAGCAGCCCGAAGTGGTCCAGTCCCTCTCCGGCTCCCTCACGCATGTCGTGCGGGCCGACTCCACCAAGGAGGACGCCCTGCGCCAGCTGGGCGTCCACGAGTTCGACCGCGCTGTCGTCGCCATCGGCACCGACCTCGAAGCCAGCATCCTCACCGCCTCGCTGCTGATCTCCTTCGGCATCAAGAGCGTCTGGGCCAAGGCCATCAGCGAAGCCCACGGCCGCATCCTCACCCAACTCGGCGTCCACCACGTCGTCTATCCCGAACACGACATGGGCCAACGCGTCGCGCACCTCGTGCGGGGACGCATGCTCGACTACATCGAGTTCGACGACGACTTCGCCATGGTCAAAACCAACCCTCCCGCCGACATCGTCGGCCTCCCCCTGTCCAACAGCGCGGTCCGCACCCGCTACGGCATCACCGTCGTCGCCATCAAGCGCCCCGGCGAGGGCTTCACCTACGCCACGCCCGAAACCGTCGTGGAAGCGGACGACACCATCATCGTCGCCGGCCGCACCCGGGCAACCGAACGCTTCAGCGAACTCCGGTAAGGCCGCGTTCAGCGGATCACGGCCCCGGGACCACCTGGCTAACGGGCCGGGTCCGGGGCGGCCCCCGTGCTCCCCGGGTCCGGCCTCCTGAACGTTCGCCGCAGGCCGGGCCAGGTCGCCCCTGCCGTGGGGGGCCGCCGCGCGCAGCGGGCGGCGAGCAGCAGCGCGATGTCGTCCGGGCGCTCGACGGCGGCCCGGGCCTCGGCGATGACCTGGTCCGCCCGGTCCGCCAGCGGCACCGCGCCGATGCGTTCGACGGTGGCGCGCAGCCGCTCGATCCCCTCGCCGATGTCCGTTCCCGGGCGCTCGATCAGCCCGTCCGTGAACAGGGCCAGCATCGCCCCGGGCTCCAGCCGCACCTCCGTGACCGGGTAGGACGCATCCCCGTCGATCCCGAGGACGATGCCGCCGGGCAGGTCCAGCACCTCCGTCCGGCCGTCGGGGCGCCGCAGCACCGGCTGCGGGTGCCCCGCCCGTACGGCCCGGGCCACCCCGGTCGCCGGGTCGAGGGCGATGTAGCAGCAGCTCGCGAACTGCCCCGGGTCGAGGTCGATGAGCAGCCGGTTGGTGCCGCTGACCACCTCTTGGGGGTCGTAGTTGTTGAGCGCGAACGCCCGTACAGCGCTGCGGAGTTGCCCCATGGTCGCGGCTGCGGCGACCCCGTGGCCCTGGACGTCGCCGATGACCAGGGCGAGTTCGCGGCCGGTCTCGATGACGTCGTACCAGTCGCCGCCCACGTCCATGCCCTGGGTGCCGGAGAGGTAGCGCCCCAGAGTGTCGACCCCGTCCACCTCCGGCAGCCGGTGCGGCAGCAGGGCGTCCTGGAGTCCGCGGGCGAGCGCCGCCTCGCTGTCGTAGCGCTGGGCGCGCTGCAGGGCCTGGGCGATGAGCCCGGCCAGGGCGGTGAGGACCGTACGCTCCTCCGGGCTGAAGCCGCGCGGCCGGTCGAAGCCGAGGATGCAGGAGCCGACGGGCCGCCCCGAGGCGATCAGCGGCAGGAACGCCCGTGCCCCGACGTCCGCGTCGATCGGGATGCCCGGATACGCCTCGGCCAGGCGCTGCATGGACTCGAAGAAGATCGGGCGGCCCGTGGTCAGGGTCTCCACACCGGGGATGCGGACGTCGAGGCCGACGCCGTCGAAGCGGTCGAGGAACCCCTGGGGGAAACCGGTCTCCCAGGCCAGGTGCAGATGGCGCTCGTTCAGCAGGTAGATGGCGAGCTGGCGGCCGCCGAACGCCGGGAGCAGCTCCTCGGTGACCACCGCCGAGACCTGGCGGGCCGTGACCGCCTCGGTCAGCGCGATGGCGAGTGCCACCGGGCGGTACAGGGCGGAGGAACGGTCTGCGGTCGACCCGATGCCCAGCCCCGGCGCGGTGAGGGAGCCGGGGGTGTAGGCGGGGCGGTCGGTGTCCTGGAGCACGACGCTCACCCCGTCGTGGGCCGGGTACAGCGAGACCGACAGCCAGCGCGAGGGCGGGCGGCGGGCGAGGAAGTGCACGGGCTCGTCGGCGATCAGGGCGGCCCGGTAGTGGTCCTCGTACGCCTCGTGCCCGAACCACGGCAGGGCCTGCCACACCAGGTGACCCACCAGCTCCGTACGGGAGTGGCCGAGGAGTTCCCCGGCCAGGGCGTTGACGTACGTGATCCGGCCCAGCCGGTCCAGGGAGAGGATGCCCCGGGGCAGCCGGTCGGCGGCCTCCGGCACGACGGGGCCCGAGCCGAGGTCGACCAGGAAGCCGGTCAGGCGACCGGCGGGCGCGTCGCCGCCCGGGCGGGCCCAGCGGCCGGAGAGCTCCAGCAGGTGGGACCGGCCGTCGGGGCCGCGCAGCCGCATCCGGCGCACCACCGGTTCGGCCGACTCCACCGTCTGCCGGGCCAAGGCCCACAGCCCGTACACGTCCTCCGGTACCAGCCGTTCGGCGAGCGCGTCGACGGTGCCGGGGAAAGCGGCGGGTTCGAAGCCGAGGATCGCGCAGAGTGCGTCGTCGGCGGCGACCCGTCCCGAGCTCAGGTCCCAGTCGAAGCGGCCGACCCGCACCGGGGGCGCGGTGGCCGCCGGCAGCTGCACGGGGGCCGGCTCTCCCTCCCACACGCACGCCACGCCCCGCCGCTCCAGGCCGGTGAGCACGGTGCCGAGCCGCCGGCCGAGCCGGTGCAGCCGCTCGCCGTCGGCCGGGGCGACCGGCCGCCCCGGCGTGGAGGCCCGCAGGACCACCAGGACGCCCACGCTCCCCCGGCGCCCGGTGATCGGCGCCCACAGCGAACCGAACGGGAACGGCAGCCCGGCCATGAGCTGCGGGAACCGGCGCATCGCCTCCTCGGCGTCGGACAGCAGCACGGGCCGTCCCGTGCGGTACGCCTCGGAGACCGGGAAGGGCCGGTTCACGTGCATCCGCCACCAGGGGCGGAACAGCGGGCCCGGCAGTCCGGCCAGCACCGCGAGCCGCAGGAGCCCCGGTGTGCCGCTGCGCAGGTAGACCCCGCCCGCGAAACCGCCGCTGGACTCGACCGCGCCGACGAGGGACTGCGCGAGGACGAGGGACAGCTCGTCCGGCACCCGGCCGACGTCCTCCGCCCCGGTCCCGCGTCCGGCGGGCGGGGGACGCCGGGTCGTATCGTGCCGGGTCACACAGTCAGGATGCTCCGGCCGGTGGCGCCACGCACCTCCGGCGACCGGCCGCCCCCCGGCGGCCGGTCGCGCTCACGAGGTCTCGGCGGGGTCAGTACAGCCGGGCGACGGCGGTGCGCGTGGTCTTCCTGAACCCCTCCAGCGGGGCGCCGTCCAGCTCGCCCATCTGCCCCCACTCGACGACGGTGACCGCCCGGCCGTCGCGGCCCACGGAGTACAGCCCGATGTCGGTGGAGCCGACCTCCGGGTAGGAGGTGTCGATGCTGTAGAGGTGCGCGCCCTCCTCGATGTCGATCCCGCCGTGGTAGAACGCCTCCCCCTCCAGGCCGGGGTCCTGCTCCTTCAGCCGGTCGAGGCAGGTCTCCAGGGAGGTGCGCAGATCGGCGGCGAGCTTTGCGGCCCGCGCGGTCGTGGTGGCGACCGTGATGGTCTGGCGGGCCTGGGTGTCCAGTTCGGTGCGGAAGTCGCGGTACCGGGTGCCGGACGCCGGAACGGTCTCGGCGGTGCACACCGACCCTTCCTGCGGCGCGCCCCGGCGTACCGGACCGGCCGTCCAGGGGGTGAGGGAGGGGGGCAGTTCGCCCGCGGTCAGGAACTTCGGCAGGACGGGAGCCGGGGTCGGCGCCGCCGCAGCGGATGTCGGGGCCAGGACGGTGACGGCGAGGCCGGCCGTCGCGGCGGTCAGGAGGGCGGTACGGAAGAGGCGCATGGTGAGGTTTCCCCGTTTCGGACGGTGCGTCGAGCGGCGCGGTCGGACAGTGGTTCATCGGGTCGGCCGTACGGCCCGGCACCAGGCGTACGGAGCCCGCTCGGGGCCGTACGGCGGCGTTGCGTCAGGCGGTACGGGAACGGGGACCAGCCTGGGCCGCCGCCCCGGATCCGGACAAGCGCGACACGGCTTCCCGCCGGGCTGGAACCGTCCCACCCCCGGTGACGTGGGTGTTCCCAAAGGGCTGGAACGCCTCGGAACGGCGCGGGGGAGGTCGAGCGGGTGGTGGGTGACGCCGGGGGGACGGCACGGGCGGTACTGGCGGCGCGGCTGAACGCGCTGCGGGAGGGGTCGGGCCGGACGTACGCGTCGCTGGCCCGCCGGATCGGAGTCAGCGGCTCGACGCTGCACCGGTACTGCACGGGGCGGACGGTCCCCGCGGAGTTCGCCCCGGTGGAGCGGCTGGCCCGGCTGTGCGGCGCGTCGGCCGCCGACCGGCAGGCACTGCACCGCCTGTGGCTCCTCGCGGACGGGGAGCGGGCGGACCGGCAGGGGGCGGAGGAAGCGGTGGGCGGGCCCGTCGGCGGGCCGCCGTCTGCCGGGGGCGGTCCTGAGGCCGGGGCGGCCCTCTCGGCTCAGGAGGCCCACGAGGACGCGGACGGCCCGGTGCGGGGCGGGGGCCGTCCCGGGACGGACGGGGTCGGGGCCGGGCCCTCGGTGGCCACCGCTCTCGGGCCGTCCGGCGGGGGGACGGCCCGCCCCGGCCCCTCCTCCGGGGAGGCGGAGACGGCCGTACCGGAGGGCGGCGGACGTTCCCCGGTGCCCGATTCCCGGCCCCGCCGAGCGCGTGGGTACGGGCAGGTGCTCGGCGGTCTCGCCGCCGCCTCCCTCGTCCTCGCCCTGGTCGCGGCTCTGGGCGGAACGGCGCCCTCCGGACCGGCCGGGGGCCGCTCCCCTGCCGGCCGTCCGGGTCCGCCGGCGGTGGGCGCCCCGGCGCTCACACCTTCGGGCCCCTCCGCCCCCGCGACCCCGCGAGCCGCGCCGAGCCCGCCGCCGAGCGGGACGCCGTCCGGCGGCGGCACGGCTTCGCCCGCGCTGTCCGGTACCGAGACGCGCGACCAGGCCGGGTCCGCCCCTGTGGGGGGCCCGGCGGGCCCGCCGCCGGGCCCTGCGGCCGGGCGGGCGCCGTTCACCTGGACCGGCGAGGACCATGTCTGGAAGAACGGCTGTGACCACGCCTACCGCCTCGACCGGGCCCCCGGCGCCGTGCCGCCGCCCCCGGCGGAGGCCGACGCCGCCCCCTGGGCGGCTGCGCTCGGCGCGGTGCACGCGGGCGAGACGGGGGTCCGGATCACCGTGCAGGGCCGGGACGAGCGGGCCGTGGTGCTGGAATCCCTGCGCATCCGGGTCGTCGAGCGCCGCCCGGTGGCCGGGGGCCGGGTCTACCGCATGAGCTCCGGCTGCGGCGGATCCCTCACCCCGAGGATGTTCGACGTGGACCTCGACGCGCCCCGCCCCGCCGCCCGCCCGGTCGCCGGCAACGATTCCGGCGAGCCCGTCGCGGCCGTGGCCTTCCCGTACCGCGTGTCGGTCACCGAGCCCGAGGTCTTCCTGATCACCGGCCGTACGGTCGGCTGCGACTGCGACTGGTTCGCGGAGCTGGGCTGGAGCAGCGGCGGCCGGTCCGGCACCGTGCGCGTCGACGACGGCGGGCGGCCGTTCCGTACGGGAGGGGTGCGGGGGCGGCCCGTGCTCGACTACGACACGACCGCCCGCCGCTGGGTGGCCGCGGAGGCGGCCGGGTCCTGAAGCGGCGGGCCGCCGCACGGAGGCGGCCGGGGCGCGGGGCGTCCGCGAAGGGGGCGGGGGGCCCTACCGGGTACGGAGCGCACCCGGTCCGCGGGCCCCGCCCGCGGGACCGCTCACCGGTTCGCGGCCCCGCTTCCGGGCCCTGCCTACTTTTCGGGGTAGACGTCCCCGGCCGCCATCGCGCTCTGCTGTTCGCTCCGGTCCCGGATCGTCCGGGACTTCTTCTCCAGCCGCTCGCGTTCGTGCGGGTCGCTCGCGCGCTCCGCCGCCTCCGCCAGCTGCCGGGCCTTCTCACGCATCTGCCGGGCCAGGTCGGCCGGCTCGTCCGAACCGCTCATCACCACTCCTTGGACGCAGGGGACCTCTGTCCCCAGCGAACCAGCGACCGGCCGCCTCCGCATGTCGCGCGGCCGGGCGCGGACCGCTCTCGGCGGCGGGCGGCCGGGCACGGACAGCCCCGCGCCGCCGGGCCCGGGCGCCGGCCCCGGGCTCGGGCGCCGGCCCCGGGCTCGGGCGCCGGCCCCGGGCCCGGGCGCCGACCCCGGTCGTACGCCTGCTCGGGCAGGCTACCGGCCCAGCCGGCTCATCAGCGCGCGCAACCGGGGGTGGCGGGCGTGCGCCTCCGCCGAGCGGCGGTCCAGCTCCTCGCCGAGCCGCTTGGTGCGCTCCTCGATGTCGAGTTCGTCCAGGATCCGGTCGATCTCGGCGAGCAGGGAGCCGTGCAGCTGCCACTGGCGCGGGTGCTCCTGGACGTCCTCCAGCAGCAGATCGGCCACCAGGTCGCGGGTGGCGCGGCTGCGGGCGAGCGCCTCGGAGAGCCGTTCCTCCGCCGCGTCGGCGTCGGCGGCGAGCTGGGTCGTCACCAGGACGGCGAAGCTCTCGATCGCCTCCGCGAGGTGGCCGAAGAGTTCTTGGAGCAGTTCCGTCACGTCGGACGGGAACAGCGCCTCCTCGGTACGGGCCTTCGCCAGGTCGGTGAGGGAGCGGGAGAGGACGCGCAGGACGACGGCGCAGATCTCCAGCGTGTCCAGCCCCGTCCGCAGGACGACCCGGTGCAGCAGTCCATGTCTCACCCTGGGGTTGAAGGTGAGACTTTCCTCCGCCTGCCGCAGGGAGGCGTCGACCTCCACGATGTCGTGGTCGAGTCTGCGGGCCTCGTGGAGCCGGGCGGCGGCCCGGGAGACGGGGCTGTGCCCCACGACCTCCTCGCCCATGCCGCGCAGCATCGCGCCCATCCGGGCGGCCAGCGATTCGATGGAGGCGCCGGCCGAGCCGACCCAGACGGGCGGGGCGAGGAGCAGGTTGAACAGGAGCCCGACGCCGGCTCCGATCAGCGTCTCCCACACCCGGTCCCAGGCGGTGTCCGCGACCTGGGAGACGCCGAGGACGAGCATCGCGCTGATCGCCACCTCCGGCACGAACTCGTTGACCCGTACCAGCCGTCCGATCATCAGCGCGGTGAAGATGGTCAGGCCCAGGCTCCACCAGCTCAGCCCCACCAGGGAGCTGAAGCCGATGGCGATGAGGACGCCGACGACCACCGAGTTCACCCGGCGGATACCGGTGGTGAGGGTCGCGTAGAGGGTCACCTGGACGACCAGGAGCGCGGTGAGGGGAGCGGTCAGCGGGGCGGGTTCGGGCAGGAACCAGACGGCGACGGAGTAGGCGATGACGGCGGCCGCCGTCGAGCGCAGCGTCTGCACGCCGACGGGTTCGGTGGTGCGCTGTACGAGTTTGACGACGGGAGCGGAGACTCGGGGCATTCCTTGACGGTGCCCCGAATCCTCTCCCTCAGCACTCCCCCCGCCCGGGCTCCGCCGTACGGCCCTGTCCCCGGGGCGGAACACGCGGGGGTGCGCGGGGACGCGGTCGGAGAGACCCTGGAGGCATGGCTGTTCTGCTGAATCCCCCAGGTGAGACACCGCCCGCCGAAGGATCCATCGGTGAGGCCCACGAGGAACGCGCGGACGGAGGGCTCTGGGAGCACCCGGGCGTCTGGACCGGGCTGATCCTGCTCGGAGCGCTCATGGTCGCCGGGTTCTTCCTCGCCCGCGTCTTCGGCTTCGGATGAGCGCCGGGGTCTCCGCATCGGCGCGCCGGACCGCCGACGCGCTGCTGGAGCGGTACGGGCGGACGTATGCGGCGGAGGCGGGCATCCGGATGCGCGACACCCCGCAGCCCCTGTACCAGCTCCTGGTGCTGAGCCACCTGCTGAGCGCCCGCATCCGCGCCCCGGTCGCCGTGGCGGCCGCGCGGGCGCTGTCCGGGCACGGGATGCGTACGCCGCGCCGGATGGCCGACGCGACCTGGCAGCAGCGCGTGGACGCGTTGGGCGAAGGCGGCTACCGCCGCTACGACGAGCGGACCTCCACCCAGCTGGGGCAGGGCGCGGAGCTGGTCCTCGACCTCTGGAAGGGCGATCTGCGCCGGCTGCGCGCGGAGGCGGACGGCGACGGGGAAGCGTTGCGGGCGGGCCTCCAGCGGGTTCCGGGAGTCGGCCCGGCGGGAGCCGACGTCTTCGTACGCGAAGTGCAGGGGCTGTGGCCGGAGGCCGGGTTCCACGTCGGCGCGAAGGGCCTCCAGGGAGCCGAACGGGTCGGACTGCCCGCCTCCGCCGCCCGGCTGGCCGAGGTGGCCCGGGGCAGGGATCCGGCGGTGTTCGCCGCGGCGCTGGTCAGGGCGGCCCTCGACAAGGAGAGCGCCGAGGCGGTCCGGGAGGCCGCGCGGGCCCGGAAGTGAACCCCGTGGCGGCCGAGGGGCGGGGCGTACGAGGGCGCCCGGGCCGTGCGTGCGGCCCGGGCGCCCTCGGTTCCTCCCCGCTCAGCGGCCGGCGGCCGCCCGCGCCGCGCGGGCCCGGGCCTCCGCGCGGCGGGCCTCGGCCTGTTCCCTCCTGCCCTCGGCCTTCAGCCGCTCGTTCTCGAGGGCGATGCCGTCCGATTCCTTGATCATGCCTTTGAGCCTCCGCGCCTTGGCGCGGGCTATGTCGGTGCTCTTTCCCACTGCTGCCTCCATGCCGCGGGGGGACACGCGCTTTCCCCTCCACTATGCCTATCCGCGCGGCGGAGCGCAGGGGCCTACAGCAGCGGGCTCTCGCCCTCGTCCGTGCCGCCGCCCTCGACCTGGAGGGCGAGGTCCTGGAGGACGTCGGCCGACGACACGTCGGTCTGCCCGGAGTCATGGACCTGGGCCAGCATCGTGAACGCGAGGGTGAAGGCGCTCACCAGCTGCTCGACCGCGCCGCCGACCTCGCGTCCGACGACGGCGACCACCTCCTCGACGGTGAAGTCGTCGGGGATGGCGATGTGGGGCATCGTCTCGTTGAGCAGGGCGGTGACGGCGCCCGCTCCCGTGTCCAGGTCTTCCCGTTCGAGGTCCGCCTCCAGCAGACGCTGCATTTCGCGCGCCTCTGTGAGGATGCCGATCACACGCTTCACGACTTCCCGTTGCTCCATGGGCGCGAGCATAGGCCGTGGGGGCCGGTCGCAGCCTCCCCTCGCGTGGACGTGCCCCGGTTGTCGCAGCGAGGAGCGGACCTCTTGGCCGGACGGACGGTAAAGCGCGCGGGAGAACGAGCGGAGCCCGGCGGGGCCGTCGCGCTGCCGCCCCGTGGCGGCGGCCGTCCCGCCGCCGTGGCGCTCGCCGTGGCCCGGGGCGGGGCGCGCTCAGCGCGGCGGGCGCTGGGGGCGGGAGCGGTTCTCCCGCATCGCCCGGCGGATTCCCGCCGCCGTCGAGCGGGCGTGTTCCGTGGTCGCCGTGCGGTCGGCGACCGAGGTGACGAAGCGGTGCAGCGGCTGTCGGCAGTGGGCGCACGGGGTGTCGGTCGTGATGTGGTAGCCGTCCTCGCACTGCGGGTCGGTGCAGGAGCCGGGTCGCAGGAGCTGCTCGGCGATGTCCTGGGCGCTCCACCGGCGGCGGCCGTCCTCGTCCAGCTCGCCCAGCGCGTGGGACCAGCGGAGGTTCCAGCGGCGTTCGACGCGCTCGCGCAGCTGGGCGGCGCTGCGGACGGCGATCTCCTGGTGGATGAGGTCGTGGACGGTGCTCGGCACCCGGCCGCCCAGGGCCTGGAGGAGCTGGGGCGGCAGGGCCTGGAGGACGTAGCCGCGCGGGTTGCTGCGGGCGTTCTCCCGCCAGCGGTCGCAGGCGCAGGAGCCGTCGGGGCGCTTCGGAGCGTGGCAGCGGCCGCACAGGCCGCGGCACTCGGCGCAGAGCCCGCCGTCGAGTCCGTCCAGGTGGGGCGCGGGGGCCCGGCCGCAGGCGTGGCAGCAGGCGGCACACGGTCCGCAGAGCCGTTCGTCGCCCGCCTTGGTCGTCCAGCTCCGCGTCTGGCACCGGCAGCACAGGGCCGTGTTGCAGTACTCGTGGTGGGCGGCGCCCGAGTGCCGGCCGGGTGACGGGAAAGACATCTGCCCATTGTGCGGGATGCCCGGTGCGGGCGCGGCCGGCCCCCTGCCGGGTCCGGCCGCCGGTTCCGTCAGGGGTGCAGGCTGCTGACCAGGTCGGCGGTGGCGCCGATGCCGTCGTGGATGGTCGGGGCCATGCTCGTACTGGCCATGAGGAAGCCCAGCAGGGCGCAGACCAGCGCGTGGGAGGGCTTCAGCCCGCCGTTGCGCAGGAAGATCACCGCCAGGATCGTCAGAAGCAGCACCAGTGAGATCGAAATGGCCATGGCCAACCTCCTCCGCCGCGCCGGATTTGCGGCATTCGGCCGCCAGTGTGGCGCAGCGGGGCGGCCGTTCGGCGCACTGGCGTGTCCGCCGAACGGGTACTCCCGGCAGGTGGCGCGTTAGAGGGCCGCGGCGGCGCCCCGGCGGGCGCGCAGGAACGCTTCCAGCCCGGCGAGGTCGTCGGTGTTGAGGTGGTCGACCCCGGCGGCCAGCAGCTCGGACCAGACCGCCTCGCGTTCGGGCCCCGGGAGGTCGGGCGTGGCCCAGAAGCGGATGCGGCGGCCTTCGCGGTGGGCGGCGGCGACGAGGGCGCGCAGCCGGTCCCGCTCGGCGCGGGGGAAGGGGCCCGTGCCGCGCCAGCCGAAGCTCTGGGTCCAGTTGGCGCTGACGAGCGGGGCGAAGGAGGCGGGGGCCGGGGCGCCGAGGTCGTCGAGACGGCCGTCGTAGAAGGCGAGGCGGGTGGGTTGGGCCTCCATCGGCGTCCGGGCCGCCCGGTCGCCCGAGACGACGACGGTGACCGCCCCGGGGCGGACCCGGCCGTGGTGGTAGCGGGTGAGGTGGCGGTGGCGGCGCAGTTGCCGGTCCAGTTCCCGGTAGGCGGCGACGCCGTCGGCCTTGATGTCGACGAGGAGTTGCAACGGGGCCCGACGGTGCGGGTGCACGCCGCCGCGGCCGGCGCGGACGAGGGCGGCGAGCGGGTCGAGGTAGAGGGAGGCGAGGGTGCGGGCCGGGTCGAGGGTGGCGGGCTCGTGGGCGACGAGGAGTTCGCCGTCGACGAGGAAGACGTCCGCCTCGACGCTGGTGAATCCGTGGGCGAGCGCGTCGTGCAGGGGGCGCGGATGGAGGTAGTCGTTATGGGCGTGGGCGTGGCGTAACGGACGCGGGCGGTGCGGGCGGGCCGGTGCGGCAACCGCGGCGGCGGTGGGGACGGCGATGCCCGCGGCGGCGGTGGCGAGGGCGACCGTGAGCGCGCGGCGACGGGTGGGGTGGGCCATGGGGACTCCCTGAGCGGCGGACGGGGTCGCCACGAGTATGGGGGCGCCGCCGCCTTTATTGTCAGGTGCCTGCCAGGTTGTTCGGCGATGTTTCACGCCCCGGCCACCTCGGAGGCGTCCGGCCCGGCCGGGGCGGCTCCAGCGCCCCTCCCCCGCCGCACCGCCCCTGGCCTCCGGCCCGACGGGGGCGGGGATCGCCCGATGCCCCATCGTGATGCGGGCGTGTACAACCCCGGACGGGTGCCGGGCGTCTGTCAGGCGTCGGGGGACGAACCCCCGGCGTCTGACAGACGGAGATCGGGGATCAGGTGGGAAAGCAGCTCTGGAGAGCCGCCGTGGCCGGTGGCGCGGCGGCGGTCTTCACGGCGGTAGCCGCGGTACCGGCCGGGGCGGTCGAGGGCGGGGCCTCGTTCAGCCGGGTCCAGGTGAACGGCGGCAAGCCGATCGTCATCGGGACGACGAAGGAGGTCGTCGTGCCCGCCTCCTTCCGGATGACGACCGAGCGCCAGGGCAAATGGCGCGCGGTGTTCCTCTACCGCAGTGGCGGGGACCGGCTGTGGCACACCATCGAGACGGACGAGTGCGTCAAGGCGGGCTCGGGCGTCTGCGACATCAGCGAACGTATGTACTTCCAGCCCGGCGTGTACGACATGCGCAACAGCGAGGCCGGCGCCTGGAAGGTGGCAGCCGAGGTGTACTTCAAGGGCGGTGGCGGTGACGTCGACGACAAGGGACAGACGGTCTACGTCCAGCGCAACTCCCGCCTGACCGTCAACGCCTCGCCCGAGCCGGTGGCCAAGGGCAGGACCGTCACCGTGACCGGAAAGGTCACGCGGGCCGACTGGGAGACCAGGAAGTACGCCTCCTACGGCGGCCGCCACGTGAGCCTGCAGTTCAAGCCCGCCGGCGCCACCTCGTACACCACGGTGAAGAAGGTGTACGCGAACGGCTCGGGCGTCCTCAAGACCACCGTGAAGGCGTCCAGGACGGGCACGTGGCGCTGGGCGTACTACGGCAACACCACCACCGGGCCGTCCACCTCGCCCGGGGACGGCGTCGTCGTGAAGTGACGCCCGCCGGGTCGGCGAAGGCGCGGAAGCCGAAGCGCGCTTCCTCGTGCGGCGCCGACTTGAGCCCACGTTCGGGAAACACGCGTCCCAGGTGATGCGTTTCGCCTTCCGGAAGGGCGGACTCCTGGAAAGGGAGTCCGCCCTTCCGCGGCTTGTGCGCCCGGGCCCGGCGGGGGAAGCCGTGGGGCGGAGTCCCATCGCGTCGGCCCCCTCCGATGCCTCCGGGGACGAGGCTCCCCGCCCTGCCGCCGCCGTGCACGGGCTGTCCTTCGCCGTGACCGGCGTGCGGGGTCAGGACGCCCGGGGGGCCTCGCGCGTCGGAGCGCCGGTGTCACCGGCGCCCGCGGAGCCGGCCCAACATGCTGCGGGCCTGGGCGCGCTTGCGCGGGTCGGCCGCGGCACGCCGGGCCGACTCGATGGTCCGCCGCCCCTGGGGGCTGCGAGTGAACCGCGTGATGCGGGCGATCAGTCCGGGCATCGTTCCTCCTCGGGGAGACACACTCTTCGCCTACTCGTCTGCCCCGCTCCGGGCCGTCCGCACCTGCGCGGTGACGGCGCACCGGCCCCGGGCCCGTGCTGCGGGGCCGAACGGCGGATCCGGGACGGGTGCGCTCCGGGAGCCCGAGGAGCGCGGCAGCGGGCGGGTTCAGCGTTGCCTCGCCGCAGGACGGGTGGGGAGGCGAACGGTGGGTAGCCGGGCGACGACGGCCCACACATCCGGATGCGGAGGCTCCGCCGCGGCGGCCGCTTCTCCGTGACCATCCCGATCGAGAAGAGGTGACCTCATCATGAGCACAGCAGGACGGCAGGCCCCCGAGACCGGCGATGAGCCGGTGGGGGTTCTCGTCTCGCGTGCCTCACAGCAGATCTCGGAGCTGGTGCGCGAGGAGATGCGGCTGGCGCGCGCCGAGATGGCGGAGAAGGGCAAGCGTTTCGGGAAGGGCGGCGGCCTGTTCGGCGCCGCGGGGCTCGTCGGCGTCCTGACGGCCCAGGCCCTGGTGGCCACGTGCATCGCCGCACTCGCACTGGTCCTGCCCGTGTGGGCGGCGGCCCTCATCGTCACGGCGGTACTGGCGGCAGTGGCCGGAGTGGCCGCCGTGGCGGGGAAGAAGCAGATCGACCGGGCCGGAACCCCCGCCCCGGAACAGACCATCGACAGCGTCAAGGCCGATCTGGCCGAGGTCAAGGAGAAGGCTCACCGATGAACGACGCATCACAGAACGAGTTGGGGACGCCCACCCCGGAGGAACTGCGCGAGCAGGTCGAGCGCACGCGCGACGAACTCGGGCAGACCGTCGAGGCCCTGGCGGGCAAGGCCGACGTCAAGGCACAGGTGAAGGAGAGGGTGGCGACGGTGAAGGAGCAGGCCGCCTCAGCCTCCGCCCAGCTCCGGGAGAAGTCCGGAGAGGCCGCGCGACTGGTGAAGGACAAGGCCCCGGACCCGCTGGTGGAGAAGGCCGAACAGGGAGCGAGGGCCGCACGCGCCAACCGCACCCCGCTCCTCGCCGGCGGCGCCCTGCTGATCGCCTTCCTGCTGGTACGCCGGAGCCGGGGGCGCAACCGATGAAGAGCACCAAGAGCACCAAGATCGCCTACAAGCCGGTGGGTTTCGCCCTCGGCGCGCTCAGCGGCATGATCGCGAGCGCCGTGTTCCAGCAGACGTGGAAGCTCATCGAAGGCGAGGGCGACGCGCCCGACGCGCTGGACGAGGACCGCTCGTGGCGGCAGATCCTCCTCGCCGCCGCCGTGCAGGGCGCGATCTTCTCCGTGGTCAAGGCCACGGTCGAACGCTCGGGCGCCAAGGCGACCCGCCGCGTCACCGGCGCGTGGCCGGCGTAACCCGCCTGCCGCGCCTGCGGACCGGCGGCCTCCGGGGACCGCCCCGGGGGCCGTCGTCCGCGAGGGGCGACGGCGCCGGGCCCTACACGGCTCGGGGCGCCCGCTCCCGCCCCCGGCCGGCGGGGAAGTCCCGCTCGGGGACGTGAGCCCCGGGGGAAGCGCTGCGGTTGCCGGGCATGAGCCCGGGGAAGCGCTGCGGTCGCCGCTAGAACTGGCGGAGGTGGTCGCGCAGGCTGCGGGCGGCGTCGGCCATCACCGCGTCGACGCCCGGCTGCGCTCCCGCCGGGACCGACGACTCGGTGAGTACGGCGATGGCGAAGGTCTGCCCGTCGGCGTGCTCGACGACGCCGATCTCGTGTCGCAGGTTCAGCAGGGTGCCCGTCTTGGAGGACCATCTGCTCGCGTCGGAGCTGAAGTCCGGGGTCAGCCGGTGGCGCAGCACGTTGTGGGCCATGAGGCCGCGCATCCGCTCGGCCACCTCCGGGTGGATCTTCGACGGGGTCCAGAGGGCCTGGAGGAGGTCCACGAAGGAGCGCGCGCTGCCGGTGTTGGCGCGGGCCGTGTCGAGCTGCGCCACCCGGTGGCCGCGACCGCTGGTGCCCGCGTCGATGGCCAGTGCGTGGGCGAGGTGCGCCTGGCCGGCGTCGAAACGCTCGGCGGGGGTGTCGAACAGCTCCTCCGTCCGGTGGCGGACCGTGATGCCGCGCAGGCCGGCCTCCCGGAGGATGGCGGCGACCCGGTCGGGCGGGGTGAGGGTGAAGAGCGCGTCGGCGGCCGTCCCGTCGCTCAGACAGGTACTGAGATAGAGCAGGTCGTCGATGGCGATCCGGGCGGGGTGCCGGAAGCGGCTGAGGCCGGTCGGGCCCGGCGTGGTCACGCGGCCGGGAGCCACGTCCAGCGGCGTCGCGCCGTCCAGCTCGCCGCGCCGGACGCGTTCGAGCGTGGCGAGCGCGAGGGGGACCTTGACCAGGGAGGCGGACGGCAGCTCCGTGTCCGGCTCGATGCCCAGCTCCTCTCCCGTGCCCAGGTCCCGCACCAGCAGGCAGGCGCGCAGGCCGCCGTCGTGCAGCCGTCCCCGCACCTCCCGCAGCAGCGCCTCGGTGTTCACTCCGCCTCCCCTCCCCCCGTACGGGCCGGGTCCTCCGCGCCCAGGCAGCGGGCGACGGCCCCGCCCAGCCGCGCCTCCATGGGCAGGGGGTTGCCGTCCGCCGCGACCGTGAGAGCGTAACCCCGGCGCAGCGTCAACTCCCCGAGGGGACGCCAGGCCAGGGCGAGTTCGTCCGCCTGTGCCCGGGAACACAGCAACAGGTCGTCGGAGCAGAGCACTTCGGCGGCGGCGGCCGTCGCATCGGATGCGGCGGCCACCTGCGCGGGCCGCAGCCCCACCGCGTCCCGCAGCCGGGTCAGCGGGTCGCGGATGTGCGGCACGTCGTCCTCCGGCTGGATCCAGATCCGGCGGGCCGGCCCCCGGGAGGCCCGTCCGAGCCGCAGCGTCTCGATGTGGATCCGCCGCACCCCGTCGGCCCGCGTTCCGGCCAGCCCCAGCGGCACGGTCCAGGACGCCTCCCCCGCGGGTACGGCGAGCAGCGCGGCCCGCACCTGGTGCGCGTGGAGGAGTTCCTTGCGCCGGGCGGGCCCGGCGGTCCGGAGGTCGAGCCTGACGTCGTGCCCCCGCGCCTCGGCGACCAGGCGGGCCAGGGCGGCGGCGGAGCAGATGGCGGGGACGGCCAGCCGCCAGGGTTTGCGCTTGACGGCTTCGGCCTCGTCCAGCAGGACGTCGGCGGCCTGGACGAGCTGCCGGGCGGCGGTCAGCATGTCGCGCCCGAAGGGGGTGAGCACCGCTCGCCGCGACGTGCGCTCGAACAACTGCTCGCCGAAGCGCTCCTCCAGGGCCGCGACCCGGCGGCTCGCCACCGACTGGGACATACCCGCGGCCGCCGCCCCGTCGGTGAAGCCTCCGTACTCACTGACGCTGACGAACGCCCGACACGCTCCGACCAGATCCACACCCCGAAGCCTATGCGGTTTCGGCATGGAAACGGCCACAAAGGTATTGGACCGCATAACCGGAGGGGACGAAGGTGGCTTCGGCACGCACGACCACACGTCCGGGACCGGAACCGTCCCGGCGCCGATGCGCTCCGGCCCGGAGCGCCAGGAGGTTTGGCCCATGCACCACTCCCGCTTCAGGACCGGCGTCGCCGGAGCGCTCGCCGCACTGTTCCTCGTACCGGTGGCGGCCTGCGGACGGACCGCATCCACTTCGCCTCCCCCGTCCGCCGAACCCGTCGCGGGTACGTCGGCCTCCTCGGCCGCGAAGCCGCCCACCGCCGCGTTCAAGAAGCTGGAACGGGAGTTCGGCGCCCGGCTGGGGGTCTACGCGGTCGACACCGGCACCGGGCGCGAGGTGACCCACAACGACCGGGCGCGGTTCGCCTACAACTCGACCTTCAAGGCGCTCCAGGCCGGGGTCGTCCTCAGCACCTACTCCCTGGACGGCCTGGACAAGCGGGTGACCTACACCCGTGAGGACCTGGTCGCCAACTCCCCGGTGACCGAGAAGCACGTGGACACCGGCATGACGCTCAAGGAGTTGTGCGACGCCTCCGTGCGCTACAGCGACAACACCGCGGCCAACCTCCTCTTCGACCACGTGGGCGGGCCCGCGGGGCTGGACGCCGCGCTGGAGAAGCTGGGCGACGACGTCACGCGGATGGACCGGGAGGAGCCGGAGTTGAGCAGCTGGGTTCCCGGCGAGGAGAGGGACACGTCCACCCCCCGCGCCCTGGCCGGGGACCTGCGTTCGCTCGTCCTGGGCAAGGCCCTGCCCGCCCCCGAGCGGAAGCAGTTGACGACCTGGCTGCGGACCAACACCACCGGGGACGCGGTGATCAGGGCGGGCGTGCCCGACACCTGGGTCGTCGGCGACAAGACCGGGACCGGCAGCTACTACGGAGCCCGCAACGACATCGCCGTGGTGTGGCCCCCGGACTCCGCCCCCATCGTGATCGCCATCCTGTCGCACCGCTCCGCGAAGGACGCCGAGCCGCAGGACGAACTGATCGCCGAAGCGGCCTCCGTGGTCGTGGACTCCCTCTCCTCCTGAGGGCCGGCGGGCGGGCGCGGGGGACGCGCCCGGCCGGGCGTCGTCACCCGGACGGCGCGTTCCCCGCCGGATGCTCGCCCCACCGGACCGTACGGTCGCACCAGCGCTCCAGCAGCACCCGGTCGTGGCCCACCGCCAGCAGCGCCGCCCCGGACTCCGCGCGGTAGCGCTCGACGACCGCGACCAGCGCGGCCGTCGTGGAGGCGTCGAGCATGGCGGTCATCTCGTCGCAGATCAGCAGCCGGGGCCGCAGGACCAGCGCCCGTGCCAGGCAGGCCCGTTGCAACTGGCCGTCGCTCACCGCGTGCGGACGGCGCTCCAGCAGCTCGTCGGAGAGGCCGACCAGCCGGGCCAGCTCCGTCACCCGGTCGGGGGCCTCCCGGCGGCGGCCGGTGGCGCGCAGCGGCTGGGCGACGAGTTCGCGCAGGCTCAGGCGCGGGTCGGCGGAGAGCCGGGGTTGCTGGAAGACGACGCCCACGGCCGTGCGCTGCTCGCGCGGCGCGCGGTGGCGCCAGCCGCGCACCGCCGTGCCGTCGAGGGTCATGGTTCCGGCGTCCGGGCGGTGCAGCAGGGCGGCGACCTTGGCGAGGGTGGATTTGCCGCAGCCGCTGGGACCAAGGAGTCCGACCGCCTCGCCCGCCGCGACGCGCAGGGACACCTCGCGGACGACCGGGTCGCGGCGGTCGTATCCGGCGGTGATGCGGTTCAGCTCAAGCACCGGCGGCCTCCTTGAGCGGGTGCGTCCGGCCGGCCGGCGCGTGGTGGCAGGCCAGGTCCGCGTCGAAGGCCGGGCGTTCGGCGGTGCAGCGGGCGTCCGCGTAGGCGCAGCGGTCGGCGAAGGCGCAGCCCTCGGGCAGCGCTCCCAGCTCCGGCGGCATGCCGGGGATGGGGAGGAAGTCCCGTTCGGGCAGGGCCGCCAGCAGGCCCCGGGCGTACGGGTGGCGGGGGCCGGGCGCTCCGAAGAAGCCCGCCGCCTCCGCGATCTCGACGATCCGCCCCGCGTACATCACGGCGACCCGGTCCGCGATGCGTTCGGCGGCGGCCAGGTCGTGGGTGATGATCAGCAGCGCCCGGCCCTCGTCGGTGTGGCGGCGCAGTTCGTCCACGGTCCGCTCGACCAGGTCCCGGTCGAGTCCGGTGGTCGGTTCGTCGGCGAGCAGCAGCGGCGCGTCGCCGATCAGGGCGAGGGCGGTCGCGGCGCGCTGGGCGAGGCCGCCGGAGAGCTCGTGCGGGTAGCGGTCGAGATGGCCCTCGGGGAACGAGGCGCGGGCGGCGGCCTCGACGGCGGCCTTCGGCAGCGCGTTCCCCCGCACTCCGGTCAGCTCGCGCAGGCTCTCCTCCAGTTGGGCGCGGACGGTGCGCACGGGGGTGAGGTGGGCGGCGGGGCTCTGCGGTACGAGGCCGATGCGCCGCCCCCGTACGGTGCGGGCGAGGACGCGCTCCCCGGCGGTGAGCAGGTCCGTGTCCCCGCCGAGGACGGCGCTGCCGGTGGTGGCCGCGTTGGCGGGCAGCAGGCCGAGGAGGGCGGAGGCCAGGACGGATTTGCCGCAGCCGCTCTCGCCGACCAGGGCGAGGCACTCCCCCGGGGCGACGGAGAAGCGGGCGCCGGTGACGGCGGCGATGTCGCGGCCGCCGCGCATGCGGAAGCGTACGGAGAGGTCCCGGACGTCCAGAACGGGGGGGCCGGCGGGTTCAAGGGCGCGGGTCACAGCATCAGCTCCGATTTCCGGCGCGGGTTGATCCGGTCGCGCCAGGCTCCGGCGAGTCCGGCGAGCGCGAGGGTCGGGACGATCAGGAAGAGGCCGGGGAAGAGGGTCGGCCACCAGTCCCCGGCGAGCAGCGAACCGCGCGCGGACTGGACGAGGTTGCCGAGGCTGGCCTGGTGGGCGGGGAGTCCGAGCCCGAGGAAGGAGAGCGCCGACTCGTGCCACATCGCGTGCGGGACCATCAGTACGGCGGCCAGACCTGCCTGCGGGAGGACGCCGGGCAGCAGGTGGCGCACGACGACGCGAGTGCGGGAGGCGCCGCCGGAGACGGCGGCGTCGATGAAGGGGCGCGAGCGCAGCGAGAGCACCTCGGAGCGGACGATGCGGGCGGTGGAGATCCAGTGCGTCAGGGCGACCGAGACGATCACCGGCCAGACGCCGGGCCGGAACATCGCGACGATGAAGATGCCGAGCAGCAGGTGCGGGATGGAGGAGAGGGCGTCGACGACGCGCATCACCACCCGGTCGGTCCAGCCGCCGAACGCCCCGGCGAGCGCACCGATCGCGGTGCCGACGACGGTGGCGGTGAAGGCCGCGACCAGGCCGACGAGCAGGGAGACCCGCAGCCCGTAGACACAGCGCAGCAGGAGGTCGCGGCCGACGTCGTCGGTGCCGAAGGGGTGGGCGGGGGACGGCGGGACGAGTTTGTTCGCGAGGTCGACGGCCTGCTGGTCGAGCTGGGTCAGCGGCGGGACGACGAGGACGGCGAGCGCGACGGCGAGGACGATCACGGCCGAGGTGACGATCCGGACGCGGCGTGCGGCGCGGCCCGGCAGGGCGATCACGGTGTCAGCCATCGAAGGCCACCCGGGGGTCGGCGAGTCCGTAGAGGAGGTCGGAGATCAGGTTGCCGAGCAGGACGGCGGCGGTGGCGAGCACCGTGAGCGCGGCCAGCAGGGAGAAGTCCACGGAGGTGGCGGCCTCGACGGTGGCGGCGGCGATGCCGGGCCAGCTGAAGACGGTCTCCACGAGCAGGGCGCCGGTGATGAGTTCGGGGACGCGGGAGCCGATCAGGGTGAGCATCGGCAGCATCCCGGAGCGCAGGGCGTGGCCGAGGAGCACGGTGCGCTCGCTCAGACCCCGGGCGCGGGCGCCGCGTACCGGGTCCTCGGCGAGGGCGTCGGCCACCCCTTGGCGTACGTACAGGAAGAACCACGGCAGCTGCGAGACGCCGAGGACGGCGGCGGGCAGCACCAGGTGGGTGGCGACCTGGCCGAAGGTGACGGTCTCGCTGGCGGCGTCGGTCAGGCCGCCGGCCGGGAGGACGTCGAGCTTCAGGGCGAAGAACCAGATGGCGAGCAGGCCGAGCCAGAAGGCGGGGGCGGCTTCCAGGGTGTACGCGAGGGAGCTGACGCACCGGTCGAGCCAGCCGCCGGGCCTGCGGGCGGCGAGGACGCCGAGGCCGGTGCCGAGCAGGATCGCGACGAGGAAGGCGGTGGCGGCGAGCAGGACGGACCAGCCCATGCGCTCCGCGATGACGTCCGCGACCGGTTGGCGCATCACGCTGGAGTCCCCGAAGTCGCCCCGGAGGGCGGAGGTCAGCCAGTCCCACCAGCGTGCGACGAGCGGCTGGTCGACGCCGAGGTTGGCACGGAGCTGGTCGAGGTTCTCCTGCGAGGCGGTGAGTCCGGCGGTGCCGGCATAGGCCTTGACCGGGTCGAAGGGGGAGGCGGCGGCGACGGCGAAGACGCCGAAGGTGACGGTGCCGAGGACGGGGACGGCGAACAGGGCCCGCCGTCCCGCCATCCGCGCCATCGGCCCCCAGGGGAGGGGTCGGCTCACTTCTTCGCGTCCCCGCCGCTCTTGGCGGACCACTTCTCGACGTTCCACCAGGGGCCGGAGGCCAGCCCGTGGTCGTGCGGTTCGACCTGGGTGGTGAGGGCGCCGAAGCGGTCGTCGACGACGTAGAGGTGGTCGATGTGGGTGAGGAAGGTGTAGCCCGGGTTCTTCACCAGTTCGCGCTGGACGGTGTCGTACGCCTTCTTCCGCTCGGCCTTGTCGCCGCTCCTGCGGCCCGCCTCGATCGCGGTGTCGACGGCCTTGTTGTCGTACCAGGCCATGTTGTTGAAGCCGTCGCCCGCGAGGGAGGACTTCAGCAGGGTGTACTGGTCGAAGTCGGGGTCGGCCGGGGAGCCGCCGCCGGCGAGGACGGCGTCGTGCTTCATGCGGGGCTCGATGACCTCCCAGGTCCCGGCCTCGGTACGGATGTCGATGCCCGCCTTCTTGGCGTCGGAGGCGTAGGCGAGGGCGTGCTCCTGGCGGAGCTTGTCGCCGCTGAGGTACCAGAGCGGGAAGGTGGCGCGCACCCCGTCCTTGACGCGGACGCCGTCCTTGCCGGGCTTCCAGCCGGCCTCGTCCAGGATCTTCTTCGCGGCGGCGAGGTCGTGGGGGCGCTCGGTGCCCTTCGTGAACCACTCGCTGTCGGTGGGGACGGGGCCGTAGGCGGGCTTGCCCGCGCCGTTGAGGATGGCCTTCACCATGGCCTCGCGGTCGACGGCGACGTCGAGGGCGCGGCGTACGGCGGTGTCCCCGGCGACCTTGTTGTGGGTCGGGAGCGTCACCGTGCGGTAGTCGTAACTGGTGGCGGCATAGGTTTTCTTGCGCCTGTCGTCGCCGAAGCCCTTGGCGAGGTTGGGCGGCAGGATCGCCCCGTCGAGGTCGCCGGAGCGCAGCCGGGTGGCGCGCACGTCGTCGTCCTTGATGATCGCCATGGTGAACTTCTTCACCTCGGGTTCGCCGCCCCAGTAGTCGGGGTTGGCGGTGAAGCTGAGCTTCTCCCCCTTGGACCACGTGGTGAGGAGGTAGGGGCCGGTGCCGATCGGCCGGGTGGTGAAGGCCCCGGTGTTGACGTCCTGCCTGCCCGCGATGTGCTCCGGGGCGATGGGCAGGACGGTGCGCTGGGCGAACGGCGCGTAGGGGTACTTGAGGGTGAAGACGACCGTGTCCTCGCCCCGGGCGGTGACGTCCTTAACGGCGTCCAGTTCGGTGCGGGAGGCGTTGTTGGTCTTCTCGTCGAGGATGGTGCGGTAGGTGAAGACGACGTCCTTGGCGCCGAACGGCTTCCCGTCGCTGAACTTCACCCCCTGGCGCAGCTTGTACGTGTAGGTCAGGCCGTCGGCGCTGACCTCGGGGAGTTCGGCGGCGAGAGCGGGGCGGAGCTTCATGTCCGCGTCCAGGGCGAGCAGTCCGTCGAAGATCTTGGAGTTGCCGTCCTTGCCGTAGCCGAGCAACGGGCTGAGGCTGTCGGGCTCGTAGGCGATGCCGACGACGGCCGAGGTGGAGGACGGTCCGGAACCGCTCCCGGCGCCGTCCGGATTCGAGCAGGCCGCGGCGGTGAGGGACAGTGCGGTCACCAGTGTGGCGGCGACCGCCACCCGTATCGATCGGGCCGTCATACTCTGCACATCCCTGTCCAAGATCGACTGTAATTGCGAACGGGTTGCAATTAAACAGCACATAAAAGACCCCGGTACACCCCGCCTCGACCGGTGAGACGGGCGCACCGGGGCCGGTACGCCGGAGAACGCGCCGGGGGCGCGGAACCCGGCCGCCTACGGCGCGGTGTCGGCGAGGTCGATCGTGAGCACGTCCTCGTCCCTCGTCCGGTGGTCGATCGTGATCGAGCCGGACGCTCCGGCGTAGGCCCCCGTCCCGCCGGTGACCGCGAAGACGTGGGACCACGGCCGCGGGTCCACCGGGGACTCGGTCACGGCGGGCAGCGGCCGCCGGAAGGCGGTGGCAGCCGTGATCAGCCCGTCGTCGAGGCTCAGGACCAGCGTCGCCAGGACGAACGAGCCGTCCAGCTCCACGGCGACGGGCAGGCAGTGCGCGTTCTCGGTGCCCACGGTGTCGCCCTGCTCGTCCGACAGCTCGTACCGGACGAAGTAGGGGACGCCGGCCGTGAGGACGTCCGGGATGTTCGCGCCCGTGCGCCGGCCGGTCAGGACGATCCGGCGGGCCGCCTTCCGCTCCGCGTGGGCGGTTCCGCCCGCCCCGACGACCAGTCCCCCGGCCACGGCCGCCGCCGAGGTCAGTTGCAGCACGCTCCTGCGATCCATCTCCGTCATCGCCCGCTCACACCCTTGCCGCTCGTGTCCCAGGGGCGCACGCGCGCCCCAGGGGCAAACGCCCGGCGGGGGCGGAACGGATCGCCCCGCACGCGCACACCACCGGATCGGACCATCGGCTCGGCGCGCACGGGGGCGGTGTCCGTCTACGGGGCCGGCAGCTCCGCCAGCTCCGCGACGGCCCGGCGGTGGCTTCCCGCCGTGCCGTACGCGAGGGAGTCGGCCTTGGCCCGCTTGAGGTACAGGTGCGCCGGGTGCTCCCAGGTCATGCCGATGCCGCCGTGCAGCTGGACGCACTCCTCGGCGGCGTGGACCGCGACGCCCGAGCAGTACGCCTGGGCGACCGCGACGGCGAGCGGGGCGTCGGAGCCGCCGGTCGCCAGCGCGTCCGCCGCGTTGCGGGCGGCGGCGCGGGCCGAGACGACCTCCAGCCAGAGCTGCGCCATCCGGTGCTTGAGCGCCTGGAACGACCCCACGGGCCGGTTGAACTGGTGGCGTTCACGGGTGTACCGGACGGTCTCGGTCAGACACCACTCCGCGAGGCCGAGCTGTTCGGAGGCGAGCAGACCGGCCCCGGCGAGCAGACCGCGCCGTACGGCGGCGGCGCCCGCGGCGGCGTCGGCCAGCGGGGTTCCGGCCGTCCCGTTCAGCGTGACGGCGGCGAGGGGGCGCGTCAGGTCGAGCGGGACGAGCGGTTCCACGGTGACGCCGGGGTCCGACGCCTCGACCGCGTACAGCCCTTCGGCGGTCGGCACCAGCAGGACGTCCGCGGCCTGCGCGTCCGCCACGCCGCGCACCGTTCCGTCCAGTGAGCCCAGCGGCGCGCCCGGGCCGGCGGGCGGGGTCGCGAAGGGCACGGCGAGCACGGCCGTACGCGCCCCGGAGGCCAGCTCACGCAGGAGGGCCGCGGCGGGCCCGTCCCCACCGCCCAGGGCGAGGAGGGTCTCGGTGGCCACGACGGAGCTGGTCAGGTAGGGGGCGGGAGCCACGCTGCGGCCCAGCTCCTCCAGGACCACGGCGGCCTCGCGGTGGGACGCGCCCTGGCCGCCGAACTCCTCCGGGACGAGGAGCCCGGCCGCGCCGATGCCCCCGGCGAGGGAGGCCCACAGCTGCGGGTCGTACGGCGTGCCGGACTCGGTGGCGGCGATCACCGCGGGCGCGGCGGCCCGGTCGGCCAGGAGGGCGCGGACGGCGGAGCGCAGGTCCTCCTCGTCCTGCGAGTAGAGCAGGTCGGGGGTGGCGGCGGGCTGGGCGGGGGCGGTCATCGGCTCAGGTCCTTCCAGGCGACGTCCTTGTCGTTGCGGGGTTCGGCGGGCAGCCCGAGGACGCGTTCGGCCACGATGTTCAGCAGGACCTCGCTGGTGCCGCCCTCGATGGAGTTGCCCTTGGAGCGCAGGTAGCGGTAGCCCGCGTCCCGTCCGGTGAAATCGACCAGCTCCGGCCGGACCATGGTCCAGTCGCTGTACAACAGGCCCTCGTCACCGAGGAGTTCGACCTCCAGGCCGCTGATCTGCTGGTTGAGCCGGGCGAAGGCGAGCTTCATGCCCGAGCCCTCGGGGCCCGGCTGCCCGGCGACGAGTTGCTGGCGCAGCCGCTCGCCGGTGAGCCGGGCGACCTCGGCCTCCACCCAGAGGGTCAGCAGGCGCTGGTGGGTGTCGGGGGTGCGCAGTTCCGGGCGTTCGCGCCAGGTCTTCGCGACCGGGCCGATCATGCCTCCCTCGCGGGGGATGCGGGAGCCGCCGATGGAGACGCGCTCGTTCATCAGGGTGGTCCGGGCGACCTCCCACCCCTCGCCGACGGGGCCGAGGCGATGGCTGTCGGGGATGCGTACGCCGGTGAGGAAGACCTCGTTGAACTCGGCCTCGCCGGTGATCTGGCGCAGCGGCCGGACCTCGACGCCGGGGTCGGTCATGTCGCAGATGAAGTAGCTGATGCCCCGGTGCTTGGGCAGGCCGGGGTCGGTGCGGGCGATGAGGATCGCCCAGCGGGCCAGGTGGGCGCTGGACGTCCACACCTTCTGGCCGTCGACGATCCAGTCGCCGCCCTCGTCCCGGACGGCCCGGGTGGCGAGGGCCGCGAGGTCGGATCCGGCGCCGGGTTCGCTGAACAGCTGGCACCAGACCTCCTCCCCCACCCACAGCGGCCGCAGGAAGCGCCGCTTCTGCTCGTCGGTCCCGAAGCCGAGGATGGTGGGGGCGGCCATGCCGAGGCCGATGCCGATGCGGCGCGGGTCGTTGTCGGGCGCCCCGGCGGCGGCGAGTTCGGCGTCCACCACCTGCTGGAGGGAGCGGGGCGCGTCGAGCCCGCCGAGTCCCACCGGGTAGTGGACCCAGGCGAGCCCGGCGTCGAAGCGGGCCTTGAGGAAGTCGGTGCGGTCGGTGGCGGCGGGCGGGTGTGCGGCGAGCAGTTCGCGGGTACGGCGACGGACCTCCGCGGCGTCGGTCGCGGGGCTCATCGGGCGCCTCCCGGCAGGACGACGATGCGGCCGGTGCTGGTACCGTCGGCGACGCGCTGGACGGCGTCGGCCGCTCCGGCCATCGCGACACGCTCACTGACCAGCGGTTTGACGATGCCCTGCGCGGCGAGCTTCGTCAGCTCGTCGTGGCAGGCGCGGACGGCGGCCGGGTCCTTGGCGTTGTAGAGGCCCCAGTGGAGCCCGACGACGGAGTAGTTCTTCACCAGGGCGTGGTTGAGGGCCGGCGTGGGGATGGCGCCGCTGGCGAAGCCGACGACGAGGATGCGCCCCTCGAAAGCGACGCACTTGGCGGACTTGGCGTAGGCGTCGCCGCCGACCGGGTCGTAGACGACGTCCGCGCCGCGCCCGCCGGTGGCCTCCTTCACGGCGGCGACGATGTCCTCGCTCCGCCGGTCGACGACCAGGTCGCAGCCGAGTTCCCGCGCGACGGCCGCCTTCTCCGGTCCGCCGACGACCCCGATGACCTTCGCCCCGGCCGCCTTTCCGAGCTGGACGGCGGCGCTCCCGACGCCCCCCGCCGCCGCGTGGACGAGGAGGGTCTCGCCGGGCTGGAGGCGGGCGCGGCGGTGCAGGCCGAACCAGCCGGTCTGGTAGCCGATGTGCAGCGCGGCCGCCTCCGCGTCGTCCAGGGCGTCGGGGGCGGGCAGCAGGGCCGCCTCGTCGGCGACGACGAAGTCGGCGAAGCCGCCGTGGGGCAGGGCCGGGGTGGCGAGCACGCGCCGCCCGTCCTCGGTGGCGCCGCACACTTCGACGCCCGGGGTGAACGGCAGCGGGGGCCGCACCTGGTACTGGCCCCGGCAGAGCAGGGCGTCGGGGAAGTTGACGTTGGCCGCGCGGACCTCGACGAGCACCTGCCCGTCGCCGGGCGTGGGCCGGTCGGTCTCCTCCAGCCGCATCACCTCGCCCGGCTCGCCGTTCCGGTGTACGCGCCATGCCTGCATGAGGGGCCTCCACAACACTGTCGGCGTCAACCGCCCGAGCGGTCGGCGTTACCACTGCCGCCCGCATACTAAGCGGTCGCTTGCCGATCTGGGAACACCTCGATCCGCCCGCCGGGGGCCTCCGCCCTCAGGCCCGCTTGGGCTTCGCCCGTACGTGCATCCGCTCGCCCTGCGGCCCGAACAGGCTGAGGAATTCCACCGTCTCGTCCTCGGCCGGGCCGAACCAGTGCGGCAGCCGGGTGTCGAACTCGGCGGCCTCCCCCGGCTCCAGCACCAGATCGTGTTCGGCCAGCAGCAGCCGCAGCTTCCCGGAGAGCACGAACAGCCACTCGTACCCCTCGTGCGTGCGCTGTTCCGGCGGCCCCCCGCCCGGCTCCTGGATCAGCTTGTACGCCTGGAGGCCGCCGGGCCGGGCGGTCAGCGGCAGCATGGTCCGTCCGTGCTGCACGATCGGCTTGGCCCGCACCCGGGGATCGCCGACCGGGGCGGCCCCCACGAGGTCGTCGAGCGGCACCTCGTGGGCGCGGGCGATCGGCAGCATCAGCTCCAGGCTGGGGCGACGGCCGCCGGACTCCAGCCGGGAGAGCGTGGAGACGGATATACCGGTGGCGGCCGAGAGGGCGGCGAGGGTGACCCCGCGCTCCTTGCGCAGCCGGCGCAGGCGGGGTCCGACGCCGGAGAGGACGGCGTCCAGTTCCGGGTCGTCCCGGTCGTGTTCCTTCATCCGGCCATTGCAGAATCGGCAATCCGGTTTGTCAACCCGCCAAAGCGCGGCGCCGGGCTCCAGGGTGTGTCCGGCGGATCAGGATCGGAGAGGCCGCGGCGTCTGGTGCGGTGCATCGCAAGGCGCTGGAATGCCTGCATCGCGGAGCGATTCGGGCGTTTCGGCAACGCCGCGAGGTGCTGTGCCGGGCGTCGTGGACCCGGTCAAGATCCGCCGGACACGCCCTAGCGGGCGAAGACCTCGAAGGGGACCGCCGGCCGTCCGCCGAACCGCTCGGCGGCGGCCTGGACCATGCCCGTCAGGAAGGTCCGGCAGTACCGTTCCGGGTCCTCCTCGGTCAGCGCCTCGATGTACGTGCGGTGCTCCAGCAGCGACCGGACCGAGCGTTCGAGACCGGCGGTCGCGTCGACCGCGTGCGTGGGCCGGTCGCTGCCGGCCACGGCGGTCCAGCGCACCCCGTCCCACGGCCGGAGGCCCTGGTCTGCGAGGTCCGGGAAGATCCAGCGGTTGCCCGCGTCGGCCACCGCGTCCAGCGCGGCTCGCCCGACCGCGCGGTGGTCGGGGGTGTTCCAGGCGGTCCCGCCCCAGGTGTCGCGGTGGTTGAGGGTGACCACCAGCTCGGGGCGGTGACGGCGGATGGCGGCGGCGATGTCCCGGCGCAGCCCGGCGCCGTACTCGATCACGCCGTCGCGGTGGTCCAGGAATTCCACGGTCCGCACGCCGACGACGGCGGCGCTCGCCCGCTGCTCCCGCTCGCGGACCGGGGCGCACTCCTCGGGCGGCAGAGTGTCGATACCGGCCTCGCCGCGGCTGGCGAGCAGGTAGACGACCTCGCGTCCCCCGTCGGTCCACTCGGCCACGGCGGCGGCCGCCCCGTACTCCAGGTCGTCGGGGTGGGCGACCACGGCCAGGGCGCGCTGCCAGTCGCCGGGCATGGGTTCGAGACGCTGCGGGGCCATACCGGCAGGCTACCGGGGGGCGGCCGCGGCGGCAGGGGCTCCCGTACGGACCGCCGGGGCCGGGGCGGCACACCGGCGAAAGCCCCCGCCACGCCCGGACGTGTTCCCCGCACCCGCGGGCGGGGCGGCCCGGCGCCCGGGGGGGGGACCCCGGCGGGGCCGGGCCGGGGCCGGGGGGGGGCCCCCCCGGGGCTGTGGGGGGGGGGGGGGGGGGGGCTGCCCGCCGCCCCCGCCCCCCGGCCCGGCCCGGGGGGGGGCCCGGGGGGGGGGGCGGGGGGGGCGGGGGGGGGGGGGGGGCCCCCACGTCCGGGACCGGTCCGGGACCGGGGGCGGCCCCGCCGGGGCCCGGTGGCGGTACGGGGCGTGCGACGCTGGAGGCCGGTGGCGGCCCGCCTCGGACACGAGCCGGGCCGTCCAGGTCCGGGTCCGGACGGGAGGGGCCGTCTCCCGACGGGAGGGCCCCCTCCCCCCACCGCCCCGGCGAACGAAAGGAACCTCCTCGTGCCCACCCCCTCCTCCCTCTCCCCCGCCCAGGCCGCAGCCCGTCTGGAGGAGTTCACCGTCATCGACGTGCGGGCGCCCGGCGAGTACGCCTCCGGCCACGTTCCCGGCGCCCTGAACATCCCGCTCGACAAGCTGCCGGACGCGCTGCCGGCGCTCAAGTCCGCCTCCGCGCGCGGCTCGCTGCTCCTGGTGTGCGCCTCCGGGGTCCGCTCCACCCGGGCCTGCGAGATCCTGGCGGGCGCGGACATCGAGGCCGTGACGCTGACCGGCGGCACCTCGGCCTGGGAGGGCGACGGCCGCGGCCTGGACCGTCCCGCGGGCGCCCGCGCCATCTGGCCCATGGAGCGCCAGGTGCGGCTCGCGGCGGGCTCCCTGGTGGTGGCCGGGCTGGTGGCGGGCCTCCGCTTCCCGGCGGCGCGCTGGCTCTCCGCGGGTGTCGGCGCGGGGCTGGTGTACTCGGCGGTCAGCAACACCTGCGGGATGGCGGCGGCCCTGTCGAAACTGCCGCACAACCGGCCCTCGCGCGCCGTCGGCGACCTCGACGCCACCCTGGCGGAACTCCAGCGCTGAGCCCGTCGTCCGGGGCCCCGCCGCCATCGGCCCCGACCGGGGGGCGAGCGGCGGCCGGGGCGGGCGTGTGCTTCTCGCCGGACGGGCCCGAGGGCGGTCCGCCCCGTCACACCTCGTCGCGTACCAGGGCCAGCAGCCGGTCCAGGACCCGGGGGCCGCCCGCCCGTACCCCGTCGTGCTCGTACTCGTTCGTCACCCAGGTCCGCAGCCCCCGGATCGCCGCCGCCGTGCGCAGCGAGTCGGCGGTGTCGACGTACATGTCGTCGTGGTAGACCGCCGCCGCGACCGGCACCTCGTTGGCGGCCAGCCGCTCGGGGTCGTACAGCACGGGCCAGTCGGTGCGCCGCGCCAGCAGTTCGGCGGTCTCGCGGAGCGGGCGCAGCGCCGGGTCGACGTCGAAGTGCCAGGGGTGGATGGTCTCCCCGGTGAAGAGGACCGGGCCCTCGCCCGCCAGCGCCGCCGCCGCGTCGAACTGCGGGAACTCTCCGCGTACGCGCTCTGCGGCCCAGGCCGTGGGGCGCTCGCCCTGCCCGTAGATGGCTTCGTGCAGCAGGGCGTAGAGCGGGTGCCCGGCGAAGGAGGAGGCGGTGCGCACCGCCTCCTGGAAGGCGTCGGAGAGTTCCGTGCCGTGCGGGGTGCGGACGAAGGCGTTCTCCAGCAGGTAGTGGAGCTGGTGGCTGCCGCTGCCGGAGCCGAGCAGGATGCCGAGCGACTGGAAGCCCTCCGGGGTGAGCCGGTGGCCGCCGCTCTCGGGCCGGTGGTCGGCGAGGTGCGCGGCGATGGCGCGGGCACGCCCGACGTCCTGCGGGTAGCGGGCGTAGTGGGCGGCGACCTTCCGCTCGATGCGCGGGTACGCGGCGCGGTAGACGTCGTCGGCGTGTCCGTCGAGCGCGGGCAGGCCGCCGGTGATCAGGACCTCCTTGAGCCCTTCCGGGGCGGCGGAGAGGTAGCGGACGGCGCAGAAGCCCCCGAAGGACTGGCCGAGGACGGTCCAGGGCGCTCCGCCGGTGAGCTGCGGCCGGATCAGTTCGCAGTCGCGGACGATGGAGTCGGCACGGAAGTGGGCGAGGTAGTCGGCCTGTTCGCGCGGGCCGCCGCGCAGCGGCAGGGTCTGCCGGTTGGCCGGGGTGGAGAGGCCGGTGCCGCGCTGGTCGAGCAGGAGCACCCGGAAGTCGCGCAGGGCCCGGCCCAGCCAGGCCTCGGCGCCGACGAAGCGGCGTGCGCCGAAGCCGGGGCCGCCCTCCAGGTAGACCAGCCAGGGCAGCTCCTCGCCGGCCCGCGAGGCGGCGACCGCTTCCCGTCCGTAGACCTCGATCTGCTCGCCGCCGGGGTCGCCGTGGTCGAGGGGCACGGTGAAGCGCCGGTCGGTGAGGACGACACCGGGCTGCCGGTAACTGCTCACGGGGGACTCCTGAATGCGGGGTGCGGGCTGATCGGGGGGACCGATCGGAGGGGACCGATCGGGCGGAAGGGCCAGTCCAGCACACGGCCGTCCCGGTCCGGCGAAGGGGGCGTGCCTCGTACGGGCCCGGTCGGTGTGCGGTGCGGCGGGGCCCCTTCTAGCGTTCAGGCATGATCCGGTTCGAGCAGGTCGGCAAGGTCTACGCGGACGGGACGACAGCGGTCGACGGGCTGTCCTTCGAGGTGGCGGAGGGGGAGCTGGTGACGTTGGTGGGCCCGTCCGGCTGCGGCAAGACGACCACCATGATGATGGTGAACCGGCTGATCGAGCCGACCTCCGGCCGGATCCTGGTGGGCGGCGAGGACATCGCCGGGGTCGATCCGGTGAAGCTGCGCCGCCGGATCGGCTACGTGATCCAGCAGGTCGGCCTCTTCCCGCACCGGACCGTCCTGGACAACACCGCGACCGTCCCGGCGCTGGTCGGCTGGAAGCGGGCGCGGGCCCGGGAGCGGGCGGCGGAACTGCTGGACCTGGTGGGCCTGGACCCGGCGACGTACGGATCGCGGTATCCGGCGCAGCTCTCCGGCGGCCAGCGCCAGCGGGTGGGCGTGGCGCGGGCGCTCGCGGCGGACCCGCCGGTGCTGCTGATGGACGAGCCGTTCGGCGCGGTGGACCCGGTGGTGCGGGAGCGGCTGCAGAACGAGTTCCTGGCGCTCCAGCGGCGGGTGCGCAAGACGGTGCTCATGGTGACGCACGACATCGAGGAAGCGGTGCGGATGGGCGACCGGATCGCGGTGTACGGGGAGGGGCGCATCGAGCAGTTCGACACCCCGGCCGCCGTGCTCGGCACCCCGGCGACCCCGTACGTGGCCGGGTTCGTCGGCTCGGACCGGGGGCTGAAACGGCTGTCGGTCACCGCGATCGAGGCGGAGGACCTGGAGGAGCCGCCGGTGGCCCTCGTGGAGGAGCCCGCCCGGGAGGCGGCGGCCCGGCTGGCGGCGGCCGGGGCCCGGTGGGCGGTGGTGCTGAACCGTGCGGGCGAGTTGCACGGGTGGGTGTCGGCGGACGCGCTGCGGCCGGCCGGGGAGGCCGAGGGGGTGGGCGCGCTCGCCCGCCGGATGGACGCGTGGGTGCCGGTGGGCGCGCCGTTGAAGCAGGCGTTCAGCGAGATGCTCCAGTACGACGCGGGGTGGGTGGCGGTGCTGGACGGGAGCCTGTTCCTCGGCGTCCTCACCCCGGCGAAGCTGCACGAGGCGCTGCGCCGGTCGGTGGACGCGGACGCCCAGGGCGTGGGGCGCGAGGAGGTGGAGTTCGACTCCGTGTCGGACGCCTGACCCCTCGGCGCCCCGGCCCCCGGCGCCTTCGAGGCCGACGGCGCAGCGGTGACTTGGGGGCCGAGCCGGAGGCCCGGAGAGGGGCGCCGCCGCCGGAGCGGCCCGGAGGCGCACCCCCGGCCGGGCTCCGGCGCCCTCCGCCGAGGGAGGCGCCGCGGGCGGCGGAAGCGCCCGGTCAGCGTCCGCGCCGGTAGTCGGCGCCGTCCCGGGTCCGCACCATCAGCCCGGCGACGACCAGATAGCGGCGCAGCGCGGAACAGTCCTCGTGGACGGTGAGCAGCGCCTCGTTGACCTCGCGTTCGGTGTACGAGCGCTCCGGCTCGAACAGCGTCTCGGCGAGGTGCGTGAGCAACTGCTCGCGCCGGGCCGGTCTGCGGGGGATCGCGACCAGGCGGCCGCGCGAGAAGAGCGCCTCCACGGAGGGCGAACCGGAGGAGGACGACGGCGTCGGGGGCGGCAGGGCGCCGTGGGCTGCGGGCATGGCCGGAAGCGTCGCAGCCCTGCCCGGGGCGGGCAACGTGTTTTCCGTGCCGTCCGGCCCGCCGCCGCCGGTGCGCGGCTGTGCCGCTCCCCCGGAGCGCGTTGACAGCCGGACGCCGTCCGGGTTGTGATGGGCGGGTGCGGCGCGACGTCGGCCAAAGAGATCTGGGCCGGCCGGCAGTCGAGCCGACACCTTCACCCAGGGAAGCCGCCATGAGCCGACTCATCGCCCCCTGCCTCTGAGCAGTCCGCTCGGGACCGCGCCCATCGGCGCGTCCCCCCCGTCCGACCTCTGTTCCGTCCGCGGGCCCCGTGCGCCCGCTTCCTTCCGGGAGACCCAGAATTCCCCTGCACCCTGCCACCCAGCCCTCCGGTTCCGAGGCGGCGGCCCCCGCGGCCGCCACCCTCGCGGACAAGATCGTGGAGGTACACACCTGGCTGCGCGGCCAACTGCGCCACGTGTACGCCGAGACCGAGGCCCACATCGCCGCACGGGCCGCCCACCGGGACGCCGGACGGCCGGACGACGGGCAGCCGCCCGCCCCGCCGCTCGGTCTGCAGATCCGGCAGCGCTGCCTGGAGTTCTGCCAGGCGCTGCAGTTCCACCACACGGCCGAGGACGGCCATGTGTTCCCCGCGATGGAGGGCCACCACCCCCATCTGGGGCCCGTCTTCGAGCGGTTGCGGAAGGAGCACCGAAGCATCCGGGCGGTGCAGGCGGCGCTCGCCGCCCACCTCACCGGTGCGGCCCTCGCGGAGCCGGACCGCTTCCGGGCGGAACTGGCTCGGATGACGGAGGAGTTGACCGCCCACCTCGACTACGAGGAGAAGCACCTCGTGCCCTTGCTGACCGAGGTGCCCTGGCCGCCCGCGCCGCCCGGCGCCTGAACCCTCAGGAGCTCAGCCCTTCGGGAGGAGCTTCTTCGACTCCAGGTAGCCGCGCGCGACGTCCTCGGGCAGCCTGCGCCAGCTGTCGACCTGCTCGTTCATCGACGCCAGGTCGGCGGTGGTCAGCACGGTGTTGAGCCGCCCGAGGGCGTCGCGCACCCCGGCGCCGCCGACGTGGGCGCGGTTGACGACGGGGACCACGTAGTCCGCGTTCTGGAGCTTCTTGTCGTCCTCCAGGAGCACCAGACCGAACTGGTCCAGGGTGGCGTCGGTCGTCGTGGTCAGGACCATCTGGTCCTGACCGCTCTGGACCGCCTGTTTGGCCTGGGTGGTGCCGACGCCCTTCGGGTCGACGGCGACGACGTCGATGCCGTACGTCGTACGCAGGCCGGGGGCGCAGTAGGGGCGCTGGACGCACTCGTCGCCCGCCGCGAGGCGTACGGGCAGTTTCGCCGCGCCCACGTCGCTCAGGGTCCTGAGGCCGTGCTTCCTCGCGTAGGCGGCGGTGACGGCGAAAGCGTTCTGGTCGACGGCCCGGCCGGGGTCGAGGACGGTCAGACCGCGGGGGGCGGCGAGCGCGCGGAGCGCCTTCATGGTGGTGGCGAGGTCGGGCGATCCGACCGGTTCCGCGTCGGCGCCGCGGGCCTTGGCGTTCAGCCAGTCGGCGAAGGTCGCCGCGTACTCCGGTACGACGTCGATCCGGCCGTTCTCCAGGGCTGGTTCGTAGATCTCCCGGTTGGTGACGGAGATGAGGTCGGTGGAGTATCCGGCGTGCTCCAGGAGCAGGGCGTACAACTGGGCCAGCAGGTCGCTCTCGGTGAACCCGGCCGACCCCACGGTCAGCTCCCCGCCGTCGCCGGACGGAGCGGTGGCCGCGCCCCGGTTCTCCAGGGACGGGCCGCCGGCGCAGGCGGTGGCGGCGAGGAGGGCCAGCGCGGCGAGCGCCCGGCGCACGCGGTTCACGCGGCCTCCCGGCCGCGCTGCGGCACGATCCGCCGACCGGCCTCGAAGAGGCTTTCCACCAGGAGCGCGAAGACGGCCACCAGGATCGCTCCGGCCACCACCTGCGGGGTGGAGGCGAGGTTGAAGCCGGCGGTGATGATCCGGCCCAGCCCTCCGCCGCCGGCCAGCGCGGCGATGGTGGCGGTGGCGACCAGTTGGACGGCGGCGGTCCGCACGCCGGTGAGGATCATCGGGAGGGCGAGCGGCAGTTCGACGCCCAGCAGCATCTGGCGCCAGGTCATGCCCATGCCCCGGGCGGCCCGTACGACGTCTCTGTCGACCTCGCGCATCCCGACGTAGGCGTTGGTGAGGAGCGGCGGTACGGCGAACAGGACGAGTGCGATGATCGTCGGCCACTGCCCGTACGTACCGATGGGCGTGAGCAGCAGCAGGACCAGGACGGCGAAGGTGGGCACGGCCCGCCCGACGTTGGAGATGTTGACGGCGAGGGCGCCGCCCTTGCCGAGGTGGCCGAGGACCAGGGCGACGGGCAGAGCGATCAGGCAGCTGATGAGCAGGCAGACGACGGTGAGGTAGAGGTGTTCGCCGAGCCGGTGCCAGACGCCGTCGGGGCCGGACCAGTGGGCGGCGGTGGTGAGCCAGGACCAGGTGGCGGAGAGGGTGTTCACGCCGGTCTCCTCTTCCGGGGCGGCCGCGCGCCCGCCCGTCGTACGCGAGCGTTCACGCCTGCCTCCGGGTCCAGGGGGTCAGCAGCCGTCCCGCGCCCAGGAGCAGCAGGTCGGCGGCGACGGCGATGAGGACGCAGAGGACGGAGGCGGTGAGCACCTGGGCCTTGAAGTAGGTGTTCATGCCGGAGTAGATGAGGTTGCCGAGTCCGCCGTGGCCGACGATCGCCCCGATGGTGGCCAGGGAGACCGCGGAGACGGTGGCGATGCGCAGCCCGGCCAGCGCGGCGGGCAGGGCGAGCGGCAGTTCGACGGCGAGCAGCAGGCGCAGCGGGCCGTACCCCATGCCGCGTGCGGCCTGCCGGGTCTCCTCGGGGACGGCTCGGAGCCCGGCCAGGATGTTGCGGACGAGCAGGGTCAGGGAGTACAGGACGAGGCCGGCGATCACCAGCGCGGCGGAGAGTCCGTACAGCGGCAGCAGCAGCGAGAACATCGCCAGCGACGGGATCGTGTAGAGGACGGTCGTCAGTCCGAGCACCGGTCCGGCCGCCCGGCGCCACCGGCGGGCGGCGAGCGCCAGGGGGACGGCGATCAGGAGGGCGAGGACCACCGAAGCGGCCGTCAGCTGGAGGTGTTGCAGGACCGCGTCGACCAGGATCTCGCGGCGGCTGGAGAGGTACTCCCCGCAGATCCACTCGTTGCGGGCGAGGCAGTCGTCCGGGGGCGCCGTCATCCGTCCATTCGAGCGCGGGCGTCCTCACCCCGCCCGTCGCGGGCCGCCGTTCGAGGGGTGTTTGAGCACTCGCTCAACCCTCTGGTAGCCTCCCGACGCAGGGGTTGAGCACTCGCTCAACCCCGCGCGTCGAACGGGGGCGGGCATGGGGCTGTACATAGAGGCGCTGATCCGCACCGATCCCGACGTCCTGTGGGAGCGGACCCAGGAGCCCGCACAGCATCAACGGTGGGATCTGCGGTTCACCGCGATCAGCCCGCTGCCCGGCCCGCCGGAGGGCGCGCGGCGGTTCCGGTACGCGACCCGGGTGCTGCCCTTCCTGACCGTGTCGGGGACCGGGACGAGCGCGGGCGAGCGGCTGCGGGCCGACGGCGAGCGGGTGTCGGCCCTGCGCTTCGCGTCCGCCGAGCGGCTGTCGTTGCTGGCCGAGGGCAGCGGGTACTGGCGCTACGTCCCCACCGCCGAGGGCGTCCGCTTCCTCACCGGGTACGACTACCGGACCCGGTGGGGCCGTTTCGGCGCGGTCGCGGACCGGTGGGCGTTCCGTCCGCTGATGGGGTGGGCGACCGCGTGGTCCTTCGACCGGCTGCGGCTGTGGTGCGAGCGCGGCGTCACCCCGGCCCGGTCGCTGGCGTACGCCCTCCTGGAGGCGGCGGCACGGGTCCTCCTGGTGGCGGCGGCCCTCCCCTTCGGTCCTGCGGCGGCGGCGCCGGCCGTTCTGGCCGCGCTGTTCGTGCCCCCGGCCCCCTTCACCCCCGCCGCCCGGCGCTGCCTGCGCCGCCCGGTCGGCCGGCCGGCCCCCGCCCCGTCCCTCCTCACCCGTCTGGAACGCCCGTGACCTCGATCTTCGCCCGTGCGATGGGAGCCGACTTCGAGCGCCTCCACCCTCAGCTGCGACGGCGCTTCTCGGTCGGCCTGGAGAGCGGGGAGGCGTGCGTGGGGCGCGGTTCCATGGACCGGATCTGGCACGGCCGGGCCTTCGTGAAGCCGTTCCTCGCCCTGGGGGCCACCCGCAACATCCTGGTGCCGAAGACCGGCCGGAACGTTCCCTTCACCATCGAGAACGTGCCGTACACCGACGCCTTCGGCCGGGAGACGGTCACCTTCGTCCGGACGTTCGCCCTGCCGGGCGGGGTGCGCCGCTTCGACGCCACGATGGTGCACAGCCCCGAACGGTCCTGCGTACTGGACTACCTGGGCACCCACCAGCACCTGGCCACCGACCTGCGGCTGACGGCGGAGCCCGACGGCTCCCTGCTGATCCGGTCCGGGGAGCACCGCTTCCGCGAGGGCCCCGTCGACGTGCGGGTCCCCCACCTGATCGGCGGCGACGCCGAGGTCCGCGAGTCCTTCGACGACGCCACGGGCCGCTTCCGCATCCGGGTCTCGGTGGCCAACCGCCGCTTCGGCCCGCTGTTCGGGTACGAGGGGACGTTCCGCGCCCGCTATGTCGACGCCTTGCGCCACGGTGTGCGTGCGGGCCTGCGCCCGGTCCGTGAAGAGGCGCGGGCGTGACGGGGGGCGCGGGAAACATCGGCGCGAAGGGCGGCGCGGCCGGCCCGGACACCCGCACGAAGCTCCTGGAGGGTGCGCTGCGCACCCTCGCCGC
Organism: Streptomyces sp. NPDC017448; assembly: GCF_044330565.1. Classification (NCBI taxonomy): domain Bacteria; kingdom Bacillati; phylum Actinomycetota; class Actinomycetes; order Kitasatosporales; family Streptomycetaceae; genus Streptomyces; species Streptomyces sp. NPDC017448. Next base: position 143,655 of record NZ_JBIRLM010000010.1, on the reverse strand, counting down.
GCAGGGGATCGCGAAGACCTCGGCCCGCTCGGTGGCGGCGGCGGCCGGGGTCAACCAGGCGCTGGTCTTCTATCACTTCGGCTCGGTCGACGAGCTGCTGGCGGCGGCCTGCCGGTACGGCGCGGAGCAGCGCGTCGCCCGCCACCGCGACCGGTTCGCCGCCGTCACCACCCTCGCCGAGCTGCTGCGGTTCGGGCGGGAGCTGCACGAGGAGGAGCGCGAGGGCGGCCATGTCGCCTTCCTCGCCCAACTCCTCGCCGGAGCGCAGACCCAGCCCCGGCTGGCGCCCGCGACGGCGGCGGGACTCGACCTGTGGACCGCCGAGATCGAGCAGGTCCTGACCCGGGTGCTGGCGGACTCGCCGCTCGGCGAATTCGCCGACCCGGTGGGGCTGGCGCGGGCCGTGACGGGGGCGTTCGTGGGCCTGGAACTCTACGAGGGCGTCGATCCGCAGGGGGCTCAGAGGGCCTTCGGGGCGCTGGAGCAGCTCGCCGCGCTGGCCGGAGCGCTGGACGAGCTGGGCCCGGTGGCCCGGCGCGCGGTACGCCATCGGCTGCGGCGCACGGAGCGGACGTAACGGTCCATATGCGGGGCGGCCCGGAACGACCTGGGCCGCCCGAGCAACCCCCCGCGCCCGACTGCCGTCTTGATCGTCGACAGGACGGTTCGCCGCACACGACGAGCGGCGGCCCCACCCCCACATGCCGCGGGCCTGCACGACCAGCTGACTATTCTCTCCATGTATACACAGAGGGTATAGTCGCTTCGCTCCGGGCCCGGCACCGCGCGGAAGGCACCCATGCAGACCAAGGCACTGGCGCCCGAGTACCAGGGAGCGCTCACCAAGATGTCGGTGAACGCCTCCCTCACCGATGTACTGGCCGAAGGCGTACGCCACTTGAGGCTGGCCGAATGCTCCGGATCGCAGGAGGAGGTGGCGCGCGCGGGGCTCGCCGTGGCCGAGGCGCACCGCAGGCTCGGGCAGGTGGCGGAGGCCGACCGGGCCTGGAAGGCCAGCTACCGGGCCGCGCGGGCGGCCGGGAACACCGGGGCGATGGCCTGGGCACTGTGGAGCGGCGGCACGCTGGCACGTCAACGCGGTTCGCTGCGCCTGGCGTTCCGGCTGCTCGGCCTCGCCGCCGAGGCGGGGAAGCGGGGCGGCGACGTGGTGGCCCGCGGCTACTCGCTGGCCGGCCTGGCCGAGACCGGGCGGATCCAGGGCGACTACGCGACCGTCGCCACGCTGCACGAGCAACTGCTCGCCGAGGCCCGCGCCCGGGGCGAAGCCCGGCACACCGTCTGGGCGCTGGAGGGCATCGCGCAGATCCACCGCAACACCGGTTCACTGGACTCGGCCCTGGAGATGTTCGAGGAGGCGGCGGCGCTGGCGGGCGAGGCGGACGACCGCCGGGGCCGGGCCTGGGCGCTGCGCGGCATAGCCGACATCGTCTCCCTCCGGGACGGGGCGACGGCCCGCGCGCTCGGTCTGCTCTCCGAGGCCGAGGTCGCCTGCCGGGAGATGAACCTCTCCAGCGCGCTGGCGTACAACCACAAGATGTGGGCCAACGTGCTCTTCCGCGCCGGACGGTACGAGGAGGCGCGCGAGGTCTACGAGCAGGCGCTCGGCGAGTTCCGCGCGATGGACGAGCCCCGCGGCGAGGCGCTGGCCTCGCTCGGGCTGGTCAAGGCGCGGGCCCGGCTCGGCCGGGACCGCGGCGCCACCGCCGCCGAACTGGACGAACTGCGCGGCAGGCTCGACCGGATCGGACTGCTGAACGCCCGGGAGATGGTCGAGAAGGCGTACGCCGAACTGGGCGTGGAGCCCGTGTCGGCCGCCGCCGGGGACGGCCGCCGATGACGCTCTCCACGACCCGCCGGGCGAGCGCCCCGCAGATTCTGGACCGGTGCCGCGAGCTGGTGCGCCCGGCCATGGTGGAGGCGGTGGGCCGGCTGCACCCCTGGCACGCGGAGGCGGCGGCGTTCTCGCTCGGCTGGCGCGGGACGGACGGCGAGCCGGGGCCCGGATCGCAGGGCAAGGGGGTCCGCCAGGCGCTCGCGGTGCTCGGCGCGCGGGCCGCGGGCGGTGACGCCGCGGAGGCGGTCCCCGGCGCGGTGGCCGTCGAGCTGATCCACACCTTCTCGCTGATCCACGACGACATCATGGACGGCGACGAGACCCGGCGCCGCAGGCCGGCGCTCTGGAAGGCGTACGGCACGGGGCCGGCGGTCCTCGCGGGGGACGCCCTGTTCGCCCTGGCCGTCTCCACGCTGGCGGAGGCCCCGGGTCCGGGCGGCCCGGCAGCGGTGCGCCACCTGGCGCGCGCCCTGGGCGACCTGGTGCGCGGTCAGGCGCAGGACCTGCTCTTCGAGTCGCGGCCGTGGAGCGGGCCGGGAGCGGTCCTGCCGCACGAGTACCGGTCGATGGCCACCCACAAGACGGGATCCCTGCTCGGCTGCGCCGCGGCCCTGGGAGCGGAGCTGGCCGGGGCCCCGGAGGCCGTCGTCGAGGCGTTGGAGCTGGCGGGGCGTCACGTGGGCGTGGCGTTCCAGGCGGTGGACGACCTCCTCGGGATCTGGGGCGACCCGCAGGTGACCGGCAAACCGGTGCACAGCGATCTGCGGCGGCTCAAGAAGACCTACCCGGTACTCGCGGCCCTGTCCGCCGGCCATCCGGCGGCCCGGCGCCTGGACGCCCTGCTCTCCTCCGCCGTGCCCCTCGACGACCTGGCGGCACAGCGCGCTGCGGACCTGATCGAGGAGGCCGGCGGCCGGGCGGCCGCGGTCGCCGAGGCGCACGAGCACCTGGCCGCCGCCCGCCTCTGCCTGGACCGGGTACCGCTCGCCGAGGACGCGCGGGAGGAGCTGCTCACGCTGGTTCCGTACCTCGTGGACCGCACCGGCTGACCCGCGGTCCGCGCGGCTCGCCGCCGGGGGCGCTTCGGACACCGTCCGGGGCGCCTCCGGCGTTTCGGCCACCGCACCGCGGCCCCGGGCCCCACGGCGCGGCCCGATGATGGATGGTGCGGCCATCCACTGCGGCGAACGGTGGTGTGCGCCCCGCCGGAAAAGGCCGGCGGCACCACCGGCGCCGTCCGTGCGGAACCGCCGCCCCGACGCGCCCGGCAGACCTCTCGAAACCCTCGCGCCCCGGCCCCCGCAGGGGCCCGGTCCCCCTGCCGCCCCCCTCGCGCGGCCACCCGGACGGCCCATCTGCACGCGCAATCCCCATGTGGTCGTATGAGCGAGTCAAACGCACGATTTCGCCATATATCTGCCAAAGTGCACCTCGGCTTTACTCACCGGATTGAGCGAAGAGAGCCGTGCGTGCTGCACATGCGTCGTACCGAGGAAAGACAATTGACGGTCCTTCACCTGGTTCAGCCCGTGGACGGCGGAGTGGCCCGGGTGGTCACCGATCTCGTCAGGGCCCAGGCCGGGTACGGACTGCGCCCCGTGGTGGCCTGCCCGCCCGGAAGCCCGCTGGCCCGGGGGGCGGCGAAGGCCGGCGCCGAGGTGCACGGCTGGCACGCCACCCGCGCCCCGGGCCCGGGGCTGGCCGGCGAGGTCGCCGCCGCGCGCCGGATCGTCCGCGCGAGCCGCCCGCACGTGGTGCACGCCCACAGCGCCAAGGCCGGGCTGGCCGGCCGCATCGCGGTGCGCGGCCGGATCCCCACCGTGTTCCAGCCGCACGCCTGGTCGTTCGAGGCCGTCGACGGCAGCACCGCCGGACTCGCGCTCGGCTGGGAGCGGTTCGGCGCGCGCTGGGCCGATCGCATCCTGTGCGTCAGCGAGTCCGAGCGCCGCACCGGCCAGGAGGCGGGCATCGCCGCGCGCTGGTCGGTCGTCCACAACGGCATCGACCTCGACCGCTTCCGCCCCGGCGGCCGCGCGCTCCGGGCGGAGGCCCGCGCCTCGCTGCCCTTCCGGCAGGACGGCGACCACGACGCCCCGCTGGTCGTCTGCGTCGGCCGGCTGACCCGCCAGAAGGGCCAGGACGTCCTGTTGCGGGCCTGGCGCCGGATGGGGGTGGCCGGGGCCCGGCTGGTGCTGGTGGGCGACGGGCCCGACCGGGAGGCGCTGGAGGGGGCGGCCCCGCCGGGCGTGCTGTTCACCGGAGCGTGCGAGGACGTCCGGCCCTGGCTCCACGCCGCCGACGTCCTGGTCCTCCCCTCCCGCTGGGAAGGCATGGCCCTGGCCCCGCTGGAGGCGATGGCCTGCGGCCGCCCCGTGGTGATGACCGATGTGAACGGGGCGCGCGAGAGCCTGCCCCCGGGCCAGGAGGAGTACTGCCTCGTACCGCCGGACGACCCGGCGGCGCTGGCCGGGGCGCTGACCGCGCTGCTCACCGACCGCGGACTGCGCGAGGAGGTGTCCCACCGGGTCCTGCGCCACACCCGGTCGGCCTTCGACGTCCGACGGACCGCCGGGGCGATTGCCGGCCTCTACCAGGAACTTGCCGGTATGTCCGTCCCCACGACGAGGAAGCGCACCGAGCGATGACGATGGAGAGTGCACCGGCCCCCGGAGCCGGCCAGGCAACGGCCGTGCAGGCTCACACGGTCCACCCGCCGCGCAGAAGCGGTGGCGGGGCGCAGGTGCGGCCCGGCGGCCGCCGGCCCCTCCGGTGCGGCCGGCTCGCCCCGCTGCTGTGCGTGGACGCCCTGGCCGCGGCCGCGGCGTTCGTCCTCCTCGCCCCGGCCGCCCTGCCCCGGCCGCTGGCGGCCCTCCCGGCGGTGGCGCAGATCCTCCTCCTCGCCCACCGGGGCCTGTACCGGACGCGGCTGTCCCCCTCGGTCCTCTCCGAACTGCCCGCGTTCCTGGGCCTCGCCCTCCTCCAGTGGTACCTGGCCATGCAGGTGCTGGGCGCCTGGGCCCCGCAGCAGGCGATCGGCTGGACGGTCCTCGCGTACGGAGCCGGTACGCAGGCCGCGCTGGGCTGTGCGGGGCGCGCGGCGGTGTACCGGGCGCGGCGGCGGGCCGCCGTCCGCCGCCCGCTGTCCACGCTGGTCGTCGGCCACGGCCCGCAGGCCCGCCAGGTGGCGGCCGCGCTGTTCGACCACCCCGCCTACGGGCTGCGGCCGGTCGGCCTGGTCGCGGCTCCGGGGGCCGGGGACGAGGAACGGGCCGGGAGCTCCGCCGCCGCCTCACTCCCGGTCCTGCTCTCGCCCCAGGAGGTGGGGCGGGCCGTCGTGCAGAACAGCGTGCGGCACGCCGTGTTCACGGCCCCGCCCGAGACGGTGCCGGACGGTCCCGCCCTCCTCTCCCTGCTCACCGGGCACGGTTGCCGGGTGTGGCTGGTCAGCGGACCGGGCGGCGCGGCGTCCGCCCCGGCGGGCCGCCGCCCCGACCACCTGTGGGGCTTTACCGCCCGGCCGTTGCGCGACGGGACGGACCGCCCCTTCGGCCACGCGGCGAAGCGGGCGGTGGACGCCGTCCTCGCCGCCTTCGGCCTGCTGCTCGCGGCCCCGGTGATGGCGGCCTGCGCCCTGGCCGTACGGCTCTCCGACGGCCCCGGGGTGATCTTCCGGCAGGAGCGCGTCGGCCGGCACGGACGCGTCTTCGTGCTGCTGAAGTTCCGTACGCTCCGGCCCGCCGACGCCCAGGAGTCGGCCACCCGCTGGAACGTCGCGTCCGACGAGCGGATGAGCCGGGTCGGCAGGGCGCTGCGGCGGACTTCCCTCGACGAGCTGCCGCAGCTGTGGAACGTACTGCGCGGCGACATGAGCCTGGTCGGCCCCCGCCCCGAACGCCCGTACTTCGTCGCGCAGTTCAGCCGTGCCCACCCCGGTTATCAGGCCCGGCACCGGATGCCCGTGGGCATCACCGGGCTGGCCCAGGTCAACGGGTTGCGCGGCGACACCTCGATCGAGGAGCGGGCCCGCTTCGACAACCACTACATCGAGACCTGGTCGCTGTGGCAGGACGCGTGCGTGCTGGTGCGGACCGCGGGCTCCCTGTTCCGGCTCGGAGGCAGCTGACCATGGCGGCAGTCCTCACCCCGCCCGCACCGGCTTCGTCCGGGCCCGGCGCGCTCCCCCGTTCCCGGTGGGGCGGCCGGCGGAACCGCTGGCCGCTGCTGCCCCTGGTCGCGACCGTCCTGCTGCCCGCCCTGCCGTACGGGGCGTCGGGCGGTGGCGGTCCGGCCGACCTGGCGTCGGGCGTGGCGGTGCTCGTGTGCGCGGGCCGGCTCCTGCGGTTGCGCAGCCGCCCGCTGAGCGCCACCGCCGCGCTGGTCCTGGGCCTGCCCGCGGTGGGGTTCGCGGTGGCGGCGGTCGCGGCGGCGGACCCGGCGGCGGCCCTGCCGGGCCTCGTCCGCTACCTCCAGGTCTTCGTGCTGGTGCCGACGGCGGTGGTCCTGCTGCTCCGGGACGCGTACGGGTTCCGGGTCGTGGCCGGCTCGCTCGTCCTCCTGGCGGTCGTCCAGGGCGTCACGGGCGTCCACCAGTACGTCACCGGCACCGGCGCCTCGTACATGGGGGAGGACGTCCGGGCGGTCGGCACCTTCGGCCCCGGCGACATCATGGGCATGGCCACCGTCGTCGCCTACGGACTGCTCGCCGCCGCGGCCTGCGCCCTGCGTGCGCCGCACAGCGCCCCGGCCTGGCTGCGGCCGTGCGCCGCCGTCGTCGCCGCCGCACTGGTCGTGCCGCTGACGCTGTCGTTCAGCCGGGGCGTGTGGATCGCCACGGGCGTCGCGCTCCTGGTCGCCCTCGCGCTGGCCGGACGGCGGCAGGCGCTGACGTCGCTGGCCGTGCTCGGGGCGGCGGGCGTGGTGCTGGTCGGCGGGTTCGGCGTGGGGTCGGAGATGATCGCGGACCGGGCGGCCAGCGTGACCCAGGTGACCCGGGCCCCGGACCGGTCGGTCAGCGACCGGTACGCCATGTGGAGCGCGGCGGGATCGATGTGGCGCGAGCGGCCCGTCACCGGCGTCGGCCTCAAGGGCTTCCCCGCCCACCGCGACGGACACGCCTCCATCGGGCTCTCCTCCGGCAGTGACACGGCCGGGGCGGGCCAGGAGTTCCGCAGGCAGGCCCTCCTCTCCCCCCACAACATGTATCTCCTCGTCCTCGGCGAGCAGGGCCTCATCGGTCTGACCGCCCTCGTCGGCAGCTGGGCGGCGATCCTGGTCGGCGCGGTCCGCAGACTGCGCCTCGCCCGCTCGCGCGGGGGCGCCGCCGTTGACTGCGGGCTGGCGGCGGTCGCCCTGATGGTCTGGCAGAGCGTCGACTTCCTGTACGCGGACATCGGCGGGCCCACCACCGTGCTGAGCGGGATCGTGCTGGGGCTGGCCGCCTGGTGGGCGCTGGCCGAACCGGACCGGGGGAGCACCGCGTGAACGACACCGGCCCGGGCGCCGGGGCCCCGGTGCGCCCGGCGGACGCCCCTCCCCCGCCCCGGGCCCCCGGGGCGGGCCCCGGCGCGCCCCGCCCCCCCGGCGCCGCGCCCGGGACGGCGAGCGGCGGGCCGCCCCGGCTCGGGTCGTTCCTCGCCCGCGCGGCAGCGGCGACGGCGGTGCTGACCGTGCTGGGGGCCGCCCTCGGTCTGGTGCGGGACCAGGCCATCGCCCGGTACTTCGGGGCGAGCGACGCGAGCGACGCCTTCCTGATCGCCTGGACCGTACCGGAGATGGCGGCGACGCTGCTGATCGAGGACGGGATGGCCCTGCTCCTCGTCCCCGCCTTCAGCCTCGCCCTGAGCCGACGGGACGAGGCCGTCGGGCCGGCGGCCGCCCGGAGGGAGAACGGGACCGCGGAGCTGCGTCCCGGACGGGCGGCCGTCGCGGACGGTCCGGTTCCCGACCCGGTACGGGAGCTGGTCGCGGCCACCCTCCCCCGGCTGCTCCTGCTGCTCGCCGGCGGGGCGGGGCTGTTGGTCCTGGGCGCGCCCGCGGTCGTGGGCGTGCTGGCCCCCGGGCTCGCCGACCCCCGGCTCGCGGTGGACTGCACCCGGCTGACCGCCGTCACCGTCCTCACCTTCGGGATCACCGGCTACTTCAGCGCCGCCCTGCGCGCGCACCGCAGCTTCCTGCCGCCCGCCGGGGTCTACGCCGCCTACAACATCGGCATCATCGCGACGACGCTGGCCCTGCACGCGGCGTGGGGGGTGCGGGCAGCGGCGGCCGGGGTCGCGATCGGCAGCGTCCTGATGATCCTCACCCAACTGCCCGTGTTCCTGCGGTTGGCGCCGCCCGGACGCCCCCGGCGGCCCCGGTTCGGACGGATCGGGAAGCGGGCCGCGCGGACCGCTCCGCCGCTGGGGTTCGCGGTGCTGGCCCCGGTGATCCTGTTCGTGGTGGGCCGTCAGTCCCAGGTGCTGGTGGAGCGGTTCCTCGCCTCCACGCTGCCGGCGGGCGCGATCTCGCACCTGAACTACGCCCAGAAGGTCGCCCAGCTGCCGATGGTGCTGTCGCTGATGATCTGCACGGTGACCTTCCCGGTCGTCGCGCGGGCCATGGCCGCCGGAGAGCGGGAGGAGGCCCGGCTCCGGGTCGAGCGCGACCTCGCGCTGGCCGGGACGGTGGTGCTGCTCGGGGCGGCCGTCGTCCTCGGCTACGCGCCCCAGATCATCGAAGTGCTCTTCCAGCGCGGCGCGTTCGACGCCTCCGACACCGACTCCACCGCCCGGGTCATGCGGGTCTACGCACTGGGGCTGCTCGGGCACTGCCTGGTCGGAGCGCTGAGCCGGCCGTTCTTCTCGGCGGGGCGGCCCACCTGGTTCCCGGCGTTCGCCATGGGCACCGGGCTGCTGGTGACGATGGGAGCCGGGTACGCGCTGACGTACCGCTTCGGCGTGGACGGGATCGCGACCGCCAACGCGCTCGGGATCAGCACGACCGCCCTGCTGCTCCTGATGGGCCTCGGCCCCCGGGTGGTCCCCATCCGGGCCCGTGCCGTGGCGCTCTCGCTGGGCCGGCTCGCCGGGGCGTCGCTGGCGGCGGGCGCGGCCGGCTGGGCATGCGCCCCCCTCGTCGCGGACCCGGTGGCGAGTCTGGCCGCCGGATGCCTCCTCGTTCCCGCCGTCTTCTTCACGACCGGCCTCGCCCTGCGCTCCCCCGAGGCCGTCTCCCTGCTGGCACTCATCCGACGGAGGTTCCTCGATGGCCGCTGACTTCCCGGCGCCTTGCGCCGACAGTCCCCCGTCCCGGCTCCACCCGCACGCCCGCCGTCAGCCGTGGATCCTCACCTACCACTCGGTGGCGGACCCGGACGACGACCCGTACGGCATCACCGTCTCCCCCGGGCGGCTCGACGAGCAGCTGTCCTGGCTGCGCAGCCGGCGCCTCAGAGGCGTGGGGGTGGCCGAGCTGCTGCGCGCGGGCCCCGCGGGGTGGCGCGGGCTGGTCGGGCTGACCTTCGACGACGGGTACGCGGACTTCCTCGACGAGGCGCTGCCGGTGCTGCGCAGGCACGGCTTCCGGGCCACGGTCTTCGTCCTGCCGGGACGGCCGGGCGGCGTCAACGAGTGGGATCCGCTGGGTCCGCGCAAACCGCTCCTCACCCCGGCGGACGTCCGGCGGGTCGCCGCGGCGGGCATGGAGGTCGGTTCGCACGGCCTCCACCACCGGGATCTGAGGGCGCTGCCGGACGGGGAACTGCGCCGCGAGACCCTGCACAGCCGGGAGCTGATCGGCGATCTCACGGGCGCGCCCCCGGAGGGCTTCTGCTACCCGTACGGCCACCTCGACCCCCGGGTCGTCCGGGCCGTGCGCACGGCGGGGTACGGCTACGCGTGCGCGCTGGCCCCGGGGCCGCTGCTCAGCCGGTTCGCGCTGCCCCGCACCCACATCAGCCAGGCGGACCGGGGGGTGCGGCTGTGGGCCAAGGACCTGCGGCACGGGCTGCGGCAGGCGGCGTCGCCCGGGGCGGGCCTCCGGGCCGCCGGGCCGGCGCGGGCGGGCGGCGCCCGATGAGGGCGCTGCACGTCATCACCGGGCTGGGGGTGGGCGGGGCCGAGCGGCAGTTGCGGCTGCTGCTGCGTCACCTCCCGGTGGAGTGCGACGTCGTGACGCTCACCAACCCGGGGGCGGTGGCCGAGGAGCTGCGGTCGGACGGGGTCCGGGTGATCCACCTCGGGATGCGCGGCAACCGGGACCTGTCGGCGGTGGGGAGGCTGGCCCGGCTGATCCGGGACGGCCGCTACGACCTGGTCCACACGCACCTGTACCGGGCGTGCGTGTACGGCAGGGTCGCGGCCCGTCTCGCCGGGACGCGGGCGACGGTGGCGACCGAGCACTCCCTGGGGCGCGCCGAGATCGAGGGCCGTCCGCTCACCCGGTCCGTCCGCGCCCTCTACCTCTCCACCGAACGCCTCGGCGCGGCGACCGTCGCCGTCTCCTCCACCGTGGCCGGGCGGCTGCGGGACTGGGGGGTGCCCGCCGAGCGGATCCGGCTGGTGCCCAACGGGATCGACGCGGACCGGTTCCGCTTCGACGCCCGGCGCCGGGCGGAGGTCCGGGCGGCGCTGGACATCCCGCAGGACGCGTTCGTGGTCGGCGGGGTCGGCCGGCTGGTGCCGGGCAAGCGGTTCGACGTGCTGATCCGCGCGGTCGCCGCCCTGCCCGGGGCCCGGCTGCTGCTGGCCGGGGGCGGCCGGGAGGCCGGGACGCTGCGGACGCTGGCACTGCGGCTCGGTGCGGTGGACCGCGTCCGGTTCCTCGGGGAGTGCGACGAGGGCGGGGACGGTCCGGTCCCCGGTGTTCCGGCGCTGCTGAGCGCCCTGGACGTGTTCGTGTCCACCTCCCGCGAGGAGTCCTTCGGCCTCGCCGCCGTGGAGGCGCTCGCCGCCGGGCTGCCGGTGCTCCACGACGCCTGCCCGGCCATCGACGACCTGCCCGCCGCGCATGCCCCGGGGGCCACCCGGATCGCCGGGAGCCCCGAGGAGCTGACGGCCCGGCTGCGGCAGTTGATACAGGCCGGCACGGACCGGCGCCCGCCGCCCCGGGCCGTCGGCCACTACGACATCAGGCGCAGCAGCGAGCGCCTGATGGACGTGTACGCGTACGCCCTCGACACCGCCCCACCGAACCGGAGAGCCTTCTCATGACCGACTCGCCCGAGCAGCAGCGGCATCTCGTCGTCCAGCGGCTGCGCACCGCCCTCACCCGGCTGCCGCAGTGGTGGCCGCTGCCCGTCTCCGTGCTGATCGGCGCCGCGTCCGGTCTCTCCTACGGTGCGTTCGCCTCCCCGCAGTACGAGGCGACCAGTTACGCGATGGCGGTCGCGGAGGGGGAGACCGACCCGGCGGCGGCGCTGGGGTACGCCCAGTCGTACGGGCGGCTGGCCACGAGCGACGCGACCCTCTCGTACGCGCAGGGCGCGGCGGGCGAGCCGGTGCGCGAGCTGCGGTCCCACGTGCGGTCGGAGACCTCCCCCGACTCGCCGATGATCGCGGTGACCGGCGTCTCCGAGGACCGGCGCAAGGCGGCCGACATCGCCAACGCGGTCATCGAGGCCGTCGTCGTGAGCAGCGGCCACGTCTCGAAGGACACCGGAGTGAAGCTGATCGAGTTCACCCACGCGATGACACCGGACCAGCCGGTCTCGCCGTCCGTGCCGCTGGGTACGGCCGTGGGGGCGGCGGCGGGCGGACTGCTGGGCGGTCTCGTGCTGCTGGTCCGGCCGCGCGGGGCGGGGTGGAGCGTCTCGGCGCAGGTGCCCGGTCCGACCGTCGGGGGCGGCGCCGTCCAGGACGTGCGGGAGGCGGTCCGATGACGGCCCCCCGGGCGGGCGGGCTGGCCGTCACGTTGTGCCGGGATTTCGGGGAGTTCGGCGCGCTGGCCGGCGAGTGGGACGCGCTGCACCGGCGGTGTGCCACCGCCACCCCGTTCCAGAGCCATGCCTGGCTCCACTCGTGGTGGATCTCCTACGGCCAGGAGGGGCGGCTGCGGGTGCTGCTGGTCCGGCGGGCGGGACGGCTGATCGGGGCGGCGCCGCTGATGCTGGTGCACCGTCCGATGCCGCTGCTCGTCCCGATGGGCGGTGCGGTGTCCGACTTCTTCGACATCCTGCTGGACGAGGAGGAGGCCGGGTACGCGGTGGGGGCGCTGGGACGCGGCCTGGACCGGGCGGCGCGGCACACGGTGGTGGATCTGCGGGAGGTCCGGCCGGACGCGTCGGCGCAGTTGCTGTTCGGGCGGTGGACGGGTGCCCGCAGCCGGCTCACGGACTCCACGTGCATGGAGCTTCCGGCCGCGCCGCTGGACGGCCTGGTGGCGCGGCTGACGGGCTCGCGGGGGCAGCGGCTGCGGTCCAAGCTGCGCAGGATCGAGGCCCTGGGCGTCGAGGCGCGCCGGGTTCCGGGGGACGCGGTGCCCGCCGCGATCGGCACGCTGCTGCGGCTGCACGAGAGGCAGTGGGAGGGCCGGGCGGTCAACCCCGAGCATCTGCGGGCGCGGTTCTCGGACCACCTGATCCGGTCGGTGGGCCGGATGGTGGGGGACGGTACGGCGGCCCTGACCGAGTTCCGGCTGAACGGCGAGGTGGTGGCGTCCAATCTGTCGCTGGAGTCCGGGCGGCTGGCGGGCGGCTATCTGTACGGTGCGGATCCGGTGCTGCGCGAGCGGAAGGTCGACGTGTCGACGATGCTGCTGCGGGAGGTGGCTCAGCAGGCCGCGGACGGCGGGCGTGAGGTGCTGAGCCTGCTGCGGGGGGCGGAGGCGTACAAGAACCACTGGCGGCCCTCTCCCGTGGTCAACCAGCGGCTGCTGCTGGCCCGGCCGGGTCTGGAGCCGCTGCTGCGGCTGCGCGAGTCGCAGGTGGCGGTACGGGAGCGGGCGGCGGAGTCGGTGAAGGCCCGTTTCCCCGCGGCCCGGGGCTGGCACGAGCGGCTGACCGCGCTGCCGGTGATCGGCCGCTGACACGCCGGGGGTACGCCGGACGGCGGTGTCGAAGGGTACTCCTGGCTGTTGATCCGTTACCGACCGGCGTCTTTCGCGTTGTCAGGGGGTGCGGGCTTCGTGCCCGCGGCGCAACCCCCCTTCTTTACAAGGAGTTCTCCATGTCTCGTATGACGAAGGTCGCCGCTGTGATGGCCGGCACCGGCGCCCTGATCGCCGGCGGCGCCGGCATGGCGTCCGCGGACGCCGGTGCGCAGGGCCTCGCCGCCGGTTCCCCCGGTGTCGCCTCGGGCAACGTCCTCCAGATCCCGGTGCACGTGCCGGTGAACCTCTGCGGCAACACGATCAACGTGATCGGCGTGCTGAACCCCGCCTTCGGCAACACCTGCGTCAACGCCGACGGCCACGACAACGGCCACGGCGGCGACTACGGCTACGGTCGCTGATCACCCGTAGGACCCGAGCGGCCGGTCTCCTCCTCGCGGAGGGGGCCGGCCGCTTCCTCGTGCGGGTTCAGGCGTAGCGGTAGACCTTTCCGTGGTCGAGGAGCTTCCGGGGGGTCACGCCCCAGGGCGGCATCGCCTCGTCGAGGCCGAACACGTGGTCGCGCTCGGGTCCGGGGTCGGCGGGCTTGCGGCCCGGCACGTAGGCGGACTTCGGGTGGGCCGAGCGCCAGCGGTCCCAGATCAGGTCGATGAAGGAGTGGTGCAGCCAGAACACCGGGTCCTCCGGGGAGGCCGCGCCCGCCATGGGGCCGCCGACCCACTGGTGGACCCGGTTGTGGAGGCCCACCGTGCGCACGCCCCGGATGCCCCACCCCTCGACGCGGTTGCGGAAGCCCCGGGTGCAGACGCTGTTCCAGGGTTCGGTGTCGTAGACCGGGTCCTTGAGCGCCCGCGCCAGGTCGTCCTTGGTGGGGAGGGAGACCGGGTCGCGGCCGGGGCGGCCGAAGTTGCGGGTGAGGTAGTGCTGGTCGGTGACGCCCCGGCCGACGCTCCAGTTCCCGGCCGCGTAGGCGAAGGGCCCGGTGGTGACCCGGCGGTCGCCGGGCCGGCCGTTGCCGCCGAGGAAGTCCTCCGCCCAGAGGGACGAGGCCGGGCTGTTGTCGCGCGTCCAGTCCCAGTAGGGGACGCTGACGCCCGCGTCGATGCGCTGGAGCGCCTTCTCGAACTCCAGCAGGTACTGGCGGTGCCAGGGGAAGAAGGAGGGTGTCATGTGCGCGGGGCGCGGCCGGCGTTCGGTGTCCATGACGTAGTACTCCCGGTGCATGGCGACGAAGTCGTCGTAGCGGCCCGAGCGTTTCAGTTTCAGGATCGCGTCGACGAGGCGGCGCTTCTCGGCGCGCGTCAGGTCGCGCTGGTTCTTGCGGGTGTACACCGGTGCGGGTCCTCCTCGTTCACATGTGGTGTGCGGCGGGGGGCGCGAGTCGGGCGTCGCCGAGTTCGTCGACGGCGGCGCGGGCCGTCTCCAGCAGCGTCGGGTAGGACTCGTAGTGCCGGACGTCGCTCAGGTAGGTGCCGTCCGCCCGCCTCATGACGTGCAGCGGTCTGCCGTCGATGCGGATCTCGGTGACCGGTTCGGCGGCGATCGCCGGGCGGGCGTCGTCCGTGGCTCCGGCGGGGACGGCCGAGGTCGCCGTCGCCCGGATCTCCCGTCCCCGGTACATCTCGGCGAACTGTTCCGCCGGGGAACCGGATCCGGCCCTCCCGGGGCCCGGTGCGGGGCGGGCCCCGGCGGTCCGCTCGCGGTCGAGCAGCGGGAGCAGGGCTCCGGCGGTGCCCGTGGCGACGGCGGCCGTGAAGGCTCCGCGCAGGACGATCCTGCGGGAGGGGACGGGGGCGCCGCCCGGTTTCGCGGGGGTGGGGCTCATGGGTTGGCTGCCTGCCTCTCGTTAACTCGTCCGAGGTGCTTCTGATGGCGATGTTGACAACGAGGCGGTGGCGAAACAGTTCTCGTGGGTGCGGCGTACGGTGCATGCGCGGAGCTCGCGTTCCGGCAAACGCGTGAGGGTGCGGGGCCATCGGCGGCGGTGGGCCGCGTCGCGGGCCCCCTCGCTTCCCGGCGCCCGGACCATGGTCGGGCGAACCGTGGAGGTGATGGGCGTGACCGTCCCGTACCAGCTGTCCTCAGACCGTCCGCCGCGTGCGGCGGACGTCGATCTGGCCGACCCGGCGTTCTGGCGGCTGCCGCGCCCCGAGAGGCTGCGGGCCTTCGCCCTGCTGCGGGAGGCGGACGCGCCCCTGCTGTTCACCCCCCGGCCGGGCGCCGCCCGCACCGCCGGCAGACCGTTCTACGCCTTGCTGCGCCACGCCGACGTACGGGCCGCGAGCCGTGCGCCCCGGGTGTTCGCGAGCGCGCCGGGGGTCACCACCCCGGAGCCGGCCGGCTGGGCGAAGGCGTTGTTCGGGAACTCGATGGTGAACATGGACGGGCCCGAGCACGCCGCACTGCGCCGGATCGTCTCCCGGCGGTTCACGCCCCGGCTGCTGGCGGGCGTCGAGGAGAACGTCGGCAGGCTGGCCGGGCGGCTGGTGGACGAGTTGATCGCCGAACGGCCCCGGGACTTCATGGCGTCGGCGGCCGCGCGGCTGCCGCTGGAGGTGATCTGCGACCTGATGGGCGTCCCCCGGGCGTTCCGGGCGCGGATCGCGGAACAGATCGACCAGGCGTCGGAGCAGGTCGGCGTGGAGCGCCGGGGCCGGGGCCGGCTGCGGCTCCCCGGCCGGGGGCTGGCCTCCCTCGCCCGGATGCAGTACGTCATGGGGCGGCTCGCCCGGGAGCGTCGGCGCCGTCCCGCGGACGACCTCGTCTCGGCGCTCGTGTGTGCGGACGTCGACGGCGAGGCGCTGTCGGGGCGGCAGTTGGGGGCGTTCTTCTCGCTGCTGCTGGTGGCCGGGGTGGAGACCACCCGCAACGCCATCGCGCACGGGGTGTTCCTGCTGGACCGCCATCCGGCCCAGCGGGAGCTGCTGCGATCCGACTTCGACCGGTACATCGGCGGGGCGGTGGAGGAGATCGTGCGGCATTCGACGCCGATCATCCAGTTCCGCAGGACCGTCACCACGGAATACTCACTGGGCGGCCGCACTTTCCTCCCGGGAGAGAAAGTCGCGCTCATCTATGCGTCCGCCAACCGCGATGAAACGGTTTTCACCCATCCGGATCGCTTCGACATCACCCGGTCGCCCAATCCCCACCTCGGATACGGCGGCGGAGGGCCCCACCACTGTCTGGGGGCGCATCTGGCCCGGCTCGAAATGACGACTCTCCTGCGGGAACTGATCGAACGACGTCCGGTCGTCCGAAGCACCGGAGAGCTGGAACTCGTCGATTCGAATTTCGACAACCGGGTCGGTTCACTCCCGTTCACCTTCGGCCGCGCATTCACCTGAACGACAGGTCGGACGACAGGTCCGCAACGCCGGACAGGATAAATGGACTCCTCCGCGTGCCGGCCGTGCACAATGATGAAACTCTCTTCCCACCGGACGAATCGACCGGAATTCATCGCAGCCAGGAGGAGCAATGCCGGCCAAGCGCCGTCTCATCGTCTCGTGTGCCGCGGCGCTCGCTCTCAGCCTCCTGGCGGGCGGCGGCATCGCGGGCCGTCCGACGTCGGGCCCGGACTCCGTCGACGGAGCCGCCCCCGGACCGGCGCGGACGGCGGGCGCCACGGCGCACGGGGCGTATCTGGACTACGGGCCCGAGGGGGTCGGCCGGATGGCCGACCTGTCGCGCTGGCTCGGCGGGGCGGAGCTGCGGGTGGGGCACACGTACCTGCCGGGCGACCTGTGGGTGAACATCGAGGGCGCCCCCCGGTTCCTCGACGCCTGGGCGGAGTGGAGGCGGGCGGACGAGGACCGGATGTTCGTCCTGAACGTACCGATGCTGGAGCGGAACGAGGAGCGGCTCCCGGACGAGGAGGTCCGCACCCTGCTCCGGGCGGGCGCGGCCGGCGAGTACGACGAGCACTTCACCCGGCTCGCGGAGCGCCTGGTGGGGCTGGGCGTGCCGGACACCGTGATCGTGCTCGGCTGGGAGATGAACGGCACCACCTACACGCACCGGTGCGGTCCCGACCCCGCGTCCTGGAAGGCGTACTGGGAGCGGATCGTCACGGCGATGCGCGCGGTCCCCGGCCAGGAGTTCCGCTTCGACTTCACGCCGAGCCGGGGCCGGGACGCGGTGCCGTGGACCGAGTGCTACCCGGGTGACGACGTGGTCGACATCGTCGGGATGGACTCCTACGACCAGCCGCCCGGCGAGACCTTCGACGACCAGGTCGCCGACCCGTACGGACTCCAGAAGCACGTCGACTTCGCCGCGGAGCACGGCAAGCCCATCTCCTTCCCGGAGTGGGGCCTCTTCCGCAACGGCGACAACCCCGCGTACATGCGGCGGATGCTGGAGTGGATCGACCGGCACGACCCCCTGTACCAGACGGTCACGGATTACTGTCCGCACGGCGTCTGGCAGTGCACGAGCAATCCGCGGTCCTCCGAGGTGTTCCGGACGATGATGACCTCGATGGCCGCGCCCTCCGGACCCACCCCCGACCCGACGCCCACGGTCACGCCGGACCCGAGCCCCGCGCCCCCGGAGCCCGCCCCGTCCCCCTCCCCCGCGGCCACCCCGTCCGTGCGGCCGTCCCCTCCCGTGGCGCCCGCGTCCCCGGCTCCGGGCAACGAGGCGCCGCCCTCGCGCGGGTGGTGCGTCACCGTGCCGTTCGCCCACTGGCTGGGTCCGCGGCTGCGGGAGCGCGAGATCTGCTTCCGCCGCTGACCCGGGCACGGAAACGGCTCCGGTCCTCCCGTCGGGGCCGGAGCCGTCCGCCCGCACGGGTCCGGGGGCGAGCGGCCGGTCGCCGTCCCGCCCACGGGGGTGCGGCCCGCTCCGGCACGGTGCCGGACGGGGAACGGCGCCCGGCGGGCCCGGGACCGGCGCACCGGGCGCGGTCCGGGGCGACGCGCGACCATGGAAACCTACAGAGGGTGGTGAGGTGCAATGGCATCCGCCGATGAGGGCTCCCCGGCGGAGCCCGGCCCGCTGCCCTCCGGGGGCGGGCGCGGGCCGGTGCGAACGGCCGACGAGGCGGCGGCGGTGGTCGCCGGGGACGGCACGATCACGGGCTGGACCCGCGGGGCCGAGGCCCTCCTCGGGTACCCGGCGGCCGAGGCCGTCGGCCGGTCCGCCGCCCGCCTGCTGGCCGGTCCGCCGGACCCCCGGCGGACGGCCGCGGTGGCCGCCCACTGCCGGGCGGGGGCGGGGTGGAGCGGGCTGCTCCCCCTGCGGGCCCGGGACGGCCGGTCGCTGGACGTCGACGTACGGGTCACCTCCTCGTTCACGATCGACGGGCGGGAGGTCTTCCTGGTCTCCGGGCGGGAACTCACCCCGCACTGGACGATGAGCGGGCCCGTCCTGGACGACTTCCTGAGCCGGTCACCGGTCGGGATGGCGGTCCTCGACCCCGACCTGCGCTACCTCTGGCTCAACGACTCCCTGGAGCGGTTCGGAGGCGTGCCCCGGGACCAGCGGCTGGGGCGCAGACCGGGCGAGGTGCTGCCCGGCGCGCTCGCGGCACCGCTCGAACGGCTGATGCGGCAGGTCCTGTCGACCGGCCGGGCGGTCGCGGACTACGAGTACGTGGGCTGGAGCTGGTCCGATCCGCACCGCCGACGGGCGTACACCACCTCGTTCTTCCCCCTGACGGACGCCCGGGACCGGCGGATCGGTATCGGGTACATGGTCCTCGACGTCACCGACCGGTGGAACGCCCGCCGGCTGCTCGCGCTGGTGAACGAGGCCGGGGCCAGTATCGGCTCCACCTTGGACGTGCAGCGTACGGCGCAGGAGTTGGCCGACTTCGCCGTGCCCCGGTTCGCGGACTTCGTCTTCGTCGATCTGCTGGAGACCCCGTTCGGCGGTGAGCGGCGCGGGACGGCCCCGCCGGCCGGGGGCGAGCGGCCGGCCATGCGCCGGGCGGGCATGTGCTCGGTGCGGGAGGGGTGCCCGGAGGCGGTCGTCCGGATCGGGGAGCCGGTCGACTTCGTGCCGCCGCCGCACGACGCGCACTTCCTGCTGTACGGCGACCCGGTGCTGCTGCCGGTGCTCGATCCGGACAGCCACGGGTGGACGGTGGAGCATCCGGAGCGGGCCGCCCGGCTCCGGGAGTTCGGGCTGCACTCGTTGATCTCCGTACCGATGCGGGCGCGGGACACCGTGCTGGGGCTGACCACCTTCATGCGCTCGCGGAATCCGGTGCCGTTCGACGAGGACGACGTGGCGCCGGCCCGGGAGCTGGTGGCGCGGGCCGCGGTCTGCGTGGACAACGCCCGCCGCTACACGCGGGAGCACACCGCGGCGGTGGTGCTCCAGCGGAGTCTGCTGCCGCACACGTTGCGCGGCGGCACGGCGCTGGACGTGGCGTCGTCGTATCTCCCGGCCGACGCGAAGGACGGCGTCGGCGGCGACTGGTTCGACGTGATCCCCTTGTCGGGGGGCCGGGTCGGCCTGGTCATCGGCGATGTGGTGGGGCACGGCATCGGAGCCGCGGCGACCATGGGCCGGCTGCGTACCGCCGTCCAGACCCTGGCCGACATGGACCTCCCCCCGGACGAGCTGCTGGCCCGTCTGGACGACCTGGTCCTGCGGCTCAGCGAGGAGGAGCCGGTGGACCGGACCGGTACGACGGTGGTGGGCGCCACCTGCCTGTACGCGGTCTACGACCCGGCGAACGGCCGCTGCACGATGGCGCGGGCCGGTCATCCGCCGCCGGTCGTCGTCACCCCGGGCGGGGCGGTCAGTTTCCCGGACCTGCCGGCCGGGCCGCCGCTCGGGCTGGGCGGGCTGCCCTTCGAATCACTGGAGCTCGCGCTGCCCGAGGGAAGCCTCCTCGGCCTCTACACCGACGGACTCGTCTCGGGGGCCGACAAGGACGTGGAGAACGGCATGGAGCGGCTGGCCCGGGCGGTGTCCCGGGACGGGCTGCCGCTGGAGGACCTGTGCCCGGCGGTGGTCAAGGAGTTGCTGCCCGTACCGCAGCCGGACGACATCGCCCTGCTCCTCGCCCGGACGCATGTGCTCACCCCCGACCACCTGGCCTCGTGGGACGTGGCGGTGGACCCCGCGGCGGTCGGGGAGATCCGGGCGAAGGCGGCCCGCCAGTTGGAGGCGTGGGGGCTCGCGGAGCTGTCGATGACGACGGAGCTGATCGTCAGCGAGCTGGTGACCAACGCGATCCGGTACGCCTCGGGGCCGGTGCGGCTGCGGCTGCTGTACCAGTCGGCGCTGACCTGCGAGGTGTCCGACGCCAGCAACACCTCGCCGCGGCTGCGGCACGCGAGGACCACGGACGAGGGCGGGCGGGGGCTGTTCCTCGTCGCGCAGCTCGCCCATCGGTGGGGAACCCGGTACACCGACCGGGGCAAGATCATCTGGGCGGAGCAGCCGCTGCCCTGAGCGCGGAACACGACGCGATGCCCGGCGGCGGACGGGGGGGCGGCGGGTCCGCGCGGGACGGACTCCTTTTCCCTCGCGGGCGGGGCGGGGGCCGTCGCCCCACGGCGCCCGCCCCTCGGGTGAAGGGGCGTCGCGGGACGGCCCCCGCCCCCCGGACCCAGGACCGGGGCCGTCATGGGGCGGCGCCCGCCTCCTCCCGCGCGAAGAGGCGGGCCAGCGGCCCGCCCGCTGCGATCAGTTCGTCCCAGCCGCCCTCCTCGACGATCCGCCCGCCCTCCAGGACGGCGATCCGGTCGGCCCTGCGGACGGTGGCCGGGCGGTGGGCGATCAGCAAGGTGGCCCGGCCGGCGCGGTGGGCTGCGAGCGCTTCGGCCAGTTCCGCGTCGCCCCGGGGGTCCAGGTGGGCCGTCGTCTCGTCCAGCACGAGGACGCGCGGGCCGCTCAGCAGCCCCCGGGCCAGGGCCACCCGGGCCCGCTGGCCGCCGGACAGGGTCGCACCGCGCTCCCCCACGGCCGTGTCCAGCCCGTGGGGCAGGGCGTCGGCGATGGCGGAGACCCCGCAGAGGCGGGCCACTTCGCCCAGCTCGTCCGGCGTGGCGTCGGGAGCGCCCAGCCGAAGGTTCTCGGCGAGGGTGCCGTGGAAGAGGGGGGCCTCCTGGCCCACCACGGAGACGGCGGCGCGCAGGTCGTCCTCGGCGAGGTCCCGCAGGTCCACGGGGCGGGCCGGGCCCGGTGGCAGCAGTTCCACGGCTCCCTCGGCCGGATCCCAGTACCGCGCCAGGAGGTGGGCGCAGGTCGACTTGCCCGTACCGGACGCGCCGACGAGGGCGACGGTCTCACCGGGCCGGACGGTCAGGTCGACGCCGTCGAGCACGGCCTCTCCCCCGTAGTCGAACCGTACGCCGCGCAGCCGCAGCCCGAGCGGGCCCGCCGGCAGGGGGCGCGGGGCGGCGGGCGCGGGCGCCGGGGCCGGGGCGTGCACGGCGGCGCCGACCCGGGCGGCGGCGGCGCGCAGACCGCCCGCCCGGCCGAGCGCGGCAGCCGATTCCGCCACCGGGGCCAGGGCGCCCAGGGCGAGGGCCATGGCGGCGGGGGCCCACGCCCCGTCCAGCCTCCCGGCGGACGCGGCGTGCGCCGCGGCCGCCACGACCCCGATGACGGCGGCGACGACCAGCAGATCGCGGACCGCGCCCGCCCCGGCCTCCCAGGACTGTTCGGCCCGCTGGGCGCGGGCGAGCCGGCGCCCGGCGGAGCGCAGCCGGGCCCGCGTGCGGTTCAGCGCCCCGGTCATCAGGAGTTCGCGCAGGCCGTCGACGCTCTCCACGGTCTCGGCCGACACCTCGGCGAGCGCCGCCCGGGTCCGGGCCCCGCGCTCGGCCCGCCCGCGCGCCTCGACCAGCGGCGACCAGGCGAGGAGCAGCGCGGCGGGCAGGACGGCGAGCAGCAGCCACGGCCCGAGCGTCGCCAGCACGGTGGCGGAGACGGCGAACACCACGCTGGATGCCAGGAGTTGGGCGATGGCATGGGCGTAGAAGAACTCCAGGGCCTCGACGTCCCCGAGCGCGGTGGCCGCCAGGTCGCCACTGCGCCGTCCCGCGATCCGGGCGGGGGCGCTGCGGGCCAGCCCGTCGAAGACCCGGACGCGCAGTTCGGCCAGCACCCGGTAGGCGAGGTCGTGCGAGAGGTCCATCTCGCGCCAGGTGGCGAGGGCCCGGAGCAGGACGAGCCCGACCAGAACGGCGACGGTCCCCGGGGCGGGCGGGCGGTGGGCGGTGACAGCGGCGCCGACCGTGTGCGCGGCGAGGGTGACGAGGGCCACCAGGGCCGCCTGGTCGACGAGGGCGGCCAGACAGGTGCGCAGCACGGTGGCGCGGTGCGCGCCGAGGACCGGGAGGAGCGAGCGGAGGGCGCCGCTCGGGACGGCGGGGGCCGGGGCGGCGGGCCGGGGTCCGGGCGGGCGGCCTGGGCCGGCCGGGGCGGCGGTGGGTCGGGGTCCGGGCGGGGCGGGGGCGGGGCCGGGGGCCGGGGGCGTGGTCATGCGGCGCGCTCTTCCTGTGCGGTGCGTCCGGCCGCGACGAGCGAGGCGTACACGCCGCCGCCCGCGAGCAGGGTCGCGTGGTCGCCCGCCGCGGCGACGCGGCCGGCGTCGAGGACGACGATGTGGTCGGCGTGGCGTACGGCGTCGAGCCGGTGGGCGACGACGATGCAGGTGCGGCCCCGGCCGGCCGCCGACAGTTCGCGCACGATGCGCGCCTGGCCGCGCTCGTCGACGGCGCTGGTGGCCTCGTCCAGGATCAGGACGGGGGCGTCGGCCAGCAACGCCCGGGCGAGGGCGAGCCGTTGGCGCTGGCCGCCGGAGAGCGTGGCGCCGCGTTCGCCGACGAGTGTGGCGTAACCGTCCGGGAGCCGGGCGATCTCCTCGTGGATCCCTGCGGCCCGGGCGGCGGCGCACAGGTGCTCGTCGGTGGCGGCCGGGCGGGCGATGCGCAGGTTCTCCGCGATGGTGGCGTGGAAGAGGTAGGTCTCCTGCGAGACCACGGCGATGCCCCGGCGCAGCGAGGCGAGCGAGTACGCGGCGGCGTCGGTCCCGGCGACGGTGAGACGGCCGCCGTCCGGGTCGCGTTGCCGTAGCAGCAGGCTCAGCAGGGTCGACTTCCCGGCTCCTGAAGGGCCGACGACGGCGGTGGTGCGCCCGGGGGCGGCGGTGAAGCTGACGCCGTCGAGGGCGGGCCGACCGCTCCCCGGATGGGTGAAGCGCACGTCCTCGAAGCGGATTTCGGGTGGTCCGGCCCAGGCCGCGGTCTTGTCGCCCCGGTCCGGCACGGCGGGTTCGGCGGTGCGCAGGGCGGCGATCCCGTCGGCCGCGGAGACCCCGAGGTAGCCGGCGTGCCACTCGCGCGAGAGGTCGCGGACGGGCCGGAAGCACTCGGAGGCGAGGAGGAGCAGGAGGTAGGTGCCGGTGGCGGCGGTGCGGCCGGTGGCCGCCGACGAGCAGGCCACGAGGACGGCGGCGGCCGTACCGCCCTGGACGGCCAGATCGGTGAGGCCGGTGTCGACGAGGGAGACCCGCAGTTTGGCGACGGTGCTCCGGTGCAGGGCGGCCGACCGCCGCTCCAGCCGTTCCCGCACGCGCCCCACCGCGCCGCCCGCGCGCAGGGTAGGCATCCCCTGGAGGGCTTCCAGGTAGTCGGCGGCGAGGGCTTCGTAGGTGTCCCAGTGCTCCTTCCCGCGCCGGGCGAGCAGCCGGTCCCACCAGCGCGGCCCGAACAGGGCGAGCAGCAGGGCGAGTCCGAGGGCGAGCGCCGCGTACGGTTCCACGAGGGCGACGGCGACGAGCAGCAGCGGCGGGACGGCGCAGGTGAGAAGCGCCTGGGGCAGGTAGCGCGAGATGTAGGCGTCCACGCCCTCGACACCGTCCACCAGCGTGGCCCGTACGGCTCCGGCCCGCGCGCCGGTGACGGCGGTGGGGCCGAGTGCGCCGAGCCGCAGCAGCAGGGTGTCGCGGAGCCGCACCCGCACGGCGGCCCCTGCCGTGACGGCGGTCAGCCGCTGGAAGCGGCCGAGGACGGCACGGGCCAGGACCACGGCGAGGACGGCCGTGAGCAGCGGGGCGAGCGCCGCCGTCTCCCCCCGGGCGATCCGGGAGAGCACGAGGGCGAGCAGGACGGCCTGGGCGAGGTGGGTGAGGGTGACCGCCGCGAGCAGGGCGGTGGCGAGGGCGAGGGGGCGGCGCACGGTGTTCGCGGCGCGGAGGAGTTCGGGGTGGAGCATCATGGGCGTTCTTCCTCGCCGGGTGGGGTGGGGGGTGGCGGAGGTGGTCGCGGGGGCCGGTCCCGTGAGCCGGCCGGCCGCCGTGAGAGGGGCCGTGGTCCGGGAGGCGGAGGGAGGCGGGGCCGCCGCCGGGGGCGCGCCGAGGGCCAGGCCGTGCACGATCCAGTCGCGTCCGGGCGTGTCGCCCAGAGCCGCGCCCAGGTCGGCCTGTTGCCAGGAACCGATGGGGCGGGAGCGCAACCCCAGGGCGGTGGCGTGGGCCTGGGCCGCGCCGACCGCGTGACCGGCGGCCAGATGGGTGCGGCGGACCTCGGCGGGCGGGGCGTCCCCGGGGCAGCCGTGGGCCAGGAGGACCGCGCCCGCCGCGCCGATCCACGGTTGGTGCGCGGCCCAGCGGGCGAGGGCGGGCCGCGCGTCGCCGCAGGCGCGGACGTGGAGACCCGGCTCGTCCGGGGCCGCCGCGTAGAGGGCGGGGGCGTCCCCGCCGGCCGCCAGGGTCCAGTCGGGCCCGGCCGGACCCGTGGTCCGGGCGGTGGCCAGGATGCGGGCGAGCAGATCCCTCCCGGGCGGGCGACGCAGATCGTCGGGCGGGGCGCTGCGGCGTGTCTCCAAAGCGCCGTCGGTCACTCCCGCCGGGTGCCGGACCGGGCGCCACGTGCCCTCGGGCTGACCGGGGGCTTCCGCGAGCTGATGCAACAGCCTTTGCGCGGTGATGAGTTCACGGGGCGGCGCGGTCGCGGCGCCGGGGCCCGGGGCCGTCGGGGACGCGGCCAGGGGCAGGGCGGCCCAGGCGCTCAGCGGTTCGGGGGCGGCTGCGGAGGCTCCCGGGGGCGTCAACCGTACGGCGGCGAGCGGAAGTCCGGGTTCGGTGCCGGGCCAGGCGTCCGGCCAGTCCGGTGCGCCGGGCAGACCCGCGGCGGCGGCCAGCAGGGCGCCGTCGGCGTCGAGGGAGACCAGGACGTCGGCGGCCGGGGGCGCGGCCAGCGCGAGCGCGGCGGCGGCATGGCCGGCGTCGAGCAGCAGCAGCGGCCAGGCGCGGTGACCGTAGTGGGCGACCGTGCGGGAGAGGGTCACGGTGAGGACGAGGAGGGCGCCGGGGGGCACGCCGTCAGGGGCGGGGCCGCGCGGATGGGCCCGGTGGGCCCGCGGGTCGTACGCGTAGCGCCCGGGCGGCAGGGAGCACCCCGGTCCGATGAGGAGATGGGCGCGGACCGGGTGGAGGGCGCCCGCCGAGGGCACGGGGCGCCTCCTGCCGGACGTTCCGGGGGGCGCGGCGAGGGAGAGCCGCAGCCACCGGGCGAGGTCGATCGTGCCATCGGAGCCGGGGGCGGCGCCGGTACGGGGATCGGGCGCGGTCGGCCCGGCCCCGGCCCCGGACGCGTCCCCCGCCTCGGACCGCGGCCGGTCGCCCTGGCCCCACGGCAGTCCGGGGCCGCTCCACGGGAACGGGCGCTCCGGGACGTACGGGGAGAGGTCCGGGACGCGGGGCGACCTGGCGTCGGCGAGCGCCCGGCGCAGGAGGTCCCGTGCGGCGGCGGGGGGCGCAGGCGGTTCGGCCGGCGTCGGGGCGGCGCAGGCGTCCGACGGCTCCGCGCACACCTCGCGTGCGGGTGCGGTGGTTCGGTCCGGGGTCCGGGGCACGGCGGCACGCTCCTTCACATGTGCGGCGGCGGGGCGAGGGTGAAGTCCTGCGGGGCGGTGGGCGGTCGTACGCGCCACCCCCGGCCGAGCGCCGCGTCCGCGAAGCGGGGGCAGCCGAAGTAGCCGAAGGCGGCGGGGGCGTTGGGGATGAGGCCGGAGACGAGGACACGGGCGACGCGCAGCGGGGTCTCGGCGACGTCCTCCGTGGTGAGGTCCGCCGTGATCACCCGGTGCCCCCCGGCGGCGAGCGCCGCGTCCAGGGCGGCCCGGCTGCCGGGCTCGATCGCGGTGACCGGACCGGTCCCGAGGGCGGGTTCGGTGAAGCGGCGGGCGAGCGGGGCCATCCGGTCGTCCAGCCAGACCTGGACGTGGGCGCCCAGGTCGCGGACGGCGGCGAACCCGGCCCCGCAGTCGTCGAGGTAGCGCCGGTCCGGCCGGTGGTCCAGGTAGAGGCCGCGGGCGAGCATGCCGGCGTCGATCGCCCGGTAGACCCATCCGTCGGCGTCCACCGCCCCCTGGGTGAAGACCCAGGTGTGCACGGCCTCCAGGACGGCCTTGCGCGCCGCCTCCGCGGGGTCGTACCGGCAGGCGAACCCGGCCGCGTGTATACCGCGTTCGGGGTCGTGGACGAGCGCGGCCGAGCAGGGTGCGAACTCGGAGGGCATCTCCACGATGTGCACCTCGAGACCGCAGCCGGCCAGCTCCTCGGTGAGGCCGGGAACGCTGGCGGGATCGATGCCCCGGGTGGGTCCGTCCAGGTGCCACCACAGCTCCAGCGCGTCGCGCTCGACGATTTCGAGGAGTCCGCGCTCGACGGCGTCGTCGAGGCCCTGTCCGGTGGCGATGCCCGCGTAGTTGAGGTGGTGGGTTCGGGGCAGTGAACGGAGCTCGCCCTGGCGCCAGTTGAGGTGGGTCAGCGCGACGGGGGCCCAGCAGGGCAGTCCGTTCTCGGTGGCCCGGGTCCACAGCGCCGGTGTGTCCGGGGTGAGTTCGGTGTAAGGGAAGCGGGGGCGGCCGTACTGCCAGGGGGCGTACGTCGGCAGGGCCCCGGGCCCGTAGACGCGGTGCCCTTCGGCGGCCAGTTCGGCGGCGGTGGCCCGCCGGGGCTCCTGGGGATGGCCGGGGGGCGGGACGCGGTTGCCGCAGTAGCGTTCCACCGCTTCCGCCACGGCGGCGGTCCAGGCTCCCGCGGGGTCGCCGAACGTCGTGCCGAGCGACACGCGGTCGGCGGGCCAGGCGCCGAGGCGGCGGGCGTCGGCGACGTCGGCGGTCATCGCGGTGTAGCGGGGCGGGGCCCCGGCGGGGTGCTCGACGGGTGCGACGCCCCGGATGATTCCGCCGACGGGGTCGACGAGGGCTTCGATGGGCAGAGTGCTGGTCAACGGCATATCTCCGGTGCGGGCTCGACGTAGCGGCGTCGGGCGACGACGGGCAGGTGGAGGGCGCCGCCCCGGGGGTTCACGGTGCGGCGGGACGGGACGAGCCGGGTGGCGGTGACGGGGTCCTCGCCGGTGTGCGGGTTGCGGGCGTGGGCGGGGAAGTGGTGTCCGGCAACTTCGGCCCGCAGCCGGGTTCCGGCGGGCAGCCGACGGCCCAGCGTGCCGAGCGGCACGGTGACGTCCGCCGCCCGGCCGGGCGGGTCGGCGCGGCGGACGATGCCGAAGGCGAGGGGGTCCGCGCGGCCGGACGGGTCGAGCGCGGTCAGCCGTACTGCCCAGTCCGCCGAGGGCGTGTCGGCCGTGACGTCGAGGCGGGCGACGGCGGTCCCCGCCAGATCGAGCGGGCGGGGCAGGGGCGGCGAGAGGAACAGACACCGGTCGGGACGGCCGCCGAGCGGGGCGGCCAGGTCGTCGGAGCGCACGGGGCGGCCCGGATCGGCGGTGAACTCGGCTCCGTGGAGCAGCTGTAGACCGGTGGGCGAGCCGAAGGTCCAGCTCCGCGCCGCCTCCGGTCTTCCCGGCGAGGAGGTGCCGGGAGCCACCGCCGTCCCGGGGGCGCGGTGCCAACGGCCGCTGTCGCCCAGGGCGATGGCCCCGTACCGCGTGGGCTCCAGCGCTCCGGCGAGTGCGGCGCGGGCCCACCGTACGTACAGCGCACCGAGGTTGAGGCGGGCGCGGGGCGGCGCGGCCGGGTCGGCGGTGAGGCGGTGGCCCCACGGGCCGAGCAGCAGACGGGCCGGGCCGCCCCAACCGTGCCACAGGGCCACGGTGTCGTCCGCGAAGGGGTCACGGGTGCCGCCCACGGCGAGCAGCGGGAGGCGCGCGGTGGCGCCCGCCGCGACCAGTCGGCCTCGATCGTGTCCGGCCCAGAGGCGTGGCCACGACGGCAGTTCCCGCCCCAGCGGCCCGGCCAGCCGCTCCGGCAGGCGGGCGATCGGGAGGTGTTCGAGCAGGCCGGGGTCGTCCGCCACGGCACGGTTCAGCGCGTCCGGGTCGGAGTCGTGCCGGTCCCCGTGGGCCGCCCACCAGCCGGCCCGGGCCCACAGCCGTTCCGGGCCGCCGGGTTCCCGTGCCGTCTCGACGAGTCCGAGGGCGGGGACGGCGGCGATGACGGCGTCGGGGCCGCCGTCGCCGTGGGCCCCGCCCGGGCGGGCGCCTTCGCCCCGCCCGTCGCCGGGCCCGGTGAGCGCCGTGACGAGGGCGCAGTACGCGGCGTAGGAGGCCCCGGCCGCGACGACCTTTCCGTCGCTCCACGGCTGGGACCGCACCCAGGCGACGGAGGCCGTTCCGTCCGGCCCCTCGTGTTCCCCGTAGGGCTGCCACTCCCCCGGCGAACCGTGGCGGCCGCGCACGTCCTGGGCGAGGGCCGCGAACCCGCGGGCAGCCCAGCCGCGCAGCTCGGCGCGGTGGGCGTCCCGCCCGTAGGGGGTCCTGATGACGACGGCGGGGCAGGGGCGGGCCCCGTCCGGAAGGCATACGTCGGTGGCGAGCGCGGTGCCGTCCGGCGCGACGACGTGCACGGTACGGATGTTCATGAGGGGGCCTGCCCGGTCCCGGCCCCGGGGCGCCCGCCCGCCCGGGCCGCGGCGGGCAGAGGCGCCACGTCCGGGACGGGCAGCACGGGGTGCTCGGTCACGGTGAGGTCGCGCAGGTCGATCCGGCGCAGCCGGCGGCGGGCCGGAAGGGGCCGCCGCGCCGCGGGTCCGCCCCCGGCCCCGGATCCGGGGTCCGTACCGGTTTCCGCCCCCGGCCCCGCTTCCGCGTCTGCCGCGGCCCAGGCGATCAGGTCGGCGGTGAGCAGAGCGGCGATCAGCGCGGCGGAGGCGCCCGTGGGGTGCGGACCGGTGTCGGGGGTGCGGTGCCCGGCCCAGTACGCGGCGAGTTCGCGGTGGGCGGGGGTGGCCGCGAGCCGACGGAGCCGGACGTGGCGGGAGGTGACGTCTCCGGGGGCCGCGGCGAGGGGTTCGGTCCAGAGATGGGCGCCCTCGCGGTGACAGCGCAACCAGGCGACGCGCCGCCCCGGCAGCCGGTCCGCCGCGTCCCACAGCCCTTCCGGCACGGGTGAGTCGAGGCACCACACCACGGCGGTACGGCCCTCGGTGCGGTGGTCCGCGGCCCCCAGGGCGAGCTCCGCCACGCCGTCCCGGGTGGCGGGGTGGACCTCGGCCCCTTCCGCGCCCGCGCAGCCGGCCACCGCCCCGGCGAGCACAGGGTCCCCGAGGACGTGGACGGTGCGGCCGTCGAGCGGGCGCCGGGGCGAGGAGGTCCCCGCGTATCCGGCGGCCTCGAACGCCTCCACGAGTCGCGCCAGCCGCTCGTCGTCCGGGCCTCCGGCGGTCGGCTTCCCTTCCCCCGTGAGGCGGCGCACCAGAGCGGCCCCGTCGGCGCCACCGGTGTCGATGCGGAGGAACTCCCCGTCCGGGGAGCGGAGTACGGGGTCGGCACCGGGGGCGGTGACGATCCCGGTACCGGGAGCCAGTCGACTGCGGGTCACGAAATCCTCCGGGACGGGGGGCGAGAGCGGGAGCAGGTGATGGGGCGGGAGAGGGGAATGCCGGGAGGTGAACGGGGCGGGCCCGCCCGGGATCTCACCGGGCGGGCCCGCCCGCACTGTGCGGGGAAGCTGCCGTCAGCGGCAGGTTCGGTCTACTTCTCGGCCGCGGTGTCGGCCTCGACGGCGTCGTCGAAGGGGTTCTCGACGAGGGCGTTCGAGTGGGTGGCGGAGAGGTGGGCGAGCTGGCCCTGGTCGGCGATCGGGCTGAACACCTTGTTCTGCTCCATGAGTTGAAGCCTCCATTCACATCGGATGGGTGTCGGTCGCGGCGATGTTCCGTGCCGCACCACAGACACTAATGAATACGATTTTCATTTCGCAATAGCTGGGACAGGCCGACAGGGTGATCTGGGTAACAGACGGGCCAACCGCCCTCGCCGTCGATCCCCACCCGGCCCTCCACGCCGAGGACTTCGGCCAGCAGCTGTCGCGTGACCACCTCGGCGGGAGGGCCGTCGGCGGCGACGCGTCCTTCGCGCAGAGCGACGATGCGATCGGCGAACCGGGCGGCGTGGTTGAGGTCGTGCAGCACCATCACCACCGTCAGCCGGCGTTCCTCGCGCAACCGTACGACCGTCTGCAGCACCTCCAGTTGGTGCCGCAGGTCGAGATAGGTGGTCGGCTCGTCGAGGAAGAGCAGCGGAGCGTCCTGCGCCAGCGCCATCGCCAGCCGCACACGTTGGCGTTCCCCGCCGGACAGGGCGTCCACCGGGCGGTCGGCCCAGGCGGTGACGCCGACGTCCGCGAGCGCCCGGGACGTCACCTCGTCATCGCCCTCCCGCAGCATCCCGAGCGGCCCGCGGGCGGCGTAGCGGCCCTGACGTACGAGCTGGCGCACCGTCAGCCCCGGCACCGCGGGGGCTGATTGGTGGAGCAGGGCGACGCGCCGGGCAGCGGTGCGGCGGGACAGCCGCGCCACGTCGTCCCCTTCCAGCAGGACGCGCCCCCCGCTCGGGGTGAGCAGTCCGGCGGCGAGCTTGAGGAAGGTGCTCTTGCCACATCCGTTCAGCCCGATCAGGGCGACCAGTTCACCGGCGCGGATGGTCAGGTCCACCCCGCGCAGCACGGTGCGTCCGGGGTAGCCGAAGGCCAGCGCGTCCGCGCGGACCACCTCCGGTCCGGCCCTCCCACCGGCGTCCGAGCCTCCCGCCGCGCCCACTTCCGCCCCCGGGCGGGGCTCCCCCGCCCGGCACACGTCCACGCGTCCGCTCAGACCGTCGGCCATCTCCGCCTTCTCCATCCGCTCTCTCCTTCATCGCTCGTCCGCCCGTCGTCGCGCCACGGCCAGCAGCAGTCCCGCCCCCACGCAGGTGGTCAGGGCGCCGACCGGGAGGGTCAGCCGGTCCGCGCCGAAGGCGGCCGCCAGCAGCGGGGACAGCAGTTGGGCGGCCGCGTCCGCACCGCACACCACCGCCGCACCGAGCAGGGCGGCGCCCGGCAGCGCGATCCGCAGGTCGGCCCCGAAGACGGCCAGCGCCAGATGGGGCACCAGCAGCCCCACGAAGCCGAGCGCGCCCACGGCCGAGACGGCTCCGGCCGTCAGCGCCACCGCGCACACGAGCGCCGCCCCCCGCCCCCGGCCGATGGCGAGCCCGGCGGCGGACGCCTGTTCGTCGCCGCAGCGCAACAGGGTCAGCGGGCCGGCGAGCAGCCAGGCCGCCGCACCCCAGAAGGCCGCCCACGGCCACAGCAGATTCCCGTGCTGCCAGACCCGCCCCTCGGTGGAACCGATCAACCACTGCACGACGCTGCCGAGTTCACCGGGGGCCACCAGGAGGACGACCGCGGTGAGGCCGGCGAGCACCGCCGACACGAGGACCCCGTGGACGGCGGTCTGCTCCGGGTCGCCCCGGTCCCGTCCGGCGAGCAGCCAGAGCAGCCCCGCTCCGGCGAAGCCGCCGAGACAGGCCGCCACGACCACCGCCGCGGGAGAATCCCAGCCCGCGAGGCCGAGGCCGGTCGCGGTCACCGCGCCGAGCACCGCGCCCGGCGTGACGCCGGTGACCTCGGGGCCCGCCAGCGGGTTGCGCAGCGCGGACTGGAGCACCAGCCCGGCCACCCCGAGGCAGGCCCCGGCGACCAGCGCCACCAGCACCCGGGGCAGCCGCAGTCGGAGCACGATGTGTTCGGTCGTCGGATCGGCGGAGGCCCCGAGCAGCACGGCCCGTACGTCTTCGGGGGCGACGCCCCGGCCGGCGAACAGACCGGCGCAGGCCACCGCGGCGACCAGCAGGCCCAGCAGGCCCATCCGGACGCCCGGGACGCGCAGCGCGCGGCGGGCGGGGGCCGGGGGGCGGGGCGCCGTCTCCACCGCGCTCATCGTTCCGCCTTCCGCAGGACGGGAGCCGGGAGGCCCACCGGGGCCCCCGGCGCGGCGGCGCCGTCCGGCTCCCGGCCCCGTGAGGGCCGCCTCCCCCGTTTCAGCAGCAGCACCCCGGCCGGCACTCCGACCAGGGCCGTCCACGCGCCGACGGGCGTCTCGACCGGGGCGAGCGCCAGCCGGGCCGGCTGGTCGGCGCAGAGCACGACGACCGCGCCGCACGCGGCGGACCGGGCGAGCCATCCGGCCGCACCCGCGCCCGGCCGGAGGCGGCGGGCGAGGTGCGGGGCGAGGAAGCCGACCCAGGCCACCGGCCCGCAGACCGCGACGACGGGGGCGATGAGGACGACGGCGATGCCCAGGGCGGCCACCCGCGCCCGCTCCACCCGTACGCCGAGCGCGCGGGCGTCGTCGTCGCCGAGCCGCAGCACGCCGAGCACCGGCACACACAGCACCAGCGCCGGGACGGCCACGGCGAGCCAGGGCAGGAGGCCGGTGACGTCGTCCCAGGTGCGGGCGGACAGACTGCCCAGCAGGTAGCGGTAGATGAGCTGGAGGTCGAGCTGGTCGGCCATGACCATGAGCACCAGCAGGGCCGCCTGGAGCGCGGCGGCGACGGCGGCCCCGGTCAGCAGCACGGCCGAGGGGCTGCGCCCGAACCCGGCGGCGACCAGGGTGAGCAGGCCGCCGAGCGCCGCCCCCGCGAGGGCGAGGAAGGGTTGCAGTCCGAGCGGGACGGCCAGGGCCAGGACGAGCGGCGCGGCGACGCCCAGCGCGGCCCCCGACGAGACGCCCAGCATCTCCGGCACGGCCAGCGGGTTGCGCAGGGCCTCCTGGAGGACGAGGCCCGCCGCGCCCAGACAGGCTCCGGCGACCAGCGCCAACACCAGGCGCGGCAGGCGCAGTTCGGTGACGACTAGTCCCGCCGGCCCATCGGCCCCCAGCGTTTCCGGCAGGTCGGCGGGCGGGACGTACGGCGTACCGAGGCTGAGGGCGCAGACCGCACCGCCCAGGGCGGCCGCGCCCAGGCAGAGGAGCGCCACGGGTGGACGCCTCACCGCAGTGCGGCCGTCGCCTCGTCGAGGACGAGCCCCAGGGAGCGGGTGCCGCGCCCCTTGGCCCACACCTCGGAGTCGACCTCGACGACCTTGCCGTTCCTCACGGCGGGGATGCGGGACCAGAGGGGGTTCTTCGCCAGCTTGTCGGAGAGCCTGCCGTCCGGCGCGCCGAAGGACAGGGTCTCCACGAACAGGACGTCGACGTCCCGGGCGAGGATCTCCTCCAGGCTGTAACTGCCGTCGATACCACGGCTCTTCCAGGGGTAGTGGGAGATCTTCGGGAAGAGTCCGGCCGCCACGTCGGTCTCCGGGGTGGCCACGCCGAAGTTCTCGTCGCTGCCGAAGACGATCAGCGCGGTCCTGTCGCTCCTCGTCTCCTCCGCCCGCGCCAGGCGGGTGCGGAAGGTCTTCTCCGCCTTCTCGCCCTGCTCGGTGCGGCCGGTGAGTGCGGCGAGGTTCCGCAGGTAGCCGACGCTGTCCTGCCAGGAGCCCGGCTGGACGGGCCAGAAGGCCGTGGCGCCCTTCAGGGCGGGAGCCAGCTTCCCGTGGGTGTCCTCCAGACCGATGACCAGGTCGGGCCGGTGGGACAGGATCGCCTCGACCTCGGGGCTGAGGAAGCCGCCGGGCACGGCCGGCACCCTCGCCGCCTTCTCCTTGCCGAGGAAATCCGGGTGGGCCAGCAGCTGGGAGTTGGTGGCGGCGGGGCTCATGCCCAGTTCGACCAGGATGTCGTCGCAGAGGGCGACCAGACAGACGATCTTCTCCGGCGGTTTCGGCAGGGAGACCGTGACGCCCTTGGCGTCGGTGATCCGGGTGGCGGCCTCGATGGGCCGCACGTCCGTGGCGGTACGGGCCGCGGCCCCGCTCCCCGGAGCGGCCGCCGCCCCTGCGGCGTCGGCCTTCCCGGTGTCGGCCTTCCCGGTTCCGCAACCGGCCAGCAGGCCTCCCAGTACGGCGATCGCGGCCCAGCGGCGGACTCTCAGCGCGGTTCGTGGCATCGGCGGTCCCTCGACGTTCCTGTGCGGTCCCGGGCGTGCGGCAGCGGCGGCGGAGCCCCGGGAGCGATCCCCGCCACGAGCCGAAACTCTACACATGATTATCATTTCCAATAAAGTGAACGGCGGTGCGCTTCGAGCCCCGTCGACCTCGGCCGCCCCATCACCCCTGCCCACCTCAGGAGTTCGCCATGTCGCCCCTCTCTCCCCCCGCCTCCGCCTCACCGCCACGGCTGCTCGTCTCCGACCATGTCGCCGGGCGGATCAGCCTGTTGGACCTCCCGGACGGCACGGAACGGGCCGAGGCGAACCACCGCCACCTCTCCGAGCACGCCGGCTTCCTCGCCCTCCCGGACGGTCTCGTCGCCTGCGTGGACGACCGGGCGGGCGAGTTGCTGCTCCTCGACCCCTACGGCCCGGACGCGGGGCGCCCGCTGATCCGGCGCCGCGTACCGGTCGCGGTTCCGGCCGAGCACCTGGCGGCGGACCCGGGAGGGCGGCTCCTCGCGGTGACCACCGGCCTGGGACGCAACGAGGAGGCGTGGACCGGGCTGCTGACGACCGTCGACCTCGACGCACCGGACGGCGCGGTCGCCGTACGCGTACGGGGACGGACCGGCGAACCGGGGGTCACGGTCCTCGGCGGCCCCTCACCGCTCGTGGTGCTGCGCCACCGGGAGCCCGGCGAACTCCTGGCGTACCGGCACCGCGCGTTGATGCGCTCGGCCCCCTCCTGCCCTCCGGCCGGTCCGGCCCTGCGGATCACCCTGCCGGACGACGACGGGCACGGGGACGCCCACGACCCGGTCACCGGCCGGGCGTTCGCCGCCGCGGGCTCGGGGGTGCACCGCGTACGGCGGCAGGACGACGGCCTCATGACGGAGGCGCCGCTGTCCTGGTCCGCCGACGGCCGCTCCGGCGGGCGCGGCTACTACCTGCGGCTCGACCCCGTACGGCGCATGCTCTGGTCCTGCGTCCGCGGCGGCCCGGCCGACCCGGGGCAGTGGCCGCAGTGGACCAACGACGCCTGGTGGCACCACCTCGACACCGGGACCACGGGCCGACTGGAGCTGGGCCCCGGACTGGTCTTCCGACTCGCGGTGACCGCACGCCACATCGCGTACACCCGGGTGCACCCGGCCGGTGACGAACTCGTCCTGCTCCGCGCGGACCGGGAGGCGGGGTTCCGCCCGGAGGTCTGCGCCCGGCTGCCCCTGCCCGCCATGGCCGGCGCCCCCCGCCCCGGCGGGACGCCGTGGGACGGGGTCCAGCGACGGGCCGTCGCCGCCTCGCCCGGGTCGGGGCTGGTCGCGGTGAGCCGGGGAGGCCACGGCGAGGTGCACGTCTTCGACGCGGACCGGATGGCGCCGGTGACGACGGTGGCCCTCCCGACACCGCTGGACGACGGCGGCCACCTCGCCCTCGTCACCCCCGGGGACGGGGCGCACGCGGACCCGGTGGGCCGCTGAGGCCGGTGCCGCCGGTGGCGGCACGGCGATCCTCGCCGCGTCGCCACCCGGTCCGCCCGTCCCGGCGCGTCCCGTATCACCAGGAGGACTTGGTCACCCCTGGCAGGAACCCCGCGTGGGCCTGTTCGCGCATCCGGACCCGGGAGAGGCCGAACGTACGGAGATAGCCCCGGGGCCTGCCGTCCACGCTGTCACGGTTGCGGACCCGGGTGGCGCTCGCGTCGCGCGGCTGACGCCGCAACTCCTCCACGGCCGCCGCCCGCTCGCGATCCGGCGTACCGGGCCGCCGGACGACCTCCTTCAGTTCGGCCCTGCGGGCCGCGTAGCGCTCGACGGTCGCCCGGCGCTTGTCGTTCTGCGCGATCTTGCTCTTCTTCGCCATCAGACCTTCCCCCCTCGGGCACGGATGCGCGCGACCGCGGCTTCGATGCCGATGCGGTCGACGGTCTTGATCGCCCGGGCGCTCAGCGTGAGGCGCACATGGCGCCCCTCGCCGGGCAGCCAGTACCGCTTGTGCTGGATGTTCGGGTCGAACCGGCGGGACGTCCGGCGGTGCGAGTGGGAGATGTCGTTGCCGAATCCCGGCTTCGCACCGGTCAGTTGGCAGTGGGCGGACATGGAAGGTACCTGCCTCTCCTTCGGGACGGTCCATTATTGAAAATGGAAACCATTGCCATATAGTAGCGCCCATGGCTCGCAACGAAGTACGCCCGGTCATCAAGCTCCGCTCCACAGCGGGAACCGGCTACACCTACGTCACCCGCAAGAACCGGCGGAACGACCCCGACCGGATGGTGCTGCGCAAGTACGACCCGGTCGCCCGCCGCCACGTCGACTTCCGCGAGGAGCGCTGAGGCGGCCGCCGGCCGCCTCCCGCCCGCCCCGCCCACTTCCGCACACCGGATCCGAACCCGAGGACATCGCCATGAAGCCCGGAATCCACCCCGCCTACGGCCCCGTCGTCTTCCGCGACAAGGCCGCCGGCTTCGCGTTCCTGACCCGCTCGACCATGACCGGCGACCGTACGGTCGTCTGGGAGGACGGCAACACCTATCCGGTGGTCGACGTGGAGATCTCCTCGGCGAGCCACCCCTTCTACACGGGCACCGCCCGCGTCCTGGACACCGCCGGACGCGTCGAGCGCTTCGAACGCCGCTACGGGCGCGGCGAGGCCCGGTGAGCGCGCACCCCGCCGGGCTGCCCGTCGTCATCGTCTGCGGCCTGCACGCCGAAGCGCGCCTCGACGTGGTGGAGGAGCTGCTGCGGGACGTCCCGCACAGCGTCGCCCTGCACCACGACCTGTCGGCGGCCGCCGGCGGCCCGGTCCGCCGCTCGCTGCGCGACGCCGACGGCGAACTCGCTTTCGGCGAGACGCCGCTGGTGAACGACTGCGCCTGCTGCGCCCTGCGCGAGGACCTCCTCCCCGAACTCGAACGGCTGGCGGGGGACGGCCTCACCCGCCTCGCCGTCCTGGAACTGTGGGACTCCGTCGAACCGGACTCCACGGCTGAGGCGATCGCGGCGCACACCGACGCGGCCGTGGTGACCAACGTGTTCGCGGCGGTCGACCCCACGCTCGTCCTGCCGTGCCTCTCCAACGGCGACGACCTGGCCGAGGCCGGGCTCGCGGTGACGCCCGCCGACCGGCGGACGGTCGGCGACACCTGGGCCCGGCAGACGGAGTACGCACCCGTGCTCGCCGTGGCGCCGAACCCGGCGGCCGACGACGAGGACCGCGCGCTCCTGCGGCAGCTGAACCCTACTGCCCGCCAAGTGCTGTGCGGATCAGGTGAGTTGGCACAGCTCGCGTTTGCCGGGTTCGACATGGAGGCCGCGGCGGCGGGCCGGCACCCCGCCTCCGCACTGCTTCCGCAGGAGACGGAGGAGGCCGGGGTGGCCACGCTCGTCTGGCGGCGGCACCGCCCCTTCCACCCCGGTCGCCTCTTCGACGCGTTGGAGGAGTTGAGCTGCGCCGCCCTCCGCAGTCGGGGCCGGTTCTGGCTGGCGGACCGGCCGGACACACTGCTCTCGTGGGATGCCGCGGGCGGTGCGCTCTGCGTGGAGAACTCCGGCCCCTGGCTCGCCTCACTGCCCGACGCCGCCTGGTCCATGGCGCCGCCCTACCGGCGGGCGGCCGCCGCGTTGGACTGGCACCCCGAGCACGGCGACCGCTGCCAGCACCTGGTCTTCGTCTCCCCCGGCCTCGACCGCGACCGCCTGACCCGGCTGCTGGACTCCTGCCTGCTCACGGAGGCGGAGTACGGCTCGGGGCCGGAGGGGTGGAAGCGGCTGCCCGCCGCTTTCGACGTCTTCCTCGACCCGGTCCGCTGATCTCGCACCGGCCGGGGAGCGCCCACGGCCCGTACGGGGAGCGCGTCGGGCCGGGTACGGCGGGGGCCGGGCGCGGGCCGGGTTCACGCCGGGTCCGGAGCGGGGCCACGCGGGGTCGGGGCCGGATTCGGGCCGGTGGCAACCGACCGGGGGCGGGTCGCTGCCGGCCGCGGCGGAACGGCTGGGGCGACCGCGGCGCTCCCGGTCGTCGCGGACGGGGGCGTGTGCGGGGCACGCCGGGTGGGGCGGGGCGTCCGAGGCGGTCGCGGGGACGGTGTGGTGTGTTCCCGTCACCCCGGCGCCGCCGGGTCGGGGCCCCGGTTGATCAGAAGGCGAAGACCGCGTTGCCGCCCATGCTGCCCGCCATTTCACAGGCGTTGCCGTACGTGGTGCTGAACTGGACCGCCTTGCCCTGCCAGACGCCGTGGGCGGTCACCACGATCGGATCCCACTGGCGGGTGCAGGTCCGGTTCGACGGGCCGGCGGCCAGTTCGGAGAACTTCCCCTGGACCTCGGCCAGTTCCTTGCACGCCGCGGCGGGGGCGGGGTGCGTCCCCTCGGCGGTGGGGGCGCAGCTGAGCGTCACGGCCCGCTCGACGGTCGCGGTCAGCGGGTCTTCGCCGCGCGCGACGCCGAGGACGAGCGCGGAGGGTGCGTAGAGGCTGTCCGCCTCCGCCGGTGCGGCCTGGGCGGAGGCGGTGGCGAGGCCGCCCAGCAGAAGCGCACCGGCAGTGAGGGTTGCGAAGGTCGTGTGCAGATTGCGTCGCATGAGTGAAGACTCCTTCGTCGGGTGCGTGATTGCGGACAGGAGTCTTACGCATGCGGAAAGTAGGCGCACATCGACGACCGGCTTCCGGCCGCAGAACGGCATCCGAACCGACCGAATGGTCATTCGGGCAGCTCAGGGGTGCCGCGCCACCGGTCCAGCATATGGACGAACGTCGGCGGTTCAATCCAAAACAACCCTCTGACCTGCTTGGATCCGCCGCCGTCTCCATGCTGCTCACCGACGCTTCGGCCGGAAAGTGCCGCCATCCGGGGAGTCCCGCCCCTGATCGACACCGCGCACCCGCCTCAGCCTCGCCCCCTCCTCGACCGGGCCGGTCGGAGGGGGGCGACGCTGAGGCGCGATGTCAGAGGCGGGCGAGGAGCCCCTCCAGCGGCTTCGGCAGGAGCGTGAGGTCCAGGGCCTCGGTCAGGGCGCGGGCGCAGTGCTCCTTGCGCCCTTTGACGGTCCCCATGAAACGCCGTAGCTGCGCCTCGGTCGCCCGCTCCCGCTGGGCGGGCTGCCTCTGGAGGACGCGAAGGGTGCGCAGGTCGCCCTGGCCGTCGATGACCCGCTGGACGCCGTCCGTGCCGAGCGTCCGGATCAGCTCGTCCTCCAGGTCCGCTCGGCAGGTGAAGAAACCCAGCCTCTCCAGGTCGTCCGGGGTGAGCGCCGTGCCGAAACCGGTGCGCTCCGGGCCGCGGAGGAAGAACCGCTGCTCCGCCGCGTCGCAGAGGCCGGCGGGGCGGACGCCGAGGCCGTCCGGGCCGAGCAGCCGCAGGAAGCGGGTGATGCCGGCGGCTCCTCCCAGGGGGACGACCACGACGCCTTCGGCGGTCAACGTACGGCCCTGGCGTTCGGCGAGGGCCTCGACTGCGGCCCGATCGCCGACCCCTTCCACGAGCACCACCGTGCGCAGGCCCAGTCCGGCCGCCGGCTCACGGGCGGCTCCGGCCTCCGCCGGCCTCGGTGTGTCCGCGTCGCCCGCCGCCCAGGAGACGACCGTCCGCCGGAAGCGCGCCGCTGTGTCCACCCGGCCGGTCTCGCATCCTGACCGGCTGGTGCGACAAGGGTTTCCGCCTCCGCGATCCGAGGTTTCCCGGATACGTCACCGGGGTGCGGGACAGCCCTTGGGGACAGGCCGACGCCCGTGGCGGGGGCCAAGGGAGCGCGGGCGCCCACCGCCGTGGCCCCACGGGCGCCGGCTGCCGCGCCGGGGCGGCCGCCGACGCCCGTGGCACCGGTCACCCGCCCGGGTTGAGCGTGATCCTTGTTCCCACGTTCTCCGCGATCGCCGCCTCGCTGTAGAGCAGCGGGAAGTACTCGCCCGCGTTCCACTTCGCCGCGAGGTCGTCGTAGTGCGGGCTGCGTTCGTCTCCGGACTGACCCGGCGCGTTGATGGCGCGCGACTCGTCCCAGGAGCCGACGTCGAGGGCCATCTTGAAGGTCGGCCCCGCGACCTGGATCCTCGGAAAGCCGCTGGGGAGGTACATCGACATACGGACCGTGTGGTAGGTGCCGTCCGCCTGCGCGGCACCGACGTACGGGCCGCCGAGCGGGCGCATGAACACGTGGATCTGCGCCGAACCCCAGCGCCACCTGGCCGGATCGGCGCCGAGGTACCCGCTCACCTCGTTGTACGCCTTGGGCAGGGTGTCGAGGATCAGCTTGTCCCGCGCCCGGGCGCCCTCCTTGCCGAACCACTCCTCGGGCGCGGCGAAGGAGTCGGTCACGACGCGGAAGTCCTGCATGAGCCTGCCCCGGGTCAGGTACTGCGCGGCCTCCTGCGGCAGCAGCGACCGCGCCCACGCGGGGTAGAGCACGTCGGTGATCCAGGTCTCGAAGAGGACCGCCCCCGCCGAGTCCTTGCTCGCGACGCCGTCATAGCCGCGCAGCAGCTCCAGCGCCTTCTCCGTCGTGGGGTCGGAGGACTCCAGATCCTTCAGGTACGGCAGGATCGCGGAGGCCGCGAGCGACTTCACGTCGTTCTGAAGATCCGTGGTGTCCTTGACGGAGGTACCCCGCTGCTTCGACAGCACCTCCTCTATCCGGTCCTTGCGGTAGCGCTCCGACCACTCGTATCCGAGCGCCTCCTCGCCTCTGGGGAAGTTGTACTCATTGGCGGAGGTGACGAGACCCGACTTCGGGTTGCGCGTGAGGGGGAACTCGGCGCTGTCCCTGAAGCCGGCCCACTCATAGCGGCCGTCGCCGGGCACCGGAAGCAGCCCGTCGTACCCCTTGCCCACGCGGTTGGGCGAGAGCGCGCCGGGCACCCACCCGATGTCGCCCTTCTTGTCCGCGTACACGAGGTTGGATCCCGGGGCCTTCCAGTGCCGTGCGGCCCGGGAGAAGGCGTCGGGGTTCCCGGCCTTCTGGAACCTGAGGCTGCCGAGGTAGGCCGAGGTGCCCGGCTGCGTCCAGACCGTGCGCACCGCGTACGCCTTGCCCTTCGCCTCGTCCACCTTGACGACCGGGCCGTGCCTGGTAAAGGAGAGCGACGACTTCCGCGCGCCCTCCCCGGCCACCGGGATGTCTTCCTCGGCGGTGTTCATCGATACCCAGCGGCCGCCGTAGCGGTACTTGGTGGGGTCTCCCGGCTTGAGGTCGTACACGTAGAGGTCCGCTTGGTCGGCGGCCAGGTTGGTCAGGCCGAACGCGATCTTCCCGT
Source organism: Streptomyces sp. NPDC017448 (assembly GCF_044330565.1). Lineage (NCBI taxonomy): Bacteria > Bacillati > Actinomycetota > Actinomycetes > Kitasatosporales > Streptomycetaceae > Streptomyces > Streptomyces sp. NPDC017448. Next base: position 102,350 of record NZ_JBIRLM010000010.1, on the reverse strand, counting down.
TGTGCCCCATGCTGACCCCGGGGTTCCACGGCTCACCCGCGCCGATGATGTTCAGGCCGGGGGCGGAGAGGTGAGTGATGTAGCGGTTCGAGGGCGCCGAGGTGTTCGCGCGGTGCGGGTCGGCCGCGAGGATGGGCCTGCCGGTGGAAGTGCGCCGCGGCGACACCGCCCAGGCGTTGCTGCCGCCCACCCCCTCGTGCAGCGCCGGCGCCCCCTCGGGCTTCTTCTCCATCTTGCCGTTGGTGAAGGCCACCGGGGCCGTGGCCAGCTGGTAAGCGGCCAGGACGTCGTCCGGGAGCGAGCACAGGTCGAGGCCGCGGGGCGCCTTGGGCTTGCGCTTCGGCTCGAGCTTCGCCAGGTACTTGCTCGCGTCCGGCCCGCCGAGACACATGAGCTTCGCCCGGGTGACCTCGTTGGTGAGGTTGCTGACGAGGCCGTGGGCGCGGATCCGCACCAGGTCCTCCGGCTTCCAGCGCGCGGGCCGGTAGCCGAGCTTGCGGAACTCCTCCGGTACGGCGTCCGGGTTCTTCTCCAACCAGTCGACATAGGCGTTGACGCCGGCCGTGAAGCGGAACGCGATCTCCTTGGCCTCCGGGCCGTAGCTCGCCCACTCCTCGTCCATGTCTCCTCGGTAGAGGAACAGCCGCGCGGCCCGGTCGTGCTCCACATAACTCTTGCCGAGCACCTCGCTCAGCTCACCGAGCCCGCTCCGGCGCCAGGTGTCCATCTGGAAGAGCCGGTCCCGCGCGGCGCTGAACCCCTGTGCCTGGAAGAGGTCGCCGGTGGTGGACGCGGATATGTGGGGCACCCCCCACGTGTCGATCGTCATGGAGACCGGCTTCGCCAGGCCCGGCACCGCGTAGGAAGTCTCCGGGCTCTCCCCGGCGCCGGCCGGGTCCGGACTCTCCGCAGTCGCCGGCATCGGCACCATCAGGGGCACCGCGAGGGCGGCCGCAGCCAGCAGGATCTTTAGGGGCGGTCTCATCTCGACCTTCACCTCGGGGACGGGGAGACAGAGGGCACCTCCGGAAGCCGGCACGGGCCGACCGCCCGGAATCCTCCCCACTGTAGGAGGCGCTCGGCTCCTCCGCTCCGCCTTGCCCCGGCCGCACGGCGCTTGGCGACTTTCAGCCACTCAGGAACACCCTGTTTCGCGAACCGCCTTCCCGTGCACGCCAGGTGACGGCTCCTCACATGTTGCCGTCCCCGGTCGATTCGCTTTCCCCGCGCGGTCGCGGTGCGGGGCCGACATCCGATCGCCCCCCCGCAGTTCTCGAACGTTCCCGCAGGTCAGCGAAGTCTTCCACGCGGCTTCAGCGCCACCGGCGGCAGCTCAGGGGCAGGCAGCGGAGCCCCCTCGTACCCCTTGACGCGGCCGAACCGGTCACCGTTCATCCAGTCCTCGCGGGCCTGGGCGATCTCCTCGTGGGAACGGCCGATCCAGTTCCAGAACATCACCAGCTCCTCCTCGAACGGCTCCCCGCCCAGCAGCATCAGACCCGCGTCGGAGACGCCGCGCAGCGGCAGTTCGGTGCGGCCGCAGCCGAGGTAGAGCATCGAGCCGGGCAGAACCGGCACGCCGTCGACCTCGGCCTCGCCCGACATGGACAGGACCGCGTACTCGAAGTCGGGGTCCAGGGGCAGGCGGGCCTCGGCGCCGCCCGCCAGGGTCAGGTCGGCGCCGACGATCGGGGTGTACGCCGTGCCGGGCGAGACCGCGCCGTCCAGTTCGCCGAGGATGACGGTGGCGGTCAGGCCGGGGGCGGTGACGGCGGGCAGGTCCGTGTGGTGCTGGAAGTGCGGCTCGACGGCGCGGTGCGCGTCCGGGAGGGCGACCCAGAGCTGCGCTCCGTGCAGCAGCCGGGCGTGCTCCTTCGGGCTCTCCTCGGAGTGGCTGATGGCGCGGCCCGACGTCATCAGGCCCAGTTCGCGGGGGCGCACCGTCTGCAGGCTGCCGAGGCTGTCCCGGTGCAGGACCTCGCCCTCGTGGAGCCAGCTGACGGTCTGGAGGCCCATGTGGGGGTGGGGCGGGACCTGCATCCCGGGCTCGTCCGCGAGGTCGTCCGGTCCGTAGTGGTCCACGAACGCCCACGCGCCCACCATGCGCCGGCCCAGGTTGGGCAGCAGGCGGCGGACCTCGGTGCTCTCGCCGAGCCGGACGCGGCGGGGCGCGAGAAGCTCGCGGACGGGTTCGGCGACGACGAAGCCGCGACCTCCGCAGACGGAGGGGGTGGCCTGACGATCGAGATTGCTCATGGGGCTCAGCCTATTCTCGCGGGGTGGGGAGCGGCGGGCCCCACGACGGACACTTGGTGGAATGTTCAACCATTGTGCGGCGTTGTCGCAGCTGAACACAGGGCGGGGCGGTCCGGGAACGGCCCGCACCACACGAAGGAGGATCCGTGAGCGAGACCGAGACCTACTACGAGTTCGGCACCGCCGCCGACCGGTGGGACCGGGCGCAGATGTTCTTCGAGGCCAAGGAGTACGTGACGGCCGCGCGGATCCTGGGCGGACTCGTCGAGGAGGCGCCGGAACAGGTCGCGCCGCGCCTGCTGCTGGCCCGCTCCTACTACCACTCCGCCCGGCTGGGGAGGGCGGAGGAGGAGCTGCGGGCCATCCTGGACCTCGACCCGGTGGAGAGCTATGCGCGCCTCATGCTCGGCCGCACCCTGGAGCGCCAGGGACGGGCCGCCGACGCCGCCCCGCACCTGCGGATGGCCGCCGCCCTCAACGGCGACTTCGGCCCCGGGGCCGCCCGCGCCTGAGCCGCCTCCCCGCCCCCTCCGACCGGGGCCGCGCCGCTCGGCGCGGCCCCGGCGGCCGAGAACCCCCGCGCCGGGGCGGGCCCGGCCCGCCGGCGCCCGGGGGTGCGGGCGCGCACGGGGCCGAGGCGATGGAGGGCCTTTCGCCGTGCGGGGAGGGGGATGCAGCGCAGGCGTTCGCGGTACGGAAGGGCGTGGGGCGGGCCGCCGACGCCAGGAGCCGTTCGGCGGGCCGCCCCGTCTTTCACCGGCGGGGCGTCAGGACCCTTCCCCGGCCCGCCAGTCAGGTCGGACCAGCACGGAGGTGGCGACGATGCCGTCCTCGATGAGCCAGCGTCCGTACAGCGTCTCCGGCAGGGCCGGATCGGTGAGGAGCAACCGGGCGGCGAAGGCGCCGCCGGCCGCGACGGAACCCCCCGGCCCCTCGGACCCCTCCGCGGACCGCTCCTGAGAGAACGTCAGGTCAGCCTCGAGGAAGTCCAGTTCGGTTCCGGTGAGCGGGTACCAGGTCTTGAAGACGCTCTCCTTGGCGGAGAACAGGACACGGTCCCAGTGGAGAGCGCCCGAGCCCTCCGCCGCCTGCGGCCCGATCCGCTCCCGTTCGGCGGGCAGCGTCACCAACTCCCGTACACCCTCGGGCAGCGGGGCGTGCGGTTCCGCGTCGATGCCCAACGCCAGTACGTCCTCCTCGCGGGCCAGCGCGGCCGCCCGGTACCCGTGGCAGTGGGTGAGGCTGCCGACGATCCCCTCGGGCCACAGCGGTTTCCCCCGGTGGCCGCGGAGCACGGCCACCGGGGGCAGACCGAGTCCGGCCATGGCTCGCCGGGCGCAGGCGCGGGCCGTGGCGAAATCGTTCCTGCGCTTGGCCACACTTTTGGCGATCAACGCCTCCTCCTCCGGGAAGAGGAACCCGTCCGGAACGGTCTCCGCGCGGGTGGCCGCGCAGGACACGTCGGCGGGCAGCAGCCGCTCGATCATGAGGTGCCTCCGGAGGTGTGCCGCTGGGCGGAGGGACCGGCGCCGGTCCGGACCGGTCCGGCGGGCCCGCCCTCGTAGGGGAGGATCTGCCGCAGCAGGCCGCGCGGGTGCCCCCTCTTCCGCCACTCCCTCGGGTAGCCGACGGAGACCTCCTCGAAGCGCACCCCGTCGTACCAGGTCGTCCGGGGGATGTGGAGGTGACCGTAGACGACGGCGGTGACGTTGAAGCGGCGGTGCCAGTCGGCGGTCAGTTCGGTGCCGCACCACTGGGCGAACTCCGGGTACCACATCACCGAGGTGGGCTCCCGGAGGAGGGGCCAGTGCCCCGCGAGGACGAGGGGGATCGCGGGGTCGTGGTCCGCGAGCCGGCGTTCGGTGGCGGCGACGCGGGCGCGGCACCAGTCGTCCCTGGTCGCATAGGGGTCCGGGTGCAGGAGGTATTCGTCGTTGCAGACGATGCCGGACTCGTGCGCGACGGCGAGCGACTCCTCCTTGGTGTGCGTTCCGGGGGCACGGAAGGTGTAGTCGTAGAGCAGGAAGAGGGGGGCGATCGCCACCGGTCCGTCCGGCCCCGGCCAGAGCGGGAAGGGGTCCTCCGGCGTGGTGACCCCCAACTTCCGGCACAGCTCGACGAGATGGTCGTAACGGGCCTGGCCGCGCAGTTGGACCGGGTCCTTGGGAAGGGTCCACAGCTCGTGGTTGCCGGGGGTCCAGATCACGTGGGCGAAGCGCTCCGCGAGGAGCCCGAGCACCCACCGGATGTCCTCGGGCTGCTCGGCCACATCGCCCGCGACGATCAGCCAGTCCGCGTCGGACGTGGGGCGCAGGGACTCCACGATGCGCCGGTTGTCGGCCATCGCCGCGTGCACGTCGCTCACGGCCAGCAGGCGGCCCGTGCCGTGGCGACGGCCGCCCCCGTCGGGCGCGGGGCCGGGGGCGTTGCGCGGTGCGGGATCGCTCGGATGCGTCATGGGCGCTGGCTCCCGATCTGTCGGCGGCGGTCCGGCTCCGTCCGCACGGTGGGAGCCGCTGGGACGTAGCCTCTCACGCTCCCCTCGGGTCTCCCCCGGCGTTTCGGCGGGCGGGCACGTCGGAAGGGGCGGAGGGATCGGATGCGTACCGTCAGCGGCCCTGGGCGCGAAAGGAGTTGATTTCGTTCACCGCGCCGAGGGCGCCATCGGCCGTCACGCAGGCGGCGACGACGGAGGTGACCGGGCTCCCGCACTCCGCCTCGCAGGCCCCCGTACGCTCCAGGGCCCGGTCGGGGGCGTCGGCGCGGGCGGCGCCCACTCGGCCGCCGCCCGCCTGCGTGATGAAGTCGGCAAGCAGGAAGAACTGGCTTCCCGGCGCTGCCCCCGCGGGGTGCGCGGGTCGTTTCGGGGGCTGCGGAAGGGGAACGGGGCTTCCCTTGCGGGACGACCGCGGGCGCCGGGCGGGATCAGCTCCGTTCGGCCGCGACCGCGGTGGCCTCGGAGGGGCGTCCGGTGGGCGGGGGCGGCACGGTGGGGCGGCCGGAGGCGGTCCTGGCGGGGCCGGGGGAAGCGCTCCTGCCGGAGGCGGCGGCCGGACCCCCCTGCGCGGAGGCCACCGCGCGCTTCGCGGCGGAGGCGGAGGCGGCCGGCGCCGTGGTTCGCCGGGCGGCGGTACGGGACGTGCTCCTACGGGACGAAGGCGCGCGGGACGGAGCCTGCCGGGGTGACGCGTACGCCGGGATCCGCAGCAGGGCGGAGACGGCGGCCGCCGTGCCGGCCAGCGGCACGAGGAGGAACGCGGGGTGCAGCAGCTCGGCGTAGACCAGTGTCCCGGTGGCCGCGGGCACTCCCGCCCACAGGGCGAGGAGGATCACCGTGCCCGGCACCGTGACCCGGACCCGCCGCAGCCGGTGCGCGATGTGGTCGTCCGCGTCGCGCAGCGGGGAACGTCCCGCGCGGCGGCGGGAGACCACGACGAGGGCGGCGTCGGCGAGGGCCACCGTCGCCAGGGCGGGCAGCGCGGCCCACGCGACGCGGCCGGCCGGGGCGGCCTCCTGGAGCAGCGCGCCGGAGGCGGCCAGCGCGAACCCGGTGAACTGCGCGCCGCACGTGCCGAGCTGGAGGCGGGCGGGGTGCCAGGTATGGAGGAGGAACCCGGCGAGCCCTGCCACCAGGGTCGCCGGAAGCAGCGCGAGGGCGAAGCCGCCGTCGACGGTGGCGCACGCGAGCAGCCCGGCGGCGGTGACCAGGCCGACGGCGGTCAGCAGCCCGTCCGCGTGGTCGAGCAGGGCGAACGCGTTGGTGACGAGGACGATCCAGAGCACGGCCAGGACGGCCGCGGCCGGGGACAGCCCGGCGAGAGTGACGACGAGGACCGCGGCCGCCGTCTGCACGGTGATGCGCAGGGCGGCCCACAACGGCTTCAGATCGTGTACGAGACCGAGGGCGGCCACCGTCCCGGACCCGGCGAGCAGCCCGGCGGCGGAGCCGGCCGCGTCGTCCGCCGCGCCGAGCAGCAGGGCTCCACCGGTCGCCGCGGCGACCCCGAGCACAGCAGTCGCTCCACCCGCTCTGCGCAGCACCCCGGCCCTCGGCGTGCGACCGCCCGGCTCCGCCGGGGTGCGGGGGCGGAGCGCCGCGCGGCGGGCGCTCCTGGCGAGTGCGACCGTGATGAACAGCGCGGCCACACCGGAGGCGATGATCCCCAGCACGTTCACCTGCCCTGCCTTTCCTCGTTCATGACCTGCGGCACGACGGCGGGGCGGCCGGTGGAACGGCGCGTTCGCCCGTTCCCCTGCCGGTGGCGGGTCGGGGACACAGGACGCCACTCCGGTGGCGTTTCTCCCCAACCTACGGGCCAATGTCCGCATTCGCCCTAAATAACACGAAAAAGGCAACGTATTGTTCTGTCACCTGTCGACGGAGCCTCGGCCCGGCCGGCCGGAGGCGCCCAAGGGGCTGCCGTGAAGGCGGAGTCGGGGGGGAGCCCCGGCGAATTGGCCGTCCGCCCCGGGAGCCGCTTCCGGCACCGCGCCCGGTGACGGAGTGTCACCAGTACGGCGGAACGGAGCCGGTGAGCGGCGTCGCGGGCCGGTCCGGGCGCGGAGCCCGGCCATCGCGAGGCGGACGCGTCGTCCGCACGCCGCCCGGACGCGAGGGCGGCCCGTGCGTCGCGCCGGGGGCGTGCGTCATCTCTCGGCGCGGGCGTCCCGGCCGTCCACGTAGGCGCCGAGGACCTCGATGTCCCCGATCCGGGACGGGTCCACGCGGTGCGGGTCGTCGCCCAGCACCACCAGGTCGGCGCGCGTCCCCGCCGACAGGGCGCCCGCCACGTCCTCCCAGTGGCAGGCGCGGGCGCCGGCGACCGTGTACGCCCGCAGCGCCTCGTCGACGGTGACGGCCTCGTCGGGGCCGATGAGGCGTCCCGAGAGGGAGGCTCGTTCGACCATGAACTGGACGGCCCGCAGCGGTGAGCCGTCCGTGACGGGCCGGTCCGAGCTGCCGACGAGGGCGACCCCGTGGTCCAGGAACCCCCGGCCCCGGTACATCCAGCCGGCCCGTCCCTCCCCCATCACCTCGGCGTAGTCGTCGCCGAAGTACCGCAGGAAGTTGGGCTGGACCACCGCGCTGACGCCGAGCGCGGCGAACCGGGGCAGTTGGTCGGGACGGATCAGCCCGGCGTGTTCGATGCGGTGGCGGGCGTCCGGGCGGGGCCGCAGCTGCTGGGCCCGCTCCAGGGCGTCCAGGGCGAGGTCGGCCGCGCGGTCGCCGATGGCGTGGACGGCGAGCTGCCAGCCGGCGAGGTGGCCGTCGACGATGAGGTCGGCGAGGCGGCCCGGGTCGTCCTGGAAGCGGCCGGTGTTGCCGGTCGTGCCCTCGTACGGGGAGGTGAGCGCCGCCGTGCGCGCCATCATCCCGCCGTCGGTGTAGATCTTGAGCGCGCCGAGCGACAGCCAGTCGTCCCCGAAGCCGGTGCGCAGACCGAGGTCCAGGGCGCGGGGGAATCCGTCGTCGGCATGGGTCGCGCGGGGGCGCAGGGTGTCGCCCGAGGCCATGAGCTGGACCCTCAGGGGCAGTCGGCCGCGGTCCCGGAGCAGTTGGTAGGCGCCCAGTTCGACGGGGCTGTGGCCGAGGAGGCCGCCGCCGATGCCCGCCTCCGCGCAGGCCGTGATCCCCTCGTCGAGGCACGCGCGGGCGGCCAGCTCGATCGCGTCGGCCAGCTCCTCCTGCGAGTAGGGCAGCCGCAGCCTGCGGGCGGCCGTCATGGCGCTCTCCGCAAGGAAGCCGTTCTCGTGCGGCGTCCCGTCCGGCAGCAGCTCCAGCACGGCGGTGTTGACGACGCAGGCGTGGCCGGAATCGTGCATCAGGAAGACCTTGCGGCCGTGGCTGACCCGGTCCAGTTCGGCGGCGGTCAGATGGCAGCCCAGGGCCCGCTGGTCGTACCCGGCGACCTCCACCCACGCGCCCGCCGGGGCCGGCCGCCGGGCAGCCGCGTCCACGACGGCGAGGATGTCCTCGACCCGTTCGCACGGGGCGACGCTGGGCGTGCCGGCCTTCAATCCGGCCCAGGCCAGGTGGACGTGGCTGTCGATGAAGCCGGGCAGGACGGCGGCGCCGCCCAGGTCGACGACCTCCCGGGCGGGCAGGGAGGTCACGGCCTCGTCCACCCCGACGATCCGCCCGCGCCAGATGCCCAGGTCGTGGGCGACGGGGTGGCGGGGATCCATCGTGAGGATGCGGGCGTTCGTCAACCGCGTACAGAGCATGAGCAGTTCCGTCCGTCAGAGGCCGAGACCGAGACCGAGGCGGGGGATGACCGCCGCCCCGGGGGGGCACGGGGAAGCAGCGTCACCCGACCGGTTTCGAGGTTTTACCGAAAGTCGATCTGGTGAAAGCTCAACTCGCCCGGCAATTATGCACTGTTGTGCATTTAGGTAAGCCTTGCTTTACTGATGCGTCGGCTGATCGCTCTTTCCAGGAGGCACCGTATGCGGGTCGTCATGTTCGGCTACCAGACCTGGGGGCACCGCACGCTCCAAGCCCTCCTGGACTCCGAGCACGACGTGGTGACGGTGGTGACGCATCCGAGGAGCGAGCACGCCTACGAGAAGATCTGGAGCGATTCCGTCGCCGACCTGGCGGAGAAGCACGGGGTTCCCGTGATCATCCGCAACCGCCCGGACGACGAGCTCCACGAACTCCTCGAGAAGGCCGCCCCGGACATCATCGTGGCGAACAACTGGCGTACCTGGATTCCGCCGCGGATCTACAACCTGCCCCGGCACGGCACGCTCAACATCCACGACTCGCTGCTGCCCGCCTACGCGGGCTTCTCACCGCTGATCTGGGCGCTCATCAACGGCGAGCCGGAAGTGGGCGTCACGGCCCACCTGATGGACGAGGAGCTGGACGCCGGCGACATCGTCGTCCAGCGGGCGGTGCCCGTGGGGCCGACGGACACCGCCACCGACCTCTTCCACCGGACGGTCGACCTGATCGCGCCGGTGACGGTCGAAGCCCTCGGGCTGATCGCCTCCGGGCAGACCGAATTCACCCCGCAGGACCGGTCGAGGGCGAGCTTCTTCCACAAGCGCGCCGAGGAGGACATCCGCATCGACTGGACCTGGCCGGCCGAGGACCTGGAGCGTCTGGTCCGCGCCCAGTCCGCCCCGTACCCGGCCGCCTTCACGTACCACCGGGGGCAGCGGATCGAGGTCGTCTCCGCCGTCGTGTCCCAGGGCCGCTACGGCGGCACGCCGGGCCGCGTCTTCTACCGCGAGGGCGACGGCGTCGTGATCGTCGCCGGAGCCGACGCCCGTCACGGCCGCAACCACGGCCTGGCGATCACGCGGGTGCGGACGGCGGACGGCCGCGAACTGCCCGCGACCGAGTACTTCACCTCGATGGGCGGCTATCTCACCGGCCGCCCCTGACGATCGGGATCCCACCCATGCGTACCGCACGTGCCCGGCACTACCTCATGTGCCGGCCCACCTACTTCGACGTGGTCTACTCCATCAACCCCTGGATGGACCCGGCGAAGCCCGTCGACACCCCGCTGGCCATCGCCCAGTGGGAGCGGCTGCGCGAGGTCTACCTGAGCCTCGGGCACACCGTCGACACGATCGACCCCGTCCCCGGACTGCCCGACATGGTCTTCGCGGCCAACGGCGCCACCGTCGTCGACGGGCGGGCCCTCGTGGCCCGGTTCCGCGACGCCGAGCGGATCGCCGAGGGCCCGGCGTACCACGACTGGCTGCGCGACAACGGCTTCCCCGGCCTGCGCACCGCCTCCTTCGTCAACGAGGGGGAAGGGGACTACCTCCTGGCGGGCGACTGGCTGCTCGCCGGCACCGGCTTCCGCAGCGATCCGCGGTCCCACGACGAGGCTCAGGAGTACTTCGGACGCCCCGTGATCGGGCTGACCCTCGTCGACCCCGACTACTACCACCTGGACACGGCCCTGACCGTGCTCGACGAGAAGACGGTCGCCTACTACCCGGCGGCCTTCTCCCCGGGGAGCCGGGCCGTCCTGGAGCGCCTGTTCCCGGACGCCCTCCTGGCCACCCCCGCCGACGCCGCGGCCTTCGGGCTGAACGCGACGTCGGACGGGTACAACGTGGTGCTGCCGCAGAACGCGACGGAGCTGGCCGAAAAGATGCGGGAGCGCGGGTTCAACCCGATCGGGGTGGACCTCTCCGAGCTCCTCAAGGCGGGCGGCAGCGTGAAGTGCTGCACCCTGGAGCTGCGCCGGAACACCTGAGCGGGCGGCAAGCTCCCTGCGGGGGTTTCGCGGGGAGCCCGCCGCGCTCTGCCCCGGGTTCGGCCGGCCCCCCTGTCATGGCCGCGGCCCACTCCTGGTGCGGCACCCGGGTGGGGCCCCGCCGCCCGGCGGGGACGAGGCGGAGACCGGGCGGCGACCGCCTTTCGCGAGGCCGTGTGACTGAAACCGATGGGGGTGGGTAGGCGGGAAGGGGTCGTTCCCGCTGGATCGAGGGCGGGCGTGTGACGGGGGCAGAATTATGGAGCGGTTGTTGGTGCGCGAAGCGCTTGGGCAGGACCGGCGAGAGGCCGGCGCCACGGTCGTGGCGCGGGACAGCGCCGGTTACGAGATGGTGTCGGGCGAGATCGCCCAGGCCCGTGCCTTCGTGAGGGACTTCCTCGCCGACGCCCGGTCCCGGCACGGTCTGGAGGTCTCCGAGCGGGCGACGGACGTCGCGCAGTTGGTGGTGAGCGAGCTGGCCACCAATGTCTGCAAATACGCGCCGGGTCCGTGCCTGCTGGACCTGGAAGCCACCCGCACCGGCCTCGAGATCGTCATGTGGGACTCGGGCTCCGTTCTTCCCGCCGCCTCCCCGGCGGACCCCTCCCGGATCGGCCGGCACGGTCTGGAGCTGGTCCTCATGGTCTGCCAGAGCTTCACGGTGCACCGGGAGCCGGTCGGCAAGCGGGTGCGGGTGCGGATCTCGCTGCACGACGACCCGAGCGGCGACCCGGCCGGCAGCACCGTCGGATAGCGGGGCCGGGCGCACAGCAGCGGGAAGGGGGGTGAGGGCCGGCCGGCCCTCACCCCCCTTCCCGCGGGCGCGGTCAGTTCTGGGTGAGCATCTCCTTGCGGAGCCGGGTGAGCAGTCGGGTCAGCAAGCGGGAGACATGCATCTGCGAGATGCCGAGCTTCTCGCCGATCTGGGCCTGCGTCATCTCCTGACCGAAGCGCATCGCCACGATCTCGCGATCCCGCTCTTCCAGTTGCTCCAGCAGCGGGGCCAGGGCGTGCAGGTCTTCGACCAGCTCCATGGCAGGGTCGACGTCGCCCTTGATGTCTCCGTAGGTGACCGTCTCGGCGCTGTTCTGTTCGACGCCGATGGGCAGGTCCAGGGAGCCCGCGGTGTAGCCGTTGGCCGCTATGAGGCCCTCGATGACCTCGTCCTCGCTGAGCTCCAGATGCCGGGCCAGTTCGGCGACCGTGGGATCGCGGTCGAGCCGCCCGGCGAGGGTCTCCCGGGTCTTGGCCAGGGTCACACGAAGTTCCTGCAACCTCCGCGGCACGTGGACGGCCCACGTCGAGTCGCGGAAGAACCGCTTGATCTCCCCCACGATGTAGGGGATGGCGAACGAGGTGAACTCGACCTCCCGGCTGAGCTCGAACCGGTCGATCGCCTTGATCAGCCCGATCGTGCCCACCTGGATGATGTCCTCCATCTCGCCGCTGCCGCGATTGCGGAATCGCTTGGCGGCGAAATGGACCAGGGACAGGTTCATCTCGATCAGGGTGTTGCGGGCGTACTGGTATTCGTGTGTGCCTTCTTCAAGCACCTGCAACTGTTCGAAGAACAAGGCTCCCAGCGCCCGTGCGTCCTTCGGGGCGATCTTCGCGGGGTCCTCGACCCGTGGAAGCGCCGCAGGAGCGGTGGTGGCGGTCGTGCCGTGTTCCGCTACGGCGGAGCGCCGAAGGCGCTGCGATGTGGTGGACATGCGCGTCTCCCGATGACTGCTGTTCGTGGACAACACGGGAGGGCACCGACGAGGAACACCTCACGACGACAGGATGCCGCTCCCGCGAGTGTGTGCCTGACTGCCCAAGCACGCCGAAGGACCGTCTGTCCCCGATCGGCGACCCCAAACACGATCACACCGGCTATCGGGGAAAGTGGTCCACGCCTCAGCCCGACGCCTCCCGCACAGGGACGGGGACGGGGCCGGACGACGCTTCCGGGCGGTCCTCCCCCGTCGCGTTCCAGGCCGCCGCGCACAGGGACTCGCCCACGGCCGCCGTGTAGCGGGCGGCGGCCAGCCAGTGGGCGGCGAAGCCGTCGGTGTCGGCGGGGAGGAGACGGCCGAAGAGATCGCGCTCGCGCCGGGCCGCCGAGGCGCACAGCGCGGTGAGGAGATCGGCGGCGGTGGGAAGACCGCCGCGGCGGATCCGCCGGGCCTCGGCGGTGACGTCGCCCAGCATGCCGAGGGCGGCGCGGCCCGCCGGCACCGTCTGTTCGACCCGGCGCTCCAGGAGGTACAGAGGCGATGACGCGCCGGGGCCGGCGGGCTGCGGTGGGGCGAGGCGCACGGGTGCGGCCGGGTCCGGGAGGTCGGCGCGGCCCAGGCGGTCGAGGCCGAGGTCGACCGGGCCCTCACCGGTGGGGTGCGAGCACGCGAGCAGGGTGAGCCGGGGATGCGGCGCGGGGGCCAGGCGGCCGATGATCCTCAACCGCGTCCCCGGTGCGGCGGCCAGCAGGGTCAGGTTGTCGCGGTGGGCCAGGGCGGGGTCGTCGTCGGCGACGGCGAGCCGCACGGGAACGCCGCCCTCGCACAGCGCGAGCAGGCAGGCGCCGCCCGGCTCCCGTACCGCGCCGAGGAGTTCGACGTCCAGGAAGAGCAGGTCGCTGCCCCCGGCGTCCGGGTCCGCGTAGCGCGCGGTGGCCCGCAGGGCTCGGGCGGCCTGTTCGGACGGCGGGGTCTCCCAGAGGGAGGCGAGCGGTGGCTCCGTCCACGCCGCGCCCCGGGCGGTGACGGCCTTGACGCCTTTGCCGGCGCCCAGTCTGCCGTCCGGCGAGACCGTCGCCCCCGAAACGGCCAGACCGGCGCGGCCCAGCTCCCGGTGGGTGAGCGCGCTGTCGCCCAGGCGCACGGTCCGGTCGGCCACGCCGAGGGCGCGCCCCGCACCGCCGGGCGCCACATCGCCGACCGTGAAGAGGCGGCCGTCGGCTCCGGCAACCCAGGTGCGGACGCCGCCGTGCCCCGAGTCGGTGACGACGGGCTCGGTGAACAGGCCGTACAGGCGGAGCGAGCCGTCCTGGCCGTACGGGCGGCGCACACGGCCTCTGACGGCGGCCAGCTCCGCGCCGGAGGCGGTCCCCACGCGGCGGGCGGTGCCCAGGAGTTCGGCCAGGGCGGTGACAAGGTCGGCGGTGCGGTAGGACGGATCCCCGGCGCGGGCCGCGCGCAGCAGGGTGACGACCGACAGCGCGGCGCCCGCGGCGCGGGGCAGATGACGGAGCCGGGCGGTGTGGGCGGCGCGCAGGAGGGCCGACTGGGCGACGGCCCCGGCCCCGTCGACACCGGCCTCCAGCACGGCGGCGCCCGCCGCCCACAGGGCGTCGGCGGCGGCGCGCTGGGCCGGGCTCGCCGCCAGAGGCGAGGAGGCGGCGGGGTCGTCAGTCGCCGCGGCCGGGCCGGGGACTTCCGGAGCGGGCCGCTCGGCCGGCTCCGGAGCCGGGTCGGCCGTGGGGGCGGCGCAGGCCGCGGCCGCGCGGTGGACGCAGGCCGGGGCGAGGAGGCAACCGCAGACGATGTCCTCCGCCTTCGCCACCATGCCGCCCGGGGCGTGCAGGCGCAGCTCGGTCTCGTCATCGACCTCGACCGTCGCGGTGTCCCCGTCGCGATGCGTCGGGCGGGAGCCGAGCTTGGCGACCGCCGCGTCCAGCCGCTTGCGCAGCCGGGGCGAGAGGCCCTCGACCAGCGTGGCCGTGACCTCCGGTGCGACGGGCGGCAACTGGGCGGTGTTCATGCGGTCCTCTCCCCTATCCAGCGGGCCAGTTCGAGTGGGCTCAGGGCCGCCACGGGCATGCCTGCGGCCACGAGTTGCCCGGCGACGCCCGTCGAGTAGCGGGGCCGGCCCGCGTCGTCGAGGCTCGCACACCCGAGGACGTGGCAGCCGGTGTTCACCAGCGCCCGTACCTCGGCCAGCAGTCCGGCGAGCGGCGCCCCCTCCTCGAAGTCGCTGATGACGACGACGAGGGTGCGGGAGGGCACCTCGATCAGGCCGCGGGCGTGCCGGAGCCCGGCGGCGATGTGCGTTCCGCCGCCCACGCTCACTTCCAGCAGGAGGGAGAGGGGGTCGCGCACATGGCCGGTGAGGTCGACGACCTCGGTGGAGAACGCCAGGAAATGGGTGCTCAGGGTCGGCACCCCGGCGAGCACGGAGGCGGTCAGCGCGGACCAGATGGTGGAGGCCTCCATCGATCCGGAGACGTCCGTGACCAGGATCAGGCGCCAGTCGGCCGACCGGCGGGCGCGACTGCGGAAGACCGGCTTCTCGGGAACCACCCGGATCGTGCCGTCGGCCGTCCGGCGGGCGGTGGCCAGATTGGCGTGCAGCGTGCGCGGCAGGTCGAGCCTCCCGCCGGGGCGGCGGGTGGGCCGGGCCGTCGTCGTACCGGTCAGCGCGGGGCGCAGCCGGGTGGCGAGCTGCCGGGTCAGTTCGTCGACCAGACGGCGCACCAGCGGGCGGAGCGCTGCGAGACGGGCCTCGGGAAGCCCGCCGGCGTACTGCAGGATCGTCCGGAGCAGCTCCACGGAAGGGGTCACGGCCGCCGGGTCGAGTTCGGCCAGGACGTCCTGGCGTCCTGTCATGGCCGCGGCGGCCAGGACCTCTTCGCGGACGCCGGGGCCGAACAGGGCGGCCAGCTCCTCGGACCACTCGCGGACGCCGGGGAACGACGGCTCCCGGCCGCCGCCCGCTCCGGAGCCGCCGTGACCGGGGAGGCCGCCGCGCGAACCCTCGCCGCGGCCCGCTCCGTAGAGCTCGTCCAGCGCGGTCGCCAGACGGGCGGCGCCGGACGGCAGCCGGTCGGTGCTCCGGCCGAGCACGAGCCGCCACCGGTCGGCGGGCGCGAGGGCCCGGGCGGGGGCCGCGCCGGTGGAGGGCGCCCTGCCGGGGGCCGCCCCGGGCGGGGGCGCCGTGACGGGGGTGGCCCGGGCAGGAGGCGCGGTGGCGGTGGTCACCTCGGCCGGGGCCGCGGTGCGGGGAGCGGCCCCCGCGGGGCGCGCCGGCCCGGGGGCAGCGGCGGGGCACGTCGTCGTGGAGCCGCCGGGCCGAGGGGGGAGGCGGTCGCCGGGGGCGGGCGCCGTGACGGGAAGGCCGAGAGCGGTCAGGAGCTCGCGGGCGGCGAGGTCGGCGGCCGTTCGGCGGGCCAGCTCCGCCGGGTCGTCCCCGTCGAGGGTGTCCACCCGTTCGCCCAGCCGCTCCTCGACGGTGCCCAGCAGGCGGTCCCGGGCGGCCGGGCTCAGGGCGTCGAAGCCGCCGCGCAGGGCGGGGAGCCGGGCCAGGAAGGCGGAGTCGTCCAGCTCGACCACCCGGTCCAGCAACGGGTCCAGGGCTCCGGCGCCGACGGTCAGGAGCGGGCCTGCGACCGTCAGGACGCCGGTGAGGCGCGCGGTGAGCGTGGTCCGGGAGGCGCCGTCCACGGCTCCGTCCACCCAGGAGGCGACGCGCTCCCCGAACGCCTCGGCCTCTTCGTGGCCGGTGAGCACCCTGACCGCTCCGGCGGCCGCGGCGATCAGCGGGGCGCCCTCGGCGGCCAGTCGGGCGAGGGCGTCGGTGAGTCGGATGCCGCCCAGCCGGTCCGCCCGCTGCGCCAGTTCGAGCAGGGCGCGGGCGTCCTCGGGCTTCTCGGAGCCGGTCAGGCCGTCGACCTGGCGCACCGCGGCGGCGGTCAGCAGTTCCGCCGCGTGCGCGGTGCGGGCGGCCCGTGCGGCGTCGGCGGCATCCAGGACCGCAGGATTGTCCGCGGCGTCCAGGACCGCAGGACCGTCCGAGGTGTCCAGGGCCGCAGGACCGTCGGACGGGGCTTCGGGGCCCTCCGGTGCGGGCGGACCCGACAGGTGGCCCGCGTCGATGCGGTCCAGCAGGTCGAGTCCGGCGAGGAGTTCGGGCAGGGTGCCGCCGGCCGGGAGAACGACCGCCAGTTCGGTCAGGCGTTCGTCGGCCGGAGCGGGCAGCCCGCACGCGGCGGCCTCCGCGAGGCCGCGGACGACCTGGGCGGCCGTCGGGCCGCCCGCCGCGCGCTCGGCCGCGTGGCGCTGCCGCAGCACGCCCTCGGCCGCCTGGGCCGGGGTGACGCCGCGGGCCCCGGCCGCGGTGAGCATCGCGGCCGTCGCCGGGGTCCACCGCACCTGCCAGCGGGTCGTCAGCCCTTCACCCCCCGCCGCGCCGGCCACCTTCTGCTCCTGGGCGTAAGGGATGCCGCACACCGTCAGTCTGCGCAGCAACAGGTCGCGGCGGCGGTCCAGGGTGGAGCGCGCGGGGTCGAGTCGCAGGTCGCGCGGTGTCCTCTCGTGCGCGTCCCCCGGCCCGGGGAGCCCGAGCTCCGCGGTCTCGGCCTCGACGGCGGGGCAGAGTCCGCTGCGGGGGGCGGCGGGCGCCGGTCGTCCGGTACGGGCTCCGACGAGCACGCGTTCGAGCGCCTGGGCCACGGCGCGGCCCGTGCCGTAGGTCTCGCCGCGCCCCAGCACCGTCTGCACGGCCTCCAGGAGTTCCCCGCGGCCCGGCGCGGGCAGATCGCGCAGGCGGGCCAGGTCGCCGGCGACCCGGACGACCTCCCTGCCGTCCGCCGGACCGTAGGGGTGGCCCTGTTCGCGCAGAGCGGCGCAGAGGCGTACCGCGGTGCGGATCAACGCCTCGTGCACCGCGGCCGGGTCTCCGGCGGCCTCCAGGACGGTGTGCTGCCACTCCGGATCCCGGATGCCGGCCGGGTAGCCGGACCGTGAGTCGAGCAGCGGGTACGTGTAGGGGATGAGGGAGACCGTGCACTCCCCCGCCCCCGCGGCGCCCCCGGTCGGGCTCGGCCCTCCGGCAGTCCCGGAGGCCCCCGTAGCCCGGACGGTCCCCGTGGCCCCGGCGGTCCCCGTGGCCGACGGAAGCAGCGCCGGGGTGTGGAAGGCCCCCACCACGACGGCCGGCCTCCGGCCGCTCGCCAGGGCCTCGGCGAGATGTCCGCGCATGCACGCCTCGCGCGCCAGGTCCGTGCCGTGCACCCCGCCGCGCGCCTCGGCCTCGTAGCGCAGCGCCCAGCCGGTGAGCAGGGCGGCACGGCGGAGTGCCTCGGGCGTCGAACCGGGCGCCTGGGCCTCCACCAACCGGTCCCACAGGTCGTCGCCGTCCCGGCCGGTCAGCCGGGACCTGAGCGCGGCGGACAGCCCGTGCCCCTCCCCCGGCACGGGTGCGGAGGCGGCCCCGGGGACGGGGGCGGGGACGCCGTCGCCGCCCCCGTCCCACGCCCGGTCGGCCAGGGGCAGGTCGCAGGCCACGGCGGGGACGCCGTTTCGCGCGGCCCAGCGCAGAGCGACCAGTTCGGGCGAGAAGTCGGCGAACGGGTAGAAGGCCGGACCCCGTTCGCCCGCCGGACCGGCTCCGGGCCCGTGTGCGGGCACGGCGGCCAGCGCCACCGGGGCCTCGGTCTCCTCGTGGGCCAGCCAGCCCAGCCAGTGTTGGAACTCGGCGGGCAGTTCGACGAGGAGGACGTCGGGGGCCGCCGCGTCCAGCAGTGCCGGCACGGCGGCAGCCAGCGACGGCGCGTGGTGGCGCACCCCGATCAGGAACGGTGCCCCGGGGCCGGCCTCCGCGAGGGCCTCCACCGCGGCTTCCGAGGTGGTCGGTCCGCCCGCCGGGCCCGGTACGGGGGCGCCGGCCCGCGCGTCGGAGGCGGGCGGCGTCTCACGGGTGGCGCCCGCGCCCGTCCTCGGCCCGGGCTCCGGCCCCGGCCCCGGCCCCGGCCCGGGAATGGTCGACTCGTTCATCCGTCAGCTCTCCAGCACCGAGCGCAGGTCCCACAGGGCGCGCCAGGTGGCCGACCCCTGCTCCGCCCGCCTGCGCACCGGCCCGTCCCAGTACCCCAGCAGCCGTGCCGCGTCGGCGGGGTCGTCCTTGCGGACGACGCCGAGCAGGTGGCCGGGGAGCAGGGAGAGCACATCCCGGTCACCGGGGAAATACGCCGCGGCCAGGCCCAGGGCGCCCGCGACGGAGACCGCCTCCGCCGTGCTCATCACCGTGGAGGGGCGCTCGACCTCCCAGCCCTCCGCGGAACGGCCCTCACGCAGGTCCCGGAAGGCGGTGACCAGGGCTTCGAGGACCGCGTCGTCCACCTGGTAGGCCGCGCCCACGCGTTCGACCGCGGCCCGCGACTGGCTCCGGACGAGCGCGGTCTCGGCGTCCACGTCCCCGATGGGCCCCACGGTCTCGAAGTTGAAGCGCCGCTTCAGCGCCGCGGACATCTCCGAGACGCCCTTGTCCCGGAGGTTGGCGGTGGCGATGAGGGTGAAGCCGGGGGCGGCGTGCACCTGGGCACCCTCGCCGCCCGCGAGTTCGGGCACGGCGATCCGCCGCTCGGAGAGCAGGGAGACGAGGGCGTCCTGGACCTCCGGCAGGCAGCGGGTGACCTCCTCGACGCGGGCGACGGCCCCCCGGGTCATGGCGGCGAGGACCGGTGAGGGCACCAGGGCCTGCTCGGTGGGCCCCTGGGCGAGCAGCAGCGCGTAGTTCCAGCCGTACTTGAGCTGGTCCTCGGTGGTGCCCGCGGTCCCCTGCACGGTGAGCGCGCTGGTCCCGCAGACGGCCGCCGACAGCAGCTCGGAGAGCATGGACTTGGCGGTGCCGGGCTCCCCCACGAGAAGGAGCCCTCGTTCCCCGGCGAGGGTGACCACACACCGTTCGACCAGGGCCCGCTCGCCGACGAACTTCTGCTCGATCACCAGGCGGCGCGGCACTCCGGCTGCGGGCCGGGCCCCCTTAGGCAGGCTCAGTGCGTCGCCCGAACTGCCCATCACGAAGGTGACGACGGCACGGGGGGTGAGCAGCCAGCCCGGCGGGCGGGGCCCGGAGTCGTGGGCCGCGAGGAAGGCCAGCTCGGTGGCGTACCGGTCCTCGGGCGGCGTGATCTGCCGCGGCGCGCGGCCGGGCGCCGTCGCCTGGCCCGGCAGACCTCCCGCGGTGGTGTCCGAGGCGGTCGTGGTGTCGTTCGTCATCGACGGCGGCCCTTCCGGGTGGCGCGGGTGTCCAGTTCTTCGAAGGCGGGGGCGTCGCCGCCCCGGGTCCGCGCCCAGGCGGCTGCGAACAGCGCGGGCACGGGGAGGTGGGGCAGGGCCCGGGCGGACCCCGCCACGGGGTACAGGCTTTCCTTCCAGGTCTCCAGCGGCAGCCCGGGGGCGCCGCGTTCCAGCCAGCCGCAGGGCAGGAAGAGGGTGCGGCCGGCGCGGGAGCGCTTCGCCTCCACGACGAGGCCGGTGGCGGCGAGTTCCGCGCGGGCCTTCTTGATCCGTGCCGGCTTCCACTCGGTCCAGCGGACGCAGTTGCGGTCCGTGGGGTCGGGCAGGGCGAGCAGCATCAGGTAGAGCGCGGCGGCGTCCGCGCTCAGCGCGAGGGCGTCGGCGGCCTCGGCCACCAGCTCCGGCACCGCGCGGGTCGGGTCCTGGGCCGGGTGGTGCGGGGAGCCGTCCGGTGCGCCCGCCGCGGCCAGGGCGTCGGTCTCCTGGCCCAGCAGGGAGCGCAGGGCGTGGAGGTCTCCGGTGGCATGGGGGCTGACGATGCCCTCGACCAGTCCGAACGCCGGATCGTCGGGGCCGTCGAGTCCGGCCGGGCGGATCAGCAGCTTCTCCCTGTTGCCGTAACCGGGGGTGAGGAGCAGCGCGGCGCCGGCCCTGACCAGTCCGTCGGCGTCGGCTCCGCCGGCCTCGGGGAGGCCGTGGGCGGCGCGGACGGCGGGGGCGACCGACCCCCCGGAGTCGCTCCAGTCCAGGCCGAGGTCCAGCACCAGCCCGGGGTCGGCGAGGCGGCCGCGCAGAGCCGCGAGGCCGACGGGCAGGTGAGCCCGCAGGGGGTGCCCGTACGGCAGCGTGTACGCGAGGGTGCGCAGGGCGGTCAGGGCGCCGGAGATCACGCCGCGTGCGCTCACGCGGCGGAGGGCCGGGCGGTCGCTGCCCTCCGGTACGGGGGTGCCGTGGGCAAGCCAGCTCCGGGCGCCCGCGTTGAGGATCAGGTCGACCGAGGAGGCCGAGGCGCCGGTGAGGTCGAGGTCCAGTTCCTCGGGGACGCGGACGAGGGAGCCGAGGCGTTCCCGCCACGCCTCGGCGGCGGCCGGGACGTCGGGGCCCGTGGACCACAGCTCGGCCGGGTCCGCGGGCAGCAGCGCCCGGAGCACGGTGTGCCGGTCGTCGCGGGGCAGGGCGTCCAGCCGTTCCTGGGCGGCTTCGAAGGCGCGGGTCTTCGCGCCGAGCAGGGCCAGCGCCTCGGCGCCGGGCTCCTCGACGGCCGCCGACAGGAGGGCGGTGGCCTGGAGGGGGCCGATTCCGGTGGCCGTGTGGAACGCCTCGGCGGCTTCCGGACGCCAGGGGGCCGGGCCCTTCTCCCGTACCAGGGCGGTGAGCCGGGTCAGCCGGTCGCGGGCGATGCCCTGCCGGTAGACGTGCTCGCGGTCGAGGGTGAAGCCGGGGACGGGGCCGAAGACTCCGGTCGGGTCGTGGTCCAGGGCGAGCCAGCGGGCCGCGTCGTCCCGTGAGTTGCGGCCCTGGTCGGCGATGATCACGACGGTGCGGGGGCCCTTGCGCAGTACCTGGCCGAGGCGGTGCACGGCCTCGGGGCGCCCCGTCCGCCCGGGGGCCGACGCGTCGAGCGGTTCGACGAGCACCACCCTCCGGACCGTGCCGGCCGGGTCGGCCAGCGGACCGGCCGCCAGCGCTTCCAGCAGGACGAGGAGCCCGGCGCGGTGGCCGGGGAGGGTGGCCTCGGAGGCTGCTCGGTACGCCAGTTCGGGCAGCGTGTCGAGGAGGGAGGTCCAGGAGGGGGACTCGCCGGGCACCGTGTACTCGTCGCGCCGCCAGCCGTCCACGGGGGTGAAGGGGACCTTCGACGGCGGGGGCGGGCCGAACGCCGGCTCGCCGCCGAGGACGTGGTTGACGGCGAGGATCTGCCGGATCGCCGTCCACCGGCTGCCGCCTCCCCACCAGGAGCCGCGCATCTGCTCGGAGCCCCAGGCGGTGGCGGCCCGCAGGGTCGTGTCGTCGCCGTGCTCGGGCTCGTGGTCGAAGAACATGCCCTTGGTGCGTGCGGTGTGCTGGGGCGTGGCCGGCTGCGCGGGTGCGGGCGGGTCCAGGTACCGGATGACCTCGACGGCCCGGTCCACCGCGTTCCACGCGACGGCGGTGACGCCGGTGAGGAGCCGTTCGTCGGACACCTCGGGCAGTACCCGGGCGACGGCCTCCTCGCTCATCTCCCACGCCGAGGGCCCGGTGTACTCCTCGACGGCCCGGGATGCCCGGGTGTGCCGGATGACCGCGTCGGCGACCGCGTCGAACAACTCCTGGCCGCGGTCGTCGGTCAGCTTCCGCAGGGCGGCGGAGCCCTGTTCGTCCCTCGGGCGCAGGGCGTGCCAGTAGGCGACGGGAGGCACGTAGGGGGTGCCCGCCGCATCGCCCCCGCGGGAGGAATCGGTGCCGACGGACCACAGGCAGGCGGTGCCGTCGGTGTCCGCGGGGTGCACTTCGACGAAACGGTGGCGCAGAACCGCGACGGCCCGTGACCCGCCGGGCAGGGTGAGGGCGCCGAGCGGCACCGCGATGGTTCCGTCGGGCAACGGGTGGGGCAGGGCGACCGTGTGGCCGTCGGGGGTGCCGGCGACGGTCCGGGAGCCGTCCGCGGGCGCGGCGGCGCCGGGCTCGACGGCGGTGCGGCGGACCCACCGGCCGAGGACCGTGCCGTCCGTGCCGAACGGGGTGGTCTCCAGACCGGGCTGGAGGGGCAGCACCTGGCAGTGTTCGGCGAGGAGACGGGCGCCGTCCTGGATTCCGGAGCGGAGGAAGGCGGGGAGGGAGGCACGGCCGTGGGTGCCGGCGGCCGGGTCGTACTCCAGCCATACGCGCTGGGTGCCCTGGTGGCCCTCCCGCCAGTGCCCGGTGCCGTCGGAGAGGACGGCGCGGTGGGGCGGGAGGGCGGTGTCGCCCGCGTGCAGGGCCTTGCCGCCCGTGGCACGGCCGCCGCCGGGCAGCGGCACGCTGACCTCGTCCGAGAGGCTGGGGCGGCCCCAGCGGGGGACCTGGTCGCCGCTGACGGTGAACACCTCGGCGGGGCGGTGCGACCAGTAGCCGCGCTGCTCGTCGTCCTCCCACCAGATCACCAGCAGTTCGCCGTCGACGTAGCGGAATGCAGGTGTCCGCCACCGGTCGGTGGTGGCGGGCAGGCGCAGGGTGTGCCGCAGCAGCACGCCCTCCGGGCCGACGACGACGGCCCGCTCCGGCGTGTTCAGGATCAGCGCGGGCCACGCGTCGGTGACGCCGACGTTCTGCGCCCGGTTGTTCCGCCCGCGCCCTGCGGCGGCGACCTCGGCGGCCAGTTCGTCGTAGGTCTCGTCCAGCGCGGGCCAGCCCAGTTCGTCGAAGACGCCGGTGCGCAGGGTGGAGACGAGCAGCGGCACGACGTCGTGCCGCTCGAGAAGGCGGGCGGCCTCGGGGGCGACGTCCGCGACCACCGAGCGGAACGGAGAGAGCTTGTTGAAGGCCAGGCGCAGTCCGGGGATGCCCCGCGCCGTGGTGTACTCCTCGGCGCAGCCGGTCAGCCACTCGCGCAGGAGGGCGGAGAGCACCGGGTGCGCGGCCAGCTTCGCCATACCGGCGTCGCTGAGCCGCTGGCCGCGGCTGTGGCCGAGGCCGCCGACGTTCCGGCGCAGGAGGTCGCGGAAGTCCGGGTGGTCGGCGACGGCGGCGAGGTCGCGGCACCCCGGTGCGTCGTCGGCGAGCCACTCGCCCAGCGCGAAGCCGTGCGACCGCTCGCGGCCACGGCCCGTGTTCTCGTCGTCGGGCTCGGCCACGGGGACCCCGGAGGCGAGGAAGAGGTCGAGGAGGTCCAGGTCGGCGGTGCGCCGCCAGCGGCCCTGGAACAGTTCGACGGGGCGTCCGTCCGCGCGCAGCCGGTCCGCCATCCGGGCGGCCAGGTCCAGGGTGCGCGGGCTGCGGCCCGAGGTGACCCGGTTGCGCCGCCGGTACGCCTCCCAGCGGGCGAGCCAGTCGGCCGGGGAGACGGCCGTGTCGAGCGGGGCCGCGGGGTCGGAGGAGGTCCGGCCGGAAGCGCCCGGGAGGGCGGTCAGCAGTTCCTCGGCGCCGGACTCGGCCAGCAGCGCGAGCCAGCCGGATTCGCCGTCCGCGCCCTCGCCGCCCTCGCTGAAGGTCTCCGGGAAGAATCCGAGGAGCCGGCCCCGCACGGATGCGTCCGCCCGGGCGAGGGCGATGAGCGCCGGACCGTAGGTCGCCCAGAACGAGGCGGGGGCTCGGACGACGCCGGGAGAGCCGATCAGGTCGGCCACCAGTTCGCGTTCGGCACTGTCGCGGTCCAGCCCGGCGGCCTTGACCAGGGTGCGTACGTCCTGCGGCAGCGCCGCGTAAGGCGGCATGCCGGCCGCGCAGCGTTCGACCAGCAGGCGGCGGAACTGCGCCCAGGCGTCCGCCGGCGCGAGCCGGGCCACCAGGTCGCGCACGTACTGCCGCAGCGCCTTGACGGTCAGCGCGCCGGCGAGGGCGAACTCCAGGAAGACGGCGCGCTGCCGGTCCTCGTCCACGACCAGGCCGTGGACCCGCTCGGCCTCACGGGCCTTGCCGAAGAAGGAGGCGGCGTAGGTGGCGTTCTCGGCCTGGAGGAAGAGGCGCGCCACCTGCTCGTAGTAGGTGGGGAGGAAGTGCGGCACGGCCCGGCCGAGGCGGGTGCCGAGCTCGTCGAAGCCCTCCTTGGCCGCACCGGCACGGGTCTTGGCCTGCCGTCCCAGCCGCTCGATGTCCTTGACCAGGGCGAGGGCGTGGTGCCCGTTGGCCGGGTCGTTGACCAGGGCCCAGGCGGGGAAGCCCAGCGTCTCGCGGCGGACCTGTCCCACGACGGGGGCCTCCGGGGCCCGGGCCAGCCCCAGGAACTCCAGGGCCAGGTCCTCGGCCTCGCCCAGCGTGCCCGGCACGAGCCGGACCACCGGGCGGTCCCCGAGGGCGGTGTGCGTGTAGGTGCGGGCGGTCAGCGTGTCGGCGTCGTCCCGGTCGGTCGTGCCGGCCGGGAGGACCGCACCCGCGTCCAGCAGGGTCGCCGCACGGGCCTCGGCGGCGCGGGTGGAGGCGCCGGGGCCCCGGTTCTGGCCGGGAAGGGGCGCCGGGACCGCTGCCGCCGTGTTCGCTCCGGTGTTCGTCGTGATGCTCATGCCGCCCGCTCCTCGTCCTCCACGTCGCGGCCGGCGTAGAGCGCCGCCGCCATCCGCATGCCCTCGGACCACGCCACGGCGCCGACCTCGGCGGCCGTCAGAGTGCGCCCCGAGGCGTCGGTCCAGCCCAGAGGCCCCGTCTCGGTGTCGTACGCGTCGTATCCGTCGTGTTCGCCGATCCAGATGCGCGCCTCGACGCCGACGCCGTCCTCGATGACGGGGCAGACCGCGTACCCGCCGCGCGACCGGTAGCCGAGCTGGGTGACGCGGCCGTGCAGGAAGCGCAGCTCCTTGAAGACCCCTCCGGCGTAGGTGTCCACGGAGACGGTGTCGGGGGCCAGGCCGGCCGGGCGGCGCCACACCTCGCGGAACAGCTGCTCCACGTTCTGGCGCACCTCCAGTTCGACCGCGAACTCCCGCAGCTCGTCGAGATCGTCGAGGAGGACGGGGTGGGGGACGCTGACGACGTCCGGGGTGATGCGGACCGTGTCGCCGTCCAGGTCGACGAGGCCGAGACCGCGCTCGGGGTCGACGTCGCGCAGGAACCCGGCGACTCCGCCGTCCGCGCCGGTGACCACCACGTCCTTCAGGGCCGCCTGCCACGCCGGGTCGGGCCAGACCCGGGCGAGCACGGCGGTGGGGACGGGCAGCGAACGCACCATCCACTGCTCGACGTCGCTCAGGCACCGGCGCTCGTGCCGGTCCAGCCACTCGGTGAGCTGCCGGAGACCGACGACCGCCGGATCGTCCTTCAACTTCGCCGGAACGGACTTCAGCCGTCGGCCCTTCCCGTTGCGGCAGACCACCTTGCCCGCCTCCAGAGCGACTTCGTAGTCGCCCGCCGAAACCCACCCCATGCGCTGTTCTCCCCGTTGTTCCGGACGGCCGCCACACCGGCGGCACGCTGAAGAATCCCGTCGACGGCGACGCACCGTGACGGTTGGGAGAGACTCTAGGCGGCCCCAGTGACAACGCGTTCCCGCCCCCGCCCCCATCGGCCTGCGGCCCAGAGGGCGCAAGGCCGTGCGACGGTTTCGCGGCGTGGCCCCGGCGGCCTGGCGACGTCTCGGCGCACGGTCCCGGAGAGCGGGCGGCGGGTACGGCGGCGCCGGTTCCCCGAGCTGGGCCGGGACGGTCCGGAGACGGGTCTGGGGGCTCCCGTCCGTACGGGAGCCCCCAGGGGGTGGATCAGCCCTGATCACCCGAGGGCGACCGGGCGGTGGTGCGCGGCCTCAGAGCGTGCCGGCTGCCGAGGCGATGGCGGAGGCGAAGGTCGAGACCTCGGTGTAGACGCCCGGGTAGCCGGGCCGCGCGCAGCCGTAGCCCCAGCTGACGATGCCGACCTGGATCCACGCACCGGCGTTGTCCCTGCGGAACATCGGGCCGCCGGAGTCGCCCTGGCAGGTGTCGACGCCGCCGGTGTCGGGGTACCCGGCGCAGATCTCCTCACTGGCCACGAGCTCGCTGCCGTAGGCGGAGCGGCAGTCGGCGTCGGAGACGAACGGGACGTTGGCCTTGAGCAGGTAGCGCTGCTGGCTGCCGCCCTCGCGGTTGGCGCCCCAGCCCGCGACGGTGAACGTGCCCTGGTTGTAGGCGGTGGTGGTGGCGATCTTCAGCGTGGGCTGGTTGATGGGCTGGGCGAGCTTGATCAGCGCCCAGTCCTTGCCGGTGCCGTTGTAGCCGGGGGCCTGGAGGACCTTGGTGGAGCGGACCTTGATCGCGCTGGACGACTGGAGGTCGACGACGCCGCCGGTGACGGTGATCGAGGTGTTGTTGCCCGATCCGCTCACGCAGTGGGCGGCGGTGAGGACGATGTCCTTGGCGTACAGGGCGCCGCCGCAGCCCATGGAGAGCCGGACCATGAAGGGGAACTCGCCCTGGGCGGCGCGGGTTCCGCCGACGACGGGGTTGGGGGCGGCCGAGGCCGTGACGGGCTGGAGGCCGACGACCGCGATGGCGGCGGTGGCGACGACGACGGAGCATCTCTTCAGCGCACGCAGGAGTTGCTTCACGGACTGCCTTCTTTCGTGGGGGCTGTGGGAACCACGACAGGGGCGCGACGACATTATGGTCATGCACCCGTCAAAGCGTTCCGATTGTCGGGAACGGGTGACCGCCGACACAAGGCACACTTTTCGGCCAACCCCGTACGCGGCCGCCCCTGCCCCGGCACACCCGTCCGGCACCCGCACCCGGCGCTCCCCCCGCCGCGCCGGTCCGCGGCGGGACTCCGTCGAGGGCGGAGGCCCTCGCGGGGGGCGGACGTACGGGACGGGGCGTCCACGACGACGGCGCCGCGCGGACGGGACAGCGGTGGGCATCGATGCCGTCGGGGCCGTGCACCCCTCCGCCGGTGGCGGCGAAGGGCACGTCAAGGCGCTCGGGGCCCGCCGCGGGCTCGGGGACGCGGGCGGGCGGGTTCCCCGGGGCGTCCGGCTCCCCCTGCCCCACCGCCTCGTCCCGATGGCCGGGGAGGGCGGGCCGCATTCCTCCCGCTCCGGTCCGGGCCCCCGCCTCCGACGTACGGAGGGGGCGTCCGGACTGCGAGCGGCACCCTACCGCCGAGGCGCCTTCGCGGCGCCTGATGGTCGCGCGGGCCCGCTACGGTCGCCCCGGTCCGTCCGGTGAACTGCCGGCAGCCGCCGACTCCGGGACGCGCCCCGCCGGAGGGGGACCGGGCCGCCCGGCATCGGCGACGGCCCCGGGATGCCGGGTCCGGCCCGGGTACCACGACGAGGTCACCGGCCTGGAGCAGGCCACCACCGGCCACGCGGACCGGGGCGGACACTCCGAGTCGGCTCGGCCCGCGTCCCCTGCGGGGCGGGCTCGCCGGCCCGGCCATGGGGCGGAGAGTGCAGGGAGCCGGATGGCCGGCCACCGGGGCCGACACACGACGGATGCACCCATACAGGTGAAAGGGGATTTGCCACTCGATTACCAGCGCGGAACGATCTCGCCTCGTGAAGAGATCGAAGCGGGACGATGCGAGTCTGATCGCCGAACTGGAGCCGCTCGCGGCCGGGTTGCTGGACCGTCATATCGCTGCGGCGCGGGAGTGGTTTCCCCATCAGTACGTGCCGTGGAGCGTCGGTCGGAACTTCGAGGGCCCGTTGGAGGGCGAACCGTGGCAGGAGGACCAGTCACGGCTGGACCCCGCGGCACGTTCGGCCCTGGTCATGAATCTCCTGACCGAGGACAACCTGCCCGGCTACCACCACGCCCTGGCGGTGAACTCGACCCGCGAGGGAGCGTGGGGGGAATGGCTCAACCGGTGGACCGCGGAGGAGGACCGGCACGCCTCCTCCATCCGCGGCTACCTCCACGCGACACGCGCTGTGGATCCCGTCGCCCTGGAGCGGGCCCGAATGGCACAGGTCAGCACCGGCTTCGAGTCCCCGGCCACCGGATGCCTGAGCGGAATGGCATACGTGGCGCTGCAGGAACTCGCGACCCGGGTCAGCCACCGCAACACCGGCCGCTTCAGCGGTGACCCGGTGTGCGAACGGCTGATGGCGCGGATCGCGCAGGACGAGAACCTGCACATGGTCTTCTACCGCGAAGTGCTGCGCGCCGCTCTCGCGATCGTCCCGGACCAGGTCCTGGTGGCGGTGGAGGAGAACGTGCGGGCGTTCCGGATGCCCGGCCACGCGATGCCGGGCTTCGCTCCGATGGCAGCCCAGATCGCCGTCGCCGGCGTGTACGACCTGCGCATCCACCATGACGACGTCCTGATCCCGCTCCTGCGCAACCTCAAGATCTTCGACCTCGAAGGGCTCGGCCCCCAGGGCGAACAGGCACGCGACAGCCTGGCCTCCCACCTTGAACGACTCGACGCCCGGGCCGGGCTTTTCGTCGAACGCCGAGCCCAGGTACTGGCCGCTCGTCAGCGCCGCGGCCATGAGGACCGGCCGTCGGCCCCGGCCGCGCCGGTGTCCGGGTGAGCGGACTGACCGGCCCCGGCGCGGAGCCGCCCGCCCCGCCGACCGGCTCCCCTTCCGCACAGGAGACAGGCGAAGCGTCCCGCCGGCGGGCTTGGGCGAGCACCGCTGTGGTGTGCGCCGCCCTGTTCCTTCTGGGGCTGGACTTCACCGTCCTGAACGTCGCCGTCCCCGCGCTCCAGGAAGATCTGGGTCCTTCCATGGCCCAGACGCAGTGGATCGTCGACGGGTACGCCCTTGTCCTGGGCGGTTGTGTCCTGGCCACCGGCATCCTGGGTGACACCTACGGTCGTCGGCGTGCGTTCGTCACCGGACTGGTCGTGTGCGCGCTCGCGTCGGTGCTCGGCGCGCGGGCCGACGCGGTGGAACAGGTGATCGTCGCGCGCTGCGGCATGGGGCTGGGCGCCGCGCTGTTCATGCCCGCGACGCTGGCGACGATCGTCCACGTCTTCCCCGACGACGCGGAGCGCCGGCGGGCGATCTCGCTGTGGGCGGCCGTCGCGGGCATCGGCGCGCTCGCCGGTCCTCTCGCCGGTGGTTGGCTGGTGGAGCACGCCACGTGGCGTGCCGTGTTCTGGATCAACGTCCCCCTCGCCCTGGTCCTGGCCACTGTGGCCCTGCGGATGGTTCCCGAGTCCCGCGACGTACGGCCGGGCAGACTCGACTGGCAGGGCGCCGTCCTGTCGTGTGCCGGGCTCTCGGCCTTGGTCTGGGCGGTCATCGAAGCACCCGGCCGCGGCTGGACCAGTACGACGGTCCTGGGGGCCTTCGCGGTGGCGGGGGTGCTGCTGGGACTGTTCACCGCCTGGGAGGTCCGCACCGACAGGCCGATGGTTCCGCCTCCGCTCTTCAAACGAGGTCCGGTGGGGCCGGCCTGCGTCGCTCTCGCGGCGATGTCGTTCTGCGGCATGGGCGCCATGTTCATCCTCACCCTCTACCTGCAGCAGGTACGCGGGCACAGCCCCTGGGAAGCGGGAGTACGTACGATCCCGCTGTCGCTCGCCCTGGCGGTCGGCGCCGCTTTCGCGCCTGCACTGCTCAGCCGCTTCGG
The DNA here is from genome assembly GCF_044330565.1 of Streptomyces sp. NPDC017448. Taxonomy (NCBI): domain Bacteria; kingdom Bacillati; phylum Actinomycetota; class Actinomycetes; order Kitasatosporales; family Streptomycetaceae; genus Streptomyces; species Streptomyces sp. NPDC017448. Next base: position 72,710 of record NZ_JBIRLM010000010.1, on the reverse strand, counting down.
CGCACGCGTGCCGGTATCGACCGGTCTGCTGCTGGTCGCAGGCGGGTTCGCCGTCATGGCCCGCCTGGAGACCGGGTCGGGCTACACCCATGTCCTGGCTTTCGAGGCCCTGGTGGGGGTGGGCAGCGGGTTGGTGGCACCGGTGGCGACCGAACTCGTGCTGACCGCGGTACCCGCGGCGAAGTCCGGCCTCGGCTCGGCCCTCAACGACGCCACCCGGCAGGTCGGCTCCACCCTGGGGGTCGCGGTCCTGGGCTCGGTCCTGGCCACCGTCTTCACCGCGCGGATCGAAGACCGCCTCCAGGCCCACCCGGCCGCGCAGATCCTGCTCCACGACCAGGAGGACCGGGACCTGCTGACGCGCGCCGGTCACCCGGGTACGGGCACCGGGTCCGTCCTGGTCCAGGAGATCGGTGCGGCGTTCGTCCACGGTATGGCGACCGCGGCGGTCGTGGGCGCGGGCGCAGCGCTGCTGGCCGCCGCCCTGTCGTGGCGCAAGCTGCCGGCTTCCGATCGCCCACCGGCCTGCCCGCCCCGGACCGCCGCCCGACCAGCCGAACCGGTTGACGCCGGACCTCTCCCTTGACCGAACCCCCCTGCCCGACCAGCGCCCCTGACGCGCGGATTCCCACCACTGCGAAGGTTTTGCCGATGACCACGACCTATCAGATCATCACCGACTGCCTCATCCAGGACTTCGAAGTCCCGGCCGACCGCATCGCCCCCCACGCCACTCTGGACCAACTCGATCTCGACAGCCTCTCCCTCGTCGAACTCTCCCTGATCGTCGAAGAACGACTCGGCCTGGCCGCCGCCGACATCCGCCAGGACATCACCCTCGCCGAACTCGCCGCCCTCGCCGAATCGGCCACAGCCGGTCAGGCCGCCACCCTGCCCGCTGCCGTCCCCGGTGGGCAGCTGTGAGCAGCCCACCGATCGCCGTCACCGGCCTGGGGATGGTGACACCCGCCGGAATGGGCACGGCCGCTACCTGGGAGCACATGTGCACCGGCGTCCCGACCGCCACCAGTGATCCCGAACTCACCGGCCTCGCCGTGGACTTCTCCTGTCGGGTGCGCGACCTCGATGGTCGCCGGCGCCTGGGCGGCCGCATGTACATGCGCCTGGACCGTTTCGGCCAGATGGCCGTCATCGCCGCACGTGAGGCCGTCACCCACGCGTCCTTGGACTCCAAGGACTGGGACGCCTCCCGGGTCGGCGTCGTCCTGGGGGTGGGAGCGAACAGCCTGAGCACCTACCCGGTGGAATTCGGGCGCCTCCGGGACGGCCGCACGGACAAGGTCTCCCCCTTCGCCCTGCCCCGCAGCGTGCCGAACATGGTGGCCGGCGCGGTCAGCCTGGATCTGGGAGCCAAAGGTCCCAGCTTCACCACCAGCAGTGCCTGCGCCTCCGGCACCACCGCCCTGGCCGTCGCCTGCGACCTGCTGCGCAGCGGCGCCTGCGACATCGTGATCAGCGGAGGCAGCGAGAGCGCGAATTCCGTCATGTGCTCGGTGACATTCGGGCAGATGCAGGCCCTGTCGAAACGCTGCCACGACCCGGCCGGCGCCTCACGCCCCTTCGACGCAGACCGCGACGGCTTCGTCCTGGGCGAAGGGGCGGGCATCCTCGTCCTGGAGCGCACCGGCCACGCCCGAGCCCGCGGCGCCCGTACTCTCGCCTACGTGGCGGGCCAGGCATCCTCCTGCGACGCCTATCACTACACCTCCCCCGATCCCCAAGGCAACGGGCTCGCCCAGGCGGTCCGCTCGGCGCTGGCAGACGCAGACCTGGCTCCCCGTGACATCGGCCATGTCAATGCCCACGGCACCTCCACCGAGCTCAACGACAAGACCGAGGCCCAGGCGCTGCACCAGGTCTTCCGCCCCCCGCCGCCGGTCACCGCCAACAAGAGCGTCATCGGACACTCCATGGGTGCGGCCGGTGCCATCGAAGCCGCACTGACCGTCCTCACACTCCAGCACCAGCTGATCCCACCCACTGCCAACCTCGACCGCATGGACCCCGTCATCGACCTCGACGTCGTCACCAAGCTCCCGCGCCCCGTGCGGATCGACGCCGCCCTCACCGTCTCCAGCGGCTTCGGCGGGCAGAACGCGGCCCTCGTCCTCGCCCGAGCCTGAACCACCGGCGTGCCGCTCCGACCTCATGGTCGCGAACGCCGCACCGCGAGCCCTCTCCGGAGCACGCACCGCTCCTCGACGAGGGGGGCGGCGCCCGCACCACCGCCTGCTCCGGATTGGCCGGAACTCCGAAAGGGTCCTCTCGTGCCGAAACACTCCACAGACTGGTTCGCCGAAGTGGAACCGGTGGTGGCAGACCTGCTCGACCGCCATCTGTCGATGGCCCAGGAGTGGTTTCCCCACCAGTACGTCCCCTGGAGCCGCGGCCAGGACTACGACGGTCCACTCGAAGGCGTGTCCTGGCAGGACGCGCAGTCGGCGCTCAGTCCCGTAGCGAAGTCAGCGCTCGTCCTGAGCGTCCTGACCGAGGAGAACCTCCCCGTCTACCACCACAGGCTCGCGGCCGACGCCCCGCGAGACAACGCCTGGGAGGAATGGCTTCACCGCTGGACCGCCGAAGAGGACCGGCACAGCACGGTGATGCTCTCCTACATCCACACCACGCGCGCGGTGGACCCCGTCGCCCTGGAACGCGCCCGCATGCGGTACATGTCCACACCGCCTCGCCCCGGCGACCTGCCTTCCGACCCGCTGCACGGTCTCGCCTACGTGATGATCCAGGAGCTGGCCACCCGGGTCGCACACCGCAACACCGGCCTGCACTGCGGCGAAAGCGTATGCGCTCGGCTCTTCGCCCGCGTGGCGCAGGACGAGAACCTCCACATGGTCTTCTACCGGGACCTCTACGCCGCCCTCCTCGACCTCGTTCCCGACCAGGCCATGGCCGGCCTGTGGCGAGCCGTGAAGGAGTTCCGCATGCCCGGCCAGACGATTCCGGGATTCGCCGAGATGAACGCCCGCATCGCCCTGGCCGGGTGGTACGACCTGGAGATCTTCCACAACGACGTCCTCACGCCCCTCATCAAGGCCCTGCGCGTCCGCGAGCGCACCGACCTCGGCGCTCGAGGAGAACAGAGCCGCGCCGAACTCCTCACCCATACCGAACGCCTCCACCGGACGTCCATCCGCTTCCGGGAACGGCGCCCTGCCGCCCTGGGACAGGAACGCTGATGCGCCGCCCCCGAGAACTCCGTCGGCTGGCCGGCGCCACGCGACGGATCGCCGCAGACCTCATCGCCCGCGCACTCGTGAGCAACGGATTCCGTCCCCACCGGCACACGACGTTCCCCATCGCCGACGGAACCTACGGAAGTCATGGGGGCCCAGGGCTCTCCCTGCTCGTCCTGGGCGACTCCATCGCGGCTTCCCTCGGTACCTCCACGGTCGACGAGACTCTCGGCGCCCAGTGCGCCGCCGCCCTCAGCCGGGCCGCCGGCCGCCCCGTGCGCCTGCGGGTTCTGGCGCGGCCCGGCACCACCACCGGGAGGATGAAGTACCAGGTCCGCAAGGCCCTCCGTCACCCTCACCCGCCGGGAATCGCCTTGATCATCGTCGGCAGCAACGACATCGTCGCCGGCATCCCCCTCAGGCTCGCTGCGAAGAACCTCGCCCACCACGTCGCACGACTCCGCCGGGCCGGCTGGCACGTCCTGGTCGGAACCTGTTGGGACGTGGGCCACGTACCAGCCGTCCGCCACTGGCTACGCACCCCCCTCTCCCGCCGCAGCCGACGCCTCGAACACCTCCAGACCGCAGCGGCCCGACGAGCCGGAGCCGTCGCCGTCCCCCTCCGGGATCCCCGGCACAGCACACAACCGGAACTCTTCGCCGTCGACCGCATCCACCCCTCCGCCCGCGGTCACGCCCTCCACCTCCAAGCCCTCACAGGCGCCCTCACCGACACCACGATGGTGCTGAGCGACTTCGACCACATCCCTCGCGCCTGACCCGCTGTGGCCGGGCGGCACGGTGGTGACACCTCCCGCGGTGCGTGTGGTCGACGTCCGCCCGGCCGGCGGAGCACAGGAGCGGCGCATGCGTCCTGGTCATGATCCTGCACGTGTCATGGCAACCGGAGGGACGACCACCCCGGCCGCGCACGACCACGACCGCACCGGAACCCGCGAGAGGGTCCGGATCCTCCAGCCCCCGTCGAGGCCGCTTCGGCGGTGTGCGCACAACGGCGGTTCCTACCCTCGATACGTCTCCAGCAGCCGCAGCCACACCTCGCTGATGGTCGGGTACGCCGGGACCGCGTGCCACAGGCGGGCGATGGGGACCTCGCCCGCGACGGCGATCGTCGCGGAGTGCAGGAGCTCGCCGACGCCCGGGCCGACGAAGGTGACGCCGAGCAGGACCTCCCGGTCCAGGTCCACGACCATACGGGCGCGGCCCCGGTAGCCGTCGGCGTAGAGGCCGGCCCCGGCGACCGAGGCGAGGTCGTAGTCGACGGCGCGTACGCGGTGGCCGGCGCGTTCGGCCTCGGCGAGGGTGAGGCCCACCGAGGCGGCCTCGGGGTCGGTGAAGACGACCTGGGGGACGGCTGCGTGGTCGGCGGTGGCCGCGTGGGGGCCCCAGGGGGCCGAGTCCACCGGGGCCTGCCGGGCGCGTGCGGCGATCGCCGCACCGGCGACGCGGGCCTGGTACTTGCCCTGGTGGGTCAGCAGGGCCCGGTGGTTGACGTCCCCGACCGCGTACAGCCAGTCCGTGCCCTCGACGCGGCAGCTGTCGTCCACGGTGAGCCAGGCGCCGGGTTCGAGGCCGACCGTCTCCAGGCCCAGGTCGTCGGTGCGCGGGGCCCGGCCGGTGGCGAAGAGGATCTCGTCGGCCTCGACGTGGTCGCCGTCGTCCAGCTCGACGGTGACCGGGCCGTCCGGGTCGGGACGGCGTACGGCGGTGGCGGAGACGCCCGTCCGGATGCGGGCCCCGGCCTCCCGGAGCGCGTCGGCGACCAGCTCGCCCGCGAAGGGCTCCATCCTCGGGAGCAGGCCGTCGCCCCGGACCAGCAGGGTCACCTCGGAGCCGAGCCCCTGCCAGGCGGTCGCCATCTCCACGCCCACCACTCCCCCGCCGACGACGACGAGCCGCCCGGGGGCCCGCTCGGCGCCGGTGGCCTCGCGGCTGGTCCAGGGGCGGGCCTCCTCGACGCCCGGGAGGTCGGGGACGACGGCGCGGGTGCCGGTGCAGACGGCGACCGCGTGGCGGGCGGTGAGCCGGTGCTCCGTGCCGTCCGGGGCGGTGACGGCGACCTCCCGGGGGCCGGCGAGCCGACCCGTGCCCCGGAAGACGTCCGCTCCGATCCCGTCCAGCCAGGCGACCTGGCCGTCGTCCTTCCAGTGGCTCGTCTCCTCGTCCCGGTGGGCGAGGACGGCGCCGGTGTCGAGGGGGCCCTGCACGGCGGCGCTCAGCCCGGGGGTCCGGCGGGCGTCCGCACGGGCGACGACGGGGCGCAGGAGCGCCTTGCTCGGCATGCACGCCCAGTAGGAGCATTCGCCGCCGACCAGTTCCGATTCCACGACCGCGGCGGTGAGCCCGGCGGCGCGGGCCCGGTCCGCCACGTTCTCTCCCACCGGGCCGGCCCCGACGACCACGACGTCGTAGGACGTGTTCGCGCCGGTCTTTCCTGCGTCAGCCAAGGAATCAGTCATGGGAACAGTGTCCTCGGGGGTGTGCGGCCCGGCCACATGGGCAGGCGGAATAGCTCAAGTGCAGTCACCGTTGTGCCGGACAGGACCGTCAGGATCCACCGGCAGAGGAAGAGGTACCCCGCATGAGCACCGTCGAGCTCACCAAGGAAAACTTCGATCAGGTCGTCACCGACAACGATTTCGTCCTGATCGACTTCTGGGCTTCCTGGTGCGGCCCCTGCCGGCAGTTCGCGCCGGTCTACGACTCGGCGTCCGAGCGCCACCCCGACCTGGTCTTCGCCAAGGTCGACACCGAGGCGCAGCAGGAGCTGGCGGCGGCGTTCGAGATCCGCTCCATCCCGACGCTGATGATCGTCCGCGACAACGTGGCGGTGTTCTCGCAGCCCGGCGCGCTGCCCGAGGCGGCTCTGGAGGATGTCATCGGACAGGCCCGGAACCTGGACATGGACGAGGTCCGCAAGTCCGTGGAGGAGCAGAAGCGGGCCGCCGAGGCGGGCCAGGGGCAGCCGGAGACCCCGTAGCCGCCCGTCCCGCGCGCAACACAGCCCGGGGGCCCCGACCGGCGCGCCGTGTCCACAGTGGACGACACCGTGGACCCGGTGCGCGGTCGGGGCCTTCGTCGTGTCCGGGCCGCACGGGGCGCGGCGCCCGGGCCTCCGTCGTGTCCGGGACCGGGCCGGGGAGGGTCGCGACGGCGGCGGCGTCACCGGGAGGCCGGGCGTCCGCCGTCCGCCTCGGCGACCCGGACCGACATGCCGTAGTCCAGTTCCTCGCCGTCGATGAGCACGGCCTCCACCGTGCGCGTCGCCGGGTCGATGTCCGCCTCCATGCCCTCACCGGCGTACCGGGGGTAGCCCGAAGCCCCGGTCTCCCCGGTGGCGGCGACCACCGCGGACCGGAGCGGCCGGCCGGGGGCGCCCGACCGCGTCCGGCTGTGGTCGGGGATCAGGAGCAGTTCGTAACTCTGCGGATGGCTCATGCCTCCGACGCTAGACACCCGCCCCGTACGGCGCACGTCGTCGCGTCGGAGGCGGTCAACTGGATTCGCGGTGGACGGCGCTGGTGCGCAACAGGTCGTGGTGGACCGGCGGCCCGCCCGGGTGCTGGACCATGCGGTCGATCGTCTCGGCCAGCGGCTGCGGCATGGCGAGCTCCATGCGGACGGTGCTCAGCCGGGGGCGCAGCAGTTTCGCGATCAGGGAGTCGTCCGCGCCGATCATCGCCGTGTCGGCGGGCACCGCCACCCCCGCGTCCTGGAGGGCCCGCATGAGCAGCATGGCGTACTCGTCGTTGTACGCGAACACCGCGTCCAGCCCCAGCTCCGGCCAGCGGGCGGCCAGCCGTTGCGCCGACTCCTCCTCGTACCGCAGCGGGAGCGGGCGTATGCGGGCCCCCGCCGCTTCGGCCGCCCGCCGCGCGCCGGCGAGGCGGATCTCGGAGAAGGCCTCCCGGGACGGTTCCTGGGGCATGACCACGCCGATGTGGCGGCGGCCCCGGGCCAGCAGGTGTTCCACCGCGCTGCTGCCGACCCGGCGCTGGTCCATGACCAGGCCGTGCGCTCCGGCCACCGGATCGGGGCCCAGGGTGATCACGGCCTTGGCGCCGGAGCGGGTCAGGATGCCGGTGCCGTGCGGGGTGAGGGCGATGCCCGGCGGTACGACGACGGCGACGGGCCGCAGTTCGGCCCAGGCGGTGGCCGCCTCGTCGGCGGTGAGGCCGACGCTGCCGTACTGGACGACGGTGTAGTCCAGTCGGCGCAGCCCCGACTGGAGTTCCTCGAAGAAGTACTGGTGCAGCGGTCCCGCCGGTATGTGGCCGGAGGGCAGCAGGACCATGCGGCTGTGTCCGGCGCGCAGGCTGCGGGCGGCCGCGTGCGGAACGTAGCCGAGTTGGAGGGCGGCCTCCCTGACCCGGCGCCGGGTGGGATCGCTGATCCGGACCGTGGCGTTGTTGTTCAGTACGTACGACACGGTGGCCCTGGACACTCCGGCGAGGCGCGCGACGTCGGCGCTGGTCGGAACGGATACTTCGGCGGGCTGTCTGGGTAACTGGCTCATGGCTCCGGGCAGTCTTCCAGACCCGTGGGAGCGGGTTTCGGCCCGGGTGCGGCAGGTCCGGTCACGGTGGCCGGAAGGCCGCCCCGCCACCTCGGCCCGACGCCCCGCTCCCGGCGCCGGACGGTCGGGGTCCTACGGTGTTGCGATGACGTTCCACGACCATGCCTACCGTTCCGACAACCCCTTTGACGTGCCCGGCAGCAGCGGCCCGACCGCCACGGCGCAGGCCGATCCCGACGACGTGGGTCCGGTGCGCACGTCCTACGCCCCCGATCGCGACGGCGACCCCGACCCCGGCGAGATCGTCTGGACCTGGGTGCCCTACGAGGAGGAGGACGGGCGCGGGAAGGACCGGCCGGTGCTCGTCGTGGCGCGCGAGGAGGCGGGCACGCTGCTCGCCGTCCAGCTCTCCAGCAAGCAGCACGACCAGGACCACGAGTGGGTGGCGCTGGGCGCGGGCCCCTGGGACAGCTCGGCGCGGCCGTCCTGGGTCGATCTGGACCGGGTCCTGCGGGTCCACGAGGCCGGGATGCGCCGGGAGGCGTGCGCGCTGGACCGGCAGCGGTTCGAGCGGGTGGCGGGGCGGCTGCGCGAACGGTACGGCTGGAGCTGAGCGAGGGCATCGCCGGGCCCGGCCCCCGGCCCGGCGCGTCCGCTTCCCCCGCCCGGCCCCCGGCGCGTCGGACCCCGGGTCAGGCGAAGATCCGGCCGAAGGCGGTCCGGGCGGGCGAGTCGGGGCCCCGGTCCAGGATCGCGAAGGCGATCTGCTCGAAGTGGCCGGCGAACCGGCCGCCCTCCCCGAGGAGCCCGTGGAAGGCTCCCGCCACCTCGGCCGGATCGTTCTGGAAGACTCCGCAGCCCCAGGCGCCCAGGACGAGCCTGCGGTAGCCCCGTACGGCGGCGACCTCCAGCACCCGTTCGGCGCGGGAGGCCAGGACCGCCGGGATGCGGTGTGCCTCCTCGGGGGCCTGCCGCCGGATCACCCCGGCGTTGGGAGCGGGCGAGGTGAGGAACCCGACGGTGTACGGGGCGTCCAGGAAGCCGCCCCGGTCGTCGCGGAAGACCGGCACCGCGGGCGAGTGGATCACCCGGTCGGTGTAGAAGGCGTCGCGTGCGGCGCGGTGGTGCGCATAGAACTCGGGGGCGCGCAGCAGGGTCGCGTGGAGGGCGGAACCGCGGCACAGGGCCTCTTCCTGGGCCTGCGCGCCGTTGAGGTAGCCGCCGCCGGGGTTGCGGGCCGAGGCGAAGGTGAGGACGGCGATCCGGCCCGGGGCCTCCCCGGCCATCCGGCGGGCGGCGGCCAGGCTGCTCTCGCCGGTGACCTCGAAGCGCGGGGAGCGGTCGGTGTCCAGGGCGGCGACCGGCACCGGCTCCGGGCCGTAGAGCCTGGTTCCGGAGAGCGCGGCGGCCACGGCGCGCTCGATGGACACCTCCTCGCCCGCCGCGTTGCGGTACCGCCCGGCCGCGACGGCCGCTTCCGTCCCGCGCGCGATGCCGCGCAGCCGCGCGCTCACGTGCGCTCCCCCATGTGGTGCATACAGGGCATGCTCCGGGGGAACCCCGTCCGGGCGCAACCGGTTTCCCGTGGCTCAGGGGCACTCTTGTGCGATCTCCGGGTACGGGTTTCGCTGGTAGGTACGCAGCTGCGAAGGAGCCCCTGATGACCGTGGACCACCCCGGCGGGACCGGCTCACACCCGGACGCCGCCCCCCTCGACGAGAGCGGGGCCGAGGATTTACTGCGCGGCATATGTTTCAAGACGGGCCCCCCGCGAACGGTCGGGGTGGAACTCGAATGGCTCATCCACGACCGGGAACGCCCTGAGCTGCCGGTCGGGCGGGAGCGGTTGGACAGCGCCGTCGCGGCGGTGCGGGCGCTGCCGTTGAGCGCGGCGCTGACGTTCGAGCCCGGCGGGCAGCTGGAGCTCAGCTCCCGGCCGGCTGGCTCGCTCATGGAGTGCGTCGAGACCACCGCGGCCGATCTGGCGGCGGTCCGCGCCACGCTCGGCGCGGCCGGGCTCGCGCCGGTCGGGCTCGGCGTGGACCCGTGGCGGCCGCCGCGCCGACTGCTGCGGGAGCCCCGTTACGACGCCATGGAGGCCGCGCTGGACCGCGTGGGCCCGGCCGGGCGGGCGATGATGTGCACCTCCGCTTCGGTCCAGGTCTGCCTGGACGCGGGCGAGGAGGAGCCGGGGCCGCTGGGTCACGGGCGGCGCTGGCGGCTCGCGCACCTGCTGGGCGCGGTGCTGGTGGCGGCGTTCGCGAACTCTCCGTACCGGCGGGGCCGTCGCACCGGCTGGCGCTCCGCCCGGCAGTCGCTCTGGGCCGACCTCGACCCAAGCCGCACGCTCGCCCCGCGCCCCGGCCGCACCCCTCGCGAGGAGTGGGCCGCGCATGTCCTGGACACGACCGTGCTCTGCGTCCGGCGCGACGACGGCCCGTGGGACGTCCCCGAAGGGCTCACCTTCCGCCGGTGGATCCGCACCGGGGCGCCCCGGCCCCCGACACGGGCCGATCTCGACTACCACCTCACCACGCTGTTCCCGCCGGTCCGGCCGCGCGGCCATCTCGAACTGCGCATGATCGACGCGCAGCGCGGCCCCGACGGGTGGGTGGTCCCCCTCGCGGTCGCCACCGCCCTGTTCGACGACCCGGAGGCCGCCGAGTCGGTGTACCGCGCCGTCAAGCCGCTGGCGGAGACGGCGGGGCCGGCGGCGGCCCCGCGCAATCCGCTCTGGACGGCGGCGGCCCGTGAGGGTCTGGCGGACCCGGAGTTGCGGGCCGCGGCCGCCACCTGCTTCGGGGCGGCGCTCCCGGCGCTGGAGCGGATGGGCGCGAGCGACGCGGTGCGCGGAGCGGTGGCCGCTTTCGCCGACCGTTATGTGGCCCGGGGCCGGTGTCCGGCCGACGATCTGCCCGAACCCGGCGCCCTCACCGACCCGGCCCTGCTGACCGAGCCGGCGCTGCTGAACGCACCGGTCCCGCCGCACCCCGGAAAGGCGGCCTCCGCATGACCGAGCACCGCGAAGACCCGGAGAAGCGTACGAGCACCGGACGCGCCGGGCGCTCCGACGGCTACGATCCGGCCCGCTCCCCCGCGTCGGCCGGCTTCCCTCTCGCGCCGGACATCGATCCGGAGGCCCTGCGGCGGCTCGCCTTCGACGCGCTGGTGAGCGCGCGGGAGCGCACCACCCTGCTCACCGACAGCGTGGACGACGGTGAACTGACCGCCCAGCACTCCCCGTTGATGTCGCCGCTGGTCTGGGACCTGGCGCACGTCGGCAACCAGGAGGAGCAGTGGCTGCTGCGGGCGGTGGGCGGGAGGGAGGCGCTGCGACCGGAGATCGACGGCCTGTACGACGCCTTCGAGCACGCGCGCGCCGCGCGTCCCTCGCTGCCGCTGCTGCCCCCCGCCGAGGCCCGGATGTACGCGTCGGACGTGCGGGGGCGGGCGCTGGACCTGCTGGAGGCGGCGCCGCTCCACGAGGGCGGACGCCCGCTGGAACGGGCCGGGTTCGCCTTCGGCATGATCGCCCAGCACGAACAGCAGCACGACGAGACGATGCTGATCACCCATCAGCTGCGTACCGGTCCGGCCGCGCTGACCGCTCCGCCGCCGCCGGGCCCCGCCGGGGGCGGGAAGCTGCCCGACGAGGTCCTGGTCCCCGGGGGGCCGTTCACGATGGGGACCTCCACCGAGCCGTGGGCCCTGGACAACGAACGCCCCGCGCACGTGCGCGAGGTGGCGGCCTTCCACCTGGACGCCTCGCCGGTCTCCTGCGGCGCGTACCTGCGCTTCATCGAGGAGGGCGGGTACCGGGACGAGCGCTGGTGGGCCCCCGAGGGCTGGGCCATGGTCCGTGAACACGGTCTGGAAGCACCGCTGTTCTGGCGGCGCGAGGCGGGCCAGTGGCTGCGCCGGAGGTTCGGGGTGACCGAACCGGTGCCGGACGACGAGCCGGTGCTGCACGTCAGCTGGTACGAGGCCGACGCGTACGCCCGCTGGGCCGGGCGGCGGCTGCCCACGGAGAGCGAGTGGGAGAAGGCCGCCCGGCACGACCCGGTCTCCGGCCGGTCCCGGCGCTACCCGTGGGGCGACGAGGACCCGACCTCGGAGCACGCGAATCTGGGGCAGCGCCATCTGCGTCCGGCGCGGTCGGGGGCGTATCCGCGAGGGCGGGCGCCTTCGGGGGCCGGGCAGCTGATCGGTGACGTGTGGGAGTGGACCGCCAGCGACTTCCTGCCCTACCCGGGGTTCGCGGCGTTCCCCTACCGGGAGTATTCGGAGGTGTTCTTCGGTCCGGGCCACAAGGTGCTGCGCGGCGGTTCGTTCGCCGTGGACCGGGTCGCCTGCCGGGGCACCTTCCGCAACTGGGACCTTCCGGTGCGGCGGCAGATCTTCTCCGGCTTCCGCACCGCGCGGGACGCCTGATGTGCCGTCATATCGCCTATGTGGGCGATCCGGTCGCGCTCGGCGAGGTTCTCCTGCTGCCCGAGTACGCGTTGGTGCGGCAGTCCTGGGAGCCGCGCATGCAGCGCCACGGCACGGTCAACGCGGACGGTTTCGGCGTCGGGTGGTACGCGGACGGCGACCCGGTTCCGGGGCGCTACCGCCGCCGGGGCCCCGTCTGGGGCGACGAGACGTTCACCGATCTGGCCCGGGTGGTCCGCAGCCGTGCGCTGCTCGCGGCCGTACGGGACGCCACCGAGGCGGGCGCGGACGGGGAGGCCGCGGCCGCGCCGTACGCCGCCGGGCGGCTGCTGTTCAGCCACAACGGGGCGGTGAGGGGCTGGCCCGCGTCGCTCTCCGGTCCGGCCGCCGCCCTGCCCGCCGAGCGGCTCCTGTCGCTGGCCGCCCGCAACGACTCGGCGCTGGTATGGGCGCTGATCCGCCACCGGACCGACGCGGGGGACGACGTGCCGGACGCCGTCGCCAAGACCGTCCGCGAGGTCGCGGCCGCCGCCCCCGGGTCCCGGCTGAACCTCCTCGTCACCGACGGCGCCACGATCACGGCGACCGCCTGGGGCGACACCCTCTGGTACCTCACGGTGCCGGGCCGCCGCACCGCGGTCGCCTCGGAGCCGTACGACGACGACCCGCTCTGGCGCGAGGTCCCCGACCGCACCCTGCTGGTCGCGACCCGCACGGACGTCCTGCTCACCCCGCTCAAGGAGCCCACCGCGTGAGTCCTTTCCTGCTGACCCGCACCCTGCCGGAGGACGCGACGGGCGCGGCGCTGCGCGCCGACGTCCTCACCGGTCTGACCCGGCGTCCCAAGTCGCTGCCGCCGAAGTGGTTCTACGACGCCCGCGGCAGCGAGCTGTTCGAGGAGATCACCCGGCTGCCGGAGTACTACCCGACCCGCGCGGAGCGGGAGATCCTGGAGGCCCGCGCCGGGGAGATCGCCGCCGCTTCGGGGGCCCGGACCGTGATCGAGCTGGGCTCGGGGTCCTCGGAGAAGACCCGTCATCTGCTGGACGCGCTCCCCGGGCTGCACAGCTACGTCCCGGTGGACGTGAGCGAGAGCGCGCTGACGGGGGCGGCCGAGTCGCTGCTCGCCGAACGGCCCGGGCTCTCCGTCCACGCGCTGATCGCCGACTTCACCGGTGGTCTGGCCCTGCCGGGGACGCCGGGCCCCCGGCTGGTGGTCTTCCTGGGCGGCACGATCGGCAATCTGCTGCCCGAGGAGCGGGCGGCGTTCCTGCGGTCCGTGCGGGCCCTGCTCTCCCCCGGTGACGCGCTGCTCCTCGGTACGGACCTGGTGAAGGACGAGGAGACGCTGGTGGCCGCGTACGACGACGCGGCCGGGGTGACGGCGGCGTTCAACAAGAACGTGCTGTCCGTCGTCAACCGCGAGTTGGGGGCCGACTTCCCGCTCGGCGACTTCGACCATCGCGCGGTGTGGAACCCGCGGGACCGGTGGATCGAGATGCGGCTGCGGGCCCGGCGCGCGCTGAACGTCAAGATCCGGGAGCTGGACCTCGTGGTGCCGTTCGAGGCCGGTGAGGAACTGCGGACGGAGGTGTCGGCGAAGTTCCGGCAGGAGGACGTCCGCGCGGAGCTGGAGGCCGCCGGTATGCGACTGGCTCAGTGGTGGACGGACGCGGCCGGCCGGTTCGCCCTGTCGCTGGCCACGGCGGTCTGACGGAGCCGGAGGGGCCGCCGGGGCCGAGGACGGCCGCCCGTGCCCTGCGGGCCAGGGCGCGGCGGCCCGCCTCCCGGCTCGCGGGGATCGGCGCGAGGACGTCGAGGCGGGCGGTGAGCCCGGCCGCCCGCACCACCCGCCACAGGGAGGCGGCGAGCGGGTCGGCCCCGACGAACGCGACGGCCCCGGCGGCCGGTCCCGTGGCGTGCCGCGCGGTGCGGTAGGCGACGCGGACCGGCCGGACCGTCGCGCCGGCGTCGATCGCCGCCTGGAACACGGCGGGCCGGAACGCGCCGCCGCCCCGGCCGCACCAGGTGCTGCCTTCGGGGAAGACCACGACCCGGGAGCCGGAGCGCAGGGCGGCGGCGACGGCCCGGACGGCGCCGGGCAGGGCGCGCAGCCGGTCCCGGTCGATGAACAGGGTGCCGCCGAGCGCGGCGAGCGGGCCGAGCAGGGGCCAGCGCCGGATCTCGCTCTTGGCGACCGTCCGGCCGGGCAGCACGGAGGCGATCAGCGGGATGTCGAGCCAGGAGATGTGGTTGGCGACGACGAGTTCGCCGCCCGCGGCCGGGGGCGGGGCGTGGTGCCGGACCGTGACGCGTACGCCGAACGCCCGGACGACGGCGCGCGCCCACCGCCGGGTCAGCCGGGTGCGCGTGCCCGCCCCGAGCAGCCGGACCAGGGGGAGGCACGCCGCCCCGAGGAGGACCAGTCCGCACCCCGACAGCAGCCGCAGGGCGGCGGGCAGCGGGGCGCGCACGGCGCCGGTGTGCCGGGCGCAGCCCTCCGGGGTGCAGGGGGCGACGGGCAGCCAGAGGCTCATCGCAGCGGGGCCAGCGAGAGGAAGTGGCGCAGGTAGCGCGGGTCGGTGCGGCGCATCGAGAGCAGCACGTAGAGGTCGGCGACGTTGAAGTCGGGGTCGTACGCCGGCGCTCCGCAGACCTGGGCCCCGAGCCGGAGGTAGCCGCGCAGCAGCGGCGGGAGGTCGGCCCGGGAGCCTGCCTCCGTGCCGTGCGCGGAGGAGTCCCACAGGCGGTGCGGGGTGACCCGGTGCTCCGGGGGCGCGAGGTGGGACGCGCGTACGGTGTTCCAGCTGCGGGCGGCCCGCGCCCCGCCGTCGGCCAGCGGCAGGGAGCAGCAGCCGGCGAGCCAGGTGTGGCCGGTGCGCTCCATGTAGCGGGCGAGCCCGGCCCAGACCAGGGCGATGACCGCGCCGTCGCGGTGGGCGGGGTGGACGCAGGAGCGGCCGACCTCCACGAGGTCGTCGCGGATCGGGGCGAGCCGGGTCAGGTCGAACTCGCTCTCGGCGTAGAGGCGGCCGGCAAGCCGGGCGCGGTCCGGCGGCAGCAGCCGGTAGGTGGCCACGACCTCTCCGGTGGCGGTCTCCCGGACGAGGAGGTGGTCGCAGTACGCGTCGAACGCGTCGCCGTCCAGGCCGGGTTCGGGCCCCTCCAGCCGGGCGCCGAGCTCGCCGGCGAAGACGAGGTGGCGCAGGCGCTGAGCCGCGCGTACGTCCTCCCGGCCGGTGGCGAGGGAGACCCGGTAGGCGGGCTCCGGGGCGTCGGCGGGACGGGGGGCGGAGGTCGGGGCCGGGACGTGGGAGGGAGCCGGGGTCGGGGCGACGGGCAGCACGGTCATGGCGGTCTCCGATGACGGAAGCGGTCGGGGGACGGGCCGTCGCGGATGCGACGTACCGACCCCTCACTTCTTCCGTCACCGCCTGGATTCGACGTGACCGCTGCGGGGAGGGGGGATGTGCGAAGGCTGAATCCCAGGAACGGGGGCCCGGCGCGGGACTCCCGGCGACGCGCGGGGCCTCCGGGGCGTGGACGGCGGGGTCCGCCGCCCGGGAACACCGTGTCCCCCAAGCCGCGGACCCGGCCGGGCACGGCGGGGAAGGGCGTGCGGGGGGTCAGCCGCTGCCGGTGAGCAGGGCGGTGATGCGCTCGGACGCGGCCTTGGCCTCCCGGGCCGGGTCGCCGCCCTCGAGCACGGCCGTCATGTAGGGCTTGATCGGGTTCTCCGCCTCGACCCTGGCCCAGTGGGACGAGTTGGGGGTGGCGCGGCCCCGGGTGGCGCCCTCCGCCATCGCCGCGGTGCCCTCGTCGCCCTCGATGACATGGGCGAGGCTCGGTTTGTTGGGCACGTAGCTCATGCTGCGGGCCAGTTCGGTCTGCCACTTCTCGCTCGCCAGCGCCTTGACGACGGCGATGCCCTCGCTGCGCCGGTCGGCGTTCTTCGGGACGATGAGGTCGGAACCTCCGGTGAACACCGAGCCGGGGGCCTTGGCGGTCTTGCCGGGGATGGGGAAGTAGCCCAGCTTGCCCTTGAGTTCCGGGTTCTTCTGCTCGATGAGCGCGGCGCTGCCGGGAACCGAGATGATCTGGGCGACGTCGCCCTGGGCGAACACGTCGGTCTGCGGGGGCTTCTCCTCGTCGGCGTCGGTCGGGCCGTCGCCGAGCGCCTGGAGCTTCTGGTAGAACTTCATGCCCGCCAGGGCCTCGGGGCTGTCCAGGGCGCCCTGCCAGTCGCCGCCGTTCTCGTCGGCGAGTTCGCCGCCCTCGTCCCAGATGAATCCGGCGAGCACGTACCAGTTCTGGCCTGCCAGGTAAATGCCCTGGTTGCCCGCGCTGTTGAGCTTCTCGGTATCGGCGATCCACTCGGCGCGCGTCTTCGGCGCGGAGTCGATGCCCGCCTTCTCGAAGATGTCCTTGTTGTAGATCACCACCCGGTTGGCCGCGTACCAGGGGATGCCGTACTGGATGCCGTTGATGCTGCCGGGCTGGGCGAGGCCGGGCAGCCAGTCCTCGCTGCCGAGGTCGCGCATCGACTCCAGGGTCAGGTCGCGCAGGCCGCCGCTCTCCGCGTACTGGGCGACCTGGGTGTTCCCGACCTCGATCACGTCGGGGGCGTCGTCGCCCTCCAGGGCGGAGATGACCTTGGGGCCGATGCCGCTCCACTCCTGGATCTTGAACTCCAGCTCGACCGAGGGGTTCTCCTCCTCGTACGAACGGGTGAACTTGTCCAGGAAGCCGGACGAGACGCTGTCCTTCATCAGCCAGACCGTCACCGTGCGGTCGCCGCTGCCCGAGCCCGATATGTAGCCGCATCCGCCGAGTGCGACGGATGAGACAAGCGCGATGGCGCCGGCCAGTATGCGGTTCTTCACGTGGTCACCTTCTGCGAAACGGCACTACGGAATCAGGACCCGGTGTGGGGGATTGCGGGCGTCGCTCGCACGGGTGGTTGGCTGAATTTTGGTATGGACCATTCGGGAGGTCAAGGCGCGTACCCGTTCCGATTCATCCGATCTCTGCCCTAGCGGGACACCACGGATTGATGCAACGTGGTCACAGGAGAGGAGATAAATCATGTCAAATCACACCTACCGGGTCACCGAAATCGTAGGAACCTCCCAGAAAGGCATCGACGAAGCGATCCGCAACGGCGTCGCGAGAGCGG
Organism: Streptomyces sp. NPDC017448; assembly: GCF_044330565.1. Lineage (NCBI taxonomy): Bacteria > Bacillati > Actinomycetota > Actinomycetes > Kitasatosporales > Streptomycetaceae > Streptomyces > Streptomyces sp. NPDC017448. The sequence goes on along the minus strand of NZ_JBIRLM010000010.1, from coordinate 55,354 downwards.
CGGAAACGTTGCACAATCTCGATTGGTTCGAAATCAACCAAGTTCGCGGGCATATCGAGGATGGCCGAATCGCGCACTATCAGGTCGGGCTGAAGGTGGGCTTCCGGCTCGACGAGAACGGGTGATCCTCTTATGAACGCCTGATCAGGTACGGCCTTCCCGCTCCTGGGCGTCCTTCAACGCGGCCGACGGTGTGGCCCAGCCGGCCCGGACCACGGAAAATCCAGCCACTTCGGCCGCATCGCAGACCAGTTCGTCGTCGTCCACCAGCACGCGCACCCGCCCCGACCGCCCCAACCGCCTCAGGACGTCCAGCTTCGTCCGGCGCGCGGGGCGTCGGTCGTCGTTGCGCCGCATGAGCAGTTCGCCCTCGGGCAGCCCGTGACGGCTGAGCCAGCGCACCGTGGAGCGACGGCACCGCTCGGGGCGTCCGGTCAGGTAGACGATCGCGCACTCCTCGGCGCTCGCGTGCGCCATCCGTACGCCTTCCGGGAGCGGCGGGTCGTCCGGGGCCGCCGCGAAGAAGCCGGCCCAGTCGCGCCGCGGGCCCTCCAGGAAGTGCTGCCGGTGAGCGGTGTCCGCGAGCGTGCCGTCCAGGTCGAATACGGCCAGCGGCCGTGCGTCGTTGTCCACTCCCCCAGCTTAGGAAGCCCGCCCGCGGGAGGCGCCGCCCCCGGGCGCCGCCCGGTCTGCGGGAATCCTGGGCGGGCGGCGGTGTTGAAGAGAGCGTGAACGCGCTGATCGCCTCGACCCGCTTCTCCGTCCTGGACCGCTCCCGCACCCGTGAGGGCCACGACGCCTCCCGGGCGCTGCGGGACACCGTGGAGCTGGCCCGGGAGGCGGAGGGGCTCGGTTTCCACCGCTTCTGGGTCTCCGAGCACCATGGCGTGCCGGGGGTCGCGGGGTCCGCGCCGACGGTGCTGGCCGCCGCCGTCGCCGCCGCGACCTCCGCCATCCGGGTCGGCACCGGCGGGGTGATGCTGCCCAACCACCGGCCGCTGGTCGTCGCCGAGCAGTTCGGGGTGCTCGCCTCCCTCTTCCCCGGACGGATCGACATGGGGCTCGGCCGCTCGGTGGGGTTCACCGAGGGCGTCCGCCGGGCGCTCGGCCACGGCAAGGAGGATGCCGAGGACTTCCCCGGACGCCTCGCGGAACTGCTCGGCTGGATCGACGGAACCCAGCAAGCCCACCCCCGGGTGCGCGCCCACCCGGCGGAGGGCCTGGACATCCCCGCGTACGTCCTGGCGGTCGGGGAGGGCGCGTCGGTCGCCGCGGCCGCCGGGCTGCCCCTCGTCATCGGCGATCTGCGCGGCCGGGACAAGGTGCTGCGCGCCGTCGAGGTCTACCGCCGCGACTTCCGCCCCTCCGCCCGCGCCGAGCGGCCCGAGGTGATCGTCGCCGGCACGGTGGCGGTCGCGGCCACCGAGGAGGCGGCCCGTCGGCTGCTCGTACCGGAGGCGTGGGCCATGGCGCACTCCCGTACGCACGGGGAGTTCCCTCCGCTGGCCCCGGCCGAGCGCGTCGAAGTCCTCGCCATGACGGCCAAGGAGCGGGCGCTGTACGAACGGGGGCTCGACGGGCACGTCCACGGCACCGAGGAGCAGGTGGCCGCACAGCTGGAGCGCGCGATCGGGGAGACCGGGGCGGACGAGGTGCTCGTCACCACCAGCACCTACGACCGCGGGGCGCTGGTGGACTCGCTGCGCCGGCTCGCCCGGATCGCCCGTTTGCACGACCGCCCCCGACGGCCGGCCGCCGAGGACCGCGAGGCCGCCGCCCGCCCCTGCCCCCCGTGAGCCGCGCGGCCGGTTCCCCCGGGCCCGCCACCGTCGCCGCTGCCTAGAATCGAACCGTTCGTCCCTCCAGGCGTCAGCACCCCCACCCGTACGGAGCGAGCCCCATGCACTCCCCCCACGATCCGTACGTCCGGGTGCGCGGCGCCCGCGAGCACAACCTCAAGGACGTGCGGGTCGACATCCCGCGCGACACCCTGACCGTCTTCACGGGCGTGTCGGGGTCCGGGAAGTCCTCGCTGGCCTTCGGGACCATCTACGCGGAGGCGCAGCGGCGCTACTTCGAGTCCGTCGCCCCCTACGCACGACGGCTGATCCACCAGGTGGGCGCGCCCGCCGTCGGGGAGATCACCGGGCTGCCGCCCGCCGTCTCGCTGGAGCAGCGGCGCTCCGCGCCGGGGGCCCGGTCCTCGGTGGGGACGGTGACCACGCTCTCCAACTCGCTGCGGATGCTCTTCTCCCGCGCCGGCGACTATCCGCCGGGGGCCGAGCGGCTGGACTCCGACTCCTTCTCGCCCAACACGGCGGCCGGGGCGTGCCCGGAGTGCCACGGGCTGGGGCGGATCCACCGGACGGACGAGGGGCTGCTCGTCCCCGACCCCTCCCTGTCGATCCGGGAGGGGGCCATCGCCGCCTGGCCGGGGGCCTGGCAGGGCAAGAACCTGCGGGACGTGCTGGACGCCCTCGGGTACGACGTGGACCGGCCGTGGCGCGAACTGGACGCGGAGGACCGGGAGTGGATCCTGTTCACCGACGAGCAGCCGGTGGTCACGGTCCATCCGGTGCGGGAGGCGGGCCGGATCCAACGCCCTTACCAGGGAACGTACATGAGCGCCCGGCGCTATGTGCTGCACACCTTCGCCGACACCAGGAGCCGGTCCCTGCGGGCGAAGGCGGAGCGCTTCCTGACCAGTGTCCCGTGCCCCGTCTGCGGGGGGAGCCGGCTGCGGCCGGAGGCGATGGCGGTGACGTTCGCCGGGCGGACCGTCGCGGAGCTGGCCGGGCTGCCGCTGTCCGTTCTGGCCGAGGTGCTGGCGGGGGCCGGCGGCGAGGAGACGGCCCGGGTTCTGACCGCTGATCTGCTGGCGCGGATCGGGACGGTGACGGAGCTGGGGCTGGGCTATCTGAGCCTGGACCGCACGGCTCCGACGCTCTCCTCGGGCGAGCTGCAACGGCTGCGGATGGCCACCCAGTTGCGGTCGGGTCTGTTCGGTGTCGTCTACGTGTTGGACGAGCCGTCGGCCGGGCTGCACCCGGCGGACACCGAGGCGTTGCTCGGTGTGCTCGGGCGGTTGAAGGAGGCCGGGAACTCGGTCTTCGTGGTGGAGCACCAGATGGACGTGGTGCGGCGGGCCGACTGGCTGGTGGACGTGGGCCCGCTGGCCGGGGAGCACGGGGGGCGGGTGCTGCACAGCGGGCCGCCCGAGGGGCTGGCCCTGGTTCCGGAGTCGGCGACGCGCCGCTTCCTCTTCCCCGAGGACGACCCGGACGCCACGCCGGTACGGGAGGGGAGGGCGCCCTCCGGATGGATCCGGCTCACCGGGGTGGAGCGGCACAATGTGCGGGGCGTCGACGCGGCGTTCCCGCTCGGGGTGTTCACGGCGGTGACCGGGGTCTCCGGTTCGGGCAAGTCGACGCTGGTGGGCCAGGTGCTCGCCGGGGTGCTGGCGGACCGGCAGGCGGGCGAGGAGCCCGGGGCGCAGGAGCGGTACTGCGCGGTGGCGACCGGGCTGGAGGCGGTGGACCGGCTCGTCCAGGTGGACCAGAAGCCCATCGGCCGTACGCCTCGCTCCAACCTGGCTACGTACACGGGTCTGTTCGACACCGTGCGCAAGCTGTTCGCGCGGACGGAGACGGCGCGGGAGCGGGGGTACACGGCGGGGCGGTTCTCGTTCAACGTGAGCGGCGGGCGGTGCGAGACCTGCCAGGGCGAGGGCTTCGTCTCGGTGGAGCTGCTGTTCCTGCCCAGCACGTACGCCCCCTGCCCGGACTGCCACGGCGCGCGCTACAACCCGCAGACCCTGGAGGTCGCTCTGGAGGGGCTGACGATCGCTCAGGTCCTCGATCTGACCGTGGAGTCGGCGGCGGAGTTCTTCTCCGGTACACCGGCCGCCGAGCGCCCCCTGCGGACCCTGCTGGACGTGGGGCTCGGCTATCTGCGGCTGGGGCAGCCCGCCACGGAGCTGTCCGGCGGCGAGGCGCAGCGCATCAAGTTGGCGGCGGAGCTCCAGCGCACCCGGCGGGGGCACACGCTGTATCTGCTGGACGAGCCGACGACGGGGCTGCATCCGGCCGATGTGGAGGTGCTGATGCGGCAGTTGCACTCGCTGGTCGACGCGGGGAACACGGTGGTGGTCGTGGAGCACGACATGGCCGTGGTGGCCGGGGCCGACCACGTCGTGGACATGGGGCCCGAGGGCGGGGACCGGGGCGGGCGGATCGTCGCGGCCGGTACGCCCGAGGAGGTGGCGGCCGCCGCCGGAAGCCGTACGGCGCCGTACCTCGCGAGGGCGTTGCGCCGCTGACCGCCGCGTCCCCGGACCGGCCGGGCCCGGGAACGCGACGGACCGGTCCCCGGGTCAGCGGCGGGCCTTGCGGGTCGCCCGCAGCCACTCCTTGTTCATCGCGGCGATCGACGGCAGCGGGATGCCCTTGGGGCAGGCGGTGGCGCACTCGCCGGCCAGGGTGCAGCCGCCGAACCCCTCCTCGTCCATCCGGGCCACCATGTCCAGGACGCGGGTCTCGCGCTCCGGCGCGCCCTGCGGAAGGACGCCCAGGTGGTTGACCTTGGCCGAGGTGAACAGCATCGCCGAGCCGTTGGGGCAGGCGGCGACGCAGGCGCCGCAGCCGATGCACTCGGCGTGCTCGAAGGCGGAGTCGGCGTCGGGCTTGGGCACCGGGGTGGCGTGGGCGTCCGGGGCGGTGCCGGTGGGGGCGGAGATGTAGCCGCCGGCCTGGATGATCCGGTCGAAGGAGGAGCGGTCCACGACCAGGTCCTTGACGACCGGGAAGGCGGAGGCCCGCCAGGGCTCGATGTCGATCGTGTCGCCGTCGGAGAACGACCGCATGTGGAGCTGGCAGGTGGTGGTGGGCTCCGGGCCGTGGGCGTCGCCGTTGATGACGAGGCTGCACGCCCCGCAGATCCCCTCACGGCAGTCGTGGTCGAAGGCGACGGGTTCGTCCCCGGCGAGGATGAGTTCCTCGTTGAGGGTGTCGAGCATCTCCAGGAACGACATGTCGGCGGAGACGCCGTCGACTTCGTAGGTGGCCATGGCGCCGGGCGTCGCGGCGTCCTTCTGACGCCAGACGCGCAGGGTGAGCTTCATGCGTAGCTCCGCTGGGTGGGGTGGACGTACTCGAAGACGAGGTCTTCCTTGTGCAGGACGGGGGCCTCGCCGGTGGCGGTGAACTCCCAGGCGGCGGCGTAGGAGAACTCCTCGTCGCGGCGTTCGGCCTCGCCGTCCGGGGTCTGGGACTCCTCGCGGAAGTGGCCGCCGCAGGACTCGGCGCGGTGGAGGGCGTCGAGGCACATCAGCTCGGCGAGCTCCAGGTAGTCGACGACGCGGTTCGCCTTCTCCAGCGACTGGTTGAACTGCTCGCCGGTACCGGGGACCTTGACGCGCCGCCAGAACTCCTCGCGGATCCCGGGGATCTTCGCGAGCGCCTTGCGCAGGCCGTCCTCGGTGCGGGCCATGCCGCAGTACTCCCACATGAGTTCACCGATCTCGCGGTGGAAGGAGTCGGGGGTGCGGTCGCCGTCGACGGAGAGCAGCAGGTGGAGCCGGTCCTCGGTCTCCGCCACCACCTCGGTGACGGCGGGGTGTTCGGCGTCGACCTCCTCGGTGTGCGGGTTGCGGGCGAGGTAGTCGTTGATGGTGGACGGCAGGACGAAGTAGCCGTCGGCGAGGCCCTGCATCAGGGCGGAGGCCCCGAGCCGGTTGGCCCCGTGGTCGGAGAAGTTGGCCTCGCCGATGGCGAAGAGGCCGGGAACGGTGGTCTGGAGGTCGTAGTCGACCCAGAGGCCGCCCATCGTGTAGTGCACGGCGGGGTAGATCCGCATCGGGACCGTGTAGGGGTCCTCGTCGGTGATCCGCTGGTACATGTCGAAGAGGTTGCCGTACTTGGCCTCCACCGCCTTGCGGCCCATCCGGCCGATGGCCTCCGCGAAGTCCAGGTAGACGCCCTGCCCGCCGGGGCCGACGCCGCGCCCCTCGTCGCAGACGTTCTTGGCGGCGCGGGAGGCGATGTCGCGGGGCACCAGGTTGCCGAAGGAGGGGTAGATCCGCTCCAGGTAGTAGTCGCGCTCGTCCTCGGGGATCTGATCGGCGGGGCGGGTGTCGCCCTTGGCCCGGGGAACCCAGATGCGGCCGTCGTTGCGGAGCGACTCGCTCATCAGGGTCAGCTTGGACTGGTGGTCGCCGGTGCGCGGGATGCAGGTGGGGTGGATCTGGGTGAAGCAGGGGTTGGCGAAGTACGCGCCGCGGCGGTGGGCCCGCCAGATCGCGGTGGCGTTGGAGTTCATGGCGTTGGTCGACAGGTAGAAGACGTTGCCGTAGCCGCCGGTGGCCAGGACCACCGCGTCGGCGAAGTAGGTGTCGATCTTCCCGGTGACGAGGTCGCGGGCGACGATGCCGCGCGCCTTTCCGTCGACCACGATCAGGTCCAGCATCTCGGTGCGGGCGTGGAGTTCGACGCCGCCCGCCGCGATCTGCCGGGACAGCGCCTGGTACGCGCCGAGGAGGAGCTGCTGCCCGGTCTGGCCGCGCGCGTAGAACGTACGGGAGACCTGGACGCCGCCGAAGGAGCGGTTGTCGAGGAGGCCGCCGTACTCGCGGGCGAAGGGGACGCCCTGGGCGACGCACTGGTCGATGATCTCGACGGAGATCTGGGCGAGCCGGTGGACGTTGGACTCCCGGGCGCGGAAGTCGCCGCCCTTGACGGTGTCGTAGAACAGCCGGTGGACGGAGTCGCCGTCGTTGCGGTAGTTCTTCGCGGCGTTGATGCCGCCCTGGGCGGCCACCGAGTGGGCGCGGCGGGGCGAGTCCTGGAAGCAGAACTGGACGACGTGGTAGCCCTGTTCGGCGAGCGTGGCGCCGGCCGCGCCGCCGGCGAGCCCGGTGCCGACGACGATGACGGTGTGTTTGCGCCGGTTGGCGGGGTTCACGAGCTTGGCTTGGAAGCGACGGGTGTCCCAGCGTTCGTGGACCGGGCCCGCGGGGGCCTTCGTGTCGACGGCGGGCTCGCCCGTGCGGTACTGCGTGTAGTCGGCCATGTCAGCTCACCACTCCGGTCATGACGGCGACGGGTACGGAGACGAAGCCCACCGTCAGCACCGCCGCGAGGAGGTTGGCGAGGGTCTTCAGGATGCGGTCGCGGGTCGCGTTGCCGACGCCCAGCGTCTGCGCGGCGCTCCAGAACCCGTGCCGGACGTGCAGGCCCATGGCCAGCACCGCGGCGATGTAGATCACGTTGCCGTACCAGGTCGAGAAGGTGTCGACGACGTTCTGGTACGGGCGCCCGGCCTCGAAGCCCGGGTGCACGGTGCCGGTGGTCAGGTCGAGGATGTGCCAGACGATGAAGAGGGCGAGGATGATCCCGCCCCAGCGCATGGTCCGGGTGGCGTAGCTGGCGCGGGGCCTCTTGTGGACGTACTTCTGCGGGCGGGCCCGGATGTCGCGGCGGCTGAGCTGGTACGCCGAGACGCCGTGCAGCACCACGGCGGCGACGAGCCCCGCCCGGACGATCCAGAGCGCCCACTCGTGGTGCAGGACGGGGGCGCCCATGGTGCGCAGCCAGTGGGCGTATCCGTCGAACTCGCCGGGCCCGAAGAAGATCTTCAGGTTTCCCGCCATGTGGGCGACGAGGTATCCGAGCATGACCAGACCGGTCACGGCCATGATCGTCTTCTTGCCGACGGTCGAGTTCCAGAGCGTACGCGTCATCGACGGCCGTCGGTCCGTCCGCGTTGCCAATGCCATGCACACGACCGTAGAGGCGGGAGCGCCGATCAGTCCAAGACATGGTCCGGCTGATCTCCATAGGCATCGTCTATCGGCCCACGGTATCGTCGACTCGTGCACTTCCAGCAGCTCACCTATTTCGTGGCCGTCGCCGAGACCCGGCACTTCACCCGGGCCGCCGAGGCGGTGCACGTGTCGCAGCCCTCGCTCTCCCAGCAGATCCGGGCGCTGGAGACGGAGCTGGGCGCGGACCTGTTCAGCCGCGCCCGGGGCAACATCACCCTCACCGACGCGGGCGAGGCGCTGCTGCCGCTGGCCCGGCGCATCCTCGCCGACGCGGAGACCGCGCGCCAGGAGGTCCAGGAGGTGGTGTCGCTGCGCAGCGGCCGGGTGCGGCTGGGCGCCACGCCCAGCCTGTGCACCGGTCTGCTGCCGGATGTGCTGCGCGCCTTCCACGACCGGCACCCGGGGGTGCGGCTGCTGCTGGAGGAGGGCGGCTCGCACGACCTGGTACGCCAGTTGGCGCGGGGCGCGCTCGATCTGGCGCTGGTGGTGCTGCCCCTGCCGGCCGCGTCCCCCGCCCTGACCACGGTGGAGCTGCTGCGGGAGGAGCTGGTGGTGGTGTCGGCGGCGACGGAGCCGCCCCCGGGGCGGGGCGGTTCGATCCGGATCGCGGAGCTGGAGGGAGCGCCGCTGGTGATGTTCCGGCACGGGTACAACCTGCGGGAGCTGACGCTCGCCGCGTGCCGTGCGGAGGGCTTCGAGCCCTCGTTCACCGTCGAGGGCGGCGAGATGGACGCGGTGCTCGGTTTCGTACGGGCGGGGCTCGGCATCGCCGTGGTGCCGAGCATGGCGGCCGCCCGGGCGGGGCACGACCTGCGCAGGACCCGGATGGCGGGCGAGGGGCTGCGGCGCACGATCGCCCTGGCGCACCGCAGCGACGTGGACCCGCCCCGGGCCGCGCGCGAACTCCAGCGGATGCTGCTGGAGCACCGGCCGGTCCCCGGCTGACCGGCCGGGGCGCGATGGCCCCGGCGGGCTCAGACCGCGTCCGCCAGCAGCAGGGAGTGGATGCGGTCCGGTGCGCCGGGGCGGGCGTAGTACCAGCCCTGGGCGGTGTCGCAGCCCAGCGCCCGCAGCTGCTCCGCCTGGGCGCCCGTCTCCACGCCCTCCACCGTGACGGCCAGCTCCAGGCTGTGGGCCAGCGACACGATGCCCTCGACGATCTTCAGGTCGACCGGGTCCGCCGGATGCTGCTGCATGCCCCGGGTGAAGGAGCGGTCCAGCTTGAGCACGCTCACCGGCAGTCTGCGCAGGTTCGCCAGGTTCGAGTAGCCGGTCCCGAAGTCGTCGAGCGCGATGTCGACGCCCATCTCCGCAAGCTGGCACAGCGGTTTGAGGAGATCGTCGTCGGCGCCGATGAGGGCCGACTCGGTCACCTCCAGGCAGAGCGCGCCCGGCTCCAGACCGGAACGCTCCAGCACGTCGACCGTCTCCGCGACCAGCCGGGGGTGGTGCAGCTGGGTCGGGGAGAGGTTGACGTTGATCCGTAGCGGACCGCCGTCGCTGTGCCGCTCCTGCCAGAAGTTCGCCTGGCGTACGGACTCCTCCAGTACCCAGCGGCCGAGCGGCACGATGAGCCCGGTGTGCTCGGCGAGCGGGATGAACCGGTCGGGGCCGAGCACCCCGTGCTGCGGGTGGCACCACCGGACGAGGGCCTCGGCGCCGTGCACCGTGCCGTCGCCGAGGTGGACGAGCGGCTGGTACTCGATGAAGAACTCGCCCCGGTCCAGGGCGGCCGGGAGGGCGGTGGTCAGCCCGTGCCGGGTGATGGCGCGCGCGTCGGCCTCCGCGTCGGCGAGCTGGAAGCGGTTGCCGCCCGCCGCCTTGGCCCGGTACATGGTGATGTCGGCGCTGCGCAGCACCTCGGCGGCGCTGCGCTCCCCGGAGGGCCCTTCCACGATGCCGATCGAACCGCGGACGGTCAGCTCGCGGCCCTCGATGCGGATGGGGGCGGCGAGCGCGTTCAGGATGCGGCCCGCCAGTTCGTGCACCTCCTCGGCGGTGTCCGGGCCGGTGGTCAGGGCGACGAACTCGTCGCCGCCGAGCCGGGCGACCATCTCGCCGGGGGCGGTGGCACAGCTCTGGAGCCGGTCCGCGACCTCGACCAGGAGGCGGTCGCCCGCGGCGTGGCCGAGGCTGTCGTTGATGGCCTTGAAGCCGTCGAGGTCCAGGTAGCAGAGGCCGAAGCCGATGCCTTCCCGCGCGGTGAGGGCCTTCTCCAGACGCTCGAAGAACAGGGTCCGGTTGGGCAGCCCGGTGAGCGCGTCGTGCGTGGCCTCGTAGCGGAGCCGCAGGTTCAGCAGCCGCCGCTCGGTGGTGTCCTCCATCAGCGCGAGCTGGTACTCGGGCCGGCCCTCGGAGTCCCGCAGCAGTGAGACGGTGAGGTTGGTCCACAGGACGGTGCCGTCGTTGCGGTAGTACGCCTTCTCGACCCGGTAGTGCTCGCGCTCGCCGCGGACCAGTTCGTCGTAGTACCGCCACACCTGGGGCGAGTCCTCGGGGTGGACCCACTCGTTCACCTTGTGGCTGCGGACGTGGTGCTCCAGCCCGCCGAACATCTTGGTGAGCGTGTCGTTGATCTCCAGGATGTTGCCGTCCAGGTCGGCGATGCCGATGCCGATGGCCGCGTCCTTGAAGACCGCGCGGAACCGCGCCTGGGTGGCGTGCAGGGCCTGCTCGGCGTGCGAACGGGCGGTCAGCGCCGAGCGGGCGATGGCCTCCTGCTCGGCGAGCGTGCGCTCACGCAGGGCCGCGGTGAACCCGGCGGCGAGGGTGTGCTGGATGCGGGCGCAGCGGGCCCGGCCGTCCTCGGTGGACAGCACACCGGGTCCGTTGCCGCCGCAGTAGAGGACGAGGTAGGAGTCGACGACGCCGAGCGTGGAGCTGAGGGCGTCCGGGTCGGTGCAGTGCGCCTCGACGAGGGCCGCGCCGACGCGTTGGGCGGGCGAGGCGTCGAAGGGGTGGGCGTGCAGGATGCCGTTCAGCTCGCGTGCCAGGGGCAGCAGATGCTGTTCGAACTCGGGCCGGGTGAGGGAGGTGGCCGTCAGGGGGAAGATGGCGCGGCTCCAGATTCTGGCGAATCTCCGGAGCCGGCCCTCCGGGCCGTCGGGCTCCGCGTCCTGCTCTCCGGACGCCTGGGCGGGGATGCTCACGCCTTGCGCCCGACCCCTGCGAAGCCCGAGAAGGCGTACGGGTCTTCCTGGGCCGGGGACTGCGGGGTGTCGGGCCGCCACTCGGGCATCGACACGAGCCCCGGCTCGACCATCTCGTAGCCCTCGAAGAACTCGCCGATCTCCTCGCGCGAGCGCATGATCAGCGGGTTGCGGATGTTCTCGTAGACGCCGACCGTGCCGGCCGCCTCCTCCTTGGAGCGCGGGATGCCCTCGTACGAGGCGTGGGTCAGGACGATCAGGCTGCCGGGGGCCAGCGCCTCGCGCAGTTCGGCGACCGCCCCGCGCGGGTCGTCCGCGTCCTCGATGAAGTGGAGCACCGCGACCAGCAGCAGGGCCACCGGGCGGTCGAGGTCGAGCAGGCCGGTGATCTCCGGGTTGTCCAGGATCTCCTTGGGGCGGCGCAGATCGGCGGCGGCGATGACCGCGCGGTCGTTGCCGTCGAGGACGGCCTGGCTGTGGGCCACGGCGACGGGGTCGTGGTCGACGTAGACCACCTTGGCCCCGGGGTCGGCGGCCTGGGCGACCTCGTGGACGTTGCCGAACGTCGGGATGCCGGAGCCGATGTCCAGGAACTGGTCGATGCCCGAATCGACGGCGTAGCGGACGGCCCGGCGCATAAAGGCGCGATTGGCCTGCATGATCTTGGGAAGGCCCGGAAGGAACTCCATGGCCTTGCGCGCGGCTTCCCGGTCCACCTCGAAATTGTGCGATCCGCCCAGATAGAAGTCGTACATGCGAGACACGCTCGGCACCGAAATGTCAATGCCCTGCGGTGCCCAGGCGGGACGCTCCATCGATGTCTCCAACAAGTCGCCACGGCGATCCGGCCATGTTCATGGTCAGTGTTGACCAGAGGCTACTGATCGTCCGCCAGGAGAGCGAGGGGAAACGGAAATTCGCGATCCGTTATTGGTCACACTCCGGTGGTATCTCCAGACCTCCCGTCGCTGCGCGTATGCGGGCGGCGACGGACCGGCACTCCGAACGCCGTTTACCGTTGGTCCGGGCCCACTTGGGGCCCCCGGGCGGTGGTCGGGCGGTGGTCGGGCGGGGCCGTGATCGCTCCGGAGCGCCGATGAGTTCCGCCTCCGGGACAACGGTGCGTCCGGTTCCGGCGAAGCCCCGCCCGGGGGCGTCGCCGGGTTTCTCACAGCCCGCGAAGGGGAGAGAGGTCGGCAGTCGGTGGTCCGCCGCTCGTCACCGTGGGGCAGTCGAAAGCGACACATCCCTCCCCCTCGCTCCGGCGACCGCATGGTGGCCACGAGAGCACCTACCGGCCGCTTGTGAGACAGTCGCCCCCGCAGGCGGTCTTCATCGGCGGGGCGGAGCCATCGGCCAACCGGCAAACCGCCCTGCCCGTGCCGTCCCCCGCGCGGGAGCCGCGCTCCGGGGCCTCTCCAACCGAGAGCCCGGCGGGGGCGACCGGTTCGGCCCCGGCCGCGCCGTCGGCGTTCCTCGCGGCCTCCGCGCTTTCGCGCCTCAGCGCCTCCGCACCTCAGCGCTTTCGCGCTTTCGCGCTTTCGCGTCACGGCGCTTTCGCGCCTTCGCGTGACGGTGCACCAGCCACCCCTGCCTCCCGCCCGTCGGTCCGGCGCGGGCGGCGCCCACGGGGTCGCGGTCAACCGCGTTCGAAGAAAGTCCCGAAAACGCCGGGGGGCCCCGGGACCGCCACGTAAACACGAATGACCCAATAACCCCCCGATCAGGCGAATCACCCACTCGAACGGCGTGTCGTCCGGCTCTGCGGTTCATGCTGCCCGTCGTGCACGGATCACACATCGCGCGGCTCTCGACGGTCGCCGCACTCCTCTGGCTGACAGCCGTACCGCTGCCGGCCTCCGCCGACAGCTGCGCGGTGGCCACGGTCGGGCAGGGTGACGGCAGTACGGCGGTCGCCGTGGCAGGGAGCGGGGACTGCGTTCCGGTCCCCACACCGCCCCCGCCCACACCGCCCCCGCCCACACCGCCGCCTCCTTCACCACCACCACCGCCGTCGCCACCGCCGAAGCCCCTGCCTCCACCGCCGAAGCCCTCTCCGCCGCCCCCCGCTCCGCCCTCCCCCGCTCCGCCGCCACCGGTGGTCGCTGAACCGCCGCCTCCGCCGCCACCGTCGCCCTCCCCTCCCCCGCCGCCTCCGGCACGACCGGGACCGCCGGCCCCGGTTCCCCCGCCGAAACCCTCGCCCGCGCCGGAGCCGCCGGTGCGGACCCAGCCGCCGCAGCACCGGGCCGTCGCCCTGCCCACGTACCGCAAAACCGTCCGCAAGCAGCCGAGGAGCGGGCCGTCACTGGTCTCCCTGACACTGCTCATCACTGCCCCGGCGGTGTTCGCCGTCGCCGTACTGCGCCCGCGATCATCCCGCTGACCTGGAGAGACGCATGTCCGAATGGCTCGTCCTGAGCATTGCCATGGCCTCCGCCTGCGCGGTGGTCCTCACCATCGCCGTCCTGAACAACCGGCGGATCGGGGAGGACGACGACCCGTCCGAGACACCTGACGTCATCGAGTACATGACGATGATGATCGGCGTGGTCTACGCGATCGTCCTGGGCCTCGCCATCGCAGGCGTCTGGGAGGGCCGCAGCGCCGCCCAGGAGTCCGTGCGCATCGAGGCGCAGGCGCTGCACGAGGTGCGGGAGCGGGCTTCGGTCTACCCGGCGGAGGTCCGCGACCGCATCCGGGCGGACGTGGACGCCTATGTCGACCATGTGGTCCACGACGAGTGGAAGGTGATGTCCGAACGGCACACGCTCACCGAGCGCGGCACCGAACTGCTGGACAGGGTACGGGCGGACGTGACCCACTACGTACCCAAGAACGACCACGAGGGGCAGGCGTACCAGCCGCTGGTCGACCAGGTGGCGGCGGCGGACGACGCCCGCAGCTCGCGGGGGCAGAACGCCGGGGCGACGATGCCCGGGGTGGTCTGGTTCGGGCTGATCATCGGGGCCCTGGTGACCGTGGGGCTGGTCTTCACGCTGCAGATCCGCAGAACGTTCCGCGAACTGCTCCTGGCGGGCCTGTTCAGCGCACTGATCGCTTTCCTCCTCTTCCTCATCTGGGACTTCGACGCGCCCTTCGGCCGGGGGATCTCGGCCACCGCGGAGCCGTTCCTCGACATGTTCCCGGGAGTCGCCGGCTGAGGACGGCCCCCTCGGGCGAGGAGCGAGCACAGCGAACGGGTCCGGAACGGTCCCCGTGAACAGGTGCGGCCCCCGGACGGAGGAGCCCGGACGGGTGGGACCGGACGGATGGGCCCGTCGGGTGGGCCGGTCGGGGGATCCCGCTGCCCCATTCGCCGGACCCCGATCGCGGGCCGGGAGGGCCCCTCCTAGCGTGTCGGGCATCGAGGTGCATTTTTCCTGCTATGTGGAAATTCGTTCCGCAGCTGCCCCTCGGGGAACCCGGAGGATCCACCATGCGCGCGATACGTGTCGCACCGCTCGCCCTGCTCGGCGCCGGCGCCCTGACGCTGATCGCCCCGTCCGCCGCCTTCGCCGCCCCGGACGGGGCTTCCAGCACGTTCAACCCGACCATCACGCCCTCGGTCATCGCCCCGGGCGGCCGGGTGACGCTCGGTTCCGGCGGGTGCACGGGCGAGACGACCGTCAGCTCGGGCGTCTTCGACACGACCGTGATCCCCAGCGGCAGCACGACGGGCTCCGCCACCGTCGACACCGACGCCCGCCGGGGCGCCGTCTACGCCGTGACGTTCTCGTGCGGCTCCACCGGCACCTCCCGGAACGTCAACCTGACGATCACCGGCGGCGCCACGAGCACCCCCGCCCCGACCGCGACGCCCACCACGGTCCCCACCGCCAGTTCGACGGCGCTCGTACCGGGCGGGGTGCGCGGCGGCCTCGGCGGCAGCGCCGCCTCCACCGACACGGTGGAGATCGCCGCCGGAGCGGCCCTGGTGGCCGCGGCGGCCTCGGGCGCCCTCTGGTTCGCGCGCCGCCGCGCCGCCGACCGCCGCCACTGACCGCGCTCGTGCGGCGTACGGCAGTCGCCCCGGGTCCTGATCCAGGACTCGGGGCGACGGGCGTATCGGGCCGGGCAGGAGGTTCGACGCCCTAGAACGCCGCATGGCTCGTCCGCCGGCGACGGACGAGGAAGACCGCGCCGCCGACCGCGGCGGCGGCCACCAGACCGCCGCCGACCTGCATCTCCACGGAGCTGGGGCCCATCGAGCCGCCGAGCCCGCCCTGGGCGCCGTTGCCGGCGAGCACGGTGAACTTGTGCGTCTCGATCCGGCTGTTGTCATGGCACTTCACCGAGAGGTTGTAGTGCCCCGGCGTGGTGTTGTGACGGATGTGCGCCGTCGCGTACCCCGTGCCGCCTGCGGAGAGTTCAGTCGTCGGGAACGCGTTCGACCAGACCTTGCCGCCGTGCCCGCAGCCCTGCGCGGTGACCTTCATGGTCGCGCCCTGGTGGACCGAGTACGGGTTGACGGTGATGTTGCTCGGACCGTTGGTGGCGGCGGCCATGGGGGCCGCGAGCCCGACAGCCGCGAAGGCGGTCGCGGTGACCGCGAGAGCGCGTGAAGCACGCATCGTGTGAACCTCCAGCGGGAAACGCCCCCAGGGGCTTCTCCCCGGGGATGGATCGACGTGAACGCCTCCCATGACGAACACTCACCAGTGGGCCGACGAGTCGCACTTCGGCGTTGCGCCACCCCGGTGACGCGACACGCCGCGCGGACCCCCCTGAACCTGACGGAGCCGCAGGTCACGAGCCGTCAGAATTTTTATCTGCTCATTACTCCGATGGGCAGCACCCGCCGCGGCCCACCGGGCGACCCCGCCACCCGTTCGCCTCTCTCCGATCGCCGCCTCCGCGCCCCGCCCTTAACGTTCACAGGGTCGCGACGAAGGGAGAACCATGGGCCGGGACTACACCGGTGGCGAGCGGACCAGACGTGTGCCCTGGGGGGCGATCGCCCTGGTGCTGCTCAGCGGCCTCGCCCTCATGCGCAACGGCACGGAGTTCGGCGACGCGGGACCGCCCCAGCCCGCCGCGGCCGCCTCGCTCGACCTGGGCAAGGACGCCGCGGGGCCTCCGGTGGAGGGCGAGCCGGTGCAGCCGCTGCCGTACGCCCCCGCCTCCCGGGTGAAGATCTCCTCCATCGACGTGGACGCCCCGATCATCGACGTCAACCTGGACGCCAACGGCTGGATCGAGGCCCCGCCCGCCGAGGACCCCAACCTCGCCGGCTGGTACCAGAACGGCATCGCCCCCGGCCAGCGCGGCACCGCCGTGGTCGTCGGCCATGTCGACAACAACGCGGGGCCCGCCGTTTTCTACGGTCTCGGCTCGCTCCGCAAGGGGCAACGCGTCGAGGTCACCCGGTACGACGGCCGGGTCGGGATCTTCGAGGTGTACGGGGTCGAGGTCTTCTCCAAGAACGACTTCCCCGGCCCCCGGGTCTACGGCGACACCGGCCACGCGGAGCTGCGGGTCATCACCTGCGGCGGGGGTTACACGAAGGCGGACGGCTACGACGGCAACGTGGTGGTCTTCGCCCGGCTCGTCGGCTCCCGCTGATCCGGCGCCGTCGGACGCGGCGCCCCCGCCCTGCCGCGCCCCCGGCGGTCACGTCGGTTCCGGTGTCGTCGGGGGCGCACCACGCCGGTCCGCTCAGAGGCGGTGCGGCACCGTGAGGCGGTAGCCGCTCTCCAGCAGCCGGGGCAGGTAGCGGCGCAGGGCCGCCACGCTCTGCGAGCGATCGCCGCCCGCGTCGTGCGAGAGGACGACGACGCCGGGCGCCGCGCCGTCCAGCACCCGCCGCACGATCACGTCGGTCCCCGGCGTCCTCCAGTCGAGCGTGTCCACGGTCCAGGCCATGGGCTCCATGCCCAATTCGGCCCCGATCTCGAAGGAGTTGCGGTTCCACGCACCGTAAGGGGCGCGGTACCACAGCGGCGGCCCCCCGAGCGCCCGGTCCACCGCCTCGCTGGTACGCCCCAGCTCGTCGCGGATCGCGGCGCGGGAGAGCTTCGGGATCAGCGGGTGGGACCAGGAGTGGTTGCCCACCACGTGCCCGTCGTCGGCCATCTCGCGCAGCAGGTCCGGGTTGCCCTCGGCCATCTCGCCGCAGACGAAGAACATCGCGCGGACCCGGTGCTCGCGCAGGGTGGCGAGGATGTGCGGGGTGTAGAGCGGGTCGGGGCCGTCGTCGAAGCTGAGGACCATCGAGTGCCCGAGGTCGGGGAGGTGTTCGAAGGGCCGGGTCCGCACGGGCGGCCGGGCCGGTCTGAACCGGGGCGGGGTGTGGGCCGTCATGGGTTCGAGCCGGTAGGGGGAGGGGCGGCCCCGCACGGCGGCCGGGGGCCCCGCGGCGGCGGCGGGCGGGGCTCCGGCGGTGTGTGCGGGGCGGGTGGGGGTCGACGCCGGACCGGCGGCGACCAGGTGGACGGCGGTGGCGGTTCCGAGGCCGAGCGCGATCCTCAGCAGCGTGCGGCGTTCGGGTCGGGGGTGATCGCTTCTCATGGCCAACTGCTCGCACGGCCCACGGCCCCGTCCGGCCGCCGACACCAAGCAATGCCCGTTTTGTACCCATTCGACGCAGTATGCTCATCATCCTCGGAGCCTGCCGCGGCCCCCGGATCCCGCCCTTCGGCCGAGCCGATAGCCTCGGAGCCGTGACAGAGCAGCAGCCTCCCCCTCATCGGTTCGAACGCGGGACCGACGGCCCCAAGGTGATCGTCGCGGGGCTGGACGGCTCCGATTCGTCGATGCGCGCGGCGGCCTACGCCGCCGGACTCGCCCGCCGCCAGAACGCCGTGCTGGCCCTGGTGTACGTCCAGCCCGTCATCACGGCGGGCGCGGCGCTGGGCGTGCCGGTGGCCGACACGACGACCGAGGTCGCGGAGGGCCTGGTCTCCGAGATCCGCGAGGCCGCCGAGCGCTTCCGGGACGCGTGGGACGTGCGCTGGGAGTTCCACACCTTCCGGGGCGACCCCTACAACGGGCTGGTGACGGCGGCCGACGATCTGCGGGCGGACGCGGTGGTGGTCGGGGCGTCGGAATCGGCCGGGCACCGCTTCATCGGTTCGGTGGCCGTACGCCTGGTGAAGGCGGGGCGCTGGCCCGTCACGGTGGTGCCGTAACCGCCGACGCCGGCCCTACTCGCCCATGCGGAGCCCGTCCTCCTCCGCGCCCCGGCTGAGGACGACGGCACGGATGCGGTCGCGGACCCCCTTCAGGTGTCCGGCCCCGCCGTCGATCGCGGCGTTGAGGTTCACGGCCCGCCCCGTGGTGGTGTCGTACCACTGCGGGACGAACTCGGCCTTCTTCACGGTCCAGCGCCCGCCGGCTTCGGCGGGCGGCGCGAAGGTGAAGCGGGCCATCGAGCTCTGGTTGCCGCGCGGGTCCTGGGCCCCCTCGTCGTTGATCATCGCCCCGGCGATCTGGTCGCCCATGCCGTAGACGACCCAGACGCCGTTGACCTTCTCGTACGCCTGGGGCACGTGGGCGTGCGTACCGGCCACGACGTCGATGTCCGGGCGCCCCCGGTCGGTGGAGGCGGTGATCCTCCGGGCCAGCTCCCGCTGGCGCGCGTCCGGCTCGTCCTGCCACTCGGTGCCCCAGTGGAGGGAGAGCACGACGACGTCGGCGCCCGCCCGGCGGGCGGCCCTGGCCTCCTCGATGATCCTGCGCTCGTCGGTCACGTCGACCGTCCAGGGCCGGTCGGCGGGGAGCGGGATGCCGTTGGTGCCGTAGGTGTACGCGAGGTGGGCGACCTTGGCGGCGTGCTCGCCCGGCCCGGCGGACAGGATCGTGGGCCGGGCGGCCTCGGCGGCGGTGCGGGCGGAGCCCGCGTGCCGGATGCCCGCACCGTCCAGGGCGTCGAGCGTGCGCCGTACGCCCTCGGCCCCGTCGTCGAGGGTGTGGTTGGAGGCGGTGGAGCAGGAGTCGAATCCGGTGGCGCGCAGGGCGGAGGCGATCTCCGGCGGCGACTTGAAGCTGGGGTAGCCGGTGTAGGGGCCGCCCTTCTTCCCGTAGACCGTCTCCATATGGCAGAACGCCAGGTCCGCGCCGGAGACGACCGGGGCGACGCCCGCCAGCATCGGGGCGAAGTCGTAGCCCGCGCCGCCCGCGTCGGCGGCGGCCCGGTCGATCACGGAGGAGTGCGGCAGGACGTCGCCCGCGGTGAGCAGCGTGAACGGGCGGGGCCCCTCGGCGTGCCCGCCGCCCGTGCCCCGGGCGGCGGCGGAGTGCCCGCTCGACGCGGGGGGCGCGGGCTGCTGCCCGGTGCAGCCGGTGGCCGCGGCGAGCAGGAGGGCGAGGGCGGCCACGGCGCCCGGTCGGATGCGCTGGGTCATCTGCTCGGCTCCATGTTCGGATGATTACGACCATCCGACTACATAGATTTTCATATCGGATAAGCAAGGAGCATCGCCGCATACCTAGCTGAACCGGTCGTACCGGCCGACCCTGACGGCCCCTCGACCGTTCACCGCACCATTCGCCGCACTGAGCGACCGCTCGTCGCACACCTCGGCGCACCGCCTGTTCCCGCGCCGCCGAATGCGTTCGTATACGCCCGTCGGCAACGAGGCCGCCAGGGGCCTCGGCGGGAGAGGACGTTCATGAAGACCACCACGACGACCGATGAGCGGACCCTGGCGGAGCTCCAGCGGGAACACGGCCCCGCCCTGTTCCACTTCCTGCTCGGCCTGACCTTCGGGGACCGGCAGCGGGCCGAGGACCTGGTGCAGGAGACCCTGGTACGCGCCTGGCAGCACCCGGAGGCGTTCGACGCCCCTTACGCCTCGATGCGGCCCTGGCTGTTCACCGTCGGCCGCCGCCTGGCGATCGACGCCCGGCGCTCCCGGCAGGCCCGGCCGGTCGAGGTCGGCGACACGGTCCTGGAGACCACCCCGGACGCCCGGGACACCGCGGACAGCGCCGTGCACGCCCTCGACGTCCGCGAAGCGGTCCGCACCCTCAGCCCCGAGCACCGCGCGGTGCTGGTGCAGATCTACTTCCGGGGCCTGAGCGTCGGCGAGACGGCCGAGGTGCTCGGCATCCCCGCAGGAACCGTCAAGTCCCGTTCGTACTACGCGCTGCGGGCCCTCGCACGGACCCTGCCCGGTTACTCCCGCAGGTCCTCCGGCCGGACCAGCGCCAGCAGGGCGGCTGCCTCGGCCACCTCCACGTAGCCCCGGGCGCAGCCGTCGCAGCCCTGGAGGTGCCGGGCGACGCGGCGCGTCTCCTGCGCGTCCAGGGCGTCCAGGACGTACGCACCGAGCAGCAGGCGCACATGCGGGTCGTCGCCGGGGTCGGCACTCATTCGCAGCCTCGCATCTCCTGGGCGATCCTCCCCTTCTGTCCACGCCGGAGGCCCGCCCCCGGTTCAATGCTGCGTGAAGCCCGGCACCGAGCGAGAAAAGAGGCGAGACGGGATGCGTCCCGAGGATACGGAGGGGACCGGCGGGAACGGGCTCCGGGTACCGATGACGTGGCTGGCCACCGAGTACATCGCCGACGAGCTGCTGCGGACCGGCGATCTGATGGAGCCGAGGACGCCGGAGTTCCGCGCCGGGCGCGACGCGCTCGCGCTGACGATGTTCCTGTGCGAGCGCCCCGGGGAGACGGCGGCCCTCGCCGTCCTGTCCGAAGCGCGGGTGGAGGAGCTGAGGAAGCTCACCGCGTACGCGTGCGCCTGGCGCGGCTGGATCTGCGAGCGGCTGGCGGAGGCCGAGCTGCGCACCGGCGCCGAGGACCCCGATCTGGCGCTGGCCCGGTCGGCCTGGCGCTGGCTGGAGGAGACCGAGCTGCCGGCCGCGGACCTGGACGCGATCGGCCCCGCGCCCTGGGCCGCCGCCGGCCCCGCGGGCGATCAGGAGGTCCGGGTCTGGACGCCCGCCTGGCAGTTGGGGCTGCCTCTCGGACACCTGGCCGTCCAGCTGTGCTGAGAGGGGGCGGGGGAGGGCGGGGCCTCGGGGCGGGGGCGGGGCCTCCGGGGCGGGGGCGGGCGTCCGACCCGCCGGCCGGGTTCAGGAACCGTGCACTCCGGCGCGGTACTTGGGCAGCCGCAGCGTGATCTTCATGCCCGCCCCGACCCCGGTCTCGATGACCAGGCCGTAGTCGTCGCCGTAGACCTGGCGCAGCCGCTGGTCCACGTTGAGGAGGCCGATGCCGGCGGAGGCACCGCCCTCGCCGCGCAGGATCCGCCGCAGCCGCTCGGGGTCCATACCCGTCCCGTCGTCCTCGATGACCACCTCGGCCTCCGAGCCGGCGTCCAGGGCGCTGATGGTGATCCGGCTGCGGGTGACCGCTCCTTCGAGGCCGTGTTTGACGGCGTTCTCCACGAGCGGCTGGAGGCACAGGAACGGCAGCGCGACCGGCAGCACCTCGGGGGCGACCTGGAGGGTCACGGCGAGCCGTTCCCCGAAGCGGGCCCGGACGAGCGCCAAGTACTGGTCGATGGAGTGCAGTTCGTCCGCCAGCGTGGTGAACTCCCCGTGCTGCCGGAACGAGTAGCGGGTGAAGTCGGCGAACTCCAGCAGCAGTTCACGGGCCTGTTCGGGGTCGGTCCGGACGAACGAGGCGATCGCGGCGAGCGAGTTGAAGATGAAGTGCGGGGAGATCTGCGCCCGCAGGGCCTTGATCTCGGCCTCGATGAGCTGGGTGCGGGAGCGGTCCAGCTCCGCCAGTTCGAGCTGGACGCAGACCCAGCGCGCCACCTCCCCCGCCGCCCGGGCCAGCACCGCCGACTCGCGCGGAGCGTAGGCGACGAGCGCGCCGAGGACCCGGTTCTCGACGGTGAGCGGTACGGCGACGGCCCAGCGCAGCGGGCAGTCGAGGTCGGCGCAGCCGCTGTCGAAGGCGGTGCCGCGGCCGTTGTCCAGCAGCGCCTTCAGATGCTCCATCACGTCCTTGCCGTGGTGGTGCCCGGCCCCGTCCCAGACCAGCACCCGGTCCCGGTCGGTGAGGCAGAGGGCGTCCGTGCCGAGCAGGGAGCGCAGCCTGCGGGCGGCGCGCCGGGCGCTCTCCTCGGTGAGCCCGGCCCGCAGCGGCGGGGCGGCCAGCGACGCGGTGTGCAGGGTCTCGAAGGTGGCGTGCTCGACGGGGGTGCCGACGTCGCTGGGGCGCACCGGCCGGGCGGTGCGGCGGCCCAGCAGGTGACCGGCCCCGAACAGCAGTGCGGCCAGGACGACGAGGACGGCGGCCCCGGCCCCGGTCATCGCTCCCTCCCGGGGGCCGCCCGCGCCGGGGTGAGGGCTTCGGGGAGGTGGAAGCGGGTCATGGCGGCGTTGGTGCCCGGGGGTATGCGGCCGGGGGTGGCGAGCGAGACGAGGACCATCGCGAGGAAGCCGACGGGGACCGACCAGACGGCGGGCCAGGCGAGCAGGGCGTGCGGCCAGCCCGGCGGGCGTACGGCTCCGCTGACGGTGATGGCCACGGCGAGCAGCGCGGACCCCCCGCCGAGCAGGAGCCCGGCCGCCGCACCGGGCGGGGTGAGCCGCCGCCACCAGATGCCGAGGACCAGCAGGGGGCAGAAGGAGGAGGCGGAGACGGCGAAGGCCATGCCCACCGCGTCGGCCACCGGCACCCGGCTGACCAGCAGCGAGATCAGCAGGGGCACGGCGATGGCGAGGACGGTGGCGAGGCGGAAGTGGCGTACCCCGCGCGAGGGCAGCACGTCCTGGGTGATCACCCCGGCCACGGCCATGGTGAGCCCTGAGGCGGTGGACAGGAACGCGGCGAACGCCCCGCCCGCGATCAGCGCCCCGAGGAGGTCGCCGCCGACGCCGCCGATCACCCGGGCCGGCAGCAGCAGGACGGCCGCGTCCGCGTCTCCCCCGTACCGCAGTTCGGGGGTGTAGAGGCGGCCGAGCGCCCCGTAGAGGGGCGGGAGCAGGTAGAAGAGGCCGATCAGGGCGAGGACGGCGACGGTGGTGCGGCGGGCGTCGCGGCCGTTGGGGCTGGTGTAGAAGCGGACGACGACGTGGGGCAGGCCCATGGTGCCGAGGAAGGTCGCGACGATCAGCCCGTAGGTGGCGTAGAGGGGGTGGTCGGCGCGGAAGACGGCGAGCTGGTCGTCGAGGCCGACGCGGGGCCGGCCGTCGCCCTGCCAGGCGAGGACCAGGAAGAGGGCGGGGACCAGGAGGGCGGTGAGCTTCAGCCAGTACTGGAAGACCTGGACGAAGGTGATGGAGCGCATGCCGCCCGCGGCGACGGCGGCGGTCACGACGGTGGCGACGAGGACGTCGCCGAGCCAGCCGGGGGCGCCGGTGAGGATCTTGAGGGTGAGTCCGGCGCCCTGGAGCTGGGGGACGAGGTAGAGCCAGCCCGCGCCGACGACGAGGGCGCTGACCAGTCGGCGGACCCGCCGTGATTCGAGCCGGCCCTCGGCGAAGTCGGGCAGGGTGTACGCCCCGGAGCGGCGCAGGGGCGCGGCGACGAAGACGAGGAGCACGAGGTATCCGGCGGTGTAGCCGACCGGGTACCAGAGCATGTCGGGGCCGTGGACGAGGACGAGCCCGGCGACCCCGAGGAAGGAGGCGGCCGAGAGGTATTCACCGCTGATCGCGGCGGCGTTGAGCCGGGGCCGCACGGTGCGGGAGGCGACGTAGAAGTCGGAGGTCGTACGGGAGATCCGCAGGCCGAAGCCGCCGACGAGGACGGTGGCGAGGACGACGAGGGCGACGGCCGCCCAGGACGCCGTGTGGTCGGGGGCGCTCACGGTGCGGGGCGGCCCTCCACCAGCCGGGCGAAGTCGCGCTCGTTGCGCTCGGCCCGGCGGACGTACCACCAGGCGGCGAGGGTGAGCGGCGGGTAGGCGGCGAAGCCGAGCACCCCCCAGACCAGGGCGGGGCTGTCCAGCGCGGCGAACAGCAGCGGCAGGGTGCCGGTGACGAGGGCGAGCACGGTGAAGACGGTGAGCCCGGCGCGCAGTTGGCCGCGCATCAGCGAGCGCACGTAGGCCCCGCCGAGTGCGGTCTGTTCGTCGATCTCCGCCTGGGTGCGGTAGCGGGGCAGCGGACGCACCCGGCGCGGCTCCCCCGTCACCACTTCCCGCCGGGGGGTTGGCTCTGCGGACATGGGCTCGGAGTGTAGGCGTCGGCGGGCCGCGCTGGGAAGGAAACGCGAAAGGACCCCCCAGGTCAGCGGCGGCGCCGTGCCGTGTCGCGGGGCCTGATCCCTCAGCGGCCGCCCTGGCGCATCAGGAGGTCGCGCAGCGCGCGGGTGTGGCGGCGGCTGACGGCGAGCTCGGCCTCCCCGATGCGTACGCTCATGCTGCCCGCGTCCAGGCGCAGTTCGTCGATCCGGCCGAGGGCCACGAGGTGGCGGCGGTGGATGCGGACGAAGCCGCGGGAGCGCCAGCGCTCCTCCAGGGTGGTGAGCGGGATGCGGACGAGGTGGCTGCCCGTGGCGGTGTGCAGCCGCGCGTAGTCGCCCTGCGCCTCGGCGTACGCGATCTCGTCGATGGGGACGAAGCGGATCACGCCGCCGAGTTCGACCGGGATCTGGTCGCCGGCGCCGTCGTGGACCGGGGCAGACCGGTCCCCCACCTGCTCGGCGACCCGGCGGACGGCTTCGGCGAGCCGTTCGCGGCGGACCGGTTTGAGGACGTAGTCGACCGCCTTGAGGTCGAACGCCTGGAGGGCGAAGCCCTCGTGGGCGGTGACGAAGACGATGAGGGGGGGCGCGGCGAACCCGGCGAGGAGCTGGGCGACGTCCAGGCCGGTGAGACCGGCCATGTGGATGTCGAGGAAGACCACGTCGATCGCGGAGGGGTCGTCGGGGCCGGCGTCCACCGCACCGCCGATGCGGCGCAGGGCCTCGGTCGCGCCGGTGGCGCCCTCGGCGCTGCGGACACGGGGGTCGGCGCGCAGCAGGTAGAGGAGCTCCTCCAAGGCGGGTCGTTCGTCGTCGACGGCGAGTACGCGCAGCATGAGGCCGGAGTTTAGGTGTTCCCGGGGCCGACGGTGTGAAGGGTGCACGGCTTGTTCCCGTACCGCGGCACAGGCGGACGGCCGAACCCCACCGGGACGGGGCGGCGGGGAAGGGGTCCTTCCAGCGGGGCGGGCCGGCCGTCGAGGTGGGCCCGCAGGGCTGCGGCGTGGGGCGGTTCGGGCAGGGCTCAGGGCTGTCGCGGCCGGTCGCCCGCCGCCCGGCAGGACGCCGGCGCGCGGTCCGTGCCGGCGACGAGGGCGTACAGCTCCGTGAACTCCTCCCCCACCGCCGCGGCGAGCCGTTCGAGGTCGGGCAGTGCCTTGCCGTCGGCCACCAGGCCCACGTGCACCCGCCCGCCGTAGGTGGTCAGGGCGACCGCCAGGGACTGGCCCCGGGCCAGCGGGGCCATGGGGTAGAGGGCGGTGAGCGGGCAGCCGCCGAGCGAGAGCGCGGAACGGGGCAACGGCACGCTGGTGACCAGGACGTCGAAGAGCAAGCGGGCCGCGTTGGCGGCCAGGGGCGCACCGAACCGGTGCGCCAGCGGCGGGAGTTGGTCAGCGAGCACGGCGACGGCCCCGGCCCCCTTGAGCGGGCCGGCCGCCTTGTTGCGGTCCATCGCGCACCGGACCGCCCGGAGGCGTGCGCGCGGGTCGGCCTCGGCGACCGGCAGCCCGAGCAGGTAGGCGGAGAGCCGGTTGCCGGAGGCGGCGCCGCCGGGGCGGCGCCGGGAGACGGGGACCAGGGCGCGTGGAGCGGCGGTGGGCAGGGGTCCGCCGCGCTCGGCCATCCAGCGGCGCAGCGCCCCGGCGACGACGGCGAGGAGGATGTCGTTGGCGGTGCCGCCCTCGGCGCGCCGGATCCGCTGGAGGTCCCCGGCGTCGAGGTCGGCGGTGGCCAGGCGGCGGGTGCCGCTGGAGGGGGCGGCGAGGGCGGAGGGCCCCCACAGGTCGAGGCGTCCGGCCCGGACGACACAGGCCCCCACGCCGAGCGCCCGGCCGACCTCGCCGATCCGTCCGAGCGCCATGCCCGCCATCTCCCGGAGGTCGGGCAGCCACGACCGGGGCGGGACGGGCGGACGGCTCCGGAAGGCGGCGCGGGCGCTGGTGACGGCGGCGATCTCGTCGAAGATCCCGGCCCCGATGGCCACCGCCCGCAGACCGTCGGCCAGAGCGTGGTGCAGCTTGACCAGGACGGCGAAGGGCTCGCCCTCCGCTCCGCCGATGAGGTACATCCGCCAGGGCGGCAGCCCGCGCCCGAGAGGGCTCTCCATCAGCTCGCCGGCCAGCCGGGTGGCCTCCGCCGTGAAGTCGCCGTCGCCCACGGGGACGTGTTCGACGTGCCGGTGCACGTCGAAGTCCTGGTCCACGGCCCAGGCCGCGCCGCCGACCGGCAGCAGGACGTCCCGTACGCGCAGGCGCAGCCGGGGGACGGCGGCGGCGCGGTCGGCGAGGAGGCCGAGAATGCGCTGCGGCCCGGTACCGGGCGTCGGGGCGAAGACGGCGAGCGCGCCCAGATGCATCGGGTGGGCGTCCGACTCGAGGTGCCAGAAGGCGAGATCGAGCGGGGCCAGGAGCTCGGTACTCAACGGGGGGCCTCATGTCGTCGAAGATGGCGTCGAGGGCGACGGGGCCGGGGCGGCCGGTCTCCGGTCCCGGCAGTCAACCCCTTACGGCCGGTCACGGTCAAGCACATACCTGTCACGTACGGTTACGCGGCCGCGCCGGTCGCGTTGGTCCAGGACGTCTGCGGTCGGCGCCCCGGCGGACCGGGACGCAGCGGGCGGCACGCAGCGGGCCGGGCTTCAGCGGGCCGGAATGAGGAAAGCGCACCACACGCATTTGCCGGTGCCGCGCGACTCCACGCCCCAGCCGTCGGCCAGCCGGTCCACCAGCATCAGGCCGCGCCCCGACACCCCCTCCTCCCCCGCGTCGCGGCGTCGGGGCAGGGCGCTGGAACGGTCCTCGACGTCGACGCGCAGCCGCCGCTCGGCTCCGGTGAGGACCCGGACGGTGACGATCGCGCCGCCGTCGGTGTGCATGAGGGCGTTGGTGATCAGCTCGTCGGCCGCGAGTTCGATCTCGTCGGCCCGGTCCTTCGCCCCCCAGGCCCGGACCGCGGTCCGGATCATGTGCCGGGCCGAACTCAGCGCCTCGGGGTCGTTCTGGGCGACGTGCTGCTGGAGCCGGCCGCCCGACTGCGGGGCGTGGGCGGCGCGGCGGCGCAGCAGCAGGACGGCGACGTCGTCCTGGCCGCCGCGCCCGTCGACGGCGTCGCAGAGCCGGTCGGCCAGCTCGTGCAGGTCCCGGGGGCCGTTCGCGACGAGGGTGGTGAGCCGCTGCATGCCCTCGTCGAGGTCGGAGCCCGGCAGTTCGACGAGCCCGTCGGTGAAGAGGATCATCGTCTGGCCGGGGTCGAGTTCGACCGTGCCGACCGGGTACTCCAGCCGGCCGAACTCGGCCGAGAGGCCGAGCGGCAGCCCGCCCTCGGTCGCCACTCTGCGGCAACTGCCGTCCGCCTCCCGCACCACCGGCTCCACGTGCCCCGCACGGACCATCTGCACGACCCCGGTGGTGAGGTCGGCCTCGGCGTAGGTGCAGGTGGCGAAGCGGTCGGTGTCCAGTTCGTGGAGGAAGACGGAGGCGCGGGCCATCACCGTGGCGGGGCTGTGCCCTTCGGCGGCGTACGCGCGCAGGACGATCCGGAGCTGCCCCATGACGGCTGCGGCGTGGGTGTCGTGGCCCTGCACGTCCCCGATGACGGCGCCGACCCGGCCGCCGGGCAGCGGGATCAGGTCGTACCAGTCGCCTCCGATGTCCCGGCCGAGCCGGGCCGAACGGTAGCGGACGGCGACCTGCGCCCCCGGCACGGCGGGAATCCGGCGCGGCAGCATCGCCTGCTGGAGCCCCTCGGCGAGGTCGTGCTCCTGTTCGTAGAGCATCGCCCGCTGGAGGCTCTGGGCGATCGAGGTGCCGAGCGCCATCAGCAGGTTGCGCTCGTCGGCGGTGAAGCCCGCCTTCCCGCTGTAGAGGAGGCCGAGTGCGCCGAGCGGGCGGGCCTGGGCGATCAGCGGCATGTAGGCGGCGGAGGTGATCCCGAGGCGGCTGATGCCGGGCCACAGGATCGGGTAGGAGGCGGCGAAGTCCTCGGCGGACTCGATGAAGCGCGGGGCCAGGGTGCGGACCACTTCGCTCATCGGGTACTGCTCGTCCACCCGGGTGTAGCGGGTTCCGGGGACGTGCGCGCCCTCGGGGCCGTCGGCCACGAGGTGGATGCGGCCGGACTCCAGCAGGCCCATGACGAGGCTGGTGGCCCCGAGGTGGGCGAGCCCCTGGGAGTTCTCGAGGACGGCGATGACGTCCTTGACGGTACGGGCGTGGGCCAGGGCGGCGGTGGTGCCCTCGACCAGGCTGGTGCGGCGGCGGCGCTCCTCGTCCAGCTCGTGCCGGGCGGTGGAGTCGGCCAGCTCCTGGGTGGCGTCGCGGACGATCCCGATGATGCGGCGCGGGCGGCCGGTCCCGTCCCTGCGGACGAAGCCCTGGGTGTGGGTCCAGCGCAGGGTGCCGTCGCGCCGCTGGACGCGGAAGTACGCGCCGTAGTTCACGCGTCCGCTCTTGAGGGCGTGCGAGACCAGCCCGTCCAGGCGCTGCGCCTCGTCCGTCGGGACGCGCGGTGCGAGGGAGGACGGTCGGCCGTCGTACTCGTCCGCGGTCAGGTCGAACACGTCGAGGGCCGGCTGGTCCATGTGCATGAGGCCGGTGTCGAGGTCCCAGTCGAAGCTGCCCATGCGGTTCAGGGCGAGGCTGAGGTCCGGGTGGGCGGGCCAGTCGTCGGGGAGCGACAGGGCACCCGCTGCCCGATCATCCATATCGGCCACTCTGCCACCATTTTTCAGATTCTTCTCGTCCGATGCCGTCTGCTTCCCGCCCGGTGACGGCCGGTCGGCCGTAGGGGCCGGGGCGGGGGCTCGGCCATGTCCCGTACGGTCCGGTCAGCCGGTGAACACGTCCCCGAGATCCGCCTCCATGGGCTCCTCCTCGGGGCCGGCGGGCTCGTCCGGCTCGACGGGAAAAACCTGGGTCGGCTCGGGCGCGACGTCCGGTTCGCCCTCCTCGTACTCCCACGGTCCGTCGGGCGGCGGGTCGCCGAACTCGTCGGCCGACTCTCCGGGGCCGGGGTCCGTCGGCTCCTCCGGCGCGGAGGGGGCCGGGTCGGACGGGGCGGACTCCGGGGGCGCGGACTCGGTGGGGCGACCCGGCGACGGGAAGAGCAGCTCGGCGTCGGGCTCGAAGGGCGGCGGCTCGTCCGGGGTGCGGTCGCGGCCTCCGCTGTCGCCCACGGCCCGCTGGATCCAGGTGTTGTCGTCGGTGTCGACGATGATCAGGCTGGTGGCCGCCTTGGCGCCGGGCTCGACGGCCACGATGCGCGCGGGGTCGTAGCCGGGCCAGCGCTCGCCCCGGTGGGCGGCCTTCCCGTCCGCGGCCTCCGGCGGTCCCAGCGGATTGCCGCAGGCGCACCGGACGCGGGGCATCCCCCGGCTGTCGACGAGGACGGCGGTGCCCGCCTGGAGCACGGCCTGGAAGGCGGTGGCCGTCCCGGCGCCGTAGCCGTGGTTGGTCACCTGGGCGTCGACGCTCAGGACGACCGGCGTGAGGGACTTCAGGTAGCCCGGGATCTGGACGGCCTCGATGCCGGAGGCGCCGGCGAAGGCGCGCCCCTTGCCCTTGTCCCCGGTCAGCAGCTCGGTCTGCCGCTCCACGTCGCAGGCGGCGACGGACCGGCTGCCGCCGTAGAGCCCCGGGGCGGCCCCGGAGACCCGGTGGACCGTACGGGTGGCGGAGGGCGGGGCGGAGTCCGGGGTGGCGGAGGGCGCGGGGGACGCCGGCGCCCGCGCCGTGGACGCGGTGAACGGTCCGGGGCCGGGGGACGCCAGGGGCTGGAGGAGGACGTCCTCGGCCTTCGCGGTGCCCGTGGTGCCCTTCGCCGTACGGTCGCCGCCCTCGGCGCAGCCCGCGGCGGCGAGCAGCACCCCGGCGGAGAGCGCGGCGAGCGCGGGCCGCCGGAAACGTCTGGGTGAGCGCACAGAGCTCTCCTGCCTGTCCCTGGAGAACGAAAGAGAACGATCGGGTGCCACCATCTGTGCCGCACCGAGCACGGACCCGCAAGCGGAGGCCCCCCTCCACCCGCTTCTTGAACACGTTCAAGAAACCCTCTACCCTCGACCTGAGAGGTGAACGCGCCCCCGTCGCCGACGCGCCGCCGGGGACGTCGCGGTCGGCCCGCCGCCGTCGCCGTGCCGGGCCTGCTCGTCATCACACCGGCGGGCTCCGGCCGACCGGGCCGCGCCCGCCCCGCGCCCCGTCCGCGCGGAGAGCCGCGCCGCAACCCGCACCGACGTCCGCAACCGCACCGAAGGCAGGACCTCATGAGCACCCTCACCTATCCGGAGGTCGGCGCGACCCGCCGCGGCCCGCTTCCCCGGGGCTACCACCATCTCCACCACCGCACTCCGGTCGGCCGCGGCGAGGCGGACTTCGCCACCGCCGGCGCGGCGGTCACCGAGTGGCGGATGCACCGCGCTTCGGGGGCCCGGGTGGAGGCGGCCGCCCGGCGCGCGGAGCCCGGCGGACGCGTGCGGGTCTCCCTCGGGCTGGGCCCCCTGCGCTTCACCGCCCCCTGCGAGGTGGTCTGGACGGCGTACGGGGAGGGGGGCCGCACCGGTTTCGGCTACGGCACGCTGCCCGGCCATCCCGAGCGCGGCGAGGAGTGTTTCGCGGTGGAGCTGGCGGACGACGGAACCGTGTGGTTCACCGTGCTGGCGTTCTCGTGCCCCGCCGCCTGGTACACCCGGCTCGCCGGGCCGCTGGTGCCGCACGTGCAGCTCTGGTACGCGCGCCGCCTCGGCCGTGCGCTGCGCCGGATCGTCGCCGGGGGCTGACCCGGCACGGTCGCGCGCGAAGAGGCCCCCGGCGGGGCGCCCGCCCATACTGGCAGGGATGGAATGGTTCACCGCGGACGGCTACTGGCTGAGCCGGCTGATCTTCCAGCGGGCGCTGGCCGTGGTCTATCTGGCCGCCTTCCTCTCCGCCGCCCTGCAGTTCCGGGCGCTGATGGGCGAGCGCGGCATGCTGCCCGTACCCGATCTGCTGCGGCGCACCCCCTGGCGGACCGCCCCGGGGCTGTTCCGGCTGCGCTACTCGGATCGCCTCTTCGCCACCGCCGCCTGGAGCGGCTGCGCCGTCTCCCTGGCCCTGCTCGCCGGGTTGGACGGCCTGCTGCCCCTGTGGGGCGGCATGCTGCTCTGGGCGCTGCCGTGGCTGCTGTATCTGTCGATCGTCCAGGTGGGGCAGGTCTGGTACGCGTTCGGCTGGGAGTCGCTGCTGCTGGAGACGGGTTTTCTGGCGGTCTTCCTCGGGAACGGGGACACGGCCGCGCCGGTCCTGGTGCTGTGGCTGCTGCGGTGGCTGCTGTTCCGGATGGAGTTCGGCGCGGGGCTGATCAAGATCCGCGGGGACGCGTGCTGGCGGAAACTGACGTGCCTGGACTTCCACCACGAGACCCAGCCGATGCCGGGCCCGCTGAGCTGGTTCTTCCACCACCTCCCCCGGCCCGTGCACCGGCTGGAGGCGGCGGCCAACCACCTCACCCAGCTAGCGGTCCCCTTCCTGCTGTTCACCCCCCAGCCGGTGGCGAGCGCGGCCGCCGGCCTGATGGTCCTCACGCAGCTCTGGCTGGTCCTGTCGGGGAACTTCGCCTGGCTGAACTGGCTCACCATCGCCCTGGCGCTCTCCGCGATCGACTGGACCTTCCTGGCCGGGCCGCCGCCGGCCCAGTCGGAGCCGCCGCTCTGGTACACGGTGGCGGTCACCGCCGTCACCGCCCTGATCCTGGTGCTCAGCTACCGCCCGGCGCGCAACCTGCTCTCGCGGCGGCAGGCGATGAACCGGTCCTACGACCCCCTGCACCTGGTCAACGCCTATGGGGCGTTCGGCTCCATCAGCCGGATGCGGCTGGAGGTCGTGGTCGAGGGCAGCGCCGAGCCGGCGGGCCGGGGGGCGGACGCCCAGTGGCGGGAGTACGGCTTCCGGGGCAAGCCGGGAGACCTGCGGAGGCTGCCGCGCCCGTTCGCCCCGTACCATCTGCGGCTCGACTGGATGATGTGGTTCGCGGCGCTCTCCCCCGCCTACGCCCGCCCCTGGTTCGTGCCGTTCGTCGAGCGGCTGCTGGCGGGCGACCGGGACACGCTCCGGCTGCTCGGGCACAACCCGTTCCCGGACGAGCCGCCCCGGCAGGTGCGCGCCCGGGTCTTCCACTACCGGTTCACCGGGTTCCGGGAGCTGCGGGCCACCGGCCGCTGGTGGCACCGCACCTACGTGCGGGAGTTCCTGCGGCCCGTCTCCCGGCCGCTGCCGCCGGAGCGGGAGGGCGGGGCGACGGGCCGCGGGAAGCGCTGACGGGACGGCCCGCGCCGTCGAGCAGCGGGGCTGCGCGTCGGTTCAGTCGATGCCGGGCAGGATGTGCGGCTCGGCGAGGTCGTCCTCGTATCCGGCCAACCTGATCGGGGCGGACCTCGCCCAGACCTCGATGTTCCGCAGCTTCTCGGGGCGGCCGGGCCGGCCGAGGGCCCGTTCGGCGGGGGGCGTCTCGCGCTCTGTCAGTTCCGGTGTCGTCACCGCGCACTCCTCTGGGTCGCGTCACTCGGGGCGTCGCCGACGCTCCGGCACCGAGGCCGGAGCGCGACCGCCCCCGAGCGGGGCAGGGATGGTGATATATCGGTCGCGGTGGCGCCGGTTCGGGACGGAACAGCGGCCGGGTTACCGACCGTGTCCCAGGACGGTCGAGGAACATTCGTGGGCCCCTCGATGGCGTCCGTTCGCCTCAGCGTAACCAAATGAGCGCCGCATCGCTCGATAGAACGTGTGCGGTAGGTCACTTTCAGCCACCGGGCCCATCGAAAACCCGGCCCGGAACACATCCTGGGCCGGGTCTGCGGAACGGCGCGCGGAGACCACCGGACGGTGGAGCCGTTCGGGCTACCAGTTCGCCGGGGCGTAGTCCTTCAGGAAGCAGCCGTACAGGGGCTCGCCGCTTTCGCCGCGCACGATCGGGTCGTAGACCCGGGCCGCGCCGTCCACCAGGTCGAGGGGCGCGTGAAAACCCTCCTCGGCGAGGCGCATCTTGTCCGGGTGCGGGCGCTCGTCGGTGATCCAGCCGGTGTCCACGGCCGTCATCAGGATGCCGTCCTTCTCGAACATCTCCTGGGCGCTGGTGCGCGTCAGCATGTTGAGCGCCGCCTTGGCCATGTTGGTGTGCGGGTGGCCCGCACCCTTGTAGCCGCGGCTGAAGACGCCCTCCATCGCGGAGACGTTGACGACGTACGTGTGCTTCGCGGCGGCCCTGGCCATCGCCGGGCGCAGCCGGCTGATGAGGATGAAGGGCGCGGTGGAGTTGCAGAGCTGGACCTCCAGCAACTCGATCGGCTCGACCTCCTCGACCGTCTGGATCCAGCTGTTGGTGTCGTGCAGGTCGGGGACGAGGCCGCCCGCGTCGATCGCGGTGCCCGCGGCGATCCTGGCCGGCGAGGCGGAGCCGGTGACCAGGGCGAGGTCCGTGACCTCCTGGGCGCTCAGCACCTCCTTGCGGGCCCCGGGCAGCGCGGCGACCCGGTCGACCGTGCCGCTGTTGAAGGTGCCGATGACCTCGGCGGCGGGCAGCTCGCCCGCGGGCAGCGGGGCCGCCTCGGCGTTGACCAGCTCGCTGTAGGCCGCCGGGGAGCGGCGCACGGTCTGGGCGGCGTTGTTGATCAGGATGTCCAGCGGGCCCTCGGCGGCGACCGAGTCGGCGAGCGCGACGACCTGGGCCGGGTCGCGCAGGTCGATGCCGACGATCTTCAGCCGGTGGATCCACTCGTCGCTGTCCTCCATCGCCTTGAAGCGGCGGATCGCGTCGTTGGGGAAGCGGGTGGTGATCGTGGTGTGCGCGCCGTCGCGCAGCAGCCGCAGCGCGATGTACATGCCGATCTTCGCCCGGCCGCCGGTGAGCAGCGCCCGGCGCCCGGTGAGGTCGGTACGGGCGTCGCGGCGGGCGCGGTTCTCCTTGGCGCACGCCTGGCAGAGCTGGTGGTAGAACGCGTCGACCTCGACGTACCGCGTCTTGCAGATGTAGCAGGACCTGGGGCGCTGGAGGATGCCCGCGATCTCGCTCCGGGCGGTGGAGGAGGGCAGCACGCCCTGCGTCTCGTCGTCGATGCGCTCGGCCGAGCCGGTCGCCGTGGCCTCGGTGACGGCCCGGTCGTGGGCGGTCTTCGCGGCGCGGCGCTCCTGACGGCGGCGCTGCTTCACGGTGCGGTAGATCCCGGCGGTGGCCCGGCGGACGAGGATGGCGTCCGGGTGGTCCACCTCGATCCGGTCGAGCTCGTCGAGCACGCTCAGGCAGACGGCCAGCCGCTCCGGGTCGATTCCGGGGCCGAACTCCTCGACGCCGGGAGCGACCTCCGGGCTGTCCTCTGTCACCGTCATTGCCGTTCCTCTGTCATCTTCTCGCCGCGGGTCAGGGTTCACCGCAGGCCGAAACACCCCGATCAAGTCTGCCATGCGCGGGCCACTGCTCCGTTCGGGCGACGGGTCGGGCCCCGGCGGCGGCGATCGGCGTCGGAGAGGAGTGCCGGGCATCGGGGAGGAGTGCCGGGAGGGGCCGTGGAAAGAAGGTGAAGAAAAGCGGAGGAAGGCAGGAATGACTTCGCGAGGAGGGGGCAGGCGACGGTCCGACACATTGAGCAGCAGGGAGGGTGACACCATGACGGCGATGTCAATGCAGGCCGCCGGGACGACTACGCCGCTGAGCGGTGACCGGACCGGTGCGCGGACAGCGGACGTCGTCGGAGAGCTGCCCTGGGTCGAGGACGCCGGGAAGGTCGCTCCCCAGGACGCGCGGGCCCTGTCGAAGATCTTCTTCGACAGGCTCCAGGTTCTGGAGGAGGGCACGCACGAGCACCAGTACGCGCGCAACACCCTGATCGAGATGAATCTCTCCCTGGTGCGGTTCGCGGCGTCCCGGTTCCGCAACCGGGGCGGCGACGACACCGAGGACATCATCCAGGTCGGCACGATCGGCCTGATCAAGGCGATCGACCGGTTCGACCTGTCGCGCGAGGTCGAGTTCGCGACCTTCGCCGTGCCCTACATCGTCGGCGAGATCAAGCGGTTCTTCCGCGACACCACCTGGTCGGTGCATGTGCCGCGGCGCCTCCAGGAGCTGCGGGTGGACCTCGCCAAGGCGAAGGAGCTGCTCTCCGCCAAGCTCGACCGCGACCCCACCGTCAAGGAGCTGGCCGCCCACCTCGACCTCTCGGAGGAGGAGGTCATCGAGGGCTTGGTGGCCGCCAACGGTTACTCGGCCGGTTCCCTCGACACCCCCTCCGCCGACAGCGACTCGGGCCAGGAGCAGCGCGCGTACGCCGACGTCCTGGGCGAGGCCGACCCGGGCATGGAGGCCGTCGAGAACCTGCACACCCTGGCCCCGCTGCTGGAGCAGCTCGACGACCGGGAGCGCCGGATCGTGCAGATGCGGTTCGGGGCGGAGATGACGCAGGCGCAGATCGGCGCGGAGCTGGGCGTGTCCCAGATGCACGTCTCGCGGCTGCTGAGCCGGATCGTCCAGCAGTTGCGCAAGGGGATGTGCGTCGAAGCGTGAGACCGTACGAACCGCTCGGGTTCGGCACGGATTCCGGCCGCCCGCCCTTCGGGGCGGGCGGCTTCGTGCCGTCCTCCCGCCGCCCCGTCCACGACGGGGCCTTTCGCTCGCATATGCTTTCCGACGAGCAGGCCGGACACACCGCGCCATCGCACGAGAGGGTGGAGGGTTGACCGAGTCGCCCGTGGGCACGTCACCGATCCCTATGGGCACCCCCGTCATCCCCGACCAGCAGGTCGGTGTCCCGCACCACCCCGAGGCCCCGCTGTGGAACCTCGACGCGTCGATCCTGTTGGTGGAGGACGACGCGGGCGACGCGTTGCTCGTCGAGGAGATGCTCACCGACAGCGAGCTGGACTCCGCTCTCACCTGGTGCAAGACCCTGGCCGAGGCCCGCGCCTTCCTGCGCACCTCCGCCGCCCCGGTCTGCGTCCTCCTGGACCTGCACCTCCCCGACGTCCACGGGCTGGACGCGGTGCGCCAGATCCTGGAGTCCGACAGCGAGGCCGCGATCGTCGTCCTGACCGGTCTGGAGGACTCGGGGACCGGGCTCCGCGCCGTCGCCGGAGGCGCCCAGGACTACCTGGTCAAGGGCCGGCTGGGCCCCGAGATCCTCTCGCGCGCCATCCGCTACGCCCTGCAGCGCAAGGAAGTGGAACGAGCCGCCGCGGCCCTGCGCGCCAACCGGCTGATCGCCCAGGAGAACGCCCGGCTGGAGCGCGGGCTGCTGCCCGTCCCCCTGCTGCGGGACAACCGGTTCCGGGCCCGCGCCCGGTACGAGCCGGGGCGCGTCCACGGGCTCCTCAGCGGTGACTTCTACGACGTCGTGCAGACCTCGGACGGCACCGTGCACGCGGTGATCGGCGACGTGTCCGGGCACGGGGCGGCCGAGGCCGCGCTCGGCGTGTGCCTGCGGGTGGCCTGGCGTACCGCCGTCCTGTGCGGTACGTCCCAGGAGGAGCAGATAGCGCTGCTGGAGGAGATCCTGGCCGCCGAGCGGTCGGACGCGCACGTGTTCGCGACCGTCACCTCACTGGTGTTCCCGCCCCACCAGCGGCACGCCCAGATCCTGCGGGCGGGCCATCCCGGCCTCCTGCTGCGTCAGGGCGACGATGTGTCGTGGGTGGAGCCGGAGGGCGGCATGGCGCTCGGGCTGCTGCCCGGCATGGGCCGCTGGCCGACCGTGGAGATCCCGCTCTCGCCCGGCGCGGGCGTGGTCCTCTTCACGGACGGGCTGTTCGAGGGGCGCGACGGACCGGACAGCCGCCTCGGCGAGGAGGGGCTGCTCGCGATGGCACAGGACAACGGACATCTACCGGCACACGCGTTCATCGACGCCCTCGTGGAGGGAGCCGCCGAGGGGGCGGCCCCCTACGGTGGCCTCGCGGACGACGTGGCCGTACTGCACTTGGGCTGGGGATCGGAAGACGATGAGCACTGACCGCGCGAAGGACATACCGATGCAGGGCGTCGCCACCCGGCTTTCGGTGCAGTCCTGGGTCCACCTGATCCTCGGCGGGTTCGTCGTGGTCGTCTGCGGCTGCCTGGTGATCGGCGGTCTGGTGCTCTCCCGGATGTCGCAGCGCACCGATGAGCTGGTGGACCGCATCCAGCCGGCCCGGTCGGTCTCCTTCCAGTTGCAGAACGCCCTGCTCGACCAGGAGACGGGCGTCAGGGGATTCGCCCTGACCGGTGACCCGTCCTTCCTGGAGCCGTACCGGAAGGGCGAGAGCGCCGAGCGTCAGCGGCTGGCCGAGGCGCGGAAGCTGGTGGGGGACGACACGCGCCTGGCGGGGGACCTGGACGCCGTCGAGGCCGCCGCCGAACGGTGGCGGCGGGACAAGGCCGAGCCGTTGATCGCGGCGGTCCGCCAGAGCGGCCCCAGCCATTCCGGCACCACCGCGCAGCTCCAGAGCAGCAAGACGGAGTTCGACGGCCTGCGGCGCGCGTACACCCTCCAGCAGCAGCATTTGGCCGACGCCCGGGACCGGGCGCGGGCCGATCTGGACGCGGCGCGCTTCACCCGCGACTGGGTGGGGGGCATCCTGCTCGCCGTTCTCGTGCTGACGATCCTGGCGCTGAGCGTGCTGCTCCACCGGATCGTGGGCATCCCGCTGAACCGGTTGCGCGCCGCTTCCGAAGCGGTGCGCTCGGGGACCTTCAGCAACCGGATCGAGATCAAGGGACCGTCCGACGTCCAGGCCGTGGCCGGGGCGGTGGAGAACATGCGCCGGCGGCTGGCGGACGAGCTGTCCGACGCCCGGACGCGCGAGCAGCTGCTGGCGGACCAGACGCAGGAGCTTCGCCGCTCCAACTCGGAGCTGGAGCAGTTCGCGTACGTCGCCTCCCACGACCTCCAGGAGCCGCTGCGCAAGGTCGCCTCCTTCTGCCAGCTCCTGGAGAAGCGGTACGGCACCGAGCTGGACGACCGGGGCAAGCAGTACATCGCCTTCGCGGTGGACGGCGCCAAGCGCATGCAGGTGCTCATCAACGACCTGCTGACCTTCTCGCGGGTGGGGCGGGTCCACGACAGCTGGAAGCCGGTCGACCTCGGCAAGGCGTTCGACCGCGCCCTGGGCAACCTGTCCGCGGCGGTCGAGGAGTCGGGCGCGAGCGTCGAGCGGCCCGAGGAGATGCCGGAACTCGTGGGGGACGCGACCGCCCTCACCATGGTCTGGCAGAACCTCATCGGCAACGCGGTGAAGTTCCGCCACCCCGACCGCACGCCCCGCATCACCGTCGACTGCGTGCGGGAGGACGAGGACTGGCACCTGACCGTGTCGGACAACGGGATCGGGATCGCCCCCGAGTTCGCGGACAAGGTGTTCGTGATCTTCCAGCGGCTGCACGGTCGCGACGAGTACGACGGCACGGGCATCGGGCTCGCGCTCTGCCGGAAGATCATCGAGTTCCACGGTGGCCGGATCTGGTTGGAGCCCGAACCGGCCGAAGGCACCCGTATCCACTTCACCCTGCCCGTGGCGCCCGAGGCGCCCGCCCACACCACGGCGGAGCTGCTCGCTCCGGCCCTGCTCACCAGCCCGTCGGGAGACCCTTCGTGAACACACCTGTCCAGCCCATCGAGGTCCTGCTGGTCGAGGACGACCCCGGCGACGAGCTGATGACCCGTGAGGCGTTCGAGGACAACAAGATCCGCAACACCCTGCACGTCGTGCGCGACGGGCAGGAGGCGCTGGACTTCCTCTACCGGCGCGGCGAGTACGGCGACGCCCCCCGCCCCGACCTGGTGCTCCTGGACCTGAACCTGCCCAAGTACGACGGCCGGCAGGTGCTGGAGCAGATCAAGGGCGACCCCGAGCTCTCCCTCATCCCGGTGGTCGTGCTCACCACGTCCTCGGCCGAGGAGGACATCCTGCGCAGTTACAAGCTGCACGCCAACGCGTATGTGACGAAGCCGGTGGACCTCGACCAGTTCATCGCCGCGGTGCGCCAGATCGACGAGTTCTTCGTGACCGTGGTGCGGCTGCCCGGGCGGAAGTAAAATCTGCGACGACCCCCTGGGAGTGCGATGTCTCGCCTCGGGTAGACGAATGGCGGAAAAGGTTTCCGACCTCACT
This sequence comes from Streptomyces sp. NPDC017448, assembly GCF_044330565.1. Classification (NCBI taxonomy): domain Bacteria; kingdom Bacillati; phylum Actinomycetota; class Actinomycetes; order Kitasatosporales; family Streptomycetaceae; genus Streptomyces; species Streptomyces sp. NPDC017448. Next base: position 16,190 of record NZ_JBIRLM010000010.1, on the reverse strand, counting down.
GCGGCGGCTTGGCTGGAGCACATGAACGAACAAGTCACCTCCCCACCGGGAGACCCGGGTCAGGGGTTGGCTTCCGCCGAGGTACTGCTCAGCGCCGAGGTCTTCGACGGCGAGCCGGGCTGCATCGCGATGGCCCGTGCGCTCGCCGACGACTTCCTCACGCGGCTCGTGGAGGAGTGCGCCGCCCCGATCGGGGAGCACACGCGCAGCGACCTGATGCTGGCCGTGAGCGAGCTGGTCACCAACGCGGACCGCTACAGCCACGGCCCCTACCTCCTGGAGCTGGAGGGCAACGCGCGGCTCATCAGCGTCACGGTGTACGACAGCAGCACCGCCATGCCCGTCCTGTACGCCCCCGACCCCTCCCGCCTCGGCGGTCACGGCATGGAGATCGTGGTGGCCCTGTGCGACCGGCTCACCGCCGAGCGGGTGCCGGTGGGCAAGCGGATCCGGGCGGAGTTCCAGCTCAGTACCTGAGCCCGCCGGCACCGCCCCGGCCGTCGAGCACGGCGGCGGCCTCGACCGGTGGGCCGGGGACACGGGGGCGCGCCGCCCCTCGGTTCTCCCGACGGCCCGGGCGTGGCGCCGAGCCGTGCAGCGGTCCGGGACGCCCCCTCCGGGAGGGCGGGCGCCTCCCGGGCGCCGGGTCCGCGACGTGCCCGGGCCGGTTTCGTCCCGCCTCCGAAGGCGGTCCCGACCCGCGGAGCCCCGGCCTACGCGTGTCCCCGCTCGTCCTGCCGTCCGAACCAGTCCAGGCAGAGGACGAGCGCGTCGTCGAGCGTTTCGGCGCCCCGGTGCTCCGCCAGTTCGCCGAGCAGCGCGCGCGGGGCGGTGGCGGCGGGGAGGAGACGGGTCGACTGGACGGCGCGCGCCAGCATGCGGTCCCCGTACACCTCGCCCTGCGGGGACACCGCGTCGTAGACGCCGTCGCTGAACAGCAGCAGGCGGTCGCCGGGCTCCACGTGGAACTCCTGGACCGCGTACTGCGACTCCTGGAACATGCCGAGCGGCAGTTGGGCCTCCAGCTCCACCCGGCGCACCGAGCGGCCGCGCTGCATCCACAGCTGGGGCGACCCCGCGTCGACGACGCCGACCCGTCCGGTCTCCAGCTCGAAGCGGAGCAGCAGGGTCGAGACGTGGGAAGCGCCCCGGTGCTGGTCGTAGAGGGCCTGGTCGGCGAGGGCCGCCTGGTCCGCGATGCCGACGCCCGCCCGGCGGGCGTTGCGCAGGGCGTTGACGGCGAGGTTGGTGAGCAGGGACGCCTGTATGCCCTCGCCCATGCCGTTGGTCACCGCGACGGTCAGCTGGTCGGCGTCGGCGGCCCAGTCGAAGTTGTCGCCGTGTATGGCGTACGCGGGCTCCAGCTGGGCCCCGATGGCGAACTCGGCGGCGGTGCAGGCCCGCGCGGGCAGCAACTGCCACTGCATCTCGGCGGCGAGGGTGAGGCGGCTGGTGCGCCGCGCGCGCCGGTACAGGTCGGTGTCCCGCTCGGCGACCAGGATCTCGTGGCCCAGCAGGTCGGCCGTGCGGGCCAGCTCGGCGACCACCCCCGGGGTGGAGAGGGGCTGGGGCAGCCGGACGGTGAGGATGCCGAGCCGTTCGCCCCGTACGGTCACGGGCAGGTGGTGGTCGACGGCGTCGTCGTGCCGGACCTGCTGTTCGCCGGGCTCCTGGCTCCCGAAGGCCCGGCCTTCGGGGCTGTTGTGGAGGGACAGCGGCTGGTTCTCGTCGTCGGGCCGGTCCAGGGACTTGAGGAACCCGAGGCCGTAGTCGGCGAGGTGGAGGTCCACCGCCAGGGCGCCGTAGACGCTGATGAGCTCGGTGCGCAGGGTGGCCAGCAGGGCGTGCGGCGCGGCGGCCCGCACGGCGGCCTCGATGTCCGTTCGTCTGTTCACGGTCTCTCGCACGTTCTTCGTCCTGCGGGGTGGTGGGAGGCGGGACCGGGCTGACAAGCGGGCCCGGCCAATGACACAGTGGGTGGATGCCCCACCGAGGATTTCGCCCGAGCCGCCGCCAGGCGGCCGCCGACGCCGTCGCCGCCTCGGAGCTGCTGGAAGTGCTCTGGGGCCGGGGTCAGGAGTCCGCCGCATCGGGCACCGTGTCGCCGTCGCAGCTCCGGGCCCTGCTGGTGATCGAGAAGCATGAGGGGACCAACCTGCGGGCGCTGGGAGAGGCCCTGGGATCGCGCGCCCCGTCCGTCAGCAGGCTCTGCGACCGGATGGAGGCGATGGGGCTCGTCCAGCGGGCGCCCAGCCCGACCAGCCGGCGGGAGGTGGAGCTGAGGCTGAGCCTGCGCGGACGCGCCCTTCTCGAAGAGTACCGGGCCCTGCGCGGACGCGAGCTCGAGGCAGTGCTGGAACGCATGGATCCCGCCGCGCTCGCCGCGCTCGCGGCCGGTCTCGCGGCCTTCCACGCGGCGGCTTCGGAGCGCCTTTCCTCGAAGGGGGCCACGGACGCCGCCCCTCTCCGCGATGATGTCGCCGACAGCGCCTAGCCTCATCCCGCCCCTGCCTCCGCATCCATCGGCGCTCCGCCGTCGACAGCGGCCCGCGCAACCGTCGGGGACCAGATTGTTACCCGATGGAGAATGTTGTCAAATGGCAACTGTTACTTCTATCGTTACGCCCGTACCCCACCGCGACCAGGGACGGAACCGAGGCCGACCTGTCCGACAGAACGCCTCCCCCGTCCCCCTCCCGATCCGCCCGAGGTGCCTTCCGTGCTTTCATCGCCCAACGAAGACCGATCCGTCAGAGTCATCACCCGACAGGAGCGGGGTGCTCTGGTCCTCGCGGTCTCGGGCGACCTCGACATCGACAGCGTCGGCCCCCTGGGCCAGGCTCTCGCCTCGGCGGTCGACGACGGCTCCGGACCGGTGGTCGTGGATCTCTCGGGCGTGGGTTTCGCGGACTCCACGGTGGTGAACGTGCTTCTCCAGGGACACACCGCCCTGGGTGACCGGATGCGGCTGGCCGATCCGTCCCCCTTCATGCGGCGCCTGATCGGCATGATCGGCCTCGACAGCGCCGTGCCGGTACTGCCGTCGGTCGACGAAGCCATAGACACCGTCCTGCCTTCCTGAGATTCCAGGTCGCGCCGACCGCGACGCCGAACCGCTACCGTCCGGTCGCGGCCGGTCCGGGCACCCGGTCGAACACGCAGTCCCCGCACAGCCCGCCGCCGGGACAGCGCCAGTACAGGCAGCAGCTGCGCCGCCGGAACGCCGGCCCGTGCGGGGCCCCGGTACCGCGCAGCGCCTCGTCGTCGAAGAGTTCGGCTGCCAGCGCACGCGCCCGCGCGGCCACTTCCGGCCGGTCGTGGGCGTGGCCGTACGCGACGAGTTCGCGTACGGCTCCGGCGAGCGCGGACCCCGCGTTGCCCCACAGGAGCCGGGGAGAGATGTTCCCGTCCCGCCGGAACGCCTCGGCCAGCGGTGCCAGATGGCCGTGCTGGACCTGCTCGCGGACGCTGTCCGCCGTTCCGGGCAGCTCCTGTCTCCCCGCCAGCCACAGGTCCTCGGGCGAGGTGGCCAGCGGATCCCAGTGCAGGAGGCCGGGCGTCAGCGCGGGAACGCGTCCGAAGAGCACGGCGGGGCCGAGGGCGAGGGCCCACAGCCGGGCGGCCAGGCCGAGATGGGCGATCGAGGCGGCGACCCTGCGCTCGGGGGCGGCGAGGCGCGCCGCGACCCTGTCGATCCGCGCGGCCAGCGGCCCGTTCCCACCCGCGTACAGCCGCTCCAGCGGCTGGTGTCCGCCGCCCGGCACCGGGGTGGTCCGCAGGGCGAAGAACCCGCCGACCGACGCCAGTAGCACCAGGTCCATGCCCCGCTCCCCTCGCCCCGCGGCCCGCACTTCCGGCCGCTCCCGCGACCGGCCCGCACGGGTACCGACCGTGTCGTCCGCGCGGCTCACCGTATCCGCCGGGCGGCGACTTCTGACGACCGGGGGCCGCGGGGCTACCGTCGAGAGGAGGACGTCGCTCCGAGAGGCGTACTCCTGGGGCAGTACGCCGAAGTGCAGTCTCAAGGACGACGACGTGGGGCCCCGGACGGGACATCGTGGTGTCATGAGTTCCCTTGCGCTGTCCGTGCTGCTGTCGCTGGTCTCCGCGGTCGCCTACGCGGCCGGGGCGATCATCCAGGAGCGCGTGGCGGCGGCCGGTGACGACTCCTCGCGCGCCCTGCTGCGCAACGGCGTGTGGTGGATCGCCGTGGTGCTCAACGGGGCCGGGGCGATCCTGCACGTGGTGGCGCTCGCCTACGGCCCGCTCAGTCTGGTCCAGCCGCTCGGCGCGCTGACCATCGTCTTCGCCCTGCCGATGGCGGCCCTGTTCGTCGGGCGGCGGGCGGGGGCGGTCGCGTGGCGCGGCGCGTTGCTGGCGACGGCGGGGCTCGGCGGGCTGCTGGCGCTCACGGGAGACGCGGAGCCGCACACGCTGAACGGTTTCGAGCAGGTGCTGCTGGCTTCGACGACGTTCGGGGCCGTCGCCCTGCTGGTGGTGTTCGCGCGTACGGTGCGGCGGCCGGTCCTGCGCAGCGTCGTCCTGGCCGCGGGCGCGGGCGGGGCGTTCGGCATGGCCTCGGTGTTCACCAAGACCGTGGCCGTGGAGTGGACGTCCGGTTCGGTGCGCTCCGGTGTGCTGCCGCTGCTGGCGATCGCCGGTCTCGCGGCGGCGGGTCTGTTCCTGTCCCAGGCCGCCTACCGGGGTGCGGGGCTCACCGCCCCGCTCGCGACCGTGACGGTGGTCAACCCGCTGGTGGCCGCCGCGATCGGCATCACGCTGTTCGGCGAGCACTTCCGGCTCGCCGTCCCGGGGACGGTCCTCGCCCTGTGCTGCGGGGCCCTCGCCGCCGCCGGGCTGATCATGCTGACCCGGGAACGGCTGGACAGGGAGCACGCCGAGGAGGCGCGGACCGGCACGGCGGGCTCGGGTGTCCGCCGGGCGGCCCCGCCCGGCGCCCCCGCCGCGGAGGAAGCCGTGCGTGCGGTGAACGGGTCGGAGGAGGAGGAGCGGCGGAACCCGCCGTCACCGCTCGCTCCGGCCCCCGCGTCGGGGACGCGTGCGGCGCCCAGGCCGTCGCCGTTGCCGCCGGGCCGGGCTGTGCCGCGGCTGGAGCCGGGTGCGCCGGGGCCGCCCCCCGAGCGGCGGCGCACCGGGGCGACCCTGCGGCGCCCCGCCTCCGAGCAGGCGGTTCAGACCCTGACGCCGCCCGCCCGGAGGTAGGCCAGCGGGTCGACGTCGGAGCCGTACCCGGGGCCCGTACGGATCTCGAAGTGCAGGTGCGGGCCCGTGCTGTTGCCCGTGGAGCCGGAGCGGGCGATGCGCTGTCCGCCGGAGACCGTCTGGCCGGCCCGCACGTGGAGCGCGGAGAGATGGGCGTACTGGCTGTACTTGCCGTCGCTGTGCCGGATGACGACCTCGTAGCCGTACGCTCCGGCCCAGCCGGCCGAGACGACGCGTCCCGGGGCCACGGACTTGACCGACGTCCCCGTGGGCACGGGGAAGTCCACCCCGGTGTGGTACCCGCTGGACCATCCGCCGGCCTGCCGGTAGGGGGTGCCGGTGCCGGCCGCCACCGGGGCGCTGAATCCGGAGTGGTTCACGGCGCGCTCCGGGGCGGACCGCTCCTTCTTCGGCGCTTCCCGCTTCGGAGCTTCCCGCTGGGGGGCTTCCTTCTTCGGCGCCTGCCGCTGCGGGGCCGCCCTCTCGGGGGCCTGCCGCTTCGGGGCGTCCCTCTTCGGGGCGGCCTGCTTCTTCGGGGCGGCCTGCGCGGGCGCCTGCTTCCCGGGCCCGGCGTCGGGCCGGTCCGCCTTCCTCGTCCCGGGGGCGGCTTTCCGCGGGGGGTTCGCGGCCTGCCGCCCCTCCCCCGACTTCGACGCCCGGCTCCCGTCGAGGCTCAGCCGTTGTCCGGGGAAGATCAGGTCCGGGTCGTCGCCGACGACGGTGCGGTTGGCGGCGTAGAGGCCCTGCCAGCCACCGCGGACCCGCTGGGCGGAGGCGATCCCGGAAAGGGAGTCGCCGCTCGCGACGGTGTACGAGTCCCGCTTGCCCGGCACGTGGGTGGGCGTCGCCTGGGCGGGACGGGCGTTCGGCCGCGCGGGCGCGCTCCGCGGCGCGGCCTGGACGGAACGGCTTCCGGCGCTCTGCGCATCGGCGCCCGAGCCCGGTGAGGTCTCGGGCGCGTCCCCGCCCCGGGTGAGCCCCGCCCGTACGGAACAGGTGGGCCAGGCGCCGGGGCCCTGGCCGTCGAGCACCCGCTCGGCGACGGCGATCTGCTGGTCCCGGGTGGCGAGGTCGGCGCGCGGCGCGAACTCCGAACCCCCGTAGGCCGCCCAGGTGGAGCCGCTGAACTGGAGCCCGCCGTAATAGCCGTTGCCCGTGTTGACGGTCCAGTTGCCGCTGGACTCGCAGGCGGCGACCTTCTCCCAGACCTCGCTCGGCGCCGCCCCGGCCGAGGCGGCGGTGATGAGCGGGAGCGCGATGCCCGCGCCGCCCGCCGTCACCGTGAGCGAAGCACGGTTGATGCGGCTGGGCTGATATCTGCGGTGCCGTCCGGTCGCGGCCATACGTGGCTCCCCCACTGGCTTCGGTACATCTCGCAAGGGGCAACGTAGGTCCGCACGGTGACTGATCACAAGCAAAACGTGGTACTCGGCCGCCTGCGGTCGGACGGTGGCCGGATTCCGCCGTGGCCCACGGGTCGGAGCGTGTCGTACGCAGCTCGGGGTGGCCGGATCTCCCGCCCCCTTCCCCTCTCGTCGCGGGGTGCTAACGTGCCGCACGGCTCGGTCGACCGGTTGCCGTGGAAGAGGAGTTGCGCGGGAGGACCTGCGGGACGGGTGGGTTCGTGAGCACGCAGAACGACACCGGGAACGAGGCGGAGGAGCCGCAGCGTCCCGCGCCCCCGGACCACCCGGAGCTGGGCGCCGGCCTCGGCGTCTACCGGCCGATGCGCAGAAAGCCCTCCGCCTACGCGCGGCTGCTGCTCGCCCTCCTCCCCTCGGCCGCCCTCGCCTCCCTCCTGACGCTCCTCGTCCGCGCGGCCCTCGACCGGGGCGGGGCCCTCGCACCCCTTGTGCTCGGCGGGTCGGCCCTGCTGGTGCCGTTCGCCGTACGGGTGGTGTGGTACCGCCGCCACACGAGAGTCGAGTTCCGCCTCTACGACAAGGGCCTCGTCGCGGTCCCGGCAAGCGGCCGGGGCGTGGTCTACCCCTGGGAGTCGACGGCGGTCTTCACGGATGGCTGGGACCGCGTGAAGCTGTCCACCCCGCAGGGGACGGTCGTCACGCTGGGGCCGCCCGACCACCGGCCCGTCCTCGACGGGGAACGGGTCGGGGGCCTGCGCACCCGCACGGTGATCCGGGGAGCCCAGGTCCCCCAGGACGAGGAGTGGGGCCCGGCGATCCTGCGCGGCGTCCACGGGGCGCAGTCGGGACCGGCCGCGGACACGGTCCTCAACGGGGGCGAAGTCGCTTTCGGAGACCTGGTGTTGAGCCGGGACGGGCTGACCGTACGGCGCAGGCGCGGCCGGGACGACTTCACGACCTGGGAGGACGTCCGCTCGCTCGCCCTCTCGCCCGAGGGGCTGCTCATGATCTCCTCCCGTGGAAGCGACTTCCCGACGCATTTCATGAGGTACCGGTACCGGATACCGAATCTGGAGATCTTCCTCGACCTCGCCGAACGGCTGCGCGCCCTCGCGCTGCTGTCCCCTTCCGCACCGGCTCCGGGCACGCCCGACGCGGCGCCCGCCCCACCCGAGCCGGTTCCGGTCACGCCCCACGCGACCCCGGACACGTCGGAGGCGGGCGCGGACGCACCGTCGGAGGCGGGCGCGGACGCACCGTCGGAGGCGGGCGCGGACGCACCGTCGGAGGCGGGCGCGGACGCACCCGAAGCGGCGTCCACCCCGCCCCAGCCGGTTCCGGTCATGCCCGAGGCGAACCCGGACACGGCTGGGACGGCGCCGCCCGCGTCCGGTCAGGCCCCGGCCGGCGCCGGTTCCTCCCCCGCGTCCATCCCGCGCGACACGCTGCTCGACCTCCTGTCCCAGTACCTCGTCGTCGGGGTGGGCGCGTGGGCGGCTTGGCGTCTCGGCACCCGGGAGGAGATCGACGGGCCCGGGGCCGCGCTCCTCGCCGTCGCCCGGGCGGTCCTCGGCGGCGTCTGCGGGATGCTGGCCGGCCTGATCGTGTTGACCGCCGTCGCGGCCGCCCGGAAGGCCGGCGGCGAGATCCTCCTCGAAGCGGCGATCCGCTGGTTCCGCCATCGCCGGTACCTCGCCTCGGCCACCCTCGTCCTGTGCTTCTTCGTCGGCCCCGCGGTCCTCCTCTTCCTCCTCTTCCGCGCCTTTCCGTCCCGCCTGGTCCCTCTGACGGCGCTGCTCCTCTTCGGCGGGTGGGCCCTGCTGCTCATCGTCGTGCGGTGCGCCCCTTCACCCCGCCCGGCAGTGCGTCACCTCCCTTACCTGCCGGGCGTGTTCCTGGTCGCGCTCGCCTGTGAGCAGGTGGTCTCCGGTGACGTCCTGACCGTTGCGCCCGTCGCCGGGATCTTCTTCCCGATCGCCCTCCGGCTTTCCTGGAGCGGCCGGCGATGGATGCAGGACTCGGCACGGCCGACCGTCCGAGCGGCGGCCGACGTCGTCCTGCCCGTGGAACTCGGCCTGTTGCTGGCCCTGTTCACGGTCTGGCTCGCCAACGTCCTCTCGTTCACGCCGTCCCAGGTGACCGTGGTGCTGGAGGTGATGGAGAAAGCGCAGGGGTTGACCGAGGTGCACTGGCTGTACTGGATGGCGGCCTACACGGTTCTGGCGGTCGGCAGCTACATCCTGCTGCGGTGGCCGGGGCTCGTCGCGCGGATCCGACGGCGGCTGCGCCCGGCGCGGCTCCATCGGGTCCGGCTGCCCCTGGGCCCCGCCACCCAGGCCGTCCAGCGGTCTTCCTCCGCCACCGGCATCACCCTCATGGTCGCGCTGATCTTCCTGGCGGTGGTCGCTCCCGTGTCCGAAGGCGCGTGGAAGCGCCCGGTCGAGGAGCGGTACGTGCTGGAGGTGCAGCGCAGGGAGTACGCGGAGGGGGCGGTGGCCGCGTACCGGGAGATCCACCGGCAGGTCGTGCTGCGTCCTCGGACCGCGGCACGGATCGGGGACGTGATCACCGCTGTGCACCGAATCGCTCCGACTCCGGCCGGCGAACCGGTGAACCGGACGGCGCTGGACATCGCTCGGCAGGCCGGACGCTTCCAGGCCGGGACGCTGGACGTCGAGCCCTCCGTCTCCGGGCCCGCCCCGGGACCGGACCCGGCCCCGGCCCCGGAAAGCGAGGGTCTGGACGCGCGGCTCGGGCAGCTCGACGAGGCCCAGCGGCAACGCGCGGAACGGGAGGAGCGGGCCGACCGGTTCGCCGAGCTGGCTTCACTCGCCGTCACCCGTGCCCTGGACACCCTCGACCTGGGCGACAACCAGGCCGTACAGCTGGTCAAGGAGTATCTCGGCGGGTTGGTGGAGGACGGGCCGGTGAAGACGGCCTTCCACCGCTGGGGCGAGGGCGTCGGACGGCCCCCTCCCGAGGGCGGCCGACTCGTGCGCATCGACGTCCACCGCCTGACGTCGGTGGCCTACGAGCGCACCGCGGCAGCGGTCGAACGGGCCGACGCGGGGCTGCTCACCTTCTACGGCCGGTTCGGCGTCGGGGTTCCCGCCGAGGACGCCTCGGTGACCCGCGCGGTCGAGCTGGCGAACCAGCACCGGTACCTCCGGCAGGGCACGGGCCCCTGCACAGGCTGCGCCGCCCCCATGACGGGTGGGAGCGGTACGGGTGGCACCGGCACGACCGGAGGTGGCGGCCGACGGTGAGCGAAGGCCCCGGGAGCCCCGGCCGCCGCCCACGAAGGGCTGGGCGCAGCGGCCGTCATCCGCCGGCAGGCGGCGGCCTCGGCTTCGGACGGTCCGCCGCGCTCCCCGGCGCCGGCGGGGGCCCGGGCGGGCCGGCCGACGTTCGCGTCGTCCTCGGCCGGGTGGCAGGACACGACCGAACCGCTCGGCGGGAAAAGAGCCCGGTGCGGCCACGGCGGTCCGCGATCGCAGCGGGCCGCCTCGCCGCGTCGGCAGCGGAAGATGGGCCGGTGCGCCGCCGGGCGGGGAGGAAGCGGCCCCGCACACGGCGGGACCGTTCGCCCACGCCTTCGCCGGACCGACGCGGTTCCCCTGCGTCGAACCGGCGGGTCGGCCGCCGGGCCCCCTCACGAGCCCGGCGCCCGGCCCTCGACAGGAGCCGCCCCGCCGGGGGCGGCGTGGCGGCTCCCCCCGTCAGGCGGTGTGCAGCCTCAGCCCGTAGCGGTTGAGGATCTCGTTGACCGGCTGGTACCAGGTCTCCCCGCCGGAGGAGCAGTTGCCCCAGCCGCCGGAGGTGACGCCCTGGGCCTGGTCGCCGCTGATGAACGAACCGCCGGAGTCGCCGCCCTCGGCGCAGACGCTCGTCTTGGTCATCTGGTACACGGCGCCCTGGCTGTAGTTGACGGTCTCGTTCTTGGCGAGGACCCGGCCGCAGTGCCAGCGCGTGGTGGAGCCGGAGCGGCAGATCGACGCGCCGACCGGCGCCTCGTTGGAGCCACGGACGAGTTGGTCGGAGACCGTGCCCCAGCCGAGGACGACCGGCACGGTCCACCAGCCGTTGGCCACGTTGACCCAGGCGTAGTCGTTTCCGGGGAAGGACGAGCCCTGGAAGTGGCCGATGGCCGAGCCGTCCCAGCCGCGCACGGACTGGCCCGCGCCGCCGCAGTGCCCGGCGGTGACGAAGCCGCCGTGGACGGAGAAGCCGATCGAGCAACGGACGTTGCCCGTGTAGTACGGGTCGCCTCCGACCGTTCCCGCGGCGAAGGTCTGCGGCGCCTCGGCGATGGTCTCCACCGCCACGGGGCCGGCCTTGCGGGCCTTGGCCACGAAGGTGCGGACATCGTTGTCACGTCGTTCGGAGGCGACGACGTTGACGACGACCCTGCTGCGCGCAGGATCGACATGCCAACTACTCACGCCGGCCGGTACGGGCAGGGCGTCGATCCGGGCCTTCGCCGCGTCGAGCTGAGCGGCCGAGTGCTCGACGATGCGGACGGTGGCGCCGGTGGCCCGTACGGCGTCGGCCTTGGCTGTGTTCGTGACGGCGACGACCAGCTTGCGGGAGTCCGCGTCGATCCAGGCGCCGCCGAAGGCGGAGCCCGCCGCGCGCTGCGCCTTCGGCTCCAGGGCGGTGGCCGCCTTCTCGTCGGCGAGCCTGGCGACGGCCTCGCTCTCGCTGATGCCGAAGTCGCGCTGCATCGCGGTGAGCAGGGCGGTGGAAGCGGGGGCCTGCGCGGATTCGGCGGGGGCGGCGGAGGCGGACGACGGGCCGGCGGCGGCCCAGGCTCCGACGAGCAGGAGGGCGGACAGACCGGTCCGCAGCAGGGTTGCGTGTCTCAAGGGAGTGGCCCTTCCTGTTGTTCCAGCGACGTGGGGATGGAACGGGAGGCGTCCGGGAGTGCGCGCCGGTCGTACCGCATGAGAGCGCTCTCAGATGCGCCGTCCCGGACTGTAGCGGAGTTCGAAAGTCAGGTCCATGCCAATGGCGCGATGGGGCGGAAAGCGGGGGCGTGACGCCTCCCGTCCTCGGCCCGGGGGGCGACGCTCCCCACTGCGTTGAGTAGCGGTACTCATCCGGCTCACGGCCGCCCGTCCTACGGTCACAGGAACACAGGGCGGAACCGTAGGGAGGGGCGGACCATGACCGGATCACGCCGTAGGCAGTGGAGAACCGTCATGACCGGCCTGCTGGCGGGGTCGCTGGTCGTCCTCATGGGTGCGTGCGGAGCGGTCGACACCGAGGACGACCGGCGCGCGGCGGAGGACCTGGCCGAGAAGCACTTCCCCGGTCGACTCAAGGCGATCGGGGCGCGGACGCTCTTTCCGGGCACGGGCGGCTCCGAGGTCACGTTCGCGGTGAACGGCGACCGCGACGCCGTGGTCCGGCTCCGCATCGACACGGACAAGCACGGGCGGGGCTCCTGCGACCGGAAGGACTGCGTCGGCGCCCTCACCGAAGCCGTGGAGCGCGGGCGGCGGCAGGCCGAGGACTTCCGTACGCTCGCCTCCGCCTTCGACGCCTGCGGTTACGAGATCGTCGCGCTCGGCCCGACCGGCGCCCCGCCCTATGTCGTGGCCGAGCTGACGAACGCCACCGTGACGAGGGTGCTCGGAGAGATCGGGCAGTGCGTCCGGCGGTGGGTCGCGGCGAGCGGGCCCGACAGCACCTCGGCGAAGGGGCAGGGTGCGTACGTGAACGTGGTCTCCCCCGCCGTGGCGGACCGCCGGAAGCGGGGCGACGGCTCCTGGCCCGCCCTCATGCGGCTGACCCGGTCCGACCTCCTGGCCTCCCTCACCAAGCATGCCCACGTCTCCGTGAGTTACGAGATCGAGGCGGGCCGGGTCGACACGACGGGCAGCGCCCGCGTGGTCCGTCCGTTCCGGGAGCGCCAGAAGTTCGGCGAGACCGTGCACGACGCGGTGGAGGAGCGGTTGCGCCCCGCCTACCCCGGGGTGGTCGTGAGCGACTACCAGTGGATCTGGCGGCTGGAGCGGGGACGGGTGGACCGGCAGACCGGCTACGTCCTCTTCTGCCCCGAACCGGACGCGCGCGGGCGGTGCGTCGACAGCGACGACGCGGCGCTGGTGACCGCGGACGAGAAGGGGAACGTGGTGGGGAAGGTCCGCCTCGTGCACGATGTGCGCGACGGTAGCGGGGTGCTGCGACTGCCTCCGTACTAAGGGCTGTCCCGCAATAGCTCGGGAGCTCGTGGCCCTGTCATCCTGCAGGTTGGCAGTGAGGCTGTGGGAACAGTTGAATGCCCTCGTGACGGACTGGACGCAGGCGGTCGATGCTCACGGGGCGGCTGGGCGAGTGCCACTGCTCCTGGATCAGGTGGAGCGAGAGGAAGTTCCGGAGGCGTGGGACGAGCTGTGGGACCGTCTCTGCCTCCACGGTGAGACGGTCTCCGCGGCGAGCTTCGCAGCTCTTCCGCGCTTGGCAGCTCTAGCTCCCGTGTGTGCCCAGGCACTCGAACTGGCCAGTGCCATCGTGCGTGGCACGCTGCGGCACCCCGACGGTGAAGCTCTGCTCGCGGGCTGTCCGAACGAGGTCGACCGGTTGCGGGAACTCGTGGACCAGAGGCTTCGGACGCGTCCGGCCGACTACAACCGCCTCTTCAGTGATCTGCTCGCCCTTGCAGGGCAGTACCACTGGAGCGCCTCCTTCGGAGACTTCACCGACGACTTCTACGCCGTGTCCTGCCCCGGCTGCGAAGCGGAGGTGGCCATCGCCGTCGGCGACTACGGCTGCTACGCGGCCATCCGAGACTGGGATCAGGGCGACATCGAGCGGCGGTCGCTGCGGCCCGCCCCGGCCGAGGAGCTTCGCGACCCGGGCCGATGGATGCACGCCGCAGCCGTCCGGGACGGGCAGCAGCGGCTCGCCGAGGGGATCAGATACGTCTTTGGCCATGCAGAGTGCCCGGCTTGCGCCAGTGTGTTCACCATTGCGGAAGCGCACACAAACGCGAACCTTCCTCCAGCCCTTGAAACGTACTGAACAGGGAGAGACGCCCCGGCCACTTGCGATGATCTTGAAATGGCTGGCGTCATCACAGCTTCGGATCCCGCGTGGATACCCCCGTTCAGCGGGCTGAGCCCAAGGCAATTCGGCAAGCTGATCACTGCGCTCCGGCGCGAGGGCGCCGACCCGGTCCGCAGGGGCCGGCCGTGGGGCCTGCCGCTGGAGGACCGGGTGCTGCTGGTCGCCGCCTACTGGCGCCGCTGTTCGGGGTGTCCAAGTCTGCGGCCGACCGCATCATCGACCACCTCGGACCAGCGCTCGCGCCCCAGCAGCGCAAGCGGTTCCGCACGGACACCGTCCTGATCGTGGACGGCACCCTGGTCCCCACCCGCGACCACAGCATCGCCGAGCAGTCCAAGAACTACCGGTACTCCACCAATCACCAGGTCGTCATCGACACCGACACCCGGCTCGTCGTCGCCGTCGGCCGACCGCTGCCCGGCAACCGCAACGACTGCAAAGCGTGGGAGCTGTCCGGCGCGAAGGTCGCCGTCGGCCGAGCCACGGTGATCGCCGACGGCGGCTACAGGGGCACCGGCCTGGTCATCCCGCACCGCCGAGCACCCGGCCAGGTTGGCCTTCCGGCCTGGAAAGAGGAGCACAACCGCTCACACCGCAAGGTCCGCGCCCGCATCGAGCACGCCTTCGCCCGCATGAAGACCTGGAAGATCCTCCGCGACTGCCGCCTGAAAGGTGACGGCGTCCATCACGCCATGCTCGGCATCGCCCGCCTCCACAACCTCACCCTTGCCGGGTGACCGGGGAACGACGCTGGTCAACCAGCATGCCGTAGATCATTTACGGGACAACGCTTAGGCCGTGTTTTGAAACTGGTGCACGATGGGGTCGACCGCGTTCCGATCGAAAGAAGCCTCGTGGCTGACCGCGTGCTGAAGCACTCCTTGCACCATCTCCGCTCTGTGAAGTCGCAGCGGCCGTCCACAGCGGACTCCGTCGAGTTCGCTGACTGGCGGGAGGAAGTCGCTGGTGCCTTGGACGCGTTGGCCTGTGTGCTGGTCTTCGAGGAAGATCGAGTCAGGGCCAGAGCGGAGGCAGCCGCTGCCCGGGAGCACGCCGCAGAGATTCGACGCCGGTGCGGGGTCGGGGCTAGCGAGCGCTGATGTTGCGGGCGGCCATCCAGACGGTGAGGTCGCGGGCGATGTCGTTGATGCTGGTCGAGATGGTGACCTCGTGCTCATTTCGGGTGGTGTCGCGGCGGACGGTCTCGTAGCCGCCTTCGTCCAGCACGGCCACGGACGCAAACCAGACGGGGTCGTCCTCGTCGGGCTGGACGACGACGAAGGTGTTGTCGGAGTCATTGAGGTCGCTGATCATCATGAACAGAGCGTCCTCGGACGGGTCATCGACGCGGTCGCCGTTCTCGCTGTCAGCGCCGTAGTACTGAGCTCCCATCTGCTTCGTCTCCCCTTGCTCCGCTCGCTTTGGTCGCGGTCAGGATGGCATGCGGGAGCGACGGCTCCGCCGGTCACAGCCTTTCGCCGATCGCGGCGATCAGGACGGTGGCCTCGAAACGGACCGCGAGTTTGTCGAACCTGGTGGCCACTGCCCGGTTCCGCTTGAGCCGGTTGATTCCGCACTCGACCGCATGCCGGGCCTTGTAGTCCTCGCGGTCGAAGGTCGGCGGCCTCCCACCGGTCTTTCCGCGTCGCTTGCGGTTCCTGGCCTGGTCGGTCGGCTCCGGGATCGTGCACCGGATCCCGCGCTTTCGCAGGTAGGCCCGGTTGGCGCGAGATGAGTACGCCTTGTCGCCCCTCACCCGCAGTGGACGCACGCGGGGACGGCCCAGCCCGACGCGAGGGACCCGGATGCCTTCGAGGACGGCCGTGAACTGCGGGCTGTCGCCGCGCTGCCCGGCGGTGACCAGCAGGGACAGCGGCCGTTGGCCCTGCTCGCAGGCCAGGTGGATCTTTATGGTGAAGCCTCCTCTGGACCGGCCCAGCCCGTGGTCGTCGGGCTCGGTGCCGGCCCCGCCCGGCGGTTCCTTCTGGTCCTGGCCGTTGAGGCGGGCGCCTGCGGCATGTTGATGGGCACGACAGATCGTGGAGTCGACGTTCACTTCCCACGTGATGAGCCCGGCCACGTCGGCCCGGGCCTGCAGCCTGGTCAGCACCACCGGCCAGGTGCCGTCCCGCTGCCAGCGGCGGAAGAGCCCGTAGACCGTCTGCCAGGGTCCGTACTCCTGCGGGAGATCCCGCCACGGAGCACCGGTCCGCACCCGCCACCGGATCCCGTCGATCAGCTTACGTCGGCCTGTCGAGGGCCTGCCCAGGACCGTCACCGGCAGCAACGGCTCCAGCACAGTCCACTGCTCGTCAGAAAGATCCCCTCGTCCCACCCCTAGATCATCGCGATGCGAGACGAGGAGCGAAGCCCACTTCCAAAACACGTCCTAAAAGCTGTCCCGCAATCCCCGGTGGATCAGCGTGCGGCGTCGGACGCGGTGCATCGCAAGGCGGAGGGACGTCCGCATACTGGATGTATTCGGATGTTCCGACAACGCGGCGAGGTGCCGTAGCTGTCGTCGTGCGCCCG
>NZ_JBIRLM010000009.1:158416-289330 GCF_044330565.1 Streptomyces sp. NPDC017448 | reverse complement strand
GGGGGACCCTGTGGGAGAGTAGGACGCCGCCGAACAATCATTGTGGGAAAGCCCCGCACCGTCATGGTGCGGGGCTTTTCTGCGTTCACCACCCGCTCCTCCCCGGCCCTTCTGCCGAGACAAGGGGGCCGGGGCGTAGCCGGCGGCCCCCTCAGAGACGGCCTGCCGCCTTCAGCGCCAGGTACGCGTCGGCAAGAGCAGGAGCGAGGCTGTCCGGAGTCGCGTCCACGACGACGACGCCATGGCGTCGGAGCCTGTCGGCCGTACGGTGTCGCTCCGCCTGGGTCCGGCCGGCCGCCGCCGCGTCGTACACCGACTCCACCGTCCCCCGACCCGCGGCCATCTCCTCGATACGAGGGTCGGAGACCGCGGCCAGCAGGACGGTGTGGCGCTGGGTGAGCTGAGGCAGCACCGGCAGAAGCCCCTCCTCGACGGGGGCGGCCTCCAACGTGGTGAGGAGAACGATCAGCGAACCGCGCGGGGTGTCGGTGAGGGCCGCGTTGCTGAGGCCGCGGGCATCGGTCTCAACAAGCTCGGGCTCCAGCGTGGCCAGGGTGTTGATGACGGATGCCAGAACATTGCCGGTGCCCGTCCGTCCCTGAACCCGGGCCCGGACCTGGCGGTCATAGGCGAGCAGGTTCACACGGTCGCCCGCCCGCGTGGCGAGGGCGGTCAGAAGGAGCGCGGCGTCCATGGAAGCGTCCAGGCGGGGGACATCGCCCACCCGGCCCGCAGACGTCCGCCCGCTGTCGAGGACGATCAGGATGTGCCGGTCCCGCTCCGGGCGCCACGTCCGGACGGCGACGGTGGAGTGACGCGCCGTGGCCCGCCAGTCGATGGAGCGGGTGTCGTCCCCCGGCACGTAGGCCCGCAGACTGTCGAACTCCGTGCCCTCACCGCGTGTCAGAACACTGGTGCGGCCGTCGAGCTCCCGAAGCCGGGCAAGCCGGGACGGCAGGTGCTTGCGGCTGGTGAACGGGGGCAGGACCCGTACGGTCCAAGGGGCGCGATGCTGTCCCTGGCGTGCGGCGAGGCCGAGCGGTCCGTAGGAGCGGACCGTGATGCGCTCGGCCTGCCGGTCGCCGCGCCGGGTCGGACGCAGGACGGTGACCAGACGACGCTGTTCCCCGGCGGGGAGCGTCACCGTATGGCGGGAAGCGCGGCGCTCGGTGCCCGGCACCCAGCTGCTGGGCGGCCAGGCGTCCCGTACCTGGGCACGCAGCCGTCGGCGGGACATGTTGGTCACGGTCAGTTGCACTTCAGCTTCGTCACCCATTCGAACAGATGTGTCACCGGATCGGGTGAAACGAAGCGTGCGCACTGGCGCGGCCAGGGCGTAGTCACACAGAATTGCCAGGGAGAGCGGTGCGTTGATCGCCAGCATTCCCGCCCAGCTAGGGGCGAGGATGCCTACGGGGAGTGACCCCAGAGCGGCCAGCAGTGCGGTTCGTCCGGTGAGGGCCACGGTGGTCACCGCCTCATCGGGGTACGGGGACGTGGGCGAGCACGGAGGCGATGACGGAGTCAGGGGTGACTCCTTCCATTTCCGCCTCGGGCCGCAGGTGGATGCGATGACGGAGCGTGGGGAGCGCGAGGGCCTTCACGTCGTCCGGGATGACATAGTCCCGGCCGGTCAGCCAGGCCCAGGCGCGGGCGGTCGACAGCAGTGCGGTGGCGCCTCGGGGGGAGACGCCGAGGGTGAGCGAGGGGGAGTCGCGCGTGGCACGGCAGATATCCACGACATAACCGGCTATCTCGGGGGAGACGGTCGTCTTCGCGACGGCTTCACGCGCTGCTTCCAGATCGGCCGCTCCGGCGACGGGGCGCACTCCGGCGGCCGTCAGGTCGCGCGGGTCGAACCCGTCGGCGTGGCGGGTGAGGACGTCGATCTCGTCCTTACGCGACGGGAGCGGAACCGTGAGTTTGAGCAGAAAGCGGTCCAGCTGGGCTTCGGGGAGGGGGTAGGTGCCTTCGTATTCGACGGGGTTCTGGGTGGCGGCGACGAGGAAGGGCTCGGGAAGAGGCCTCGGCGTTCCGTCGACGGTGACCTGACGCTCCTCCATCGCCTCGAGGAGGGAGGACTGGGTCTTGGGAGGGGTGCGGTTGATCTCGTCCGCGATCAGCAGATGGGTGAAGACGGGGCCGGGCTGGAAGGAGAACTCGGCGGTGCGCGCGTCATAGACCAGTGAGCCCGTGACGTCGCTGGGCATCAGGTCCGGGGTGAACTGGACGCGTTTCGTGTCGAGTTCGAGTGAAGCGGCGAGAGCGCGCACGAGGAGGGTCTTGGCGACCCCGGGCACGCCTTCGAGCAGCACGTGTCCCCGGCAGAGCAGCGCGACGACGAGCCCGGTGACGGCGGGGTCCTGGCCGACGACGGCCTTGGCGATCTCGGAGCGCAGAGCCTCCAAGGACGCGCGGGCCCTGTCGGACGGCTCCGGTGCCGCGGGGCTCACGGGGGCCGCGGCGGACTCCGCAGGCTCGGCCGGCTCGGGGGTCGGGGCGCTCATGAAGTGCGTACCTCTCTTTCGAGGGCGTCGAGTTGATCGGCGAGGAGGACCAGGGCGGCGTCGGTGGAGGGAGCCGCACCGAAGAGCAGCGCGCCGAGGTCGCGGTCCGCGCGGGTGATGCGCGCGGACACGGCGGGGAGGAGGACATCGGGGGTGTGCGCCTCGTGGGCGGGCACCCCGGCGAGCGGCGCGAGGCGTGTGCGGGCGGCGTCCCGGAGGGCGTCGGCCGCCCGGTCGCGGGCATTGGCCTTGCGGTAGAGGAGGGAGCGTCCTTCGGCGGTTTCGGAGGCGCGGACGGCCACCGGCAGCCGTTCCGCCACCAGGGGGCCGAGGCGGCGGCCGCGCCAGACGGCGGCGAGCACGGCGGCCAGGGCGAGCTGGACCGTCGCCCACAGCCAGCCGGAAGGGACGAGGTCGAGGAAGCCGCTCTCCTCTGCCGCGTCGTTCCTCGTTCCGTCCTCCGCCTGTTCATCGCTCCCGTCGCCGGGAGCGCCGTCGTCGGTTGTCGCGGAGGGATCGCCGAGAGAGGGGAGGTACCAGACGAGATGGGGACGGGAGCCGAGGAGTTGCAGGGCGAGCGAAGCGTTGCCCTGCTGGTCGAGACGCTCGTTGTGGAGGAGGACGGGGGAGCCGATGATGACGGTGTCGCCGTCCGTCCCGTTCGGAAGGACGACCAGGCTGGGGAGGCCCGCGCTCGGGTAGCAGGTGACGGCCGAGCGGTCCTGCGCGGTGTAGCGGAGGCCGCCCATCTCCGCCGTGCCGGCCCGGCGGGCGGCGGGGAGGTCGCACGCCGGGGCGAGGGCGCTGACGGCCTCCTGCCGCTCGGTGTGTACGCCGGGGGCGAGACGGGTCGTGGCCGCCGGGCCCGGGGCGACCAGCAGGGTGCGTCCTGCGGAAGAGGCCGCCTCTCCGAGGCGGAGCTGCTGCGACCGGGTCAGGAGGTTGGGGCCGGCGACCAGGAGCGTGGTGTCGGGGCCCGCCGCGGCGGTGGCCTCGCGGAGGGTGGTGGCGACGGTGACGGATACGCCGCGTGCTCTGAGGAGTTCAGCGACGGCGCGGCTGCCCCGGGGCTCTGCGGAGCGGGGATCGAGTTGTCCGTGGTTCGTTCCGGAGCGTACGGCGGCGAACGTGACGCCGGCGACGACGAGGACGAGGACGGCGGCCAGGACGCCTCGGGCACGGGTCCACACCTGGCCGGGGGTGGCCGCCGTCGAGGTGGGGGAAGCGGTGGTCGCCGCGGTCATCCGGTGGCTCCTCGGGACGTTCCGGGCAGCAGCGGCTTGGCCTCGCCGAGATCGAGGTCGAGGGTGCGCAGGGTCAGGTACGCGGGCTGGTCCGCGGTGCGGCCCCCGTACGTCACGTCGTCGAAACTCCGGGCGGCGGCGCGCAGCCGGGCCGCGTGCTCGGGCAGGGTGCGTCCTGCTTCCGCGGCGGCCTCGTCCGCGGTGCGGCCGGGGCGCGGGTCGAGCAGGGCGCGCTCTTCCAGGGACCGCACGATGGCGCGCATGCGTTCCTGCACGGCCTCGGTCCAGCGCAGGGCCGCCGCGTGGGCTTCGGCGGCGGCGCGGTGCTGGGCCGCGCTGCGGGGGCCGTCGCCGTCGAAGAGCGTGTCCGCCCTCCGAGGGGAGCGCTGCGGGGTGCCGAGCCGCCACCAGAGGGCGGCGGCGAGGCCGATGAGGAGGGCGACCAGGACGATGAGTCCGGCCGGTCCGCCGGGGGCGGCGCCCGCGGCGGCGTCGAAGACCCCGGAGATCCAGTCCCAGAACTCGTTCAGGGCGCGCTGGAAGAAGTTCGGGTCGTTCTCGTGGTACATCGGCTTGGACAGTTCGCTCTCCGCCGCCTCCCGGGCGGGGAGACGTGGCGTGTCCACGGGTATGTCCCCGTTCGCGCCGTCGGCCCGTGCCGTGATGATGACGCCCCCCGCCCCCGACACCGCATCAGCTCCTGGGGGTGTCGCCGTAGCCGGGAAGGCCCGCGGCCCGTGCGAGGTCGAGGTCCAGGGCTTCGCGGCGGATGCGCTGGTCCACGTAGAGCAGGGCCATGACGCCGCCGAGGAAGGGGTAGACCAGCGTCGAGATGATCACTTCACCGATGCCCGTGACGATGAGGAAGGGCCAGCCGGAGGGGGAGCCGCCGCCTTCGAGGATCTCGCTGAGGTCCGTGCCGTCGGCGATGACCGCGATCGCTCCGAAGGGCACGGAGACGATCAGGCTCAGGAGGAGGATCATCAGCTGGGTCAGCACGAGGATGCCGAAGGTACGCCACCAGGCCCCGCGGACCAGCTTGGCCGACCTGCGCAGCGCGGCGACGACGCCTTGCCGCTCCAGTACGAGCGCGGGGGTGGAGAGGGCGAAGCTCACCCACAGCCAGGGGATGAGGACGCAGGCCGCGAGGGAGCCGAGGAGAGCCAGCGCCGCGCCGGCCCCGGAGCCCAGCAGCAGCCCGGGGCCGATGCACACGGCCATCGTGGCGATGATGGCCAGGGGCAGCAGCAGGGCCAGGCCGGTCAGGGGAAGGAGCCGCGGGCGGACCTCGGCCCAGGTGTCGGAGAGCGTGGTGGGCCGGCCCAGTACGGAGCGGCTGACCACGACGGCGACGATCGAGGCGGTGAAGAGCGTGCCGATCATCGTGAGGAAGACGACCGGGCCCATGGAGAGCAGCGTCGACCGGGCGGACTCGGATGCCTGGCGGAGGGCTTCGGCGCCGGTGGCGTTCGGGTCGACGGAAGCCGGCTTCGGCAGCAGATAACGCTGCAGGAGCGTGAGCGCGATCTGGGTGACCACCGCGATCCCCAGGCTGAAGCCGAGTGCGGTGCGCCAGTGGGCGCGCAGGGCGGAGACGGAGCCGTCCAGGATCTCGCCGAGGCTCAGGGGGCGCAGCGGGACGAGGCCGGGCTTCGCGGCCGGCGGCGGTGCTGCCCAGCCCTGTCGCTGCGGGCCGCCGCCCCAGCCGGGGGCGGGCGGCCGTGCTCCGGGGCCGCCGGGACTGCTCGGTGGGGACCACTGCCCGGGAGGCGGCTGCTCAGGGGACCACTGCCCCGTCGCGCCGTTTCCGTCCTGGGGGTCGGAGGGGCGGGGAATCGCCGCCTCCTTGCCGTCGGAGGGGGCAGATCCGGGCGACGCCCAGCCCGGAGAGTCGTTCATTCTCGCTCCTTCACCGTCCTGACCGCTCATCGGGGCGACAGGTTGGCAGCCATCGTGCCACGCGCCCGCCGGGAGCCGACCGGCCGCTCCGTCTCCTTCGCCCCTTCATCTGCGGGGCGCCCACCGGGCAGACTGGACGGATGGCTGATCAGGACGCGCGACCGCCGGTGGGCTACGAGCCACCCCCGCTATCCGTACTCCGTTGGGACGAGCCACCGGAGGGCCCCGTGCTGGTGCTTCTCGACCAGACCCGGCTGCCCGCCGAGGAGGTCGAGCTGGTCTGCACCGACGTGCCCGCGCTGGTGCAGGCGATCCGGACTCTGGCGGTGCGAGGGGCCCCGTTGCTCGGGATCGCGGGCGGCTACGGAGTGGCGCTCGCGGCGGCGCGGGGCTACGACGTCGCGGAGGCGGCCGGTCTGCTGGAGCGGGCGCGGCCCACCGCGGTGAACCTCGCGTACGGGGTGCGCCGGGTGGCGGCGGCCTACTGGGAGGCTGTCCGGAAGGGGGCGGGGGCCGAGGCGGCGGCAGCGGCCGCGCTGGCCGGGGCACGGGCCCTGCACCGGGAGGACGCGCAGGCCAGCGGGCGTATGGCGGAGTACGGCGAGGCGCTGCTGGAGGAGTTGCTGCCCGGCCGCGGGTACCAGCTGCTGACCCACTGCAACACCGGGGCGCTGGTCTCCGGCGGCGAGGGGACGGCGTTCGCCGTGGCGTTGCGCGTGCACCGGCAGGGGCGGTTGCGACGGCTGTGGGTGGACGAGACGCGGCCGCTGCTCCAGGGGGCACGGCTGACCGCCTACGAGGCGGCCCGCAACGGCCTGGCGTACAGCCTGCTCACGGACAACGCGGCGGGGTCGCTGTTCGCGGCGGGGGAGGTCGACGCGGTGCTCATAGGCGCCGACCGCATCGCCGCGGACGGTTCGGTGGCGAACAAGGTGGGGAGCTACCCGCTGGCCGTGCTCGCGAAGTACCACCATGTGCCGTTCATCGTGGTGGCGCCGACGACGACGGTGGATCTGGAGACTCCGGACGGCGCTTCGATCACGGTCGAGCAGCGCTCCGGGAAGGAAGTGACGGAGCTCACATCCACAGCAGGCGTACCGGACGGTGATCGGGGCGTGAGGGCGCTCGCGCCCCTCGGGGCCCCGGCGTACAACCCGGCTTTCGACGTCACGCCGCCGGAGCTGATCACGGCGATCGTCACCGAGGAGGGCTCGATTTCCCCGGTCACGGGGGTCGCATTGGCCGAGCTGTGTGCCAGGTCATCGCCGGTAACGATGGGCTGATGGGATGATGTCGATTATGAAGGGACGCGTCCTTGTCGTCGACGACGACACCGCACTGGCCGAGATGCTCGGCATCGTGTTGCGTGGAGAAGGTTTCGAGCCGTCGTTCGTAGCGGACGGCGACAAGGCACTGGCCGCATTTCGTGAGGCCAAGCCGGACCTGGTGCTGCTCGACCTCATGCTGCCCGGAAGGGACGGCATCGAGGTGTGCAGGCTGATCAGAGCCGAGTCCGGTGTGCCGATCGTCATGCTCACCGCCAAGAGCGACACCGTCGACGTCGTGGTCGGCCTGGAATCAGGGGCCGACGACTACATCGTCAAGCCGTTCAAACCCAAGGAGTTGGTCGCCCGGATCAGGGCACGTCTGCGGCGGTCCGAAGAGCCCGCTCCGGAGCAGTTGACCATCGGTGACCTGGTCATCGACGTGGCCGGCCACTCCGTGAAGCGTGAGGGGCAGTCCATCGCCCTGACCCCGCTGGAGTTCGACCTGCTGGTCGCGCTCGCCCGCAAGCCGTGGCAGGTCTTCACCCGCGAGGTCCTGCTGGAACAGGTGTGGGGCTACCGCCACGCGGCCGACACCCGCCTGGTGAACGTGCATGTCCAGCGTCTGCGTTCCAAGGTCGAGAAGGACCCGGAGCGGCCGGAGATCGTGGTGACGGTCCGAGGCGTCGGCTACAAGGCCGGACCGAGCTGAGATGCCCCGAGGCAGCGCTGCTCCGGGGCCCGGCGAGCCGGGAGTCCGTACGGAGCGGGCTGCCGGCCCGGGGCGGAAGGCGCCACGTATGAGCCGTTTCCCGAGGGCCGGCCGGCTGTTCGAGGACCGGACGCCCGGCGGGCCCGTTCCGCGCCTGCTGATGCGGTGGGTGCGCCGCCCCCTGCTGCCCGCCGTCCGGCTCTGGCGGCGCAACCTGCAGCTGCGCGTCGTCGCGGGCACTCTGCTGATGTCGGTCGTGGTCGTGCTGCTGCTCGGCTTCGTCGTCGTCGAACAGGTGCGCAACGGCCTGCTCGACGCGAAGGGCAAGGCAGCCCAGACTCAGGCCGCCGGCGGTTTCGCCGCGGCCCAGGAGAAGGCCAACGCCCCTCTCGTCCCCGAGGGGCAGGGCGGTGAGCACGCGGACGGCATGACCGGCAGCACCTCCTGGCGCACCGAACTCGTCGACCAGCTCGCCAGCGGCGGCAAGAACGCCTTCAACGTGGTGGCGCTCAGCGTCGACTCGGTCTCCGAGGGGACGAGCAGCCGTGCCGCGCGCGGTTCGGGCAGCGTCGAGGCGTCCAGCGTGCCCGACCGCCTGCGCCGGAACGTGGGCGAGGGGCAGGGCGCGTACCAGACGTACTCCCTGATCCGGTACTCGTACGGCAAGGAGTCGCAGCCGGGGCTCGTCGTCGGCAAGCGGCTCTACGACATCGACCAGCAGCCCTACGAGCTCTACTACCTCTTCCCGCTCACGCAGGAGGAGAAGTCCCTGTCGCTGGTCAGGACGACCCTGGCCACCGCCGGGCTGTTCGTCGTCGTGCTGCTCGGGGCCATCGCCTGGTTCGTGGTGCGGCAGGTCGTCACGCCGGTGCGGATGGCGGCGGGCATCGCCGAACGGCTCTCCGCCGGCAAGCTCCAGGAACGGATGAAGGTCACCGGCGAGGACGACATCGCCCGGCTCGGTGAAGCCTTCAACAAGATGGCCCAGAACCTCCAGCTGAAGATCCAGCAGCTGGAGGAGCTCTCCCGGATGCAGCGGCGGTTCGTCTCCGACGTCTCGCACGAGCTGCGCACCCCGCTCACCACCGTCAGGATGGCCGCCGACGTCATCCACGAGGCGCGCGCCGACTTCGACCCCGTTACCGCCCGCTCCGCCGAACTGCTGGGCGACCAGCTCGACCGTTTCGAGTCGCTGCTCTCCGACCTGCTGGAGATCAGCCGCTTCGACGCGGGCGCCGCCGCCCTGGAGGCCGAGCCGATAGACCTGCGGACCGTGGTGCACCGGGTGATCGGCGGCGCCGAGCCGCTCGCCGAACGCAAGGGCACCCGGATCCGCGTCGTCGGCGACGACCAGCCGGTGATAGCCGAGGCCGATGCCCGCCGGGTCGAGCGCGTCCTGCGCAACCTGGTGGTCAACGCCGTCGAGCACGGGGAGGGCCGGGACGTCGTCGTGCGGATGGGCGTGGCCCAGGGCGCGGTCGCCGTGGCCGTGCGGGACTACGGGGTCGGGCTCAAGCCCGGCGAGGCGACCCGGGTCTTCAACCGGTTCTGGCGGGCCGACCCGGCGCGGGCCCGGACGACCGGCGGTACGGGGCTCGGCCTCTCCATCGCGGTGGAGGACGCCCGGCTGCACGGCGGCTGGCTCCAGGCGTGGGGCGAGCCGGGCGGGGGATCGCAGTTCCGGCTGACCCTGCCGCGTACGGCGGACGAGCCCCTGCGCGGTTCGCCGATACCGCTGGAGCCCGAGGACTCGCGGCGCAGCCGGGACGAGCGGGAACGCCACGAGGCCGGGGCGGGCGGGTCGGACGACCAGCGGCTGAGGTCCGTGCCGGCCCAGTCCGGGGCCGGCGAGCGGTCGCCGCTGCCCGTGCCCCCGCGCGGCCCCGCCGCCCACCACGCCGCCCCGGCGTCGGTGCACCCCGCAGCGCTGCCCGGCAACGGGGCGCGCGTCGTCGCGCGCCCCGCGCCGGAGCGTCCCGGCGGGCGGGCGGTCGCCGGCCTACCGGATTCCGACCAGGAGGACACCACTCGTGGGTACTGACCGCCGTCCGGGCGGCCGTGCCAGGGCGGTGCGGTTCACCGCGCTGCTCGGCTGCGGCATCGTCGTGCTGGCCGGATGCAGCTCCATGCCGGTGAGCGGGGACGTCAAGGCGGTCGACGCCTCGCAGCCCGGAGATTCCCAGGTGCAGGTGTACGCGGTGGCGCCCCGGGAAGGTGCGCCGCCCGCCGAGATCGTCGACGGTTTCCTGGAGTCGATGACCAGCGACGACCCCGCGTTCGCGACCACGCGGAAGTACCTGAGCGCCGACGCCCGGCGTACCTGGCGGCCGGACGGGGGCACCACGGTGCTCGCCCAGGCGCCGAACCGCACCGGCCCCCTGCTCCACGACGGAGCCAACCGGGCCAACCAGGACAAGGAGGCGACCTACACGCTGACCGGCGAGAAGGTGGCGGAGGTCGACGCGCAGAGTTCGTACCGCCCCCTCGCTCCCACCGACTACTCCCAGAACCTGCACCTGGTGCAGGAGAAGGTGGCGGAGGGGAAGCAGGAGTGGCGCATCGACGTCGTGCCGGACGGCCTGGTCCTCGGGCAGTCCGACTTCAAGCGGCTCTACCGCTCGGTGAACAAGTACTTCTTCGCCGCCGGGCCCACCGACGGCCGGCCGACGCTGGTCGCGGACCCCGTCTACGTACGCAACCGCACGGATCCGGTCACGCGGATGGACACCGCAGCCCAGACCGTCCGCACGCTGCTCGCGGGGCCCACGGACTGGCTGCGGCCCGTGGTCGACACCCGCTTCCCGGAGGGGACCGCCCTGCGCAAGGGCGTCATCGCCCTGGCCCCGGACGATCAGAACGTCCTGAGGGTGCGGCTCAACGGGAAGGCCGACAGGGCGGCCCGCAGCGCGTGCCGGATGATGGCCGCCCAGGTGCTGTACACGCTCCGCGACCTCACCTCGGCGCGGGTCGAGCGGGTGGAGCTGGAGGGCGGGAAGGGCTCGCTCTGCGGGCTCGACGCCGAGGACGCGTCGGACTTCTCCGCCGACCGCGGCTCGGACGGGGCCGACAGCCAGTACTTCATCAACGGCAAGGGCCAGGTGGAGCGGATCCCCAGCTCCCCCGAGGGCGTCGGAACGCCGGAGCCGGTGACCGGGCCGCTGGGGGCGGGCACCGTCCCGATGGGGTCCGTCGGGGTGGCCCGGGACGAGGAGCGGGCCGCCGCGGTCTCCGCGCAGGGGCAGAGCCTCTACGTGTCCTCCCTGGAGACGGAGGGCGAGCTGGCCGCGCCCCTCGTCACCAGCACCGCGAAGAAGGCCGCCGACCGGCTCTCCCCGCCGAGCTGGGACGGACGCGGCGACCTGTGGGTCGCCGACCGGGATCCGGCCCGGCCCCGGCTGCTGCGGCTGGCCGGAGGAACGGGGAAGCCGCAGGAGGTCCGGGTGCCGGGCCTCGACGGCGCCCGGATCGAGGCGCTGAGGATGTCCGCGGACGGGGTGCGGATAGCTCTGCTGCTGGCGAAGGACGGCCGCACCATGCTGAACATCGGCCGGGTCGAGCGCGGGGGGTCCTCCGCGGTTCCCCGCCTCTCGGTCGAGGACCTGCGCCAGGCCGCGCCCCAGCTCACGGACGTGACGGCCATCTCCTGGTCCGGGCGCAGCCGGCTGGTCGTGGCCGGCAAGGAGGAGGGCGGGGTCCAGCAGGTGCGTTACGTGCAGGCGGACGGCTCCACCTCGGGCTCCGGGGCGCTGCCCGGGGTGAACCAGGTCCAGTCGGTCGCCGCGGCCGACGACGAGCTGCTGCCGCTGATGGCGGAGACCGCGGACGACGGCATAGTGAAGCTCCTGCCCGGGGACAACTGGCAGACCGTTCTCCAGCAGGGCACCTCGTTGGTCTACCCCGGCTGACCGGGGCGGCCGGCCGCGGGGCGGGGTGGCCCGGAGTTGTCCACAGGGGTGGTCCGGCCCCGGCGTGCCCGGCACAGTGGGGCCATGCTGCACGGGTGGCGGGAGCTGTCCGGTCTGCTCCTGCCGGTGGCCTGCGCCGGCTGCGGCAGACCGCGCACCGAGCTGTGCCCGGCCTGCGAAACCGCGCTGCACGGCGGTCCGGCCCGTCCCGTCCGGCCCTCGCCCCGGTCCCCGGGTCTTCCCCCGGTCTTCGCGGCGGCCCCGTACGAGAACGCCGTACGCGCGGTTCTGCTGGCCCACAAGGAGCGAGGGGCACTCGGGCTGGCGGGCGCACTCGGAAGGGCTCTGGCCGGGGGTGTACGGGCCGGAGCGGGGCGTTCCCGCGGTGCGGGGCCCCTGCTGCTGGTCCCGGTGCCCTCCGCTCGTTCCGCGACCGCCGCGCGCGGCCATGACCCCGTGCGACGGATCGCCGCCGCGGCCGCGCGGGACCTGCGGCGCCGCGGCCTGCCCGCCCAGGCGCTTCCGCTGTTGCGGCACCGGCGGCCGGTCGCCGACCAGGCGGGCCTCCGGGCGTGGCAGCGGCGGGCGAATCTGGCCGGGGCGCTGGAGCTCACGGCCGGGGGCCGGAGGCTCCTGCGGCACGGCTCGTTCCACCACGGCCGGGTGATCCTGGTCGACGACCTGTTGACGACGGGATCGACGCTGGCGGAGGCGGCACGGGCCCTCGGAGAGGCGGGCGCGGGGCCCCGGACGCCTTCCGCGCGCGCGGCATGCGGGGCGGCCGTCGTGGCGGCCTCTCCGTCCGCCTTCGAAATAAACCGGAACTGACCGGGAACCTGCGACGTTGCAGGTAAAGAGAGGGCAATACCCCGTGAACGGAGGTACGTGCCGGTAGCGGGTGCCGAGACCCGGCTGTGCAGGCTATGTTCGGAGGTGAGGAACGGTGAATGCCGAACCTCGACGAATGCACCAAGAGGTTTCGGGCAGGTAACTCACCGTAGGAGCAGCGCACGAGTCGGTGGGATCAACACCCCTCCGGCGGGGGAGGAGGAGGCGAAAGCCACCGAGTCCGAGGCCCTGGTGATCTCCGGGGCCTGGTGCAAAAGGGAGATGCTCCGCCGTTGAGCGGGGCGATCCGGGAACGGAGTTCTGCGTGGACATCGTCGTCAAGGGCCGCAAGACCGAGGTGCCCGAGCGGTTCCGCAAGCACGTGGCCGAGAAACTGAAGCTGGACAAGATCCAGAAGTTCGACGGCAAGGTGATCAGCCTCGACGTCGAGGTGTCCAAGGAGCCGAATCCCCGTCAGGCCGACCGTTCCGACCGGGTGGAGATCACGCTTCGCTCGCGGGGGCCGGTCATCCGGGCGGAGGCGGCGGCGGGCGACCCTTACGCAGCGCTCGACCTGGCCACCGGAAAGCTGGAGGCCCGGCTGCGCAAGCAGCACGACAAGCGCTACAGCCGCCGTGGCAACGGCCGTCTGTCGGCCGCCGAGGTCGGGGACGTGGTCCCCGGCGTCGCTTCGTTCGACGAGGACGGGGAGCTGGTCGGCGACCAGCCGTCGGCGCCCGTCCCCACCACGAAGATCGGCTCGCTCGAAGTGCAGGGCGAAGGGCCGCTCGTGATGCGCGAGAAGACCCACACCGCCGCACCCATGTCGCTCGACCAGGCGCTCTACGAGATGGAACTGGTCGGTCACGACTTCTACTTGTTCGTCGACTCCGAGACCAAGGAGCCCAGCGTCGTCTACCGGCGCCACGCGTACGACTACGGCGTCATCCACCTGAGGACCGACCCGCTCGCCGCGGACGAGGCCGGCGGCGCGGGCGGAGCGCTCGGCGGCTGAGGCCGGAGGGCCGGGGGCGCTCCCGCGGCGTTTTCACGCCACCGGGGGCGCCCCCGTGCGGGCGCATCGCCACCGTGCCGGGGGCCGGGCATGGAATCATGGCGGCCCGAGCCAATCGGTGTTCCGCGAAGTGCCGTTGGCGAACGACCGACACTTCAGGCCGTGGCCTTCAGGGGGAGGAACGATGGCGGACACCTTCGGGCCCGTGCGCGGCGCGAACGGCTCCGACGCCGACGCCGGTGCGTATGCCGGAGCGGACGTGGACGGCGGAGCGCGCAAGGAGCCCATCAGGGTCCTGGTGGTCGACGACCACGCGCTCTTCCGCAGAGGGCTGGAGATCGTCCTCGCGCAGGAGGAGGACATCCAGGTCGTCGGAGAGGCCGGGGACGGCTCGGAGGCGGTCGACAAGGCGGCCGACCTGCTGCCCGACATCGTTCTGATGGATGTGCGGATGCCCAAGCGCGGCGGCATCGAGGCGTGCACCGCCATCAAGGAGGTGGCTCCCAGCGCGAAGATCATCATGTTGACGATCAGCGACGAGGAGGCCGACCTCTACGAGGCGATCAAGGCGGGTGCGACCGGATACCTCCTCAAGGAGATCTCCACCGACGAGGTGGCCACCGCTATTCGCGCGGTCGCCGACGGGCAGTCGCAGATCAGCCCCTCCATGGCCTCCAAGTTGCTCACCGAGTTCAAATCGATGATCCAGCGCACCGACGAACGGCGGCTGGTCCCGGCGCCCCGGCTCACCGAGCGCGAGCTGGAAGTGCTGAAACTGGTGGCCACCGGCATGAACAACCGGGACATCGCCAAGGAGTTGTTCATTTCCGAGAACACGGTGAAGAACCACGTCCGCAATATTCTGGAGAAACTCCAGCTGCACTCCCGGATGGAAGCCGTGGTCTATGCCATGCGCGAGAAGATCCTGGAGATCAGGTAGCGGCCGGACACCTTCAGGTAGCGGCCGGACCCCTTCTAGGCGCGACGGAGCGCGTGGTCGATCTCCGTCCTGAGCGGCTCGCGCAGCTCCGGGGCGTCCACCCGGTCGACCCGGATCTCCGTGCAGCCCACCCAGGCCGCCGCCTCCACCAGCGCCTCGGCCATCGGGGCCACCGCCTTCGGGCCCGCCAGGGACGCCTGCTTGGCGACCAGCGTGGCGCCCTCGCGCGCCGGATCGACCCGGCCCTGGAGCTTCCCGCCCGCCAGCAGCGGCATCGCGAAGTACCCGTGGATCCGCTTCTGCTTGGGTACGTACGCCTCCAGCCGGTGGGTGAAGCCGAAGATCCGCTCCGTGCGCGCCCGTTCCCAGATCAGGGAGTCGAACGGGGAGAGCAGCGTCGTACGGTGGCGCCCGCGCACCTCCTGGGCCAGCGCCTCCGGGGCCGCCCAGGCCGGTTTCGCCCAGCCCTCCACCACGACCGGGACCAGCCCCGAGTCCGCCACCACGGCGTCGAACTCCTCGCCCTTCAACCGGTGGTAGTCCGCGATGTCGCTCCGGGTGCCCACGCCCAAGGACTTGCCCGCCAGGGCGACCAGCCGTCTCCGGCACTCGGCGTCGCTCAGGTCGTCGTGGAGCAGGGCGTCCGGAACGGCCCGCTCCGCCAGGTCGTAGACGCGCTTCCAGCCGCGCCGCTCGGTGCAGACCACCTCGCCGTACATCAGGGCCCGCTCGACGGCGACCTTGGACGCCGACCAGTCCCACCACTCGCCGCCGTTCTTCGCGCCGCCCAGCTCGGTCGCCGTCAGCGGGCCCTCGTCGCGCAGCTGCTTGATCACCGTGTCGTACACGCCGTCGGGCAGATCGTGGCCCCAGTGCGGGCGGGAGCGGTAGGCGCGGCGGCGGAACGCGAAGTGCGGCCACTCCTCGACGGGGAGGATGCACGCGGCGTGCGACCAGTACTCGAAGGTGCGGCCGCCCGACCAGTAGGCGTCCTCCACCGCCCGGCGGCCCACCGCGCCGAGCCGGGCGTAGGGGACCAGCTCGTGCGAGCGGGCCAGCACCGAGATCGTGTCCAGCTGGATCGCGCCGAGATGGCGCAGCACCCCCGGCACCCCTGCCCGGCGGTCCGGGGCCCCGAGGAACCCCTGGGCGCGCAGCGCGATGCGGCGGGCCTGGTCGGCGGAGAGTTCGACTGCGGGAGGAGGCACAGGCGTCATACGTCGAACCCTAGACGCCGTCACTGACAGTCCGGCCCCCGATTCCGTCCCGGGCGGCGGGGCCGCCACCCGGAGTCCAGGGCTCCGCCCGCAGGCCGCGCGGACACCGTCCGGACCGCGGTCACCGGCCTGGCCGTGGTCACCGTCCGGGGCCCGGGGGGCCGCCCGGCAGCGGGGCCGACCGCCCGGGGAGGTAGGGATGCGTGCCGGCCAGCCCCAGGTCGGACGGGAGCAGGGCCGCCGTCCAGGCGTCGCGCCGTACGCCCTTGTTGAGCAGCCCGGACCGCTGCTCGCCCTCCAACCGGAACCCTGCCCGCAGGGCGACGGCCCGCGAGGCCGCGTTGCCGATCTCGGCCCGCCACTCCAGCCGTTCCGCGCCGAGCGAGGCGAAGGCCCAGCGGGCGGAGGCGAGCACCGCCTCGGTGACGTGGCCGCGGCCGCGGTGCTCCCGGGCGGACCAGTAGCCCACCTCGTACGTCCCCGGCCTGCTGCGGCGATCGAGGCCGAGCGCCCCGACGAGCGCCCCCGTCTCCCGCAGGACCAGGGCGAAACCGTAGGCGGAGTCGTCCCGCCAGCCCGCCGGGGCGAGCTGGGTGGTGAACAGTTCCGCGTCCGTGAGGCGGTAGGGGGAGGGGATCACCGTCCAGCGCTGGATGTCCGGGTCCTGGCAGGCGGCGTGCACCTGGAAGGTGTCCTGCGGACCGAAGGGCCGCAGCAGCAGGCGTTCCGTGGTGAGGGTGATCGGCTCCATGGTCCGATTCTCGTGAGGCCGCTCCGCCGGCGCGAGCACTTTCGGGGCTTCCCGGCACCTTCCGCGCGCCCGGACCGTTGTCCTGCGAGGGGGCGGAGAGGTCCACGCGGCAGCAGCCCTCCCGACGCGGTGGTGTCCTCGCTTACGATGGCCGTTGCGGTGGGGCCCACCTGCCGTGCCCGCGCCAGTGTCCATCACACGACCCAGTGCCAGGCCCGACCGGCAAGGAGACCAGCCTCAGTGTCCGTCTTCAACAAGCTCATGCGTGCAGGCGAAGGCAAGATCCTGCGCAAACTGCACCGCATCGCGGACCAGGTCAGCTCCATCGAAGAGGACTTCGTCAACCTCTCCGACGCCGAGCTGCGGGCGCTCACCGACGAGTACAAGGAACGGTACGCGGACGGCGAGAGCCTGGACGACCTGCTTCCCGAAGCGTTCGCCACGGTCCGCGAGGCCGCCAAGCGCGTTCTCGGACAGCGCCACTACGACGTACAGATGATGGGCGGAGCCGCCCTGCACCTCGGCTATGTGGCCGAGATGAAGACCGGTGAGGGCAAGACCCTCGTCGGCACCCTGCCCGCGTACCTGAACGCGCTCTCCGGCAAGGGCGTGCACCTGATCACGGTCAACGACTACCTCGCCGAGCGCGACTCCGAGCTCATGGGCCGGGTCCACAAGTTCCTGGGCCTGACCGTCGGCTGCATCGTCGCCAACATGACCCCGGCCCAGCGCCGCGAGCAGTACGCCTGCGACATCACGTACGGCACGAACAACGAGTTCGGCTTCGACTACCTCCGCGACAACATGGCGTGGTCCAAGGACGAGCTCGTCCAGCGCGGCCACAACTTCGCCGTGGTCGACGAGGTCGACTCGATCCTGGTCGACGAGGCCCGTACGCCGCTGATCATCTCCGGCCCGGCCGACCAGGCCACCAAGTGGTACGGCGACTTCGCCAAGCTGGTCACGCGGCTCACCAAGGGTGAGGCGGGCAACCAGCTCAAGGGCATCGAGGAGACCGGCGACTACGAGGTCGACGAGAAGAAGCGGACCGTGGCCATCCACGAGGCCGGCGTCGCCAAGGTCGAGGACTGGCTCGGCATCGACAACCTCTACGAGTCGGTCAACACCCCGCTCGTCGGCTACCTGAACAACGCCATCAAGGCGAAGGAACTGTTCAAGAAGGACAAGGACTACGTCGTCATCGACGGCGAAGTCATGATCGTCGACGAGCACACCGGCCGTATCCTCGCCGGCCGCCGGTACAACGAGGGCATGCACCAGGCGATCGAGGCGAAGGAAGGGGTGGACATCAAGGACGAGAACCAGACGCTCGCCACGATCACCCTGCAGAACTTCTTCCGCCTCTACGACAAGCTCTCCGGCATGACCGGTACGGCGATGACCGAGGCCGCCGAGTTCCACCAGATCTACAAGCTCGGCGTGGTGCCGATCCCGACCAACCGGCCGATGGTCCGCGCCGACCAGTCGGACCTGATCTACCGCACCGAGGTCGCCAAGTTCGCCGCGGTCGTCGACGACATCGCCGAGAAGCACGAGAAGGGCCAGCCGATCCTGGTCGGCACCACCTCGGTCGAGAAGTCCGAGTACCTCTCGCAGCAGCTCTCCAAGCGCGGCGTCCAGCACGAGGTCCTCAACGCCAAGCAGCACGACCGGGAGGCGACGATCGTCGCCCAGGCGGGCCGCAAGGGCGCCGTCACCGTCGCCACGAACATGGCCGGACGAGGCACCGACATCAAGCTCGGCGGCAACCCCGACGACCTCGCCGAGGCGGAGCTGCGCCAGCGCGGCCTCGACCCGGTGGAGAACGTCGAGGAGTGGGCGGCCGCGCTGCCTGCCGCGTTGGAGGCGGCCGAGGCGGCCGTGAAGGCCGAGTTCGAAGAGGTCAAGAACCTCGGCGGGCTCTACGTGCTCGGCACCGAGCGCCACGAGTCGCGCCGTATCGACAACCAGCTACGCGGCCGCTCCGGCCGTCAGGGCGACCCGGGCGAGTCCCGCTTCTACCTGTCGCTGGGCGACGACCTGATGCGCCTGTTCAAGGCCCAGATGGTCGAGCGCGTCATGTCGATGGCGAACGTCCCCGACGACGTCCCGATCGAGAACAAGATGGTCACCCGCGCCATCGCCTCCGCCCAGTCGCAGGTCGAGCAGCAGAACTTCGAGACGCGTAAGAACGTCCTGAAGTACGACGAGGTGCTCAACCGGCAGCGCGAGGTCATCTACGGCGAGCGCCGCCGCGTCCTGGAGGGCGAGGACCTCCAGGACCAGATCCGGCACTTCATGGACGACACGATCGACGACTACATCCGGCAGGAGACCGCCGAGGGCTTCGCCGAGGAGTGGGACCTGGACCGGCTGTGGGGCGCCTTCAAGCAGCTCTACCCGGTGAAGGTCACCGTCGAGGAGCTGGAGGAGGCGGCCGGCGACCTGGCGGGCGTCACCGCCGACTTCATCGCGGAGTCGATCAAGAACGACATCCACGAGCAGTACGAGGAGCGCGAGAAGACCCTCGGCTCCGACATCATGCGTGAGCTGGAGCGGCGCGTCGTCCTCTCGGTGCTCGACCGCAAGTGGCGCGAGCACCTCTACGAGATGGACTACCTCCAGGAGGGCATCGGCCTGCGGGCCATGGCCCAGAAGGACCCGCTGGTCGAGTACCAGCGCGAGGGCTTCGACATGTTCAACGCCATGATGGAGGGCATCAAGGAGGAGTCCGTCGGCTACCTGTTCAACCTGGAGGTCCAGGTCGAGCAGCAGGTCGAGGAGGTCCCGGTGCAGGACGGCGCCGAGCGTCCCTCGCTGGAGAAGGAGACCACCCCGCAGATCCGCGCCAAGGGTCTGGAGGCCCCGCAGCGGCCGGACCGGCTCCACTTCTCCGCCCCCACGGTGGACGGTGAGGGCGGTGTCGTCGAGGGCGACTTCGCCAACGACGAGGCCGCCGGCGCCACCCGCTCCGCCGACGGCATGACGCGTGCGGAGCGCCGCAAGGCGCAGAAGAGCGGTGGCGGCGGCCGCCGCCGCAAGAAGTAGCGGCACCACCCCGGCAGGGGCCGGACACCTCCCGGTGTCCGGCCCCTGCCGCGTTTCCCGGCTCACCGCGGCCCCGGGGCCGCGGCGGCGAGGCGTTCGCCGCCCAGCTCCACGGCGGCGCAGCGCCAGCGCCGGTCGGGGCCCTGCTCCAGGCGGAAGGCCATCGCCCGGACCCGGTCGCCCGCCGCGATGCTGGCGAACGCCTCGACCACGCCGGTGGCGGGCTGCGCCCCGCGGCAGTGGCGGAGGACGGGACGGCTGCCCCGGACGGCCCCCAGCGGGGTGCTGGGAGCCAGTTCGGCAAGCTGGTCGTACGCCTCGCCGATGGTGTGGCCGAGCATCCAGTGCACCGGGCGCTGGCCGCTGAGGACCGCGAGCAGACGCTCGGCGAACCACTGGTGCGGCCGCTGCGGCCGGCGGGCCAGCTGCCCTCGGGACCGCTGCGGAGGTACCGACCGGGGACCGCGCTGGTCGCGGCGGCCGGCGGGCCTCGTCCTGTCCGTGCTCATGATCGATCGCCCCCGTTGACCGGGCCCGGCGGTACCGGGCGGTAACTTGTGTTGGGGATCTTCTACGGGTGCGGTCGTCAGCCCCGCAACCGGCCTCCGGGCGCCGAACGGGCGGGGGCGGATTCACCTATCCGTGGCGAACCCCTTGTGCGGCAAGGGCGATGGCGGGGGTGACGAGACGTCGGCCGTTAACGGAGGCCCCCGGTTGCCGAAACCCGAAAGGGGACGGCCCCACGTATCCTGAGGACGTTTCCCCCTACGAAAGCGGCCTGTCATGCGCGTGTACGTCCCCCTGACCCTCTCCGGTCTCGCAGCGGCGCACGGTGCGGGCGAGGTCGGACCCGGACCGCTGACCGCCTACGCGGTGACCCCCGGGCTGCGCGAGTGGTACGTCTCCGACGACATCGAGGAGCTGGAGTACGCGGCGCTCAGCCGGGCCGCCGCCGCCTCGCTCCGGATGATCGCCGGCGACCCGGGGGCGGCGCGCCGGCGGGTCGTCGTCGCCGTCGACGTACCGGAGGGGGCCGCCGTCGCCGACCCCGATCAGGGGCTGAGCGCGGCGTCGCTCGGCGAGGTGCGGATCGCCGCCCCGCTGCCGCTGGCCAAGGCGGCGGCGGTGCACGTGGACGCCGACGAGGCGGAGGAGGACGTGGCCGCCGCGGCGGCCGCCCTGGGCGCGGCCGACCTCGGCGACGACGACGCGCGGTTCACCGTGGACGGGGCCGAGGACCACGAGCTGCTCTGGTTCGGCGTCCAGGAGATCCCGCAGCTCATCGGCTGAGGACCGGGGCTGTCGGACCCGGCCGGTAGATTCTGTGCATGACTTCCGGAACGACACGCACACATCTGGTCTGGGACTGGAACGGCACGCTGCTCGATGACACGCACGCCGTCATCCGGGCGACGAACGCCGCGTTCGCGGAGGTCGAGCTGGCGCCGATCACGCTGGAGCAGTACCGGGAGATGTACACCATCCCCATACCCCGCTTCTACGAGCGGTTCCTCGGCCGGCTCCCCACCGAGGCCGAGTGGGAGCGGATGGACGGCATCTTCCACCGGTACTACGCGGAGCAGCGGGCGGCCTGCGGGCTCACCGCCGGGGCGGAGGAGCTGCTGCACCGGTGGCAGCGGGCCGGGCGCAGCCAGTCGCTGCTGAGCATGTACGGGCACGAGCAGCTGGTACCGGTGGTGCGGGGGTACGGGATCGAGCCGAGGTTCGTCCGCGTCGAGGGGCGCACGGGGCCGTCCGGCGGGAGCAAGGCGCTCCACATGGAGCGGCACTTCGAGGCGCTGGCCGGGGCGGGCGGAATCCTCCCGGAGAACTCGGTGGTCATCGGGGACGCGCTGGACGACGCCGTCGCGGCGGCGCACGTGGGGGCGCGGGCGGTGCTGTACACCGGGGGGTCGCACAGCCGCAACAGCCTGGAGGGCGCGGGGGTGCCGGTGGTGGACAGCCTGGCGGAGGCGGTGGCGCTGGCGGAGACGTTCGCCGCATAGGGGGCGTTCGGCGGAGGAGTGCCGAGCGGGGGGCGGGGAACGAGCTCCGGTGAAGGGCGTCGCGCACTGTCCGGAGTGTCAAAGTTCGGGGGGTTCTTTTGTACACAAGCAGCTCATGACGTGAGGGGCCCCGGGGGCGATAGCCTGGTGCCGTGATCAGCGCGATACGCCTCGGGGGCAGCGAAGCCCCCGGCCGCCGTCCGGAGTGCCACAGCACCCGGGCGATCCGCGATCTCCCGACCCCGGCCCCCCTGCCGAAAACGGCCCACACGGTCCGGGGTATCTCTCGAAGCGGCATAGCGTCGACCCAGACCGGAAACCCCGCGTCGTGGCGGTACGCCGCTTTTCTCACCTACGTCACGCAACGGCGCGCGACAGGAGCCAGAGGACATGCAGACCAAGCTGGACGAAGCCAAGGCCGAGCTGCTCGAAGGGGCCGCCAAGGTAGCTGAAAACGGTCCGGGCGGTGGTGTCGACGGGCCGGGAGGCGCCCCCCGGGCGAGGGCCGCCGGGGCCGAGGGGAGCGCCTCCACCGGCGAGGAGACCGTGCTCGCCTACCTCCAGCGTTACTACCTGCACACGGCTCCGGAGGACCTCGGCGGCCGTGACCCGGTCGACGTCTTCGGCGCCGCCGCCTCGCACTACCGGCTGGCGGAGAACCGCCCGCAGGGCACCGCGAACGTCCGGGTGCACACCCCGACCGTCGAGGAGAACGGCTGGACCTGCAGCCACTCCGTCGTCGAGGTCGTCACCGACGACATGCCCTTCCTGGTGGACTCGGTCACCAACGAGCTGTCCCGGCAGGGGCGCGGCATCCACGTCGTGATCCACCCGCAGGTCACCGTCCGCCGCGACGTCGCCGGCCGGCTCCTCGAGATCCTCTCCGGCGGACCGGGCGCCCCGAAGCCCGGGGCGAAGGCGGAGCGGCCGCACGACGCGCTCGTCGAGTCCTGGATCCACGTCGAGATCGACCGCGAGACCGACCGCGCCGACCTCCAGCAGATCACCTCCGGCCTGCGCCGCGTCCTGTCCGACGTGCGCGAGGCCGTCGAGGACTGGCAGAAGATGCGCGAGGCCGCCCTCCGGATCGCCGACGACCTGCCCGGCGAACCGCTCGACGACCTCGCCGACGAGGAGGTCGAGGAGGCCCGCGAGCTGCTGCGCTGGCTGGCCGCCGACCACTTCACCTTCCTCGGGTACCGCGAGTACGAGCTGAAGGACAGCGACGCGCTGGCCGCCGTGCCCGGCACCGGGCTCGGCATCCTGCGCTCCGACCCGCACCACAGCGAGGACGAGGCCCACCCCGTCAGCCCGTCGTTCGACCGGCTGCCGGCCGACGCCCGCGCCAAGGCCCGTGAGCACAAGCTCCTCGTCCTGACGAAGGCCAACAGCCGGGCCACCGTGCACCGCCCCAGCTACCTCGACTACGTCGGCGTGAAGAAGTTCGACGCCAAGGGCAACGTGGTCGGCGAGCGCCGCTTCCTCGGCCTGTTCTCCTCCGCCGCCTACACCGAGTCCGTGCGCCGGGTGCCCGTCATCCGCCGCAAGGTCGCCGAGGTCGTCGAGGGCGCCGGCTTCTCGTACAACAGCCACGACGGCCGCGACCTGCTCCAGATCCTGGAGACCTACCCGCGCGACGAGCTGTTCCAGACGCCCGTCGACCAGCTCCGCTCCGTGGTGACCTCCGTCCTCTAC
Source organism: Streptomyces sp. NPDC017448 (assembly GCF_044330565.1). Classification (NCBI taxonomy): domain Bacteria; kingdom Bacillati; phylum Actinomycetota; class Actinomycetes; order Kitasatosporales; family Streptomycetaceae; genus Streptomyces; species Streptomyces sp. NPDC017448. The sequence continues at coordinate 266,298 of NZ_JBIRLM010000009.1, read as the reverse complement.
CTCCAGGAGCGCCGCCGGCTGCGGCTCTACCTGCGCCAGGACGAGTACGGGCGCTACTACTCCGCGATCGTCTACCTCCCGCGCGACCGCTACACCACCGGCGTGCGCCTGCGGCTGATCGACATCCTCAAGGAGGAGCTCGGCGGCACCAGCGTCGACTTCACCGCCTGGAACACCGAGTCGATCCTCTCCCGCCTGCACTTCGTCGTCCGCGTCCCCGTCGGCACCGAGCTGCCGCACCTGACCGACGCCGACGCCGAACGCATCGAGGCCCGTCTCGTGGAGGCCGCCCGCTCCTGGGCCGACGGCTTCCAGGAGGCGCTCACGGCCGAGCTGGGCGAGGAGCGCGCCGCGGAGCTCCAGCGCCAGTACGGCCACTCGTTCCCCGAGGGCTACAAGGCCGACCACTCGCCGCGCGCCGCCGTCGCCGACCTGGTCCACCTCGAAACCCTCAAGGAGGGCGAGAAGGACTTCGCCCTCAGCCTGTACGAGCCGGTCGGCGCGGGCCCCGGCGAGCGCCGCTTCAAGATCTACCGGACCGGTGAGCAGGTCTCCCTCTCCGCCGTCCTGCCGGCGCTCCAGCAGCTCGGCGTCGAGGTCGTCGACGAGCGTCCGTACGAGCTGCGCTGCGCCGACCGCACGCACGCCTGGATCTACGACTTCGGGCTGCGGATGCCGGTGGCCGAGGGCAACGGCGGCCACCTCGCCGACGACGCCCGCACCCGCTTCCAGGAGGCGTTCGCCGCCGTCTGGAAGGGCGAGGCGGAGAACGACGGCTTCAACGCGCTGGTCCTGGGCGCCGGGCTGTCCTGGCGGCAGGCCATGGTGCTGCGCGCGTACGCCAAGTACCTGCGGCAGGCCGGTTCGACGTTCAGCCAGGACTACATGGAGTCCACGCTCCGCAACAACGTCCACACCACCCGCCTGCTCGTCTCGCTCTTCGAGGCCCGCATGTCGCCCGGCCGCCAGAGCGCCGGCACCGAGCTGACCGACGGGCTCCTGGAGGAGCTGGACGGGGCCCTGGACCAGGTCGCCTCGCTCGACGAGGACCGCATCCTGCGCTCCTTCCTCACCGTCATCAAGGCCACCCTGCGCACCAACTTCTTCCAGAGGACGGACGAGGGCGCGCCGCACTCGTACGTCTCGATGAAGTTCGACCCGCAGGCCATCCCGGACCTGCCCGCGCCCCGCCCGGCGTTCGAGATCTGGGTCTACTCGCCGCGGGTGGAAGGCGTCCACCTGCGCTTCGGCAAGGTCGCGCGCGGCGGCCTGCGCTGGTCGGACCGGCGCGAGGACTTCCGCACGGAGATCCTCGGCCTGGTCAAGGCGCAGATGGTGAAGAACACCGTCATCGTGCCCGTCGGCGCCAAGGGCGGCTTCGTCGCCAAGCAGCTCCCGGACCCGTCCGTGGACCGGGACGCCTGGCTCGCCGAGGGCGTCGCCGCGTACCGCACGTTCATCTCGGCGCTGCTGGACATCACCGACAACATGGTGGCCGGCGAGGTCGTGCCGCCCGCCGACGTCGTCCGGCACGACGAGGACGACACCTACCTCGTCGTCGCCGCCGACAAGGGCACCGCGAGCTTCTCCGACATCGCCAACGAGGTCGCCGTCGCGTACGGCTTCTGGCTCGGGGACGCGTTCGCCTCCGGCGGCTCGGCCGGCTACGACCACAAGGGCATGGGCATCACCGCCCGGGGCGCCTGGGAGTCGGTCAAGCGGCACTTCCGGGAGCTGGGCCACGACACCCAGACCGAGGACTTCACCGTGGTGGGCGTCGGCGACATGTCCGGCGACGTGTTCGGCAACGGCATGCTGCTCTCCGAGCACATCCGCCTGGTCGCCGCCTTCGACCACCGGCACATCTTCCTCGACCCGAACCCGGACGCCGCCACCTCCTACGCGGAGCGGCGCCGCCTGTTCGACCTGCCGCGCAGCTCCTGGGCCGACTACGACAAGGACCTGCTCTCGGCGGGCGGCGGCGTCCACCCGCGCAGCGCCAAGTCGATCCCGCTCAACCCGCACGTCCGCGAGGCGCTCGGCATCGACGCGTCGGTGAGCAAGATGACGCCCGCCGACCTGATGCAGGCCATCCTCAAGGCCCCCGTGGACCTGGTGTGGAACGGCGGCATCGGCACGTACGTCAAGGCCGTCTCCGAGTCGAACGCCGACGTCGGGGACAAGGCCAACGACGCGATCCGCGTCAACGGCGAGGACCTGCGGGCCAAGGTCGTCGGCGAGGGCGGCAACCTCGGCGCGACCCAGCTCGGCCGGATCGAGTTCGCGCGCAGCGGTGGCCGGATCAACACCGACGCGATCGACAACAGCGCCGGTGTGGACACCTCCGACCACGAGGTGAACATCAAGATCCTGCTCAACGGCCTGGTCCGCGACGGCGACATGACCGTCAAGCAGCGCAACAAGCTGCTCGCGGAGATGACCGACGAGGTCGGCGCGCTCGTCCTGCGCAACAACTACGCGCAGAACGTCGCGCTCTCCAACGCCTCCGCCCAGGCGCAGTCCCTGCTCCACGCCCAGCAGCGCTTCATGCGCCGCCTGGAGCGCGACGGCGCGCTCGACCGGGCCCTGGAGTTCCTGCCCGCCGACCGGCACATCCGGGAGCTACTGAGCAACGAGAAGGGGCTCACCCAGCCCGAGTTGGCCGTCCTGATCGCCTACACGAAGATCACGGCGGCGGACGAGCTGATCTCCACCGTGCTGCCGGACGACCCGCACCTGCAGAAGCTGGTCCACGCCTACTTCCCCAGCCAGCTGCGCGAGCGGTTCCCCGAGGCGGTCGACGGCCACGCGCTGCGCCGGGAGATCATCACGACGGTTCTGGTCAACGACACGGTGAACACCGCCGGTTCGACCTTCCTGCACCGGCTGCGGGAGGAGACCGGGGCGTCGATCGAGGAGATCGTGCGGGCCCAGTTCACCGCCCGTGAGATCTTCGGCCTCTCCCAGGTGTGGGACGCCGTCGAGGCGCTCGACAACAAGGTCGCCGCCGACGTCCAGACCCGGATCCGGCTGCACTCGCGGCGGCTGGTCGAGCGCGGTTCGCGCTGGCTGCTGGGCAACCGGCCGCAGCCCGTCGCCATCGCGGAGACCATCGGGAGCTTCCGGGACGGCGTGGCGCGGGTCTGGGACGAGCTGCCCAAGCTGCTCAAGGGCGCGGACCTCGACTGGTACCACTCGATCCTGGAGGAGCTGACGGCCGCGGGCGTGCCGGACGAGCTGGCCGTGCGGGTCGCCGGGTTCTCCTCGGCCTTCCCGGCGCTGGACATCGTGGCCATCGCCGACCGCACGGGCAAGGAGCCGCTGCAGGTCGCGGAGGTCTACTACGACCTCGCGGACCGGCTGCGGATCACCCAGCTCATGGACCGGATCATCGAGCTGCCCCGGGACGACCGCTGGCAGTCGATGGCCCGTGCCTCCATCCGCGAGGACCTGTACGCGGCGCACGCGGCGCTCACCTCGGACGTGCTCAGCGTGGGCAACGGCTCGTCCACGCCGGAGGAGCGGTTCCGGGCGTGGGAGGAGAAGAACGCGGCGATCCTGGCCCGTTCGCGGGCGACGCTGGAGGAGATCCAGGGGTCGGACGCGTTCGACCTGGCGAACCTGTCGGTGGCGATGCGGACGATGCGGACGCTCCTGCGTACGCACGCGTAAGTCCTGGTACGTCGAGGGGCCGGCGCCCGGTGGGGTGCCGGCCCCTCGGCGCGGGCTCCCGTCCTCATGTGCCGGGCGGGCGGGGGAGACGTCCTCGGCCGCCGGGCGGACCGAACAGGCGCCCCCGGCCGCCGGGCCGGGGCCGGACCCCAGCGGTCACTTGCGTTTGGTGAAGGCCTCGTACGCCTTCACCACGTCCTCGGCCGGACCGTCCATCCGCAGGGTGCCCGCCTCCAGCCACAGGGCGCGGTCGCAGGTCTCGGTGATCGACTTGTTGCTGTGGCTGACCAGGAAGACCGTGCCCGCCTCGGCGCGCAGCTCCTTGATGCGGTCCTTGCTGCGGCGCTGGAACTTCGCGTCGCCCGTGGACAGGGCCTCGTCGATCAGGAGCACGTCGTGGCTCTTGGCCGCCGCGATGGAGAAGCGGAGCCGCGCGCCCATCCCGGAGGAGTACGTGCGCATCGGCAGGGTGATGAAGTCGCCCTTCTCGTTGATGCCGGAGAAGTCGACGATCTCGTCGTAGCGTTCGCGGATCTGCGCGCGCGTCATCCCCATCGCGAGCCCGCCCAGCACCACGTTGCGCTCGCCGGTCAGGTCGCCCATCAGCGCCGCGTTGACGCCGAGCAGCGAGGGCTGGCCCTGGGTGTGGACCCTGCCCCGGGTCGGCGGGAGCAGGCCCGCGACCGCCTTCAGCAGCGTCGACTTGCCGGAGCCGTTGGAGCCGATCAGGCCGATGGCCTCGCCCTTGTACGCGGCGAAGCTGACCCCCTTCACGGCGTGCACCGTGCGTGCGCCGGGGGTGCGGCGGCGCGAGGTGAGCCGGCTGAGCGCCGAGGTCGCGCTGCCCCGGCCCGTACGCGCGCCGTTGACCGTGTAGGTGATGTGGACGTCGTCGACGACGACGGTCGGAACCCGCAGGTCCTCGGGGGTGTCCTCGACGTCAGCCACGTCCGTACGTCTCCTCGGCCTTCCAGAAGTACACGAATCCCGCCACCCCGCACAGCAGCGCCCAGCCGGCCGCCGCCGCCCAGGCGAAGGGCGGCAGCTGGTCCCAGGTGTAGCTGTCGATGAGCGCGTACCGCACGAGGTTGATGAAGAGGGCCGCCGGGTTGTACTCCAGCACCACCATGACCGCGTGCGGCACCCGGTCGCCCGCCAGCAGGTGGTCCAGGCTCCACATGACGCCCGAGGAGTACATCCAGGTCCGCAGCACGAACGGCGTCAGCTGCGCGATGTCCGGGGTCCGCGCGGCCAGCCGGGCCATGGCCATCGACAACCCGGTGTTGAACAGCGCCTGCAGCGCCAGCGCGGGGACGGCGATGAGCCAGGCCGGGCTCGGGTACTGGCCGAACACCAGCAGGATCAGGGCCAGCGCGCCCAGGGAGAACAGCAGTTGCTGGAGCTGCTGGAGCGCCAGCGCCACCGGCAGGGAGGCGCGCGGGAAGTGCAGGGCCCGCACCAGGCCGATGTTGCCGCTGATGGCCCGGGTGCCGGCGGTGATCGAGCTGCTGGTGAAGGTCCAGATGAAGACGCCGGTGACCAGGAACGGGACGAAGTCCTCCACCCCGCGCCGGGTGTCCATGAGGACGCCGAAGATGAAGTAGTAGACCGTGGCGTTCAGCAGCGGCGTCATGATCTGCCAGATCTGGCCGAGCTTCGCCTGGCTGTACTGGGCCGTCAGCCTGGCCGTCGCGAACGCCGTGATGAAGTGCCGCCGCCCCCACAGCTGCCGGACGTAGGCGGGCAGGGAGGGCCGGGCCCCGCTGACCGTCAGTCCGTGCCGGGCGGCCAGGGCCGCCAGCTCGCCGGGGGCGTAGGTGGGAGCGGGCTGGTCGAGGGCGCTCGCCGGAGACGGCGCCGGGGACGGTGGGGCTGCTGTCTGGCTCACCACGAACGATCGCTTTCGACGGAAGCGGGAGGGGGGAAGGGGGACGGAAGGAGGGGCGGGGAGGACGGGAGCCGGGTGGCGGGGCGGGAGGGGGTGGAGCGGGTGGAACGACACGGTCCCGTGGGGACGACCTCGTAGGGACGGGACCGTATCGTCGTAACGCTGAGAGTAGGACGCTTCTACGTCGCAACGCAACCGTTTCGTCGCGGCGGACTATCATGCGGGCCATGACCACCGAACGGGGAACCCGCCGCCGAGCCCCCGCGGGCGCCGCCGTCCTGCGGGAGGACGTGACGGACGCCATCCGCGCCGCCGTCTTCGAGGAACTCGCCGCCGTGGGGTTCGCCCGGATGTCCATCGAGGGCATCGCCCGGCGCGCGGGGGTCGGCAAGACCGCCGTGTACCGCCGCTGGAAGTCCAAGCTGGCGCTCGTCCTCGACCTGGTCGCCGCCGTCGCCGCCCAGGGGATGCCCGCCCCGGCCACCGGTTCGCTGTACGGGGACGTGCGCGCCGTCCTCGAACTGGCCGCCTACGCCCTGCGCCACCCGGTCGCCTCGCAGGTCATCCCGGACCTGCTGGTGGAGGCGGCCCGCAACCCGGAGATCTCCGAGGCGATCAAGGCCGCCCTCCTGGACCAGCAGCAGGGCGTCGCCGCCGTGGTGGTCCGGGAGGCGGTGGCCCGCGGCGAACTGCCGCCGGGGAGCGATCCGGACCGGGCGCTCGACCTCATCGTCGGCCCGCTGTACTGGCGGCTCGTCGTCGTGCGCGGCGAGCTGCCGCAGGGGTACCTGGACGACCTGGCCGCGTCGGCGGTCGCCGCCCTCAACCACCCCGGGCACGAGCCGCCGGACGTCCCCTAGAGTCTGTCGTCGCCCTGCCGCCTGCCGCCTGCCGCCTGCCGCCTGCCGCCTGCCGGGCGACGACGGCAGGGCGACGGCAGGTCCTAGCCCGGCGCCACCCGCGCCAGTACCTCGCCGGTGCGCGGGCTGAACGCCAGCACCGTCGCGTTCTCGGGCAGCCGTTGGTTGCGGGTGAGCAGCAGCCACCGCACGCCGTACCGGCCGGTGATCCCGTCCCGCCGGGCCTGCGGGGTCGCCGTGTCGAGGTAGGCGGCCACCGCCCGGCTCCGCTCCCGCCGCTCCGCGGCCGCGAGGCCCGCGTCCGGCAGCGCGTCGGCCAGGACGTACGCCCCGTGCCCGGCCAGCGCGTACATCGCCGGGCGGCTGTCCGTCAGGACCACCTCGCCCGGGGGCACGTAGGCGGTCGCCCAGGTGTACGGCTCCCCGGCCGCCCGGACCCCCTCCACCGCCGGAGGCCGCGTGGTCCTGCCCTCGGAGGGGGTGCGCGGGGCGGTGAGCCCGTTGTAGTACGGCCACGCCGCCGCCACGGTCACCGCGCACACCGCGGCGGCCGTCCACCGCCACACGACCGGTCTGACCCGGGTCCGCGTCCGCACCGCGATCAGGGCGAGGCAGCCGATCGCCGCACCGATCGCCGTGAGCGGATGGACCAGCAGGACGAGCCCGAGCAGCACGCCGATCCCGGCCGCCTCGCACCACGTGGGCGTCCGGCCGGGCCTCGGTGCGCCCGGGCGCGGGGCCCGGACGACCACGCGTCCGGTCCACGCCCACAGGTGCAGGGTCACCGCCACCGCGAACGTGCTCGGCGCGCTCCAGCGGGCCGGGTCCGCCCAGTGGATCAGGGCCAGCGGCGCCAGCACGAGGACCGGCACCCAGCGGTTCGGGGTCAGCAGCCGGGTGAGCCGTCCGATCCCGGTGAGCAGGAGCAGCAGGTTCGCCGAGGCGGCCAGCGCGACGACGGACGGGCCGGAGAACCCGGTCGCGCGGGCCGTCAGACCCTGGAGCAGCGCGTACGGGGAGTAGTGCGCGCTCGCGACGGCGGGCAGGTCCGTCATCGGGAACGCCGGGTGCAGCAGGCTCGTCCGCAGCCGCTCGACGATCGCCGCCTGGAGCCCGGCCTCGCAGCACAGCGGGGCCCGCCAGGCCGCCGCCGACAGCACCGCCCACAGCAGACCGCCCAGCACCAGGTAGGGCGAGGGCAGCCACAGGGGCGGCCGGGCGGCCTTGCCGCCCCCGCCCCCCTCGGTCGCGACGGGCGGGAGATCGGGGGCGGCGGACGGGGCGGAGGCAGCGGAGAAGAGGGGCACACCCCATGGGTTCCGTGCGACGCGCCCGCTCTCCCCGCAGCCACCCGTCCGAGGGATTCCGCGCCACGGATCGCCGGGGCGGCGTCCGGGCCGGTGCGGCGGGCCCGCGGGCCGGGGAGCCCGGGCCCGCGGGCGCGCTACGCGGGGTCCGCCAGCAGCCGGTCCGCGACCCGGGCCGCCGCGCCGCCGTCGTCCAGGTCGCAGAAGTCACGGCGGAAGCTCTCGTACGCGTCCGCGTGCCGGGCCGCCACCGCCCGGGTGTCGCGCAGCGCCTGCGCCACCTCGTCCGTCGTGACCAGCAGCGGTCCCGGCGCACGGGTCTCGAAGTCCAGGCAGAAACCGCGCACGGTGTCGCGGTAGTGCTCCAGGTCGTAGGCGTGGAAGAGCATCGGCCGGCCCGTCAGCGCGAAGTCGAACATCAGCCCCGCGTAGTCCGTCACCAGGACGTCGGCGACCAGGAGCAGGGCCGCCGCCTCCGGGTGCCCGGACACGTCGAGCACGCCGGGACCGTCCTGGAGTCCGCCGGTGACCCGGGGGTGGCGGCGGACCAGCACCGTGTGGCCCGGGCCGAGCGCGCGGGCCAGCGCGTGCGGGTCGAGCGCCGGATCCCAGCGGTAGGGGCCGGGGAGCGTGCGGTCCGGGGAGGCGGAAGGGGGGTGGGCCAGGTGGTCGCGGTAGGTCGGGGCGTACAGCACGACGCGGTGGTCCTCCGGCACGCCGAGCCCGCGCCGGACCTCCTCCGCGGCCTTGTCCCGGTCGGGCGGGAACAGCACGTCGTTGGCGGGCGAACCGGCCTCCAGCACCTCGCCCCCGTACCGGAGCGACCGGCGCAGCCACGGGGTCGCGAAACTGCTCGGGGAGATCAGGACCGACCACTGGGCCGACCGCTGCGGCAGGGTGGCGAGGTACTGGTGATCGGCGTAAAGGGTGTCCGCCAGGTCGACGCCGAACCGGCCGAGCGGGGTGCCGTGCCAGGTCTGGACGACCGTCTGCCCGGGACGCCGTTCGAACCAGGCGGGCAGCTGCCCGTCCGTGACGATCCGGCGGGCGCGGGCCAGCGCCTCGTACCAGTCGGCGCTGTGCACGGGGACGGCCCGCGCGCCGGGCGGTACGGCGGTGGTGCGGCCGGGGGCGGTGCCGGTGACCCACAGGTGCTCGACCTCCGTGCCCCGGCGCACCAGCTCGGCGTGCACGGCGCGCGGGGAGTCGCCGCCCGCGTAGAGGACGGCGTCCCGGAGCGGAGGTCCCCCCGGCGCACGCCGGCCGGGGAGGCGCGGGGCGGGCGTGCGCCGGTCGGGGTGGTGCGCGGCCCGCAGGAGCCGCCTGCCGTACGCGCTCCGCCCGGCGGCGGCGGTGGGGCCGGGCTCCGCGACGACGGACAGCCGGTCTCCGTGCCGCCGCTCCGGGCGCAGCGCGGTCCCGCCGTCGCCGGTGCCGGGCCACCGCGTGGCGAGCGGGCCGAGGACGCGTACGGGAAGACCGTCCAGCCGCACCTCCCAGCGGCCCTCGGCGAGGGGCGGCGCGATCAGGGCGGAGAACCGGAGGCGGCCGCCCGGGGCCGGGGCCGCGTCCGGGTGCCGGAGGCCGCCCGGGGCCGGACCGGCGACGACCGCCGGGGCCCCGGAGGACCCGGTGTCCGCGCCGGTTTCCGTGTCCACGGCGGCCCCCGTGTCCATGGCCGCCTCCGTGACCCTCACCTCCTCGTGCAGCGTCTCGTGGCGCAGGACGAGGCGGCTGCCGGGCGGGGCCGCCGCCCCCGGCGCGTACCTTCCCGTCCCGTGCGCCCCTGCCCCGTGCGCCTCCGGCACGTACGTCCCCGAGATGCGCAGGCCCCCCTCCCGGGTGGGCTCCACGCGGTCCGCGTACGGGTGGCCCGCCAGCTCCAGCACCAGGTCGCCCGCGGCGTCCGCGAGCGCGGGCGGCGGCAGGTGCGGGGCGGCGGGCAGCGGGACGCGCTCACCGCCCGGCAGCAGCAGCCGGACCCGCCACCGCGTGCCCCCCGCCTCCTTGACCTCACGAGGAGCGCGGCGCGGGGCGGGCGGGGCGGCGGCCAGCTCGGCCAGCGGCACGCGCACGGTGAACGCGACCCCGCCCCCGCCACTGCCACCGTCCTCATCACCAGCACCAGCACCAGCACCAGCACCAGCACCAGCACCAGCACCAGCACCAGCACCAGCACCGCCATCGGCATCCGCTTCGTACTCCACCGGACAGGAACGCTCCTCCTCGCCTTCTCCGCCCCCCGCGCCCTCCCGGACCAGCAGCAGCGCCACCGGCCTGGCCCCGTCGAACAGCCGGCCCCCGATCTCCAGCGCCTCTCCCGCCGCCCCGGCCGCCCGGTGGGAGTCCGCCCGGGCCCGCAGACGGGACACGGTCAGCCGGAGCCGGCCGTCGCGGTAGTCGAGCACCGCCCGCCGCCCGTCGTCCAGGTCGTGGGCCCACGGCTGGTCCGCACCCGCGTCCGGGGCGCGGACCGCCACCCGGCGTACCGCCCCGGGGGCCGCGAGGACCAGCCCCACCAGCCAGCCGCCCTCCGCCGTCGCGGGCAGCCGGTCCGGGTCGAGGACCATCTCGAAGCCCGCGTGGTCGTAACCGTGCAGCTCCTGGCCGGAGTCGACCGTCGCCTCGGGCGCGTCCACGGGCCGCACCGGCACCGGCCGCACCCGGGAGCCCCGTTCCGCCCGGACCACGCCCACCGTCAGCCGCCGGCGCGCCGACCCGGCGGGGAGGTTGCGCAGGTAGGCGTACCCGCGCAGTCGCAGCTTCCCGTCCGCGCCCCACCGCGCCTCCAGGAGCCGTGCCACGGCGGGGATGTCCGTGCGGGCGAGCCGGGCGCTCGCGCCGCGCACGCCGGGGTACACCGCCCGCCGTCGGCCCGGCGGTCCTTCGACGGCGAACACCCCTGTCCCGTTGGCCCGTTCGAAGGCCAGCACCTCCAGCAGCTCCTCCATGCGCCGCTCCCGCACCAGCGACCACTTGACGCGCAGCTCCGCCGGCAGCCCCTCCAGCACCCTCTCGCCCGCCCGGTCGACGAAGGCTCCCGCACCCTCCAGGAACGCCGTCCGGTAGGCCGGTCCCCCCATCGGCAGGCCGTCCAGGAAGTACCCGAAGTCGTCCCGCAGGCAGGACGCGTCGTAAGCCCGCCGGTGTGCCGCGTCCCGGCGGCCGAGGAACGCGCTGACCTGCTCGCACGCGGCGATCCGGTCTCGTACGCCCGTGACGTCCGTGCGCCGCCGGGTGATCGAGCCCTCCCGCACCCGCCAGTAGTAGACGTGCTCGTGCAGGACGTCGACGGCCCCGGCGAGGTAGTGGGCGGGGATCATCACCGGGGTGTCCTCGTACAGCCTGCCCTCGGGGAAGGCGAAGGCGTGCGCGTCCCAGAAGGAGCGGCGGAACACCTTGTTCCACGCCACCCGGTCGGCCAGCAGGCGCGGATCCCGGGTGATGTGGGTACGCGGCCGGGGGCCGGTCAGCCAGCGGTACTGCCACGCCTGGTGCCGCCCCTGCCCGGTCAGCCGCCACACGTTGCCGGTCGCCAGGTCGGAGCCGGTCGACTCCAGCGAGGCCGTCATCCGCTCGTACGCGTCGTGCACGACGACGTCGTCGCTGTCCGCGAACGCCAGGTACGGGACCGTGGGGGTGGTGTGCCGTACGCCGGTGTTGCGGGCCGCGCTCAGCCCCGCGTTCTCCTGCCGCACCAGCCGGAAGCGGTCGTCCCGGGCGGCGAACTCCGCCGCGATCCGGCCGCTGGCGTCGGTCGAGCCGTCGTCGACCATGACCACCTCGATCGCGCCGAGGGTCTGGTCCGCCACCGACCGCAGACAGTCCTGGAGGTAGGCCTCCACGTTGTGGACGGGGACGACGACGCTGAGGAGTGGCTTCATGTCCTGGTCAACACGGGGCCGGTCCCGGGGTCACCGACGCTGACCCGAACGGGTGAACGCGACCCGCCCGCCGTCCGGCCCCGCCAGTACGCTCGGCTCCCATGCCCACCCGAGCCACCGTGAAGCGGTATGTCCGCAGGCGCGTCCTGCGGGCCGTCTACCGCGCCGACCTGCGCCGACCGCTCGACCCGAACCTGGCGGTCTACGGGGCGTACTGGAACCGGGGCGTCGCCTGCAATCCCGCCGCGATCCACGCCAAGGCGCGCGAACTGATGCCCCACATCCAGGGGTTGTGGGTGGTCTCCTCCCGGCACCGCGACCGGATGCCGCCCGGGGTGCCGTACGTCGTCGAGGGCTCGCGCCCCTACTGGCGGGCCATGGCCACCGCCGCCTACCTGGTCAACAACTCCAGCTTCCCCGGCGGTTTCGTCAAACGGCCCGGCCAGCGCTACCTCCAGACCCACCACGGCACCCCCCTCAAGACCATGGGGCTCGACCAGCGCGCGTACCCCGCCCTCGCCCGGAGGACCGACTTCGGCAAGCTCCTCGCCCACGTCGGCCAGTGGGACGCCAGCCTCTCCGCCAACCCGCACTCCACCGGGGTCTGGGACCGCGTCTACCCGGGTGGCTACGAGCGGCTCGACCTCGGATACCCGCGCAACGACGTGTACTTCACCGCCACCGCCGATGAGATCGCGACGATCCGGGCCGGGCTGGGCATCGCGGAGGGGCAGACCGCCCTGCTGTACGCCCCGACCCACCGCGACTACCGGGACGGCTTCGTCCCCGACCTCGACCCGGAGCGGCTGGCCCGCGAACTGGGGCCGGACCACGTGGTTCTGGTGCGGGCCCACTACTTCTACGGGCGGAACGCCGGAGCCGGCGCGACGGGGGGAGCACCGGACGTGCATCACGCGTCGAGGCTGTGTAGAGAATGCGGAAATGGCTCGCCCCCCGCCGCGCCGCCACCCCCGGCGGCACGGGTCCTCGACGTCACCGGGCACCCCCGGGTCGAGGAACTGTGCCTGGCCGCCGACGCGTTGATCACCGACTACTCCTCCCTCACCTTCGACTACGCCTGCCTGGACCGCCCCATCGTCGTCCACGCCCCCGACTGGCCCGCCTACCGGGCCGCGCGCGGGACCTACTTCGACCTGCTCTCCGGCCGTCCCGGCGACACCCCCGGGCCGGTCACCACCACCCCGGCCGAGCTGGCCGACGTGTTCCGCACGGGGGAGTGGCGTTCGCCGGAGGCGACCGCGCTGCGCACCGCGTTCCGGGAGCGGTTCTGCCCGTACGACGACGGGCGCGCGGCCGAACGCGTCGTGAGGCACTTCTTCACCCGGCCCGGAGAGGACCCCGGTCGCACCGCCACCCGGATGGCTCATTCGGCCACCGGCCCCGATTCCTCCGCCCCGCACGGTCGTTGAGCCCCACAGCCCGCTCGCCCCGCCATGTTGGGAGACGTCCATGCACCGGTCCGCCTACGAGCAGATGGAACTCTGCATCAAGGAGTACCTGCCCGTCGAAGGGCCCGTCGCGGGGCCCGCGTCCGGCAAGGGCGGCCGCCGGAGCGGCACGTACCGGGTCGTCGACCTCGGCTCCCGCGTCTCCGGCAAGCAGACCCGCACCCATCGGGCGCTCCTCGCCGGCCACCCCGTCGACTACTTCGGGGTCGACGTGCAGGACGGACCCAACGTGGACGCCGTGATGGCGAAGCCGTACCGCATCCCCGCCCGCTCCAACAGCGCCGACGTCGTGCTCTCCGGTCAGGCGTTCGAGCACATCCCGTTCTTCTGGGCGTCGATGCTGGAGATCGCCCGGGTGCTCAAGCCCGGCGGCCACGCGTTCATCACCGCCCCCTCGCGCGGCCACGTCCACGACGCCCAGGACTGCTGGCGCTACTACCCGGACGGCTTCCGAGCCCTCGCCGCCCACTCCCGGCTCGAACTGCGCGAGGCGTACACCGACTTCCCGCCGCGGCAGGGCATCTGGCACGACTACCGCGCCATCGACAAGAAGGCCGCCTACTGGGGCGACTCCGTCGGCGTCTTCCGCAAGCCCGAGCGCTACCCCCGCCTGACCATGTTCGCGGTACGGGAGTTGGCCGTCTGGTGGGCCAACCGGGTCGGCGGTGTGGACGGCGTCCCGCTCCCTCCTCCGGTGGACGGCCGCCAGCGGTGCGGGCGCCCGGAGGCCGTGCCCGCGCAGACAGCCTCACTCGAACAGGAGCCGCCCCGATCAATGGCAGGTTGACGAAAGATGACATGTGGCGCAAAGCGCGCGTACTGTCCCGGGGCATGGCTTGGCGCAACGCCGTCAACGGCGTCCTTCAGCAGCTCACCGGATACCAGCTCAGGCGCGTCACCGTGCCCGCCGCCCGCACCGCCCCCGCCCCGGCCGCTCCTGCGGCCCCCGCGCCCGCGCGGCCGAAGGCGAAGAAGCCCGCCCCCGCGTTCCCGGCGGACTACGACGACGAGGCGAAGGACATCATCCGCGCGGTCAAGCCGTACTCGATGACCTCGCCGGAGCGGCTCAACGCCTTCATCCTCGCCACCCGGTACATCGCCCGGCACGGCATCCCCGGCTCCGTCGTGGAGTGCGGCGTCTGGCGCGGCGGCTCCATGCAGGCATGCGCCCGCACCCTGCTGTCCGTCGGGGAGACCGAGCGCGACCTGTACCTCTTCGACACGTACGAGGGCATGACCCCGCCCACCGCCGAGGACCTGCGGCGCGACGGCCGGCCGGCCCAGGAGCTGCTGGACGCCCAGGGCAAGGACCGGCCGATCTGGGCGGTCGCCTCGCTGGAGGACGTCCGGGCGGGCTTCGCCGAGGTGCCGTACCCGGAGGAGCGCGTGCACTACGTGCGGGGCCGGGTCGAGGACACCGTCCCCGGCCAGGCCCCCGAGCAGATCGCGATCCTGCGCCTGGACACCGACTGGTACGCCTCCACCAAGCACGAACTGGAGCACCTGTACGACCGGTTGGTCCCCGGCGGAGTGCTCCTGATCGACGACTACGGCTACTGGCAGGGGTCGCGGCAGGCCGTCGACGAATTCCTGGAGAAGACCGGGGAGCGGCTGCTCCTGCTCCGCATGGACGAGGGCCGGATCGCCGTCAAGCCCTGACCCGGTCCCCTCCCGCGGCAGCACCGAGCACCGAGCCCCGTGCCCTTCCCGGTACGGGGCTCGAACGTGCCCCGGGCGCGCCCCCGGACGCGTGGCTCCGCCCTTTCCGTCACCCGAACGGGCCCCCTCGGGTGACTCGGCCATCCGGCGCGGGTTGTACCTCATGGACCCGAACGGCTCCGGAGGCTCTTCGCGTCCGGGGCATCCCGTGCCCGAAGGCCCTTGTGCCCCTGTCGGAAACCCCGCCCACCGACGCTCATCCGCCCCGATGTCGTCCGCCCCGGAAGGATCGTGCGCCGCGATGGCACCCCGTCTCACCGTCGTCGTCCCCCTCTACAACGTCGAGGAGTACCTCGGTGCCTGCCTGGCCTCGCTCGCCGAGCAGACCATGGCCGACCTGGAGGTCGTTCTCGTCGACGACGGCTCCACCGACCGAGGCCCGGAGATCGCCCAGGAGTTCACCGAACGCGACCCCCGCTTCCGGCTGGTCCGGCAGGAGAACGCCGGACTCGGTGCGGCCCGCAACGCCGGAGTCCGCGAGGCCCACCCCGAAGCGGAGTTCCTGGCGTTCGTCGACAGCGACGACGTGGTGCCGCCCGGCGCGTACGCCCGGATGCTGGCCGAACTCGACGCCTCCGAATCCGACTTCGCCACCGGCAACGTGCTGCGGCTGCGGGCCGGCGGGGAGCTGGAGCAGTCCCCGATGTTCCGCAAGCCGATGGAGAAGGCGCGCCGGGCCACCCACGTCACGCGGGACTGGATCCTGCTCGGGGACCGCATCGCCTGCAACAAGGTCTTCCGCCGCACCTTCTGGGACGAGCACGCCTTCGCCTTCCCGACCGGCGTGCTGTACGAGGACATCGCCGTCGTCCTGCCCGCCCACTTCCTGGCCCGTTCGGTGGACGTCGTCGAGGAGCCCGTCTACCACTGGCGCGACCGCGACGGCTCGATCACCACCCGGCGGGCCGTACCCCGGGGCATCCGCGACCGGGTCACCGCCGTCACCACCGTCAGCCGCTTCCTCGCCGGGCGTTCCGAAGCGGCGGGAACGGGCGGGGCGAAGGGAGCGGCCGAGGCCAAGCGGCGTTACGACGCGCACGCCCTCTCCGGAGACCTCTGGCTGTTCATCGAAGCCCTGCCGGACGGCGACGCGGAGTTCCACGAAGCCTTCCTGGAGCACGCGGGCGCTTTCGCCGCCACCGTCGAGCCGGGCGTCCTCGCCTCGCTCCCCCTGCACCTGCGGGTCAAGTGGCAGCTCATCCGCGAACGCCGCCTCCCCGAACTCCTCGCCCTCCTCGCGGACGAGAAGGAGGACCGGGACGCCTTCCACGTCCGCGGACTGCTCCGCCCCCGCGCCCACCACCCGGCCGTCCGTGCCCCGCTGCCGCCCGCCGCCACCGCGCTGGCCTCCGCCGACCTGCCCGTCCACGCCCACCTCACCGAGGCCGTCTGGCGGGACGGGCTGCTGCGCCTCACCGGGTACGCCTATGTGCGCAACGCCCCCGGCGGGCCGCCCCGGCTCGGCTGGCTGCGCGCCGGGAGACGGCTCGTCCCCCTGCGGCTGCGCCCGGTCGGCGGCGAGGAGGCCACCGCCCGCTCCGGCCGCTCCCTGCACCGCTACGACCGCGCCGGGTTCGAGGCCGTCGTCGACCCGCGCGCCCTCGCGGCCAAGGCCGACAGGGGCGGTGCGGACCCCGGGCGCACCACCTGGAAGCTGGAGGCCCTCGTCGTCGGCGCGGGCCGGCCGCGCCGGGGGCCGATGCGGCTCGTCGGCGCCCCCGCCCCGCCCGCCGTGGTGTACACCGACGAGCGGACCCGTATCGTCCCCGTCCTCTCCGGCAACAAGCTGGAGCTGCGCACCGAACGCGTCGCCGCCGTCCTGACCGGGCAGTCGGCGGTCGAGGACGCGGTGCGCCTGGAGGTGAAGGTCCTCGGCGCCGCCGGTCCGGTCGCCCTCCGGCTCACCGAGTGGCGCACCAAGGAGACCCGGGAGTTCGCCCTGCGCGGCTCGGCCGGCACCCGCTCGGCCGACGTCCCGCTCAGCGCCTTCCGGGGCGAGGACGACATCTGGGGCGTCCACCTCGTCACGGAGGGACGGCCGCTGACGGTCGCCGCCCGGCCGGACGGGCCGGACGGGTGCTATCCGCTGCCGGGCGGGCGGGAGCTGACCGCGGCCCCCAACCCCTCCGGCGACCTCGTCCTCACCGACCGGCCCGTCCACCCCGTCGTCACCTCCGCCGACTGGGCGGAGTCGGGCGAACTGGCCCTCGCCGGAGCCTTCCCAGAGCCCACCGGCGCCGCCCACGAACTCGTCCTGCGCCACAGCGGCCACCAGGAGGAGGCCGTCGTCCCCCTGGAACGGGCGGACGGCGACGGCTTCCGCGCCGTGCTCGCCCCAGCCGCCGTCGAAAGCCTCGGCGGCGCCCTGCCGTTGGCCGAGGGGCGCTGGTACCTCTTCCTGCGCGTACCGGGGGAACGCGATCCGGAGGCGTACCGGCCGCTCCGCCTGAGCACGGCCCTCCACCGCTCCCTGCCGCGGCAGAAGCAGATCGGCGGACGGGACTTCGTCCTCCAGCGGCGCCACCACGACCGGCTCGTCCTGGAGTCCGGCAGCGCCCTCCCCGCGGCGGAGCGGGGCGCGTACGGCCGGCGGGTCCAGCGCGAACGGTACGCCGCGCTCCGGGCCCGCACGGCGGGCGAACTGCGCCCCGCCGTCCTCCTCTCCAGCTTCGACGGCCGCCAGTTCTCCGACTCGCCGCGCGCCGTCCACCGCGAACTGGCCGCGCGCGGAAGGGAGATCGAACACCTGTGGGTGGTACGCGACCAGCAGGCCGCCGTACCCGAGGGCGTCCGCCCCGTCGCCCTGCACAGCGCGGAATGGCACGAGGCGCTGGCCCGCAGCCGGTGGATCGTCACCAACACCCATCTGCCGCAGTGGTTCGAGCGCGCCGAGGGGCAGTGCGTCGTCCAGACCTGGCACGGCACCCCCCTCAAGCGCATCGGCCGCGACCTCGCGGGCACCCCGCACGCGGACGCCGCCTACATGGCGTCCATGGAGCACCGGTCCGCCCAGTGGAGCTTCCTGGTCTCCCCCAACAGCTTCTCCACCCCCGTCCTGCGCCGCGCCTTCGGCTACTCCGGCGAGGTCCTGGAGTGCGGCTACCCGCGCAACGACCTGCTGTACGCCCCCGACCGGGACAAGGTCGCCGCCGCCGTACGGGAGAGACTGGCGATCCCCGAGGGGCGGCGGGTGGTCCTGTACGCCCCCACCTGGCGCGAGGACCGGCCCCGGCAGGGCGGGCGGTACGCCCCCGACCTCCCCCTGGACCTGGAACAGGCCCGCCGGGCCCTCGGCGACGACCACGTCCTGCTGGTCCGGCGGCACTACCTCGTCGGCGGGAGCGTCCCCGACACCGCGTTCGTCCGGGACGTCTCCCGCTACCCGGACGTGGCCGAACTGCTGCTGGTCAGCGACGCGTTGGTGACGGACTACTCCTCGATCATGTTCGACTTCGCCCAGACCGGCCGCCCCATGCTCTTCCACACCCACGACCTGGCCCACTACCGCGACACCCTGCGCGGCTTCTGCTTCGACTTCGAGCGCCGCGCCCCCGGGCCCCTGATCCCCGACTCCGCCGGCGTCGTCGCCGCCCTGCGCGACCCGGAGGCCGCTGTCGCCGGGCACCGGGACGCCTACCAACGGTTCCGCGAGGCGTTCTGCGACCTCGACGACGGGACCGCCGCCGCCGGGGTCGTCGACCGGATGCTCAAGGGAGACCGGACGGCCGGGGGAGACCGGACGCCCGAGGGGGGAGAGGCGTGACCGACTTCAGCTGCGTCATCACCGGCGAGGGCGAGGGGACGGGCGGCGCGGACGCCCTGCGCGCCTCCGTCGCGTCCGTGCTCGGCCAGTCGCTGCGCGGGTCCGAGGCCGTCGTGGTCCTCGCCTCCGCCGCCGACCCGGCCGTCCGCGCCGCCGCCCGCGCCCTCGCGGACCGGACCCCCGACCGGGTCCGCCTCGTCCACGCCGACCCCGCGGCCCGCACCACCGGGGCCCTGCGCAACGCGGGCCTCGACGCCGCGACCGGCCGGTACGTCCTGGTCCTCACCCCCGGCGAACGCCTCCACCTCCACGGCTGCCGCAACCTCTGGCAGGCCGGCGAGACCGGCCGCGCCGACCTGGTCGCCGGCCGCTGGAGCCGGGCCGCCGACGAGAGCGGCAAGGAGCGGGAGCCGTCCTGGCAGGGCGAGCTGTACGCCCGCTCCCGCACCCTCAACCGCTTCACCGAGGCCCCCGGCCTCGTCGTCAGGGACGCCCTGGTGACCGGCTTCTGCCTGCGCCGCGAGGCCGCCCGGCGGCACGGGCTGCGGTACGAGGAGGACCTGGCGCACGGCGAGATCCTGTTCGGCCCGCTCGCCGCCGCCTCGGTCGGCCGGATCGCCCTGGTCCGCCGGCTGATCGTGACCGGCCGGGCCATCCCGGACCGGGCCCGCGACCTCGCCGCCCTCGTCGAGGCCCACCACCGGGTCGCCAACACCCTCCTCGCCCACGGGCTGCCCGACCTGCGGGCGGAACGGGAGACGGCGTTCGCCCGCGACCACCTGGTGCCGCTCGCCCGGTCCTTCCCCCGGCTGCCCGCCGCCCGCCGAGACCGGGCCGCCGCCACCGCCGCCCGCGTGCTGACCGGGCCCTTCCGCTCGGGCGTGCCGGACCTGCCGCCGCTGGAGCGGGTCGCCGTCGCCCTGCTGGCCCGGGGCGACGCCGAAGGGGTCCTCGCCGCGGCCTACGCGCTGAGCCGGCCCGCCACCGTGTGCGCGCCCCTGACGACGGGGCCCGGCGGCCGGATCGCCTGGGGCGGCGACCCGGAGGACCCCGCCTTCGACGTCACCGGACTCGGACACCAGTACCGCAGGTTCGGCGAGATGCGGCTGATGAACCGGCTCACCCGCGCCACCGCCGAGGAGGGGGGCCTGCTGCTCGAAGGCCGCCTCGTACTGCCCGGCCACACCGGCCCCGGCCCCGGCGACCCGCTCACCGCCACCCTGGAGTTCCGGGCCCGGGGCGGGGCGCGCGCCGTCGCGTTCCCGGTCGAGGACGTCCGCCACGACGGCGACGGGATCACGTGGCGCGCGCGGATCGACGTCACGCGCCGCCTGCGCCCCCTCGGCCTCCGCGACACGGCGTGGGACGCGCGGCTGACCGTGCGGGCGGGGGGCGCCGACGGCCCCCGGTCCGTCAGCGACCTGTTCGCCCCGCAGGACCAGGTGGCGGCGGCGGACCGGTTCGCCGCCCGCCCCCGCCTCGGGCGGCTCACCGGGGACACCTGGGAGCCCTACGTCACGCTCAAGGACCACTTCGCGCTCCGGCTGACCGGCCGCCGCCGCCCGGCCCGCACCGCCCACCGCCTGGTCCGCTACGCCACCCGCTTCCGCCCCGCCCGCAAGGCCAAGCTCCTCGTCCGGGCCCTGCGCAAGCGGCTGGACCGCTACCGCTCCCGCGGCTTCAAGGCCCCCGTCTACAACACCTGGCTCACCCGCCTCCCCGTCCGCCGGGGCTCCGTCGTCTTCGAGAGCCACATGGGCACCTGCTACGGCGACAGCCCGCGCGCCCTCTACGAGGAGATCCGCCGCCAACGCCTGAAGCTCCGCGCCACCTGGTCCTACGACCCCTCCCCGGCCGGCTTCCCGGACGGCGCCCGCCTCGTACGCCGCTGGTCCTGGCGCTATCTGTGGGCGCTGGCCCGCGCCGAGTACTGGGTCGACAACCAGGGCTTCCCGCAGCACCTGCGCAAGCCCCGGCACACCACGTACCTCCAGACCTGGCACGGCTCCGCCTACAAGCGGATGGGGTTCGACGAGACCCGCGTACGGCTCCAGAACGCCCCGCAGCGTGAACGGCTCCGACAGGCCGTGGACCGCTTCGACCACTTCCTCGTCCGCTCCGAGCACGACGTGGCCACCCTCGCCCGCGCCTACCGCCTCCCCGAGGAACGCCTCCTGCGCACCGGCTACCCGCGCAACGACGCCCTGATCGCCGAGCGCCACCGGGCCGAGACCGAAGGACGGCTGCCCCGCCCGGCGCTCGCGGCGGAACTGGGGCTGGACGACCACCGCAGGACCGTGCTGTACGCCCCGACCTTCCGGGGCGGCCCCGGCAAGCAGCACAGGAGCCGGCTGCTGCTGGACGTACGGGAGTTCGCGGAGCGGTTCGGGGACACCCACACCCTGCTGGTGCGCTCCCACTACCTGGAGTCCGCGCGGCTGCCCGTCTGCCCGCCCGGAACCGTCGTGGACGTCTCCCGCCACCACGACACCAGCGAACTCCTCGCGATCACCGACGTGTTGATCACCGACTACTCCTCCATCATGTTCGACTTCGCCCTCCTGGACCGGCCCGTCGTGCTGTTCGCCCCCGACCTCGACGCGTACGCGGCCGAACGCGGCAGCTACTTCGACCTGCGGGAGAAGGCGCCGGGGCCGGTCACCGCCACCCCGGAGGAACTGTTCGACGTCCTCTCGGAGTTGAAGAGGAACGACCTCCGGTGGGCCGACCGGCGCCGGGAGTTCGTCCGGCAGTTCGGACCCTACGACCGGGGCGACGCCGCCCGCAGGACCGTCGCCGCCGTCTTCGGGCCCAAGGTCTGCCGGGACGCCCGCCACATCACCGACCACGAGCGGGGGGCCGGCCGATGAGCCGCGACATCTTCATCGTCTCCAACAGCACCGATGAACTCGGCGGCGTCACCGGCTGGATGCACCAGACCGCCCGCCTCTTCGCCGACCGCGGCCACCGGGTCCACGCCATCGGCATCCACGCCTCCGACCTGAAGATGGCGCTGCCCGAGCAGCCCGCCCACCCCGTCACCGCCCTCTACCCCGCCCACCCCCCGACCCCCTGGACGCCCCACGGCGTCCGCGACCGCTTCCGCATCCCCACCCGGCGCAAGGAGGCCGCCCGGGCCGCCGCGAAGAAGCGGGCGGTCGCCCGGCTCTCCGGGATCTTCGCCGGCGCCCGCCCCGGCGCGGTCGTCATCGTCACCCAGGTCTGGGCGATGGAATGGGTCGGGGAGGCCGACACCACCGGGCTGCGCGTCATCGGGATGAGCCACGAGTCCTACGACTACTCCCGCGCGAGCCACCGCTACCGCTGGATCAAGAACCACTACAAGGACCTCGACCACTGGCTCGTCCTCACCGCGGAGGACGCCGACCGGTGGGCCGGCGACGGCATGAACAACGTCGGCTTCCTGCCCAACGCCCTCGCCCGCCTCCCCGCCGTCCCCTCCCCGCGCAGCGGGAAGACGGTCGCCAGCATCGGGCGGCTCAGCGACCAGAAGGGCATCGACCTCCTCCTGGACACCTGGGCGCTGGTCGCCCCCGCCCGCCCCGACTGGCGGCTGCGCGTCTACGGGGCGGGCGAGGACGAGGCCGCGCTCAAGGCCCAGTGCACCGGCCTCGGCCTCGACGGGTCCGTGGAGTGGATGGGCCGCACCGACGACGTGGAGGGGGCCCTCGCCGACGCGTCCGTCTTCGTCCAGTCCTCCCGCGGCGAGGGCTTCCCGCTCGCCCTGCTGGAGGCGATGGCCAGCGGCGTGCCCTGCGCGGCCTTCGACTGCGCGCCCGGCGTCCGCGAGATCGTCCGCGACGGCGAGGACGGGCTCCTGGCCCCCGCCGGGGACGTCGACGCCCTCGCGGACCGGCTGCTGCGGCTCACCGGCAACCCCCGGCTGCGCGACGCGATGGGGGCGCGCGCCCGGTCCGGCGTCCAGCGGTTCTCCGAGCCGGAGACGCTGCGCCGCTGGGAGGAGCTGTTCGCGTTCCTCGAACGCTGAGCACCCGCGCCGCGGGGGCGGCCGGGGCCTCAGCCCCGGACCGCCGCCCCGGCCCCGTCCTGCGCGGGCAGCGCCGCGGGCGTCCGGCGGGCGGCGTACGGCACCGGCAGCGGCAGTCCGTCCGTCTCCCCGAGGAAGACCCGCCGCACCACCCGCTCGGCGGCGTACCCGTCGTCGTACGGGCAGAACCGGGCCCGGAACGCGGCCCGCAACTGCGCCGCGTGGGCGCCGCGCCAGTGGTCCGTGGTGAAGACGTCGACCAACTCGTCCTGGCTCCGGACCACGATGCCGGGCGGGAAGGCGGTGATGTCGAAGTACGTGCCCCGGGCCGCCTCGTACGCCTCGACGTCGTCGAGGTGCAGCACCACCGGGCGGTCCAGGTTGACGTAGTCGAACATCAGCGACGCGTAGTCGGTGATCAGCGCGTCCGAGGCGAGCGCCAGCGTCTCCACCGACCGGTGGGCGCCGACGTCGATGATCCGGGGGTGCGGCGCGCGGCCCCCGGGGTCCGCCGGGCGGGGCGTCCGGGACAGGACCACGAACCGCGGGCCCAGCAACCCCAGCAGCCGCTCCAGGTCCAGGGCGGGCCGCTGGATCCGCCGGTAGTCGCGGGGAGCCGGGGCGTACAGCAGGGCGGTCGCCCCCTCCGGGACGCCCAGCGTCTCCCGCAGCCGCGCCACCTCGCCCGCACCGGTGCGGTGGTACACGTCGTTGCGCGGCGAGCCGTACTCCAGCGTCGTGTACGCGGACGGATAGGCCCGCTCCCGTACGAGGGTGGAGTGCGGGTTGGCCGAGAGGGAGAAGTCCCAGGTGTCGGCCGAGCGCAGCAGCTCCTCGAAGTCGGTGCCCCCGGCGGCGGCGGGCCGGTCCAGCAGGTCGACGCCCACGGTCCCCAGCGGCGTGCCCTCGTGCGTCTGCAGCACGGTCTGGCCCCGCCGCTTGACCAGCCCCCGGTCGAAGGAGCCGTCGTTCACCAGATAGGCCGAGCGGGCCAGCGCCGTCCAGTGGGCGAACGTGCCGGGCGCGAGGTGCCGGGCGCCGGTCGGCACGGTGTGGGCGTCGGCGGGCCGGCAGATCCAGGCCGTCCGCACCCCCGGGACCAGCTCGCGGACCTTCGCCTCGATCGCCGCGGGACTGCCCGTGTACCCCCGGCCGCTCCGGGCGGTGAACACCGCGTCCCGGGGGCGCAGCGGAAGCCGCGACTGGATCCGGTAGTGCGCCCGCAGCGCCGCGGACCGCACCGCCCCGCGGGCGGCCGCCGCACCCGTGCGCAGCCGGCCGCCGAGGCGCTGGGCGCCCGACAGGGCCTGATAGGTGCGCCGAGCGCCGAGCCGCAGCAGCCCGTGGCGCAGCAGCGCGCGGCGGGGGGCCGGGGCGCCGGGGGTGCGGTAGCGGCGGCAGGAGGCGGTGGCCCGGCGGAAGAACGCGGCGCGGCTGTGGGGCGGCAGCCGGTCCCGGGAGGCGTACAGGGCGGTGAAGTGGTCCAGCATGCGCCGGAATATCACCGGCCGCCACCGGGCGAGTTCGGGGCGCGCGTCGATGAACGCGAAGACCCGGTCGTACTGATCGAAGACGTCGAAGTGCTTCTCGCTGGTGGTGGAGAGGATGTTGCCGCGCCGCCGCTGCCGGTAGGAGACGCAGACCGCGTCGAGCACCGCGATCGACCCGGCCGACATCAGCACCGGGTAGGTCCAGGGGGTGTCCTCGTAGTAACCGGGCGGGAAGGCGAACCCCTCGGCCTCGACGAACGCGCGGCGGTACGCCTTGTTCCAGACGACCATGAGGAGGCGCAGCAGCTCGGGGCGGTCGGCGAGCCGGAAGCGGGCGGGGCCCGTCTCGTGGAGGAGGCCGCCCAGGACGTTGCGGACGCTGCGGCCCGTCCAGTACGTACGGGCGTAGTCGTACATCAGGACGTCGGGCTCGTCGGTCGCGTCGATCCGGTCGGCGATGGCCTGGAGCGCGTCCGGCAGCAGGGTGTCGTCGCCGTCGAGGAAGATCAGGTAGTCGCCGGAAGCCCGGTCCAGTCCGGCGTTGCGGGCCGGTCCCAGCCCCCTGTTGCGGGGCAGGTGGAGCGCGGTGACGCGGGGGTCCCGGCGGGCGTACTCGTCGGCGATCGGCCCGCAGGCGTCGGGGGAGCAGTCGTCGACCACGATGATCTCGTAGTCCTTGAAGGACTGGGCCAGCACCGAATCCAGACACGCGTGCAGATACGCCTGGACCCGGAACGCGGGCACGATGACGGAGAACCGGGGCACTACACATCCATGGGTCGATCGTTCGCGGAAACCAGGCAGAGCGCAAACGTCGGATGGAATGACAGGGTTACGTCGGACGTGGCAATCGGGGGACGCGGACGCCGAAGCGGCCCGGTTCCGGGGAACCGGGCCGCCGCGTGTTGACGTACATCTGTGCGTTCCGGGGGCGTACGTACCGGACGGCGTACGGCCGGGTGGCGCCCGCTACTTGACCGCGCCCGCCATCACGCCGGAGACGAACTGCCGCTGGAAGGCGAAGAACACCACCAGCGGGATCACCATCGACACGAACGCGCCGGGTGCGAGCACGTCGATGTTGTTGCCGAACTGGCGTACCTGCTGCTGGAGTGCCACGGTGATCGGCGGCGCCCCGGAGTCCGCGAAGATCAGGGCGACCAGCATGTCGTTCCACACCCACAGGAACTGGAAGATCCCGAGCGAGGCGATCGCCGGGCCGCCCAGCGGCATCACGACCCGGGTGAAGAGACGGATCTCGCCCGCCCCGTCGAGCCGGGCGGCCTCCAGGAGTTCCCGGGGGATCTCCGCGAAGAAGTTCCGCAGCAGGAAGATCGCGAACGGCAGGCCGAACGCCGTGTGGAACAGCACCACCCCGAGCGTCGTCTCGAAGATCCCGATGGTCCCGAACAGCTCGGAGACCGGGATCAGCGCCACCTGCACCGGTACCACCAGCAACCCGACGACCAGCAGGAACCACCAGTCCCGGCCCGGGAACTCCATCCACGCGAAGGCGTATCCGGCGAGGGAGCCGATCACCACCACCAGCAGGGTGGACGGCACGGTGATCATGACCGTGCTGAACAGCGACCCGGTGATCGTCGAATTGTCCAGGATCCGCTGGTAGTTGTCGAAGGTCAGCTCGGACGGGGCGGTGAAGACCTTCCACCAGCCGGTCGCCGCGATGTCCTGCGGTCCGCGCAGCGAGGACAGCAGCAGGCCGATGGTGGGCATCAGCCAGAAGAGGGCGACCAGGATCAGGAAGACCCGCAGCACCCCGCCGCCGGCCTTGGCGGCGATCCGCGCGGCGGGGGACCGCCCGGCCCGGGGCGCCTCGGCCCGCCCGGCGTCCGGGGCCCCCGCCCTCTGGCGGCCGATGCGCGCGGCGTCCACTTTCGGTGCACTGCTCATCGCCGTCCCTCCTTCCGGATGCGCCGAATGTTGAACAGCATCACCGGGATCACCAGCAGCAGCAGGAGCACCGCGATCGCGCTGCCGATCCCGAGATCCGCGTCCGTGCCGAACGAGGACCGGTACAGCTGGAGCGCCAGGACGTTCGCGTCGTCCTGGGAGGAGCCCGGCGCGATGATGAACACGAGGTCGAAGACCTTCAGCACGTTGATCATCAGCGTCACCAGGACCACCGCCAGCACCGGCGCCAGCATCGGCACCGTGATCCGGCGGAACACCTGCCACTCGTTGGCCCCGTCCACCCGGGCCGCCTCCAGCAGTTCGCGCGGCAGACCGGCCAGCCCCGCCGCGATCAGCACCATCGCGAACCCGGCCCACATCCACACGTAGCTGCCGATGATCCCGGGCGTCACCAGGGACGGTCCGAGCCAGTCCACGCCGTTGTAGGGCTCGCGGAAGTTCTCGGCGGGCAGCCGGAGCTGCGCCCCCTCCGCCGAGGCGGGCAGGGTGAACACGCCGTCCGCCCCCGCCGTCGCCGAGGCGACGACCTTGCCGTCCTTCACCGCCTCGACGGTGAGGCCCTTGAGCCCCAGCTCCTTCGGGTCGACGACGTTCGGCTTCCCGCCCCCGCCCCGAGTGAAGTCCAGCCAGGCCGTCCCGGAGATCCCGTCCCCGGAGGCGGCCGGAGAGCCCTGGGCCGGCCGCGCGTCGCCCGGCATCTTCGCCGGAGCCACGCCCACCAGCGGCACCAGCAGCGGGCGGTCCGCCCGGATCGGCTCCTTGGACACGTACGTCCCGCCCCCGCCCTTCTCCAGGGGGTGCACGGGCAGCGGGCGGGCCTTCGGGAAGCCGGCGGACGCGTTGAACGTGTCGTGCACGCCCACCGCCACCGCGTTGGCGACGCCCCGCTCGGGGGCCTGGTCGTACACCAGCCGGAAGATGATGCCCGCCGCCAGCATCGAGATCGCCATGGGCATGAAGACGATCAGCTTGAACGCGGTGCCCCAGCGGATCCGTTCGGTCAGCACCGCGAAGATCAGACCCAGCGCGGTGGCGACCGTGGGGGCGAAGACCACCCAGATCGCGTTGTTCCTCACCGCCGTGAGGATGGTGTCGTCGGTGAAGAGGGCGGTGTAGTTGTCGAACCCGGCGAACCCCGTACCGGCCTGGTCGAAGAAGGACCGGTAGACGGAGTAGCAGATCGGATAGACCACCAGCGCCCCGAGCAGCACCAGCGCGGGCAGCAGGAACGCCGCCGCGATGACCCTGCGGGTGCCGGTCACGCCCCGGCCCGGCTTCTCCGGTCCGGGGGACGGGCGCGGACTCGTCTCGTCGGCGGGAGGCGCCGCACCGGCGCCCCCCGCGGTCGCTGTCGTCACGGCGTCAGCTCTTGTACGCCTTGGCCGCTTCGGACTCCAGCTGCTTCTGGGTCCCCGCGATGTCCTTCGGGTTCTTCAGGAAGTCCTGGAGGATCTTCCACTCGCCCTTGCCGGGGGTCCCGCCGAACGACTGCGGGGCCTGGTCGGACATGTCGAACCGGACGTCGTCGCCCGCGTCGATCAGCGCCTGCGCCATCGTGCGCTGCACGTCGTTCGGGTACGCCTTCAGGTCCAGGCCCTTGTTCGGGGAGATGAACCCGCCCGCCTCGGCCCAGATCTTCGCCGCGTCCGCCGACGCCAGCCAGGTCAGCAGCGCCTGCGCGCCCTTGGTCTCCTTCAGCGCCACCGCCGCGTCGCCGCCGGTCACCACGGGGGAGTCCGCACCGACCGCCGGGAAGGGGAAGACCTTGGCGTCCGTACCGATCTTCGCCTCGGTCTGCGCGATGTTGATGGAGACGAAGTCGCCCTCGAAGACCATCGCGCCCTTGGGCTGGTCGCCCCCGGTGAAGGTCTGGGTCACCGATGCCGGGAACTCCGTCTGGAGCGCGCCGTCCGCCCCGCCCGCGATCAGCTCCGGCCTGCCGAACAGCTCGGCCAGCGTGGTCAGCGCGTCCTTCACGGACGGGTCGGTCCACGGGATCTCGTGCTTCGCCAACTGGTCGTACTTCTCCGGGCCGGCCTGCGAGAGGTAGATGTTCTCGAACCAGTCGGTGAGGGTCCAGCCGTCCGCCCCGCCCACCGAGACCGGGGTGACGCCCGACGCGGAGATCGTCTCCGCCGTCGTCAGGAAGTCCTTCCAGCTCTTCGGCTCGCTCGCCCCGGCGTTGTCGAACGCAGCGGCGTTGTACCAGATCAGCGACTTGTTGGCGGCCTTGAAGTACACCCCGTACTGGGTGCCGTCCACCGTGCCGAGCTCCTGCCAGACCTTCGCGTAGTTCTTGTCGAGCTGGGCCTTCGCCTCGGCGCCGACCGGCTTGGCCCACTTCTTCGCGGCCGCCTGCTGGACGGCGCCCACCTGCGGGATCATCGCCACGTCCGGCGGCTGCTGGCCCGCGATCTTGGTCCCCAGGAAGTTGATGATCGGGTCCTGCGCCGGGACGAACGTCACGCTCGCGCCCGTGCGCTTCTCGAACTCGTCCAGGACCTTGGTGAAGTTCTCCTGCTCGGGCCCGGTCCAGACCGCGGCGACGGAGACGTTCTCCCCGTCCAGTTTCGGCAGGCTCACCGTGGGCGCGCTGTCCGTGCCCTTGCCGGAGCCCTCGTCCGTCTTCTTCTTGCCGTCGCCGTCGCCTCCGCAGCCGGTGAGCGCCAGAGCGCCGACCGCCGTGAACACGAGGGCGGCCCTGCGTATCGAGAAGGTTGTGCTCATTCCTGCCCCGTCTCTTCCGTACGGGTCCGGCCCCGTCGACGTGGCCGGACCGCGTCGTCCGTGCGCACAGTCCTACGCCGGGCGCACCGGCCCCGCAATACCGCGGAAGGGGCCAACGGGCCGATCGTGATCGCCTCGTGACGTCATGTCAGGGCATGTCGGAAGCCCGCGGGGGAAGGGGTAGGAGCGGGCCTCCCGAAGCCGTGCCCGCGGAGGGCGGAGCTCCCTCCGACGGGTGTTCGGGCGGGGCGGTGGACGGGTCGGGCGCGGGCGGAGGCGCGCCCGCCACCGGGTGGACGGGCCGGGGTCGAGGAGCGGTCGGCCTCAGGGGGTGAACGGGACGAGCGCGGGCAGGCGTTCGGCGTCCACCGAGCGGGCCGCGCGCTCCAGCGCGCTGGCGAGCAGCGCCAGGTCGGTCGGCCCGTTGCCCAGCTCCCGCACCGGGCGCCGGGCCGGCGGGTCGCCCATCCGCTCCCACTCCAGGGGTACGACGGTGGGGCGCAGCGTCGCCGTGCGCGGGATGCGGCCGGTGACCCGGCCCCCTTGGAACGGCGTCACCCGGCCGTCCGGGTGCCCCAACCGCCCCCGGCCGGGCGCCGGTTCGTCCGGGGAGGGCGGCAGCACCGGGGCGTCCAGCACGATGCGCAGCCGGGCGCCCCGGGCCAGCTCGGTGTCCTCGGTGCGGTCGGGGCGCGCGGAGGCGGCGACCAGGTGCACGCCGAGCCGCCCGCCGTCCCGGGCCACGGCCTCCAGCGCCCGCACCACCGAGCCGGCGGCGGGCCGGCCGGGGGAGCCGAGCGCCGGGGCGACCAGCGCGTCGAAGTCGTCGGCGAGGACGACGAGGCGGGGCAGCGGGGACGGGCCCGGGTCGGCCGGCCGGGCGGCGGCCGGGCGCAGCCGCAGGGTGCCGGTGGGCGGGGAGTCCAGGTCGCCCAGGCGCTCGGCGCCGGACGGCGGGCGCCGGCCCACCACGCGGCCGGAGACCTCCGCCCGGCCCTCCTCCCGGGCGTGCAGCTCGTGCCAGGTCGCGAAGTCCAGGTCGCCGAGCAGCTCCGCGCGCCGCTTCAGCTCCCCGCCCAGCGCCTGGGCGAACTGCCGCATCCGGACCGGGTCGTACGCCATGAGGTGGCCGAAGACGTGCGGCAGCTCCGTACAGGGGAGCAGACCCTCGCCGCGGTCGCCCTGCTCGCCACCCGAACCGTCGACCAGCAGGATGCCGAGCCGGTCGGGCCGGGCCGCGGAGGCGAGCGAGGCGGCGACGGCCCGGAGCAGTTCGGTACGGCCGCTGCCCGGCGGGCCCTCGATCAGCAGGTGCGGGCCCTCGTCGGCGAGATCGACGCTGAGGGGGCCCCGGGGCCCCGCGCCGAGCACGAGCACGGGCCGCGCGGCGCCGGGTACGGCGGCCCGGCCCGGGGCGGCCGCCCCGGGGGAGACGGCCGCCGCGGAGTCCGAGCCGCGCCCCTGTCCGGTCTGCCCGCCCCCCGGCCCCGAAGCGGAACGCTGAGCGCCCAGCTGGGGCACGCGGCCCGAGTCCCGGGAGTCGAGGGGCGGATACGGGGTGCGCCCCGAGTCGCGGGAGTCGAGGGGCGGGTACGGCGTGCGCCCCGAGTCGCGTGCGTCCAGCGGCGGGTACGGCGTGCGGTCCGGATCGGGGGCGCCCGCCGCCGGGTACGGCGTGCGGCCGGAACCGTGGTGCGGGGAGGAGACGGCGGTGCGCTGGGGTCCGACGCGCGGGCCCGTGCTGAGGGTGCGCCCGGAGTTCGGGCCGTCCGGCTCCGAGCGGGGCGGGGTCGCCGCGACCCGGGGCGCAGGGGCGCCGGGCCGGGCCTCCGCCGTGGACGCCCAGCGGGCCATCAGGGAGGCCGGTGTGGCGCGGGCCAGGCCCAGCTCGTCCAGCAACCGGGCGGACGGCGGCAGTGCCGCCGTCGTCGGGCGGCCCGCCAGCGCGGCCGAACCCTCCTCGCGCAGGGGTGCCAGAGCCCGCCCGAACCGCTCGGCCCAGGCCGCCGACACCGCGTCCACCGCCGCCACCGTGCCGTGCCCCGCGGCCTGGCCGCCCGCCGTGCGCAGCAGGCGCAGCGCCGTGGCGACGTCCCCGCTCAGCAGGGCGACCGCCCCGCACTCCCGGAAGGCTATGGACGCCCGGCAGGCCGCCTCGTAGGTCGCGGCCACCGGGGAGGTGGGGGAGGCGGCCGGGGTCTCGGCCAGGCAGATCAGGTGGACACCGGCCGCCGCACCCGCCCCGGCCAGCCGCGCCGTGGTCTCGCGCAGGAACGCCGTGCCGGGGTCGCCGTCCAGGACGACCACCGTGTGCGGCCCCGTGTGGGCGCGGGCGGCCTCGGTCAGGGAGGCCCGGTCCAGATGCGGCCAGCCCGGGCCGAGGGGGCCCTCGTCGAGGCGGCGCACCAGCTCCGCCGTACGGGCCTCCGCCTGCTCACGCTCGTAGGCGAGGAGGAGACGGCAGTCCTGGCCGTGCGTCGGGCGCAGGTGCGGCAGCCACCCCAGCCAGGACCACTCGCGCCGCCGCTCCTCCAGCGGGCGGGAGCGGTCCGTGCTGATGAGGACGATCTCCAGGTCGAAGGGGGAGTGCAGCGCGGCGAGCTGCGCCACCGTCGCACGCGCCAGCCCCGCCAGCCGGGCGCGCGGACCGGCGAGCCCGAGCGAACCGGCCTCCCGCAGCCCCACGGTCACCGGCACGGCGGGCACCTCGGCCCGGTCCGTGGTGCCGAGCCGCACCACCAGCGCCTCGGGATGGTCCGGGCGGCGCTCCCAGAGCCGGGGCCCGGGGCCGAGCGCGGTCAGCAGCACGGCGGCCGGGTCGGGCCAGGTGCCCTCGGGGGCGGACGGCCGGGCGGAGAAAGGAGAGCCGGGGGAGGCCGGGGAGGCGAGGTGTCCGGCCCCCGAAGGGCCGCCCGAGGCGTCGTCGAAGCCGCTGGGGGAGCCGGGGGGGCCCGACGCGAAGCCGTACCCCGGCGATCCGGCGGCCGGCGTCGGATCGCCCTGGGCGTGCCAGGCGGCGTACGCGTCCGGGGCGGCGGCCGAGCCGTCGGCGTCCGGTTCGGGGCCCGACGCCCGCTCGCCCTTCGCGCCGCCCTTGAACCGCCTCGCCCAGGCCCCTATGCCGCGCCGGGGTGCGGGGGGCGCGGCGGGCCGCTCGCCCCCGGCACGGGCGCCGGACTCCGCGCCCCCGCCGCCCGCCCCGGACTCCGCCCGCTCCGGCCAGGACTCCGCGTCGTACGCGCCGGCCCCCTCCGGGGCCGGAACGGCGGAGGCGCGGGACGGGGCGGGGGAGGCGGCGGAGAACGGGGGCGCCGACGAGGACGCGGCGTGTCCGAAGCCCCCCTGCTCGGCGGCGTCCGGCCCGGAGGGCGTACCGGCGGAGCGGTCCAGCTCGGCGCGGGTCACCCGCAGGTGCCCCTCGCCGTCCGGGGCGGTGGTCAGCCTCGGCGGCCGGGAGCCCGGGGCGAGGCGGAGGGCGGACTCGCCGAGCCGCAGCAGCGCGCCGGGGGCGAGGCGGACCGGCCGCTCGCGCACCTCGACGCCGTCCAGCGAGGTGCCGTTCGTCGAGCCGAGGTCGGCGACCGAGACCCGGCCGTCGTCGGAGACCGTCACCGCGCAGTGCAGCCGGGAGACGTCCGGGTCGTCGAGGGGGACGTCCGCGTCCGCGGAGCGGCCGATCCGGATCCGGCCGCCGTGCAGCAGGTGGACCCCGCCCGCGTCCGGCCCCGCCACCACGTGGAGCTGGGCCGGAACCGCGTCGTCCGTCGCCTCGTCGTCCCCGGGGGCCTGGAGCGAGAGGACCGCGCCGTCCACCAGGGGCGGTTCGCCCAGCGCGATGCGGTGCCCGTCCAGCCGCTCCCGCCCGGCGAAGAGCACGACGGCCCCGCCGCCCTGGGAGCTCTCGGGGCCCGACACGGCGGCGGCCAGCTGTGAGGCGACGGCGGCCAGCGCCGTCCCGGCGGGGGCGGTGACGAGCACGTCGCAGGTGCGCGCCGGGGTCTGGCCGCTGCGCGGCGCGAGGACGGTCAGCCGGATCTGCATCGCCGTCAGCGGTCCCTTCTGCGCGAGGGTGCCCGGCAGGGGAAACGCCCTGTGACTCCCCCCACCCGGCACGGACACGTCGTCCGTACAGGTCGTCACGGACCGCGGGACTCCGCGTCCGCAGATCCGTGCTGCAGGCATCCTCGCACCTGCCACTGACAACACGCCCGGCGGTCGCCTCCAAATGATCTTGAATGGTCGGCTGTGGGCGCAAAACTGCCTGCTTGCGTCCGGATTCCGCTGCTTGGAGGGGCCTCCCGGGGGTAAGCGGCCATGTTCCGGGCGGAAACCCGCACACGCGATCGAACGCTCGCCCGCTCCCCGGCCGTCCGTGCGGCAACCTTCGACCCGGTCTGCGCGTCTTCCCCCGAAACGTGAGCCCCCTGCGCCCCGTTCGGCGGCATTACAGTGGGCCGGAGCATTCGGGCCCCGGAGGGGCGTGAGCACCACGATCAGCAGGGAGCGCATGACGTGCGGCCGGTAGGCAGCAAGTACCTGCTCGAGGAGCCGCTGGGACGCGGCGCCACGGGCACCGTCTGGCGAGCCCGCCAGCGGGAGACCGCAGGCGCCGAGGCGGCCGTCGCGGGACAGCCCGGCGAGACCGTGGCCATCAAGGTCCTCAAGGAGGAGCTGGCCAACGACCCGGACGTGGTGATGCGGTTCCTGAGGGAGCGCTCCGTCCTGCTGCGGCTCACCCACCCCAACATCGTGCGCACCCGCGACCTGGTCGTCGAGGGCGACCTCCTCGCCCTGGTGATGGACCTGGTCGACGGTCCCGACCTGCACCGCTACCTCCGCCGGAACGGCCCGCTCACCCCGGTCGCCGCAGCCCTGCTCACCGCGCAGATCGCGGACGCGCTCGCCGCCAGCCACGCCGACGGCGTCGTCCACCGCGACCTCAAGCCGGCCAACGTGCTGCTCGACGAGCGCGACGGCGGCATGACCCCGATGCTCACCGACTTCGGCATCGCGCGCCTGGCCGACTCCCCGGGGCTGACCCGGACCCACGAGTTCGTCGGCACGCCCGCCTACGTGGCGCCGGAGTCCGCCGAGGGCCGCCCGCAGACCTCCGCCGTCGACATCTACGGCGCCGGCATCCTGCTGTACGAGCTGGTCACCGGTCGCCCGCCGTTCGCCGGGGCCACCGCCCTGGAGGTCCTGCACCAGCACCTCAGCGAGGAGCCCCGCCGGCCCTCCACCGTCCCCGCGCCGCTGTGGACGGTCATAGAGCGCTGCCTGAGCAAGGACCCGGACCGGCGGCCCAGCGCCGAGAACCTGGCCCGCGGTCTGCGTACGGTCGCCGCGGGCATCGGCGTCCACGCCAACTCCGCCCAGATCGCCGCCGCCGACGGCGTGGGCGCCCTGCTCGCCCCGGACCCGGCGCCCACCGCCGTCCCCGACACCCCGGGCGCGGCCGACCCCACGCAGGTGCTCCCCAGCAACGCGGGCTCCTTCGACCCGGCCGCCGCCACCAGCGTGCTCCCGCAGACCGGCCAGGGCGGCCGGGGCGGCCCGGGCCAGGGGCCCAACGCCGACCCGACCGCCGTCCTGCCGCCCGTCCCGCAGCGCCCGGACGGGCCGCCGCAGCCGGACGGGCCGCACCCCTGGCAGTCGCAGCTCCAGGCGGCCCGCGACCGCAACGAGCAGACCCAGGTGCAGTACCTGGACCCGAGCCAGGACCCGCTGCGCCGCCGCCCCCAGCGCCAGCAGCCGCAGCAGCCGCAGCAGCCGCAGCAGCCGCAGCGCCGCCAGCCGCCGCCCCAGCAGTACCCGCCGCAGCGACAGCACCAGCAGCCTCAGCCGCAGCGCTACCAGCAGCCGCCCCAGCCCCAGCGGCAGCAGCAGTACGCACCCCAGCCCCAGCAGCCGCAGCCGCCGGCTCCGCGACCGCCGCGCGAGCCCCGTCCGCCGAGGCAGCGCAGCGCCAACCCGATGCGCATCCCCGGCCTCGGCTGCCTCAAGGGCTGCCTGTTCACCGTGGTGCTCCTGTTCGTCGCCGGCTGGCTCATCTGGGAGCTGACCCCGCTCCAGGACTGGGTCGCCCAGGGCAAGGGCTACTGGGAGGCCATCGGCGACGCGATCGGCACGGTCACCGACTGGATCTCCCAGCTCGGCGAAGGCTCCGGAGGCCCGGGCGGGGCGTGAGCCCGCGCCCTCCCCGCGGGGCGTGAGCCCCGCGGGCCCGGTCCGCGTGCGGCGGCCCGGCCCGGACCGCCCCCGCACCCCGGCGAACCCTGAAGCCGCGACGGCCGGGACGGCCCGGCCCCGGCCCTCCGGCGGGGGCCGGCCCGCGACCGCTCGGGCACGGCTCCGCCCGTCGTCCTGTCCCTTTGTCGACTTCCCCGGGCCCATTCCGCCCGCAGAAGCCGAGGTCGGTGCCATCCTGGGCGCGCGACGCCCCGAACGCCGCGTAACTTTGTCGACCGGGGGTCCACCGCCAGCCGCTGAGGGAGCAGTCGTGGCACGGAATATCGGCAGCCGGTACACGGCCCACCAGATCCTGGGGCGCGGCAGCGCCGGAACGGTATGGCTCGGCGAAGGGCCCGAGGGCCCGGTCGCCATCAAGCTGCTGCGTGAGGACCTCGCGTCCGACCAGGAGCTCGTGGGCCGCTTCGTACAGGAGCGCACCGCCCTGCTCGGGCTCGACCACCCGCACGTGGTCGCCGTCCGGGACCTCGTGGTGGACGGCAACGACCTGGCCCTGGTCATGACCCTCGTGCGCGGCACCGACCTGCGCACCCGCCTGGACCGCGAGCGCCGGCTCGCCCCCGAGGCCGCCGTCGCGATCATCGCGGACGTCGCCGACGGCCTGGCCGCCGCCCACAAGGCCCAGATCGTCCACCGGGACGTGAAGCCGGAGAACATCCTGCTCGACATGGAGGGGCCGCTCGGCCCCGGCGGCGCCCACCCCGCCCTGCTCACCGACTTCGGCGTCGCCAAGCTCATCGACACCCCGCGCCGCACCAAGGCCACGAAGATCATCGGCACGCCGGACTACCTGGCCCCCGAGATCGTCGAGGGCCTCCCGCCGCGCGCCGCCGTCGACATCTACGCCCTGGCCACCGTGCTCTACGAGCTGCTCGCCGGGTTCACCCCCTTCGGCGGCGGCCACCCCGGCGCGGTGCTGCGCCGCCACGTCACGGAGACCGTCGTCCCCCTCCCCGGCATCCCCGAGGAGCTGTGGCAGCTCCTGGTCCAGTGCCTGGCCAAGGCCCCCGCCTCCCGGCTGCGCGCCTCGGAGCTGGCCGTACGGCTGCGCGACCTGCTGCCCCTGCTGGCCGGGATACCCCCGCTGGAGGTCGACGAGCCCGGCCCCGAGGAGAACGAACAGCGGCCCGACGCCTACGACGAGCAGCAGTACACCCCGGCCGCCGAGGAACCCCGCCGCCGCGGCGCGGTCCCGCTGGTGCCCGGCTCCGCACCCGACTCCAACCGCGACACCCACACCAGCATGCGCGTCCCGGCCCCCGACGAGCTGGCGGGCGGCCCCCTCGGCACCGCCCGCGCCCCCCGGGCCCCCGGAAAGCCCCGCCCCGGTTCCGCCCGCAACAAGGCGGCCGCCGTCCGCAAGCGCCGCCTCACCCTCGGCGCCGCCGCCGTCGCCCTCTGCGCCGCGATCGCGGTCGGCGGCTGGCTGGCCTCCGGCGGCGGCGACGGCGACCCGGCGCCCCGGGACGGCGGGAACTCGGCCCCGGCGACCCCGTGAGCGCCCCCGGCGCCCGAGCCCCTTCCCGGCCCCGTTCCCGGGCCTGTTCCCGGGGGAGGGCGAGCTTCAGCCGCCATGCCGTTACGCTGGACCCGTGGCAGTCGTCGATATTTCCGAAGAGCTGAAGTCCCTCTCCTCGACCATGGGGTCGATCGAGGCCGTCCTGGACCTGGATGCGCTGAGGGCCGACATCGCCGCGCTCGAGGAGCAGGCGGCGGCGCCGTCCCTCTGGGACGACCCGGAGGCGGCGCAGAAGATCACCAGCAAGCTTTCGCACCTCCAGGCCGAGGTCCGTAAGGCCGAAGCCCTGCGAAGCCGTATCGACGATCTCGGCATCATGTTCGAGCTCGCCGAGGACGAGGGTGACGCCGATGCGCTCGCGGAGGCGGAGACCGAGCTGGTGTCCGTCCGCAAGGCGCTGGACGAGATGGAGGTCCGCACGCTCCTCTCCGGCGAGTACGACGCGCGAGAGGCCCTGGTCACCATCCGGGCCGAGGCCGGCGGCGTCGACGCCGCGGACTTCGCCGAGAAGCTCCAGCGCATGTACCTCCGCTGGGCGGAGCGGCACAACTACAAGACCGAGGTCTACGAGACCGCGTACGCCGAAGAGGCCGGCATCAAGTCGACCACCTTCGCGGTGGAGGTGCCGTACGCCTACGGCACGCTCTCCGTCGAGCAGGGCACCCACCGCCTCGTGCGGATCTCGCCCTTCGACAACCAGGGCCGCCGCCAGACGTCCTTCGCGGGCGTCGAGGTCCTGCCGGTGGTCGAGCAGACCGACCACATCGAGATCGACGAGTCCGAGCTGCGCGTGGACGTGTACCGCTCCTCGGGCCCCGGCGGACAGGGCGTCAACACCACGGACTCCGCGGTCCGTCTGACCCACCTGCCCACCGGCATCGTCGTCTCCTGCCAGAACGAGCGCTCGCAGATCCAGAACAAGGCGTCCGCGATGAACGTCCTCCAGGCGAAGCTCCTCGAGCGCCGCCGCCAGGAGGAACAGGCCAAGATGAACGCGCTCAAGGGAGACGGCGGCAACTCCTGGGGCAACCAGATGCGTTCGTACGTCCTCCACCCGTACCAGATGGTCAAGGACCTGCGCACCGACTTCGAGATGGGCAACCCCGAAGCGGTCTTCAACGGCGAGATCGACGGCTTCGTCGAAGCCGGCATCCGCTGGCGCAAGCAGAGCGAGAAGTAGCCTCCGCGCTACGGAGGCCGGGCCCGGACAGGCGACTGTCCGGGCCCTTCCGCGTGGGGGAGGAACGGTGCCCGATGCGTCACAGTCGCGCTTC
Organism: Streptomyces sp. NPDC017448; assembly: GCF_044330565.1. Lineage (NCBI taxonomy): Bacteria > Bacillati > Actinomycetota > Actinomycetes > Kitasatosporales > Streptomycetaceae > Streptomyces > Streptomyces sp. NPDC017448. Next base: position 228,536 of record NZ_JBIRLM010000009.1, on the reverse strand, counting down.
CGAATAGCCGTCAACACCCCTCATACCGGTGCCTAGTGCACGGAACGGCCTTGACGTAGTCCTTAACTCTGGCCAGGGTGCTAGAGCAGCATGCGTATGTTCGGGACGGGTGCGAACCAGGGGGCGGGCGGGGTGACCACGGCACGACGTGGCCTTGCCGAGAGCGATGCCCCGCAGGGCCCACGGCCCGCATACCGCTGCTCCATGACGAGATTCAGCTACTGGGGGTAGCAACACATGACGAAGAAGACGCGTGTGCGCGTCGCGCGGATCGCCGCTGGCGCGGTCATCGCCGCGGGCGCCTCGCTGACCGCGGCCGGCGCGGCGCAGGCCGTCGGCATCGGCATCGGCGTCGACGCCGGTGTCGCCGAGGTCGAGGCGCAGGCGAGCGTGCTGGGCGGGGACGACAGCGGTGCCTCCGAGGGCAACGACAACCCGCTCGGTGGCGCTGACGTCGGTGGCGGCGACCAGGGTGGCGGCGACCAGGGTGGCGGCGACCAGGGCGGTGGCGACCAGGGCGGCGGCGACCAGGGCGGTGGCGACCAGGGCGGCGGCGACCAGGGCGGTGGCGACCAGGGTGGCGGCGACCAGGGCGGTGGCGACCAGGGCGGTGGCGACCAGGGCGGTGGCGACCAGGGTGGCGGCGACCAGGGCGGTGGCGACCAGGGCGGTGGCGACCAGGGTGGCGGCGACCAGGGTGGCGGCGACCAGGGTGGCGGCGACCAGGGTGGCGGCGACCAGGGTGGCGGCGACCAGGGTGGCGGCGACCAGGGCGGTGGCGACCAGGGCGGTGGCGACCAGGGTGGCGGCGACCAGGGCGGTGGCGACCAGGGTGGCGGCGACCAGGGCGGTGGCGACCAGGGCGGTGGCGACCAGGGCGGTGGCGACCAGGGCGGCTCCACCACCGGCGGCTCCACCACCGGCGGCTCCACCACCGGCGGCTCCACCACCGGTGGCGACGACACCGGCTGCACCGTCGACCTCGACGGCGCCGAGTGCACCGACAACACCGACACCGACAGCGTCGGCAACAAGCCGGTCGAGCAGAGCAAGGGCAAGGAAGAGCTCGCCGAGACCGGTGCGGCCGAAACGACCTTCCTGGTCATCGGCGCCGCGACGATGATCGCGGGCGGCATCGGCTTCCGCATCCTGCCGCGCCTGGTCGGCGGCGGTCGCACGGTCGCCTAGCTCCGAGCGGACCGCGGTGGACCGTACCGACGCGTAGCGGGCGCGAGCGAGGCCCGTACACGGCACGGAACAGCACGAAGAAGGGCCCGGGAGGCGTCGAACGCCTCCCGGGCCCTTCCGCGTGGCCCGGACCGCTCAGGAGGCCGTACGCGTACGTCTGTCAGCCCCGGCGGGGCGGGGAGGGGAGGGGCGCTCCCGGATCAGGCGGCCTGGTGGGCCAGCAGCGCGAGCGCCGCCAGCAGCACCACCATCAGGGCGATCAGCGCCGCCGGGCTCATCCCGGCCAGCGGGCCCTGGCCCTGCTCCTCCAGCATCTGCTGCCGGACCGCGCGGCAGACGCGGCAGCGGCCCTCGCTGACGGGGGACGCGCAGTTCGCGCACACCAGTCGGTCGTAGGTCATGCGCATTCCTCCTCCCGCGCGGCGGAACCGGTCCCGGTCTCTCCCGCACAACGCTCACGGAAACGCAACCGTTCCCCCCACCACTGTGCCAGCTCGCGACGGTTTCGGCGCGGCCCGCCGGACAAGGTCCGGCGCGACCCGCTTCGTTCCGGGGGCGCATCCGCCATAAATCGCCCATTGCCGGACGCTGCCTGCGCGCGTGAGCCCGGTTCGCGTATGGTCACGCTCACCTACTCCCGGCCGACCGTGGTGCATTCGTGATCCGATTCGACAACGTCTCCAAGACCTACCCGAAGCAGACCCGACCGGCTCTGCGCGATGTCTCGCTGGACATCGAGAAGGGTGAGTTCGTCTTCCTGGTGGGGTCCTCGGGCTCCGGCAAGTCGACCTTCATGCGGCTGATCCTGCGCGAGGAGCGCGCCAGCACGGGCATGGTCCACGTGCTCGGCAAGGACCTGGCGCGGCTGTCCAACTGGAAGGTGCCGCAGATGCGCCGCCAGCTCGGCACCGTCTTCCAGGACTTCCGGCTGCTGCCCAACAAGACGGTCGCGGAGAACGTGGCCTTCGCGCAGGAGGTCATCGGCAAGCCGCGCGGAGAGATCCGCAAGGCCGTGCCGCAGGTCCTCGACCTCGTCGGCCTCGGCGGCAAGGAGGAGCGGATGCCCGGCGAACTCTCCGGCGGTGAGCAGCAGCGCGTGGCCATCGCCCGCGCCTTCGTCAACCGCCCCATGCTGCTGATCGCGGACGAGCCGACCGGCAACCTCGACCCGCAGACCTCGGTGGGCATCATGAAGCTGCTGGACCGGATCAACCGGACCGGCACCACCGTGATCATGGCCACCCACGACCAGAACATCGTCGACCAGATGCGCAAGCGCGTCATCGAGCTCGAGCAGGGCCGTCTCGTACGCGACCAGGCACGCGGCGTCTACGGCTACCAGCACTGACCGAAGGGCTCCGGCCCTTCGTGCGTTTCGAGCATCGAGTACTGAAAGGACGCCATGCGCGCCCAGTTCGTCCTGTCGGAGATCGGCGTCGGTCTCCGCCGCAACCTCACGATGACCTTCGCGGTCGTGGTCTCCGTCGCCCTCTCGCTCGCCCTGTTCGGCGGTGCGCTGCTGATGCGCGAGCAGGTCAGCACGATGAAGGACTACTGGTACGACAAGGTCAACGTCTCGATCTTCCTCTGCAACAAGAACGACGCCAAGGACATGCCCAAGTGCGCCAAGGGGGCTGTCACCAAGGAGCAGAAGGACCAGATCAAGGCCGACCTGGAGAAGATGGACGCCGTCGAGACGGTCCACTTCGAGACGGTCGACGAGGCGTACAAGCACTACCAGGAGCAGTTCGGCGACTCCCCGATGGCGGGCAACATCACGCCCGACCAGATGCAGGAGTCGTTCCGCGTGAAGCTGGACGACCCGCAGAAGTACAAGGTCGTCGCGACGGCCTTCGCCGGACGGGACGGGGTGCAGTCCGTCCAGGACCAACGGTCCATCCTGGACAACCTCTTCGAGCTGATGAACGGCATGAACGTCGTCGCGATCTACGTGATGATCCTGATGCTGGTCATCGCGCTGATCCTGATCGTCAACACCGTGCGCGTCTCCGCGTTCAGCCGGCGGCGTGAGACGGGCATCATGCGCCTGGTGGGAGCCTCCGGTTTCTACATCCAGGCGCCCTTCATCATGGAGGCGGCCGTCGCCGGCCTGATCGGCGGCGTGCTGGCCTGCGCGATGCTGCTGGGCGGCCGGTACTTCCTGATCGACGGTGGTCTCGCCCTCCAGGAGAAGCTGAACCTGATCAACTTCATCGGGTGGGACGCGGTCCTCACCAAGCTTCCGCTGGTGCTCGCGATCGGTCTGCTGATGCCCGCCGTCGCCGCTCTCTTCGCGTTGCGCAAGTACCTGAAGGTGTGACGTAAGCCCCTTGGGGTGCACGGGCGATCACCCGTGCGCCCCAAGGGGTTTGTCCTAGACTCGTCGCCATGTCCGGCTCCGCACAGCGCTTCGGGCCCCGCGGCCTGCGCCGCGGGGCGACCCTGACCCTGGTCTTCGGGTGTGCTCTCGCCACCGCCGCCGCGACCGGTTCGCTGCCGCAGGGCCCCGACCCCGCACCCGGACCGCAGACCCGTGCCGTCTCCTCCACCGTCGCCCCGGTCGACCGCCAGGAGATCGAGGACGCCGCGGCCAGGGCCGAGGCGGACGGCACGTCCGTGAAGGCCGCCGCCGAGGAGGTCGTCAGCCGCAGCGGGGACCGCTGGGGCGCGGTCTACGACGAGCGGGAGTACGAGGAGTTCGAGCAGGCCCTGGACGGCTCGTACACCGGGGTCGGGCTCTCCGCCCGGCGCACCGCCCGCGGCGACGTCGCCGTCTCCCGCGTCCAGCCCGGCGGCCCCGCCGACCGGGCCGGCGTGCGGGCCGGCGATCTGCTGCGCACCCTGGACGGCCGCGCGGTCGGCAGGCGCCCCGTCGCGGAGGTCGTGGCGTTGCTCCGGGGCGACCGTACGGGGGCGGCCGAGGGCAGCCGGGTGGAGCTGGGGCTGGTCCGCAAGGGCCGGAGCTGGACGAAGACGGTGGAGCGGGCCCGGCTGACCACCGAGGCGGTCACCGTGCGACGGCTGGGGAAGGCGTCCTCCCCGGCGGTCCTGATCAAGGTCGCCGCCTTCACCAAGGGCGCCGGGGCCGACGTGAGGGACGCGGTCCGGGAGGCCCCCGGCGACGCCGGGATACTCCTGGACCTGCGCGCCAACTCCGGCGGACTCGTCGCCGAGGCCGTCGTCGCCGCCTCCGCCTTCCTGGACGGCGGGCTGGTCGCCACGTACGACGTACGCGGTCAGGAGCAGGCGCTCTACGCGGACCGGGGCGGGGACACCGACCGGCCGGTCGTCGTCCTGGTGGACGGCGGCACGATGAGCGCCGCCGAACTGCTGACCGGTGCGCTCCAGGACCGGGGCCGGGCGGTCACCGTCGGCTCCCCGACCTTCGGCAAGGGTTCCGTGCAGATGCCGAGCCGACTCCCGGGCGGTTCGGTGGCCGAGCTGACCGTCGGCCACTACCGCACCCCGGCCGGCCGCACCGTCGACGGCAGGGGCATCACCCCCGACCTCGTGGTGCGCGAGGGGGCCCAGCGGCGGGCCGAGACGGTATTGAGTGGCCTCGGGGGCGGGTCGTAGTGCGAAAATGACCGCACTATGGCGAAGGACAAAGACACCGGGCGCAAGATGATCGCGCAGAACAAGAAGGCGCGGCACGACTACACGATCCTCGACACCTACGAGTGCGGCCTCGTCCTCATGGGTACGGAGGTCAAGTCCCTGCGCATGGGACGGGCCTCCCTGGTCGACGGGTTCGTCCAGATCGACGACCACGAGGCGTGGCTCCACAACATCCACGTGCCGGAGTACGTCCAGGGCACCTGGACCAACCACGCGGCCAAGCGGAAGCGCAAGCTGCTGCTGCACCGGGCCGAGATCGACAAGCTGGAGTCGAAGTCGCAGGAGACGGGCCACACGATCGTGCCGCTCGCGCTGTACTTCAAGGACGGCCGGGTCAAGGTCGAGATCGCGCTCGCGAAGGGCAAGAAGGAGTACGACAAGCGGCAGACGCTCCGGGAGAAGCAGGACACGCGGGAGACGAACCGCGCCATCGCGGCGGCCCGCCGCCGTCAGCGCAGCGCCTGAGGGGCCCGCCGGACCCGGGCGCGGGAATACGGTGGCATCGTCCCGCGTTGGTCACGTACGATGGGCCGTGCACCTCAGCGAAGGTGCGCGGATTGAAAAATCAACATGGGGATGATCGGTTTCGACAGCGGATGTCGAAGCAGGGGAAGCGAGTCGAGGAAGCGGCAATGATCTCGTAAACCATATGTCGCAAACAATAATCGCCAATTCCAAGCGCGATTCCTCCGCCTTCGCCCTCGCTGCCTAATTAGCAGCTAGCGAAGACTCTGCGGAGTGTCAGCCCGGGAGTGGTCCCGGCCCGGATCCTGGCATCAACTAGGGATCTAAACTTCTCGGCCCGGCCACGGGGCCGAGAAGGAAATCAAACAGTGGCTGGGCCTGTCGGAGGCTTGTTCGCGTGACCTCCGGGGCCGAGAAAAGCGTAGCGAACTGCACTCGGAGAAGCCCTGGTTCCGCACCGTTGGACGCGGGTTCGATTCCCGCCATCTCCACAATTCCCATGTGGGCCGTTGCCCCGCGAGTCAGCTCGCGGGGCAACGGCTTTTCTGCTGTCCCGCGAGCGCCTGCCGCCCCTCGGCGGGGTGCGCGACCGCCTCGCGGGGGCTCCGGCCGAGAGGACCCCCGAGCGGTCCGCGGGGGACTGTCAGCGGCCCGCGCGGGGCTGTCAGCGGGTCCGGGCGGGGTCTCGGCCCAGGACCCGTCGCCCCGCCCCCGCGACGGCCAGGGCCAGCGCCGCCGCCGTCATCGGGGCCGTGTAGCCGGGGACCGTCCCGGCGTGCTCGACCAGCCAGCCGCCCGTCGCCGCCCCGGCCGCGACGCCGCCCAGCAGCGCGGTCACCGCGAGCGTCATGCCTTCGTTCAACTGCTCGGGACGGGTGGCGCGTTGGACCAGCGTCATGCCCGTGACCATGGTGGGCGCGGTCGCCGCCCCCGCCACCAGCAGGCAGAGCGCCAGGACCGGCAGGGGTGCGGAACCCGCGGCGGCCAGCAGCGGCAGGGACATCAGCGCCGTCATCCCGGCCAGGCACAGCAGCAGCCGGCGGTGGACGTCCCGGGCGGGCCGCAGCGAACCGTAGACCAGGCCCGCCGCGCACGAGCCCGCCGCCTGGAGCGCCAGGATCGCACCCCCGGCATGGGCGATGGAGACCACCTCCAGCGCCCCGAACACCGCGCCCGTGGCCAGGAAGACCGCCAGCAGCGCGGGCGTCCCCGGGGTGCGCAGCGGCGAGGCCGTCCTCCGCGTACGGGGGGTGACGGGCGGTTCCGTGGCACGCTGGGCGGCGAAGACCAGGACGCCGGTCATCAGGAGCACCGCGCCCACCAGGGTGCCCGCCTCCGGGAACAGCGCCCCGCAGAGCGTCGCCGCCAGCACGGGGCCCAGCATGAAGCACAGTTCGTCGGCGGCCTGTTCGAAGGAGTTCGCGGTGTGCAGGGCCGCCGGGTCGCCCCGGTGCAGGTGCGCCCACCGGGCCCGGGACATCCCGCCGGTGTTCGGGGTCGTCGCGGTCGCCGCGTACGCGGCGAACAGGGTCCAGGTCGGGGCGTCGTGGTGGACGCACAGCACGAGCGCCAGCGAGCCCAGCACGGCGAGCGCGGTGGCGGGCACCGCGACGCGCGCCTGCCCGTAGCGGTCCACCAGCCGGGCGGTGAAGGGGGCGACGACCGCCGTGGCCGCCAGACCGGTCGCGGTGACGGCTCCGGCGAGGGCGTACGAGCCCCGGGCCCCGGCGATCATGATGACCGCGCTGACGCTGAACATCCCCATCGGCAGCCGGGCGATCAGATTGCCCGCCGTGAAGGCGCGGGCCCCGGGGGTGGCCAGGAGCCGGAGGTACGGATTCGACGACGGCCGGGACCGCCGCCCCCGGCTCGCGGGTACGGAGCGCGGGGCCGCGACCAACTGGCCGCCGGAGACGGTGAGCAGGGGCGTGGAGGCGGGCGCGGCGACCCGGGACGGCCGGGCGGGCGGGGGCGGGGTCTCCGGACGCCGGGTGCCCGGAGGCGTGCGGCGTGCGGTGCGCGGGGCGGAGCCGCCGGGGGCGGCGGAGCGGGCGGGAGCGGCGGACAGGGGGGCGGTCTCCGGGTGGGCGGCAGGGCGTATCGGCATGCGGACCAGGCTCGCCGGGCCCCGCCGCCCGGGTCCAACACCTTCTGCGTACCGATTCACGCACCTGTGTGGTGAATGCGGTTCCGGGCGGTAGATTCGCCGCGTGCCTCCCCCCGACACCGACCCCCGGCTCCTGCGCGCCTTCCTCGCCGTCGCCGACGAGCTGCACTTCACCCGGGCCGCCGCCCGTCTCTTCGTCGCCCAGCAGGCGCTGAGCCGGGACGTCCGGCGGCTGGAGCGGGAGCTGGGGGCGGAGCTGTTCGTCCGGACCACCCGGCAGGTCGCCCTCACCCCGGACGGCGAACGCCTGCTGCCGTACGCCCGCCGGGTGCTCGACGCGCACGCCGAGTTGGCCGGGGCCTTCAGCGGGGCCTTTGCCCGGCCGCTGCTCGTGGACCTGAACAGCGACGGGGCCACCGCCGCCCGGGTGCTGGCCCGCGCCCGCGAGCTGGTGCCCGAGTGCGAGCTGATGGCCCGCTTCGAGTCCGGGCTCACCTGGGCGGCCTCCGAGATCCTGGCCGGCCGGCTCGACGCCTCCTTCGGGCGCGCCGCCGGACTGGCCCCGGCGGTGCGCTCGGGGCTCGCCGTGCACCCCGTGCGGTACGAGCCCATGGCCCTGATGGTGCCCGCCTCTCACCCCCTCGCCGACCGGGAGGCCGTCCCCCTGGCCGACCTGTCCGGCGAGACCGTCTACGCGGGGGCGGGCAACGAGCGGACGCGGGAGTGGACGGAGCTCGCCGCTCTGCTGTTCGCCGAGTGGGGCATCGTGCTGGCGCCCCCCGTGCCGCTGGCCGTGGGAGTGGCTGAATTCCAGCGGATCATCTCCAAGGCCGGCCACCCGGTGCTCGCCGTCACCGGCTTCCCGCCGCTGCCCGGGACGGTGTTGAGGCCGCTCGTCGATCCGATTCCGCTTTCGCCGCTGTCGCTGGTCTGGCGGAAGGGGCTGCGGCACCCCGGCGTAGACGCCCTACGCAACGCTGCTGACCAGTTGGCCCTTGCCGAAGGGTGGTTGGACCGGCCGCCCGGATCCTGGCTTCCCCGGAGCGACCTGTCACTGATGCGAAACCGTTCCTGATCAATTCCGTTCAGGGGCGCTTGGGCGTCAACACCGTGCGCTACATTCATCGTCCGGGTGCATGGTCGCCTGGTTCGTGGAGGGGTGGGGGCCCCGTCCGACAGTAAAGGACCAGTCAAATTCGGTGCGCCTGATTCGCTGAGTGGGGGATGGGCTGCATCTGTGGACAATTGGCGCGAAGACACGACGACCGGGCGGATGCACGAGCCCCATGACGCGACGCTCCAGCTCGACGGGCTGGGCCGCCGCCTCGCCGACCTCTCCGCCGAACCCGCTCCGCCGGGCGGTTCGGACGGGCCCGTCTTCGTCGATGAGAGCGGCCGCCGGAGCAAGACCTTGCGCCGCCTCGGCTGGGTCCTGGCCACGGGCTGTGCCGCCTACGCCGTGACGCTGGTCCTCGCCGTCCTCGGCGGAAACGCCAGCGCCCCCCGGCTGCCCGTCTCCGGGCCCGAGGAGAAGGCGCGGGCCGAGCAGGTCGAGGACGTCCCCGCCCCCGACCCCACCGTCCACGTCCCGTCCGACGACGTCGCCGAGCCGGAGCCCGGAGCCTCGGACCCGGCCGGCCCCGGCGGTGCGGCCCCCTCCGCCACCTCCGTCCTGGTGCCCGCCGGAAACGCGAAGGACCCCTCCGCCTCCCGGTCGGCGGACCCGGCCGCCGCCACCGGCGGCTCGGGCCCGGTCACCGAGCAGGCCCCCACGACCCCGGCCGCCGAACCGCCGGTCGATCCGCCGCCGCCCCCCGGCCCGGAGCCGACCGCCCCGACGGCCCCGCCCGCGGAGAGTCCCGCCCCTCCGGTGGAAGAAGAGAGCACCCCGTAGATGAACGCCCCCGCCACGCGGGGCAGGGACGGCAGGAAGAGGAAGGCGTCACGCGGCCGGAGCCGGTTCCGGCTCCCCATGCGCTACCTCCTGCCGACGACGTTCCTCGTCGCCCTGCTCGCGATGCTGATGCTGCGCGGATACGTGCACAACGAGATCCTCGCCGACCACCGGGTCCGCGGCGCCGACCACACCACCCGGGTGCCGGAGGAGGTCCGCTCCGGCGGGCCCGTCATCGACGCCCGCTCCGGCGACGCCAGGACCCTGCGCATACCCGACCGCACCATCGTCCTCACCTTCGACGACGGGCCCGACCCGGTGTGGACGCCGAAGGTGCTCGACAAGCTGAAGGAGCACGGGGCGCACGGCGTCTTCTTCGTCACCGGCAACATGGCCGCCCGCCACCCCGGCCTGGTCGAGCGGATGGTCGATGAGGGCCACGAGATCGGGCTGCACACCTTCAACCACCCCGACCTCTCCTACCAGTCCACCGAGCGCATCGACTGGGAGCTGTCGCAGAACCAGCTGGCCCTGGCGGGCGCGGCCGGCATCCGCACCTCGATCTTCCGGCCGCCCTACTCCTCCTTCTCGTACGCCATGGACAACACGTCCTGGCCGGTCGCCGAGTACATCGGCAGCCGCGGCTACCTCACCGTCGTCAACGACACCGACAGCGAGGACTGGAAGCGCCCCGGCGTCCGCGCCATCGTCGAGCGGGCCACCCCGAAGGACGGCAAGGGCGCGATCATCCTCATGCACGACTCCGGCGGCGACCGCTCGCAGACCGTGGCCGCGCTCGACACCCTGTTGCCCGCCCTCAAGGGCGAGGGCTACGCCTTCACCCGGCTCACCACCGCCCTGGACGCGCCCAGCGCGCACACCCCGGTCACCGGGTTCGCGCTGTGGAAGGGCAAGGCGTTCGTCTCCGCCGTCGCCGTCTCCGAGCGGGTCACCGGCGTGCTGGTGGTCGGGCTCGCCGTCGTCGGCGCCCTGGTGCTGGCCCGCTTCGGACTGATGCTGCTGCTCTCCTTCCTGCACGCCCGCAAGGTCCGCCGCCGGAACTTCGCCTGGGGCCCGCCCGTCACCCGCCCGGTCTCCGTCCTCGTCCCCGCCTACAACGAACGCGCGTGCATCGAGGCCACCGTGCGCTCCCTCGTCACGAGCGAGCACAGGATCGAGGTCATCGTCATCGACGACGGCTCCACGGACGGCACCGCCGACCTCGTCGAGGCCCTGCGGCTGCCCCGCGTACGGGTCGTGCGCCAGCGCAACGCGGGCAAGCCCGCCGCCCTCAACAACGGCATCCGGCACGCCCGGTACGACATCGTCGTGATGATGGACGGCGACACCGTCTTCGAACCCGCCACCATCCGCGAACTGGTCCAGCCCTTCGGCGACCCCCGGGTCGGGGCCGTCGCGGGCAACGCCAAGGTCGGCAACCGCGACTCCCTCATCGGCGCCTGGCAGCACATCGAGTACGTGATGGGCTTCAACCTGGACCGCCGCATGTACGACGTGCTCGGCTGCATGCCCACCATCCCCGGCGCGGTCGGAGCCTTCCGCCGCGAGGCCCTGGAACGGGTCGGCGGGATGAGCGAGGACACCCTCGCCGAGGACACCGACGTCACCATGGCCCTGCACCGGGACGGCTGGCGCGTCGTCTACGCCGAGAACGCCCGCGCCTGGACCGAGGCCCCGGAGTCCGTGCAGCAGCTCTGGTCGCAGCGCTACCGGTGGAGTTACGGCACCATGCAGGCCATCTGGAAGCACCGCCGCGCGGTCGTCGAACGCGGGCCCTCGGGCCGCTTCGGCCGGATCGGGCTGCCGTTCGTCTCCCTCTTCATGGTCCTCGCCCCGCTGCTCGCCCCGCTGATCGACGTGTTCCTGCTGTACGGACTGGTCTTCGGCCCGACCGGGAAGACGGTGGCCGCCTGGTTCGGCGTGCTGGTCGTCCAGGCGGTCTGCGCCGCGTACGCGTTCCGGCTGGACAAGGAGCGGATGACGCACCTGATCTCGCTGCCGCTCCAGCAGATCCTCTACCGCCAGCTCATGTACGTCGTGCTGCTCCAGTCCTGGATCACCGCGCTCACCGGCGGCCGGCTGCGCTGGCAGAAGCTGCGCCGCACGGGCGCGCTGGAGGTGCCCGGCGGGGTTCCGGCCCCGTACCCGCAGCGGCCCGCCGCGGAGGTGCCGTATCCGCAGCGGCCCGCCGCGGAGGTCCCGTACCCGCAGCGGTCGGCCGCCGAGGTCCCGTACCCGCGGCCGTCCGCCGCCGACGCGCCGTATCCGCAGCGGTCCGCCGCGGAGGTCCCGTACCCGCAAAGGTCCGCCGCCGGGGCCCCGTACCCGCAGCGGCCCGCCGCCGACGCGCCGCGCGACACCGCGGAGTGGAGGCCCTTCGGATGACCGCCCCGCCCCTGCCCGCCCCCGCCGCCACCGTCCCGGCCCCCGCGGTCCCGCCGCCCGCCGTGCGGGCGGAGCCCGTCCGCGACCGGTACTTCGACCTGCTGCGGGCCCTCGCCCTCTTCCGGGTCGTCCTCTACCACCTCACCGGCTGGGCCTGGCTGCCCGTCGTCTTCCCCTCCATGGGCGTCATGTTCGCCCTCGCCGGGACGCTGATGGCCCGCTCGCTGAAGCGGCCCGCCGTCCAGGTGGTCCGCGGCCGCGTCCGCCGGCTGCTGCCGCCGCTCTGGCTGCTCGGGGCGGTCGGCGTCACCGGCATGGTCGCCCAGGGCTGGGGCCCGGACGCCGAGGGCCACCCCGGCTGGTGGTGGCAGCACCTGGCGTACTGGGTGCTGCCGCTCAGCGACCCGCCGTACGCGTACGACGTGGCGGGCGTCGACGGGTTCCTCGGCGACAGCTGGCCGGAGGAGCTGGCCGGGCCGCTCTGGTACATCCGCGCCTACCTGTGGTTCGTGCTGTTCTCCCCGCTGCTCCTGCGCGGTCTGCGCCGGCTGCCCTGGCCGACGCTGCTCGCCCCGCTCGCCCTGGCCGTCGTGATGCGGCTGGAGCTGTTCTCCGCCCCCGACCGCCTCGACTCCGCCATCACCGACCTCTCCACCTTCGGTGCCTGCTGGGTCCTCGGCATGGCCCACCAGGAAGGCGTCCTGAGGAGGCTCCCCGCATACGTCGTCCCCTCGACCGCCCCGCTCTTCGCGGGCGCCGGGCTGTGGTGGGCGGCCCACGAGGGGTTCCGCAGCGGTTTCGACCTGGACTCCATCCCGCTCGCCCAGGCCCTGTGGTCCTTCGGCTGCGTGCTGCTCCTGCTGCACTACAGCCCCTCCTGGACCGAGTGGCCGCGGCGGCTGCGGGCCTTCGACCGGCCGATCACCCTGCTCAACTCGCGGGCCGTGACCGTCTACCTCTGGCACAACGTCTGCATCCTGGCCGCCGCCACGCTCTACGACCGGCTCTGGTCGGTGGACGCCCTCGGCGAGAACGTCCCGTGGCTGCTGGAGAGCTGGATACCGGTCCTCCTGATCGCCTGGGCCCTCGTCGCGCTCTGCGTCCTCGCCTTCGGCTGGGCCGAGGACGTCGCCGCGAAGCGCCGGCCCCGCCTCTGGCCGGACGGCCGGGACTGACCGCCCGTCTCACCGGGCCGCCCCCGGCCCGGTGAGAGCAAGGTTGCGCCCCGGTCACCTCGCGGCACCGCACCGAAACGCACGCTCCCTAGCGTCGGGACCGACACCCCGACCCGCAGTGGAGGCGCGTGATGGCAGGCCGTTGGATCGAGACCTGGGAGCCGGAGGACACCGCGTTCTGGCGGGAGACGGGCGAACGCGTCGCCCGCCGCAACCTGTGGTTCTCCGTGCTCTCCGAGCACATCGGATTCTCCGTCTGGACCCTGTGGTCGGTGATGGTCCTGTTCATGGGACCGGAGTACGGCATCGACCCGGCCGGAAAGTTCTTCCTCATCTCCACCGCCACCCTCGTCGGGGCGCTGGTGCGGGTGCCCTACACCTTCGCCGTCGCCCGGTTCGGCGGCCGCAACTGGACGGTCCTCAGCGCGCTGGGCCTGCTCGTCCCGACCCTGGCCGCCTTCTGGGTGATGGAGCCCGGCACCTCGTACGGGACGTTCGTCGCGGTCGCGGCGCTCACCGGGATCGGCGGCGGCAACTTCGCCTCGTCGATGACCAACATCAACGCCTTCTTCCCGCTGCGCGAGAAGGGCTGGGCGCTCGGCCTGAACGCGGGGGGCGGCAACATCGGCGTCCCCGTCGTCCAACTCGTCGGCCTGCTCGTCATCGGCACCCTGGGCGCCTCGCACCCCCGGATCGTCCTCGGCGCCTACCTCCCGCTGATCGTCGTCGCCGCCGTCTGCGCCGCCCTGTACATGGACAACCTCCGGCCCGTGGCGAACGACACCGGGGCCGTGCTGGAGGCCGTCCGGGACCGGCACACCTGGATCATGGCCGTCCTCTACCTCGGCACGTTCGGCTCGTTCATCGGCTACAGCTTCGCCTTCGGCCTGGTGCTCCAGAGCCAGTTCGGCCGCACCCCGCTCCAGGCCGCCTCGCTCACCTTCGCCGGGCCGCTGCTGGGCTCCCTGGTCCGGCCGCTGGGCGGACGGCTCGCCGACCGGTACGGCGGCGCGCGCATCACCCTGGCCGCCTTCGCCGCGATGGCCGCCGCCACCGGAGTCGTCATCCACGCCTCCCGAGCCGCCTCGCTGCCCGCCTTCCTCACCGGCTTCACCGCCCTGTTCCTCCTGACGGGCGTCGGCAACGGATCGACGTACAAGATGATCCCCGGCATCTTCCACACCAAGGCGCTGGGCCTGGGGCTGGACGGCGAGGCGGCCGCCGCCCACGGCCGCCGCCTCTCCGGCGCGGCCATGGGCCTCATCGGGGCCGTCGGCGCGCTCGGCGGCCTGGCCGTCAACCTCGCCTTCCGCCAGTCCTTCCAGGCGTACGGCACCGGAACCGCGGCGTTCTGGTCCTTCCTCGCTTTCTACGGAGTCTGCTCCGCCCTCACCTGGGCGGTATACCTTCGCCCCACCACGCCCGTGCCCGCACGGCCCCGGCCCGGTTACGCGGAGGTGTGAGGACGGCACGGGCGGAGGGCGCGGGAAGGAGACGGTCCGGCGACGGCCGACGTAACGGCGGGGAAATACGGGGGAACCGAGACCGTCACGCGCGGTTGGCAGGCTCGGGCCTTCCGTACCGGCGCGCAGGACCGGACGAGCCGTCGGCGGAGACACGGGAGCGGGAACACGCATGCAGGACGACGACACAGCGCACGGCCCCCTGGCGGGCTTCACCGTCGGGGTGACCGCGGCCCGCCGCGCCGAGGAGTTGGGCGCCCTCCTCCGCCGACGCGGGGCCGCCGTCCTGCACGCCCCCGCACTGCGGATCGTGCCGCTCGCGGACGACGGCGAACTCCTCGCCTCCACACGGAAGTTGATCGAGCACGCCCCGGACGTGGCCCTCGCCACCACCGCGATCGGGTTCCGCGGCTGGCTCGAGGCGGCCGACGGCTGGGGGATCGGCGACGCCCTGCGGGAGACGCTGCGGGCGGCCGAACTCCTCGCCCGGGGCCCCAAGGTCAAGGGTGCCGTCCGGGCCGCCGGGCTGACCGAAGCCTGGTCGCCCGGGTCCGAGTCGATGGCCGAGGTCCTCGACCGCCTCCTCGCCGAAGGCGTCGCCGGCCGCCGGATCGCCCTCCAACTGCACGGCGAACCGCTCCCCGGCTTCGTCGAGTCCCTGACGGCCGCGGGCGCGGAGGTCGTCGTGGTCCCGGTCTACCGCTGGATGCCCCCGCGGGACGTCGCCCCGCTCGACCGGATGCTCGACGCCACGGCCGCCCGGGGCCTGGACGCCCTCACCTTCACCAGCGCCCCCGCCGCCGCCTCGTTCCTGGGACGCGCCGAGGCGCGCGGCCTGCTCCCCGAGGTCCTCGGCGCCCTGCGCGACGACGTCCTGGTCGCCTGCGTCGGACCGGTCACCGCCCTCCCGCTCCAGGACCGCGGCGTCCCCACCCACCAGCCGGAACGCTTCCGGCTCGGCCCCCTCGTCCAGCTGCTCTGCGCCCGGCTCCCGCCCACCGCCCGGGTCCTGCCGGTCGGCGGCCACCGGGTCGAGATCCGGGGCCACGCCGTCCTCGTCGACGACGAACTGCGCGCGGTGCCGCCCGCCGGCATGGCGCTCCTGCACACGCTGGCCCGCCGCCCCGGCTGGGTGGTGACCCGCGCCGACCTGCTGCGGGCCCTGCCCGGCAGCGGTACCGACGAGCACGCGGTGGAGACGGCGATGGCCCGGCTCCGCTCGGCGCTGGGCGTGCCCCGGCTGATCCAGACGGTCGTCAAACGCGGCTACCGGCTGGCGCTTGACCCCTCGGCGGAGACCGGGCACGGGCGGTGACCTCCCGCCCACCGTGCCCTGCCGGGGGCCGGGGGAGGAGGGGTCGCGCGGCGAGGCGGCGCGGAGGCGGCGACGCGGGGCGGGGCGGGGACGGCGCGGCCGGGCGGGGCAGTGCGGCGGTCAGGGCGGCGGGGCCGTACCGGGGCGGCGGTCCGTGCTCCGGCCCGGTGGGCCGCGTCCGGCCGCCCCCGCTAGCGTGACCGGATGGACGATCACAGCCGCCTCCTCGCCCCCGAAGTGACCTTCCGGCCCGCCGAACTCGCGGACGCGCCCTCCTTCGCCGCGGCCCTCACCCGTAACCGCGCCTCCATGCGCCGCTGGGAGCCGGTACGCCCCGAGACCTTCTACTCCGTCGAGGGCCAGGCCGCCCGGCTCACCGCGCTGCTGGCCGACCGGGACGCCGGACGGGCCATGCCCTGGGTCCTGGCCGACGCCCGGGGGCGGGTGATCGGGGCGTTCACGCTCTCCGCCATCGAGCGGGGCCCCTTCCGCAACGGCCGGCTCGGCTACTGGGTCGACGCCGACCACGCCGGACGCGGACTGGCCACCGCCGCCGTCGGCGCGGTGTGCGACGCGGCCCACGACCTGCTGGGCCTGCACCGCGTCGAGGCGGCCACCGTCACCGACAACGCCGCATCCCAACGCGTGCTCGCCAAGGCCGGGTTCGAGCGGACCGGCACCGCACCGGGCTACCTGCACATCAACGGCCGGTGGCGCGACCACCATCTGTTCCAGCGCCTACTGCACGACGACCCGCCGACCGGTTGAGCGCCGCCGCCGGGGCCCGGCGCGCGTGCACATGGCCCTCCAGCGGATAGTCGGGCGGCAGCGCCGGGATCACGCGCGCCAACGCGTACCCGCCCTTCTCCGCCACCCGGCAGGAGGCCGCGTTGTCCACCTGGTGCAGCAACTCCAGCCGCGTCAGCCCCGATACGGCGAACCGCGTGAACGCCCAGTCGGTCAGCGCCGCCAGCGCCCGTGACGCCACGCCTCGCCCCCGTGCCGGAGCGGCCGTCCAATAACCCACCTCCGCCGTTCCGTTCAGCGGGTCCGGCCGCTTCAGGGCGATGTTGCCGAGCAGTTCGCCGCCCGGACCGCCGCCCTCCCCGTCCGCCTGCCCGGCTTCCGTCACGGCGAAGCCGTAGCGGGTGCCCGTCTCCCACCCCGTACGCTGCGCCTCCAGCCAGGCCGCCGCCCCCTCCGGTCCGCAGACCTGGACGGCCAGCCACCGCCGCATCGCCGGATCGTCGTAGGCCCGCAGCAGTGCGGGCAGGTCCTCCGGCCGCCACCGGCGCAGCAGCAGTCCGCCGGCGCCGAGCACCGTGTCCCCGTCGATCCGGTCCATGGGCGGCTCCCCCTCGTGATCCATGACCGCCACGGTACGGGGGCCGGACCGGGGGACGGGGGCCGGACCGGGGCGGCGGCGGGGGTTCCGGCCGGGCCCCGGCGGGTCCACTCTGGGGGTGGCCGTTCCACCGGCGACCGAGGCGGTGACAGGAGTATGGCTACGGGCAGGGGTACGGGGGCGGGGCGCTTCGACGCGGGCCGGATCTGTCTCGAACTGCTGGCCACGGAGCCTACGGGCGGAGCGCCGGGCGCCGGTGAACAGCTCGGCTCCCCCGCCCGGTTGGCTCGGTGGCTGACCGAGGTCCGGCTCGTCCCGCCCGGCACCGGGCTGACGGCGGTGGACGCCTCCTGGGTGGACCGCTTCCACGCACTGCGGTTCGACATCGGCCGGCTGATGGCGGCTCAGCTCGGCGGGCCCGGCGCCGAGGGCGCGCTGGAGCGGGTCAACTCCCTGGCCTCCGGGCCCCCTCCGGGCCACCGTGCGGTACGCGGCGCGGACGGGGTGCTCGTACGGGCCCTGAACGCCGCGCCCGACTGCGCGGGCCTCCTGGCCGTCGTCGCCCGGGACGCGGTGGACCTGCTCACCGACCCGGTCGCCCGGGCGGCCCTGCGCCGCTGCCAGGGCGAGGCGTGCCACCGGCTCTACCTGGACACCTCGCGCGGCGGACGGCGGCGCTGGTGCTCCGGCGAGGTCTGCGGCAACCGCGCACGGGTCGCCCGCCACCGCCGCAGAAGCCTGGGGGAGTCCGGCGGCGAGGGCCCGGGAGCCGCCGAGGCGGAGGGCTCCGGCGGGGCTCCGGGAACCCCCGGCGCCGCCGGGCCGGGGACGGAAGGTCAGCACGGCGTCGAATGAACCGCCCGCCCGCCCCGTACCGATGGCCGAGGCGGCGGGCCGGGCGGCGCGCGGTCCCGGCTCCTGGTCGGCAGGTGCGCTCGGGCCCCCCTTCGCATAGGGTTGACGGCTGCCCAGTGCCGTGAAGAAAGGGGCCTCGGTGGCCGCGCAGGATGCCGCTGTCGAATCGCTGCGGGACCGGGAAATCGGTGTCGAACAGGAACATCTCGACCGTGTTTACCACCGTCTCGAAGAGAAGATCGACGAGGCGGAATTCCTCATGAAGGACGCCGTGCAACGCGGCCAGGTCGGTACCCCCGGCGCGCTCGCGGAGCGGGACGCCCAGGTGTTCCGGGCGGGAATCCACCTCAACCGGCTGAACAGCGAGTTCGAGGACTTCCTGTTCGGGCGGATCGACCTGCTGCTCGGCAAGGACGGGGAGCGCGGCCCGGACGGCGCGTACACCTCCGTCGAGCCGGCCGACGACGCCGTACGCGACGACGCCACCGCCGACATCGCCGAGACGCTCCACATCGGCCGGATCGGGGTCCTGGACTCCGACTACGCGCCGCTGGTGATCGACTGGAGGGCACCGGCCGCCGCCCCGTTCTACCGCTCCACCCCGAAGGACCCGGGCCGGGTCGTACGCCGCCGGGTCATCCGCTCCAAGGGGCGCCGGGTGCTCGGGGTCGAGGACGACCTGATGCGCCCGGAGCTGACGGCGTTCCTGGACGGCGGGAAGCTGCCCGTCATCGGGGACGGCGCGCTGATGGCGGCGCTCGGCCAGGCCCGCAGCCACACCATGCGGGACATCGTCTCCTCCATCCAGGCCGAACAGGACCTGGTCATCCGGGCCCCCGCCGCCTCCGTCACCGAGGTCACCGGCGGCCCCGGCACCGGAAAGACCGCGGTCGCCCTGCACCGGGCGGCCTACCTGCTCTACCAGGACCGGCGGCGGTACGCGGGCGGCATCCTGATCGTCTCCCCCACCCCGCTCCTGGTCGCGTACACCGAAGGGGTGCTGCCCTCGCTCGGCGAGGAGGGCCAGGTCGCGATCCGCGCGATCGGCTCGCTCTCCGACGACGCGGCGGGCCTCGAAGGCGCCACCGCCTACGACGAACCGGCCGTCGCCCGGGTCAAGGGCTCCTCCCGGATGCTCCCCGTGCTGCGCAAGGCGGCCCGTGGCGCGCTGGAGCAGGGTCGGCCCGCCGCGCCCCGCCGGGAGACGGGTCAGCTCTCCTTCGGCGAGGAGCCCGAGGAGGGCCCGGCCCCCGCGGCCGCGGCCCCGGACCGGCTGCGCGTGGTCGCCTTCGGGGCCCGGGTCGAGCTGGAGGCCGACGAGCTGCGGCGCATCCGCAACAACGTGCTGGGCGGCACCGCCCCGGTCAACCTGCTGCGCCCGCGCGCCCGCAAGCTGCTGCTGGACGCCCTGTGGAACAAGTCGTCCGGACGCGGTCGGTACACCGATCCCGAACTCGCCGCCGAGCTGCGGTCCTCGTTCGACGAGGACGTCTCCACCGAGACCCCGTTCCTGGAGTTCCTGGACGCCTGGTGGCCCGAGCTGACGCCGCGCCGGGTGCTGGCCGCGATGGCCGACGAGAGGCGGCTGGCCCGCTGGTCCCGGCGGGTCCTCAACCAGGGCGAGGTGCGCCGCCTGGCCCGGTCGCTGAAGCGGCTCGACGCGGCGGGCGAGGGGCCGCTCTCCGTCCACGACGTGGCGCTCCTGGACGAACTCCAGGCGCTGCTGGGCACCCCGGCCCGGCCCCGGCGCAAGCGCGAGGCCGACCCGCTGGACCAGCTCACCGGTCTGGAGGAGCTGATGCCGCAGCGCGAGGAGACCCAGTGGGAGCGGGCCGAGCGGCTGGCGGCGGAGCGCACCGAGTACGCCCACGTCATCGTCGACGAGGCGCAGGACCTCACGCCGATGCAGTGGCGCATGGTCGGCCGCCGGGGACGGCACGCCACCTGGACGGTCGTCGGCGACCCGGCCCAGTCCTCCTGGTCCGACCCCGACGAGGCGGCCGCCGCCCGGGACGAGGCGCTGGGCTCCCGGCCGCGCCGCCGTTTCACGCTGACCGTCAACTACCGCAACCCGGCGGAGATCGCGGAGCTGGCCGCGAAGGTGCTGGCGCTGGCCATGCCCGGCATGGAGTCCCCGGCGGCGGTGCGCTCGACCGGGGTGGTGCCGCGCTTCGAGCCGGTACGCGACGGGGAGCTGGCCGCCACCGTCCGCGCGGAGGCGGCCCGGCTGCTGGCGGAGGTGGACGGCACGGTCGGCGTGGTCGTCGCGATGAACCGGCGGGCCCAGGCCCGCGCATGGCTCGCGGAGCTGGGGGACCGGGTGGTGGCGCTGGGCAGTCTGGAGGCGAAGGGCCTGGAGTACGACGCCACGGTGGTGGTCTCGCCCGCGGAGATCGCGGACGAGTCCCCGGCCGGCCTGCGGGTGCTGTACGTGGCGCTGACCCGGGCGACGCAGCAGCTCACGGTGGTCTCGGGGGAGCGGGACCTGCCGGACGGGAACGGGGTTCCGGACCTGCTGCGGGACTGACCGCGGGCCGTCGGACGCGGCCGCGCCCGGCGGCCGGCCGGGCGGCCCGGGCGGATTTCCTCCGTCAACCCGTCGCACGGGAATCACTTTTCCGGGGTCTTTGTTACCGTGGTACTGGCACCGGCTCGATCCAAGCCCCCGGGCCCAACCTTCGTCGCTTCGAGCGACCACTTGCCGCGAGGCGAGCATGGCGGGCCGGTGCCACCCCAACGTAGAAGAACCGAAGAGGACAGGCCCGCGTCACCCCCAGGTGACGCGGGCCTGTCCTCTTTCAGGTCCCGTCCGCCGCCTTCTCCGGCCCTCGGGGGTTCCGCTGAACGGGTGACTTCTCGTATGGTGGAAACTACTTTCCGAAAGGCGGCAGTCATTACCGGCTACCCGCCGGTAGGTGCGACGATCGGGAAGCGCATCCGGAGCGTGGGTTCCGTATGTGCGGCAATGAAGCTCGGAAAAGCGAAGGACTCGGCCATGGCAACGGCGCCCAGCGTCTCGTACTCGATGACGGTCAGGCTGGAGGTGCCCGCGAGCGGCACCGCGGTCTCCCAGCTCACCACGGCCGTGGAGTCGTCCGGGGGCTCGGTCACCGGCCTCGACGTGACCGCGTCCGGCCACGAGAAGCTGCGGATCGACGTCACCATCGCCGCCTCCTCCACCTCGCACGCGGACGAGATCGTCGAGGGCCTGCGCGACATCGACGGCGTGGTGCTGGGCAAGGTCTCCGACCGTACGTTCCTCATGCACCTCGGCGGCAAGATCGAGATGGCGTCCAAGCACCCCATCCGCAACCGCGACGACCTCTCGATGATCTACACCCCCGGCGTGGCCCGGGTCTGCATGGCCATCGCGGAGAACCCCGAGGACGCGCGCCGCCTCACCATCAAGCGCAACTCCGTCGCAGTCGTGACGGACGGTTCCGCCGTGCTCGGCCTCGGCAACATCGGCCCGAAGGCCGCGCTGCCCGTGATGGAGGGCAAGGCGGCCCTCTTCAAGCGCTTCGCCGGCATCGACGCCTGGCCGATCTGCCTGGACACCCAGGACACCGATGCCATCGTGGAGATCGTCAAAGCGATCGCCCCCGGCTTCGCCGGCATCAACCTGGAGGACATCTCCGCGCCGCGCTGCTTCGAGATCGAGGCGCGGCTGCGCGAGGCCCTCGACATCCCCGTCTTCCACGACGACCAGCACGGCACCGCGATCGTCGTGCTGGCCGCCCTGACCAACGCCCTGCGCGTGGTGGGCAAGGACATCGGGGACGTGCGGGTCGTCATGTCCGGCGCGGGGGCGGCCGGCACGGCCATCCTGAAGCTGCTGCTCGCCGCGGGCGTCAAGCACGCCGTGGTCGCCGACATCCACGGCGTCGTGCACGCCGGGCGCGAGGACCTGGTCGCCGCCGACCCCGACTCGCCGCTGCGCTGGATCGCCGACAACACCAACCCGGAGGGCGTCACCGGCACCCTCAAGCAGGCCGTGGCCGGCGCCGACGTCTTCATCGGCGTCTCCGCCCCGAACGTCCTGAACGGCGACGACGTGGCCGCGATGGCGGACGGCGCGATCGTGTTCGCGCTCGCGAACCCCGACCCCGAGATCGACCCCGCGGTCGCCCGCCGGACGGCGGCGGTCGTGGCCACCGGCCGCTCCGACTTCCCCAACCAGATCAACAACGTGCTGGTCTTCCCGGGTGTCTTCCGCGGCCTGCTGGACGCCCAGTCCCGCACCGTCAACACGGAGATGATGCTCGCCGCGGCCGGCGCCCTCGCCGACGTGGTCGCCGAGGACGAGATCAACGCGAACTACATCATCCCCTCGGTCTTCAACGACAAGGTCGCGGGCGCCGTCGCCGACGCCGTCCGGGCCGCCGCGAAGGCCGCCGGAGCCTCCGCGACCACCCCCTCCACGATGGTCTGATCTCCCTGTTTCGGCCCCCTTTCGGGGGGTACGCGCGAAGTACCCCGGCCCGCACCCGCCCGCGCCGCACGGCGCGTCGCGGGTCGCGGCGCCCCAAACGCCCCTTTAGGGTGGGCGGGCAGCGGGCCCTGCGGGGCCCGGCATCCGCTGCGGACCGCTCGGCCAAGTCGACGGAGCGTCACCACGAGCAGACCGTGGCGCTTTTCATCGACCTCGAAGGGTTCCGGATTGGCTTTCCCGCCGCTGGTGGGGGCAGGATGCGTAATCGGGCGAGAGGGTCTGACATCAGACCCGGGTCCGGGGACTGTCAGAGGGCCCTGGCAGCATCGGCTTCGATCTCACGCCTCACAGGCAAGAAGAACACGGGAGTAACAACATGAACCGCAGTGAGCTGGTGGCCGCCCTGGCCGACCGTGCCGAGGTGACGCGCAAGGACGCCGACGCCGTGCTGGCCGCGCTCGCCGAGACCGTCGGTGAGGTCGTCGCCAAGGGTGACGAGAAGGTCACCATCCCCGGCTTCCTGACCTTCGAGCGCACCCACCGTGCCGCTCGCACCGCTCGGAACCCGCAGACCGGCGACCCGATCAACATCCCGGCCGGCTACAGCGTGAAGGTCTCCGCGGGCTCGAAGCTCAAGGAAGCCGCCAAGGGCAAGTAACCCCACGGCACGGCGAGGGCGGCCACTCCTGACCGGGAGTGGCCGCCCTTCCGCATGCCAGGGGCACATGCGGACCGGCCGCGGCCCGGCGGGCACGCCCCGGGCACATGCGCCTCGCATGTGCCCCCGGCGACGAGGGCTCCGCGCGGCCCGCCCGGGGCGTACGCGCTCCGCGGCAGCCTGCCGTCACGCCCCGTCACGCGCTCCGTACGCGCCCGGAGGCTACGGATGCATCCGCGCGCCCTTGATGACCTTGTCCACGGCGTTGCGCGGTCCGTACACGGCCAGGCCCACCAGGTCCAGCGCGTCCCGCCCCACCGCCCGCACGGCCGCCCGGTTGTCCCGGTCGTTCCCCGTGGCGAAGAGATCCGAGGTGAAGACCGAGGTCGCCAGCGACCGCGACAGCGCCTTGGCGTGCGCGCCGGTCAGCGTCTCCTTCGCCCCCTCGAAGACCAGGACGGGCTGGCGGAGCATCGGCAGGTACGCGGTCGCGTCGGCGTCCTCGTAGGGCTCCCCGACCACCTCCGGGACCACCGTGCCGAGACCGCTCACCAGGAAGGCGGTCACGTTCAGGCGCTGCCAGCTCTCCAGGTCGTCGCGGAGCAGCACCGCGATCTTCGTGTCGAAGCGGACGGGGGCGTGTTCGCCGCCGGGAACCCCGTCGGCCTGCGTCGTCGTGTTTCTCATGGTTCGAGACTGGCCGCTGCCCCCGGCCCCGGTCTTGTACGTTGTGAGCATGGTGGCGCGGCAGGAGGTCTCGGCCTGGCGCCCGGCCGTCGCCGGCATCGTGGAGGTCTTCCACGCCCGCTTCACCGAGCACGCCTACCCGATGCACGTCCACGACGCCTGGACGCTCCTGATCGTCGACGACGGGGCCGTCCGCTACGACCTGGACCGCCACGAGCGCGCCACGCCGGGCGGCACGGTGAGCCTGCTGCCGCCGGGTGTCCCGCACAACGGGTCGCCCGCCACCGCCGACGGCTTCCGCAAACGGGTCCTCTACCTCGACATGACGCTCCTCGACGCGGGCCTCGTCGGCCCCGCCGTCGACACCCCGGACCTCGCCGACCCGCTGCTTCGCACCCGCGTCGGCCGGCTGCACCAGGCCCTGGCGGACCCGGGAGACGCGTTCGAGGCGGAGAGCCGGCTGGCGTTCGTCGGCGAGCGGCTGCGGGGCCACCTGCGCCCCGGCCGGGCCCCCTCCGGCCCGCCGCCCGGCCGGGGCGTCGCCCGGGACCTGCGCGACCTGCTCGACGCGCGGCTGCGCGAGGGCGTCACCCTCGCCGAGGCCGCCCGCCTGGTCCACGCCCACCCCGTCCACCTCGTACGGGCGTTCAGCGCGGCCTACGCCATCGCGCCGCACCAGTACCTGACGTCCCGCCGGGTCGACCGGGCGCGCCGGCTGCTGCTCGACGGGGTGCCGCCCGGCCGGGCGGCCGTCGCCGTCGGCTTCCACGACCAGTCCCACCTCACCCGGCACTTCAAACGGATCGTGGGCACCACCCCCGGGCGCTACGCCCGCCAGGCCCGCCCGTACGGCCCCCCAGGGCCCCTCTGACGCCGGACAGCCCGCCGCCCCGGCTCCGAGACCGGAACCGGGGCGGCGGGCTGCTCACGGGGACCGCGCGGTGCGCAGTGCTGTGTGCGGCAGCACTGTGCGCCCTACGGGCGCGTGGGAGGGTCAGACGAGCGAACCGCCCGGCAGCTCGACCTTCGCCCCGAGCTTCTCCAGCTTCTCCATGAAGTTCTCGTAGCCGCGGTTGATCAGGTCGATGCCGTGCACCCGGGAGGTGCCCTGCGCCGCCAGCGCCGCGATCAGGTACGAGAAGCCGCCCCGCAGGTCGGGGATGACCAGGTCGGCGCCCTGGAGCCTGGTCGGGCCCGAGACGACCGCCGAGTGCAGGAAGTTGCGCTGGCCGAAGCGGCAGTCCGAGCCGCCCAGGCACTCGCGGTAGAGCTGGATGTGCGCGCCCATCTGGTTGAGCGCGGAGGTGAAGCCGAGGCGCGACTCGTACACCGTCTCGTGGACGATGGACAGCCCCGCCGCCTGCGTGAGGGCCACCACCAGCGGCTGCTGCCAGTCGGTCTGGAAGCCGGGGTGCACGTCCGTCTCCAGGGCGATGGCGTTGAGCGCGCCGCCCGGGTGCCAGAAGCGGATGCCCTCGTCGTCGATCTCGAAGGCCCCGCCGACCCTGCGGTAGGTGTTCAGGAAGGTCATCATCGAGCGCTGCTGGGCGCCGCGCACGTAGATGTTGCCCTCGGTCGCCAGGGCGGCCGACGCCCAGGAGGCGGCCTCCAGGCGGTCCGGGATCGCCCGGTGGGTGTATCCGTCGAGCCGGTCGACACCGGTGATCCGGATGGTCCGGTCGGTGTCCATGGAGATGATCGCGCCCATCTTCTGCAGAACGCAGATGAGGTCCTCGATCTCCGGTTCGACGGCGGCGTTGGACAGCTCGGTGACGCCCTCGGCGAGGACGGCGGTGAGCAGCACCTGCTCGGTGGAGCCCACCGAGGGGTACGGCAGGCGGATCTTGGTGCCGCGCAGCCGCTGCGGGGCCTCCAGGTACTGGCCGTCCGCCCGCTTCTCGATGGTCGCGCCGAACTGGCGCAGCACCTCGAAGTGGAAGTCGATCGGCCGACCGCCGATGTCGCAGCCGCCGAGGCCGGGGATGAAGGCGTGGCCGAGGCGGTGCAGCAGCGGGCCGCAGAACAGGATCGGGATGCGCGACGACCCCGCGTGGGCGTCGATGTCGGCGACGTTGGCCGATTCGACGTGCGAGGGGTCGAGGATCAGTTCGCCGGGCTCGTCGCCCGGGCGGACGGTGACGCCGTGCAGCTGGAGGAGCCCCCGGACCACCCGTACGTCACGGATGTCGGGAACGTTGCGGAGGCGGCTGGGCCCGCTGCCGAGCAGCGCGGCGACCATGGCCTTCGGCACCAGGTTCTTGGCGCCTCGGACGCGGATCTCGCCCTCCAGCGGGGTGCCGCCGTGGACAAGCAGGACATCGTCTGTGCCGGTCATGTATCTCGCGTTCCGGAGTGGTCGGGCAGGGGGCCAACGAAAAGGGTAATGGCCTCCTACCCCCGTTCCGTAAGGCGAAGGGGGGTGTCCGGCCATCGCCTACGCACCGCGACACCCTCCGCGTACCCGATCTTGCGGAGGGTCACCGTCCGGATGGGCGACGGGGGCCGGGGGCCCGCTGCGCTCCCCGTGCCCCCGTGCGCCCTGAGCTGCGCTCGCTCTCGTGAGGGCGGTATCACGGTCGCTCGGCCCCCGCGGCGGCCGAAGATGCGGGATCATTCGAGCCATGACCGAGGTGTCCTCGCTCACAGGGCGGCTGCTCGTGGCCGCACCCGCCCTCACGGACCCGAATTTCGACCGCGCGGTGGTGCTGCTCCTCGACCACGACGAGGAGGGCTCCCTCGGCGTGGTCCTCAACCGCCCGACCCCGGTGGGCGTCGGCGACGTCCTGGCGCCGTGGGCCGCCCTGACCGGTGAGCCCGACGTCGTCTTCCAGGGCGGGCCCGTCTCGCTCGACTCGGCGCTCGGCGTGGCGGTGATCCCCGGTGAGGAGGGGCCGCTCGGGTGGCGGCGGGTGCACGGGGCGATCGGCCTGGTGGACCTGGAGACCCCGCCGGAGCTGCTGGGCCCCGCCATCGGCTCGCTGCGGATCTTCGCCGGGTACGCGGGCTGGGGACCGGGCCAGCTGGAGGGCGAGCTGGCCGAGGGCGCGTGGTACGTGGTCGAGTCGGAGCCCGGCGACGTCTCCGCCCCGCACCCCGAGCGGCTCTGGCGGGCGGTGCTCCGCCGCCAGCGCAGCGAACTCGCGATGATCGCCACGTATGCGGACGATCCGTCGCTCAACTGACCGGACGGCCCTCCGTTCGACCGGGGGTGGCCCTTCCCTCCGCCGAAGGCCGTCTCTTTCAGTACCCTTGGCGGTTATGAGCACTCTTGAGCCCGATCGCGGGGCAGGTACGGGGACCCTCGTCGAGCCGACGCCGCAGGTGTCGAGGGGCGACGGCGACCACGAGCGCTACGCCCACTACGTCCAGAAGGACAAGATCATGGCGAGCGCCCTGGAGGGCACTCCCGTGGTCGCGCTGTGCGGCAAGGTCTGGGTACCGGGACGCGACCCCAAGAAGTACCCGGTCTGCCCCATGTGCAAGGAGATCTACGAGTCCATGGGCGCCGGCGGCGACAAGGACAAGGGCAAGGGCGGCAAGGACAAGAAGTAGGACCGGCCCCTCCCTCTGCCCC
Source organism: Streptomyces sp. NPDC017448 (assembly GCF_044330565.1). Lineage (NCBI taxonomy): Bacteria > Bacillati > Actinomycetota > Actinomycetes > Kitasatosporales > Streptomycetaceae > Streptomyces > Streptomyces sp. NPDC017448. Next base: position 201,354 of record NZ_JBIRLM010000009.1, on the reverse strand, counting down.
GAGGCCCCCGGGGCGCACGACACCGTGCGCCCCGGGGGCCTTTCGTGCGCCCGCTCACGGACGGTGACCGTCCCGTGGCGTTGCACGGGCTGCATTCGCTGGTCACAGAGTGGTCGAGACCACTTGTCGTCACCGGAACGCGGATCTACTCTCCTGCCAGTTGTGCAGAACGAAACGCACGTTGCACATGATGCAACACATGACCGGTAGGGGTTCCGGATGAAGCTTTCTGCCCGAATTGCCGCCCCGGCTGCGGCGCTTGTGCTGGCCGGCCTCACCGCCACCGCCTGCGCGCCGCAGACCTCCGACACGAGTGCGAAGGGTGACGACAAGAGCGGCACCCTCCGTGTCTGGCTCTTCCAGGAGGTCGGCAACAAGCCCAAGGAGAAGGTCGTCGAGGCGGCCGTCGCCGACTTCGAGAAGGCCCACGAGGGCGCGGAGGTCGAGGTCGAGTACATCCCCGTCGACACCCGCGCCCAGCGCATCAAGGCCGCCTTCAACGACCCCGAGAGCGCCCCCGACCTCGTCGAGTACGGCAACAGCGACACCGCCGGATACGTCAAGGACGGCGGACTCGCGGACATCACCGAGGAGTTCGGCGCCTGGGACGAGGCCAAGGACACCGACCCGATCGCCAAGCAGTCCGTCACCGTGGGGGACAAGGTCTACGGCGCACCCTTCTTCGTCGGCGTCCGGGCCCTCTACTACCGCACCGACGTCTTCGAGGACCTCGGCATCGACGCCCCCAAGTCCCAGGCCGAGCTGATCTCCACCGCCAAGAAGATCCGCAAGGCCAAGCCCGACCTCTACGGCCTCGCGGTGGGCGGCGCGTACACCTACGGCGCGATGCCCTTCATCTGGGCCAACGGCGGCGAACTCGCGGGCGAGACCGGCGGCACGTACAAGTCCGGCATCAACAGCGAGAAGTCCCGCAAGGGCATCGAGGCGTACACCTCCCTCTTCGGCGACGACAACTGCCCGGCCGCCAAGTGCGCCTCCATGGGCGGCAACGCCACCGTGACCGCCTTCGCCTCCGGCAAGGCCGCCATGGCCATCGGCGGCGACTTCAGCCACGCGGCCGTCGAGGCCGGCGCGGTCAAGGGCAAGTACGCCGTCGTCCCGCTGCCCGGCGTCGCCGAGGGCTCCATCGCCCCGGCCTTCGCGGGCGGCAACAACCTCGGCGTCCTCAAGAGCAGTTCCCACCGCACCCTCGCCGTGGAGCTGATGAAGTCGCTGTCCGGCAAGAAGACCCAGGCCGCGATGTTCGACGCGATGGGCTTCCTGCCCACCTACACCGACGTCCTGGACAACGCCGCGAAGAAGGAGCCGTTCGTCGCCCCGTTCGTCCGGACCCTGGACGCGGGCGCCAAGTTCGTCCCCGCCTCCCCGGCCTGGGGCCAGATCGACGCCTCCCTGATCCTGCCGACGATGTTCCAGGAGATCGTCTCCGGCCGTAAGGACGTGGCGACCGCCTCGGACGACGCGGCGAAGAAGATGGACGCGGCCTTCACCGAAGCCGGCTGACGATGACCACGCACACCTCTCCGCTCAAGGCCCCGCCCGCGGGCGGGGCCGGGGCGGCCGGCAACCCCCCGGCCGCCCGCCCGCCCCGGCGCGGCCGGACCGTCTCGCCCAAGGGCCACTCCGGCTGGACCCCCTGGCTCTACCTGCTGCCCGCCCTCGTCCTGCTCGCCGGGCTGCTGGTCTACCCGATCTACCAACTCGGCCTGATCTCGTTCCTGGAGTACACCCAGGCCCAGGTCAGCGGCGGCGAACCCACCACCTTCCAGGGCTTCGGCAACTACGCCGCGCTCTTCGAGGACAGCCAGTTCTGGCAGGTCCTCCTCGCCACCGTGGTCTTCGCGGCGGCCTGCGTGGTCTCCACCCTGTTCGTCGGCTGCGCGCTCGCCGTCCTGCTCACCCGCATCCGCGCCCTGCCCCGGCTCGCGCTGATGATGGCCGCGCTCGGCGCCTGGGCCACCCCCGCGATCACGGGCTCCACCGTCTGGGTCTTCCTCTTCGACCCCGACTTCGGACCGGTCAACAAGGTGCTGGGGCTCGGCGACTTCTCCTGGACGTACGGCCGCTACAGCGCCTTCGCGCTCGTGCTGCTCGAAGTCCTGTGGTGCTCGTTCCCGTTCGTGATGGTCACCGTGTACGCGGGCATCCGGGCCATCCCCACCGAGGTGCTGGAGGCCGCCTCCCTGGACGGCGCGTCCCAGTGGCGGATCTGGCGCACCATCATGGCGCCGATGCTCAAGCCCATCCTCATCGTCGTCACCATCCAGTCGATCATCTGGGACTTCAAGGTCTTCACCCAGATCTACGTCATGACCAACGGCGGCGGCATCGCCGGCCAGAACCTGGTGCTCAACGTGTACGCGTACCAGAAGGCGTTCGCGTCCTCGCAGTACAGCCTCGGATCGGCCATCGGCGTCGTGATGCTGGTGATCCTGCTGGCCGTCACGCTGGTCTATCTGCGCCTGGTGCGGCGCCAGGGGGAGGAACTGTGAGCGCGACGACCGACAGCGCCGTGCACGAGCGGACCGCACGCGGCGGCAGGCGGGGGAGCGGCGGCATCGCCGGGCTCCTGCGCGTCAAGCGCCCCGGCAGGCTGGCCGCCGAGGCCGCCGCCCTGCTGATCGCCGTCGCGGTCGCCTTCCCGCTGTACTGGATGGTGCTCTCCGCCTTCAAACCGGCCGGGGAGATCCAGTCCACCGACGCCCGCCCCTGGACGCTCGCCCCCTCGCTCGACTCGTTCCGCCGGGTCTTCGAACAGCAGGACTTCGGGCGCTACTTCCTCAACAGCCTGCTCGTGGCGGGCACGGTCGTCATCCTCTCCGCGCTGGTCGCCTTCCTGGCCGCCACCGCCGTGACCCGCTTCCGCTTCAAGTTCCGCACCACCCTGCTGATCATGTTCCTGGTCGCGCAGATGGTGCCGGTCGAGGCGCTGACCATCCCGCTCTTCTTCCTGATGCGGGACTTCGGCCAGCTCAACACCCTCGGTTCGCTGATCCTGCCGCACCTGGCCTTCTCGCTGCCGTTCGCCATCTGGATGCTGCGCGGCTTCGTCAAGGCCGTCCCCGAGGCGCTGGAGGAGGCCGCCTACATCGACGGGGCGAGCCGCACCCGCTTCCTCTGGCAGATCCTCTTCCCGCTGGTCTTCCCGGGGCTCGTGGCGACCAGCGTCTTCTCCTTCATCACCACCTGGAACGACTTCCTGTTCGCGAAGTCGTTCATCATCAGCGACACCTCCCAGTCGACGCTGCCGATGGCGCTGCTGGTCTTCTTCAAACCGGACGAGAACGACTGGGGAGGGATCATGGCAGGCTCGACGGTGATGACCATCCCCGTACTGGTCTTCTTCGTACTCGTACAGCGACGCCTCGTCTCCGGACTGGGCGGCGCGGTTAAGGACTGACGTCATGACACCCGAGAACCCCCTCGTCACGGGCGCCGTGGACACCGCGGCCCTCGGTCTGATCCCGGCCCCGCGCACCCTGACCGCGGCCGCCGCCGGACCGTACCCGCTCGACTGCACCACCCCGCTGACCGCCGCCCCGGGCACCGAGGGCGTCGCCCGCTGGCTGCGCACCACCCTCGGCCCGCCCACCGGACTGCCCTTCCCCGAGGGCGACGGCACCGGAACCCGGCGGGGCGACGGCTCGGGCGTCGGCTCCACCGGGCGGGGCGTCGTGCTGGAGCTCGACGCCTCGCTCGCCCCCGAGGGCTACCGCCTGGCCGTCGAGGCGAACGCCGTCCGCATCACCGGCGGCACCGCGGCCGGCGTCCTCCGGGGCGCGCAGACCCTCCGTCAGCTCCTCGGCCCCGACGCCTTCCGGCGCGCCCCCCTCGCCCCGGGCCGCACCTGGGAGGTCCCGCCCGTCGTCGTCGAGGACGAACCCCGCTTCGGCTGGCGCGGCATGATGCTCGACGTCTCCCGGCACTTCCTGCCCAAGGACGACGTCCTGCGCTACCTGGAGCTGCTGGCCGCCCACAAGCTGAACGTCCTCCACCTCCACCTCACCGACGACCAGGGCTGGCGCGTCGAGATCAAGCGCTACCCGCGCCTGACCGAGGTCGGTTCCTGGCGCGCCCGCACCAAGTACGGCCACCGGGCCTCCGACCTGTGGGACGAGTCCCCCCACGGCGGCTTCTACACCCAGGACGACATCCGCGAAATCGTCGCGTACGCCGCCGAACGGCACATCCGGGTCGTCCCCGAGATCGACATCCCGGGCCACTCGCAGGCCGCGATCAGCGCCTACCCCGAACTGGGCAACACCGACGTCGTCGACACCACCGCCCTCACCGTCTGGGACACCTGGGGCGTCAACCCGAACGTCCTCGCCCCCACCGACACCACCCTGCGCTTCTTCGAGGGCGTCCTGGAGGAGGTGCTCGAACTCTTCCCCGCCGAGACCTCGCCCTTCGTCCACATCGGCGGCGACGAGTGCCCCAAGGACCAGTGGAAGGAGTCCCCGGCCGTCCAGGCGAGGATCGCCGAACTGGGCGTGAAGGACGAGGACGGCCTCCAGTCCTGGTTCATCCGCCACTTCGACTCCTGGCTCACCGCCCGGGGCCGCCGCCTCATCGGCTGGGACGAGATCCTGGAGGGCGGCCTCGCCGACGGGGCCGCCGTCTCCTCCTGGCGCGGCTACGCCGGCGGCATCGCGGCCGCCGAGGCCGGGCACGACGTGGTCATGTGCCCGGAACAGCAGGTGTACCTGGACCACCGCCAGGACGGCGGCCCCGACGAGCCCATGCCCATCGGGTACGTACGGACCCTGGAGGACGTCTACCGCTTCGAGCCCGTCCCGCCGGGGCTGAGCGAGGAGGCGGCCCGTCACATCCTGGGCGCCCAGGCCAACGTGTGGACCGAGGTCATGCAGAACCGGGACCGCGTCGACTACCAGGTCTTCCCGCGCCTCGCCGCCTTCGCCGAGGTCGCCTGGTCCGCCCTCCCCGCCCCGGCCGACCGGGACTTCGCCGCGTTCGACGCCCGGATGACCGCCCACTACGCCCGGCTCGACGCCCTCGGCGTCGACTACCGCCGCCCGGGCGGCCCGCTGCCCCGGCAGCGGCGCCCCGGCGTGCTGGGCCGCCCGATCGACGGGGCCCCGCCGGTGGTCTGACCCCGCACCGGCCCGCCGGCCGCAGCCGCCCCCGCCCCCGGGGCCGCTGCGGCCGACGCGCGCCCGGGGCCGGCGTCTCCGCCGGCACGAGGGTGCGAACGGCACAAGTCGTACGGGCCTCGCTGAAGAGTGGCAATTCACCCGCACCGTCGAAGACCTGTCAAACCGGAACATCTCGCAGGTCAGGGACGGAGCCGCCCTTCGCGGACCCTCGCGTCGGCCCGGTCGGAAGATGTGCCAGAGTTGCCACGTCCGGGCTGTGAACACGTACCGTACGGCGGAACAGGCCAGACAGCCGGGAGACCGGGAAGGGGCAGCTGGGTTGACCACGCACGCACCGCAGGCGGCGCAGCCGGTGACGCTGCCGGCCTCGTTGGACGAGGCCGTGGCGGCTCTCCGCGCCATGCCCGCCGCCGTACCGGTCGCCGGGGGCACGGACCTGATGGCAGCCGTCAACAAGGGGCTCCTGCGCCCCTCGGCGCTGGTCGGCCTCGGCCGGATCAGCGAGCTGCGCGGCTGGCACTACCAGGACGGCCACGCCCTCCTGGGCGCCGGGCTCACCCACGCCCGCATGGGCCGCCCCGACTTCGCCGCCCTCATCCCCGCCCTCGCCGCCTCCGCCCGCGCCGCGGGACCGCCCCAGATCCGCAACGCGGGCACGCTCGGCGGCAACATCGTCACCTCCGCGCCCACCGGCGACGCCCTGCCTGTGCTGGCCGCGCTGGAGGCCGAACTCGTCGTCGCGGGCCCCGACGGCGCCCGCCGCGAGATCCCCGTCTCCCACCTGCTGGCAGGCCGCGAGATGCTGGAGCCGGCGGAGCTGATCGGGTTCGTCCGCGTACCGCTGCTGCACGCGCCGCAGGTGTTCCTCAAGGCCACCGGCCGCACCGGCCCCGGCCGTGCCACCGCCTCGGTCGCCATCGTCCTGGACCCGGCCCGGCGCGGGGTGCGCTGCGCCGTCGGCGCGATCGCCCCGATGCCGCTGCGCCCGCTGGAGGCGGAGCGCTGGATCGCCTCGCTGATCGACTGGGACGGTGAGCGCGGGCTGGCCCCCGACGCGCTGGCCGCCTTCGGCGAGTACGTCGCCGCCGCCTGCATCCCGGACCACGCACCACCGGCCGACGGGTCAGAGGCTCCGCCGCTGTCCCCGGCCGTCCTGCACCTGCGGCGCACCGTCGCCGCGCTCGCCCGACGCGCGCTGGGGAGGGCACTGTCGTGAGCAATGAGGAAAACTCCCACCAGCCTGACCAGCACGGTCAGTACGGGTGGCAGGGGCACTCCGAGGGCCCCGACTCCGGGTACGGCGGCTGGGAGCCGACCCCGCAGGGCGACGGCTTCGACGCCGACGCCACCGCGTTCGTGCACCTCCCGCCGGAGGACCTGGCGGACATCCCGCTGGCCGCGCCCGGCCACGGGTACGTGCCGCCGATGATCGTGCCGCTGACCCCGGCCGCCGGTCTCGACCCGGCGGCGACGGGCAGCTGGGTGGTCCAGACCCAGGCGCAGCAGGCCGCGGCCGAGGCCGAGGCCGAGCGGCGCGCCCGGGAGGCCGCCGCCGCCCAGGAGACCGGCGCGGTCCACTGGCCCGACCCCAACCGGCAGAGCGACGTGCCGAGCGGCTACCGGGGCCCGTACGAGAACACCTCGCACGCCACGGCCCAGTGGAACTTCACCGGGGCCCCGGCCGAGCCGCCGACCGCCCCGGCGCCCGAGCACCACGACGCCCTGGACGGGCCGGTGCACCCCGACCACGCGGGCCACGCCGGGCACACCGGGCACACCGGGCACACCGGGCACGTGGACTACGCGGGTCACGCCGACGCCTTCGGAGCAGTGGGGAACACCGAGGACTTCGGGCACGGCGATGATTTCGGGCACGGCGATGATTTCGGGCACGCCGAGGACTTCGGGCACGGTGACGACTTCGGGCAGGCGGGGGGCACGGGCAGCGCAGGCCGTGTCGACCACGCGGACCACGCCGGGCACGTGAACCACGCCGGGCACGTGGACCACGCGGCTGCCGCCGATCACACAGACCACGTCGACCACACAGACCACGTCGACCACGCGGGTCACGTCGACCACGCGGGTCCGTCCGCGCCCGCCGACGCCTTCGGCCACACCGGCCCCCCGGTCCCGTGGGCGGCCCCCGCGGCGGACGGGGAGCTCCCTGAGGCGTCGGGCGCTTACCCGGCCCCGACGCAGACGCCGTCCTGGTACGCGGACAGCGCCCGCCCGGCCACGCTGCCCGGCGGCGCTCCCGCCCCCTGGGCCGACCAGATCCCGGAACCGGCCCCGGAGCCGGAACCCGCTCCGGAACCGGCCCCGGAAGCGGATTCGGCAGCGGATTCGGAAATCGACCCCGTACCCGCCCCCGAGGAGAGGCCGGCCCCGGAACCGGAACCCGCGGCGGACGATCGGGCCGACGCACCGGAGGAGCAGGCGGAACACCCGGCAGGTGCGGCGCAGTCGACGGAGGCGGAGGACGGCTCCGCCGCCGTCCCCGCCGACGCTCCCGGGCCCGAGACCCCCGACACCGCCGCCGACGCGGAGGATTCCGCGGCCGAGACGGAGGCTTCCACCGCCGAGACGGAGGCGCAGGAGGCCGAACCCGACGCCGGGGCCGACGCCGAATCCGACGCGCACGCGGTGCCGGCCGCCACCCCGGACGCGGTCCCGGACACCCCGGAACCGGAACGTGGAACGGCGGCGGAAGCGGTCCTCGCCCAGGCCCCCGCCCCCCTCGACGCGCCCAGCGACCACCCCGCCACCTCCTACGTGCTGCACGTGAACGGCGTGGACCGCCCGGTCAGCGATGCCTGGATCGGCGAGTCCCTGCTGTACGTGCTCCGCGAGCGCCTCGGGCTGGCCGGGGCCAAGGACGGCTGCTCGCAGGGCGAGTGCGGTGCCTGCAACGTCCAGGTCGACGGCCGGCTGGTCGCCTCCTGCCTGGTCCCGGCCGCCACCACCGCGGGCAGCGAGGTGCGGACGGTCGAGGGCCTCGCCGTCGACGGCGAGCCCTCCGACGTCCAGCGCGCCCTGGCCTCCTGCGGGGCCGTCCAGTGCGGCTTCTGCATCCCCGGCATGGCGATGACCGTCCACGACCTCCTGGAGGGCAACCACGCCCCCACGGAGCTGGAGACCCGCCAGGCCCTCTGCGGCAACCTCTGCCGCTGCTCCGGCTACCGGGGCGTGCTCGACGCGGTGGCGGAGGTCGTCGCGGCCCGCGAGGCCGGCGCCGAGGCGGTCGCGGCCGCCCCGGACGAGGCGCGTATCCCGCACCAGGCCGAGCCGGGGGCCGGCGGCGTACGGCAGGGGCCCCGCCCGCACGAGGGAGAGGCGTTGTGAGGCACGCCCGCGGCCCCGCCGTACGACAGCGGCGCCCGCACCACGCGAACCCAGGGCTCACCACCCGTCGCAGCGCCGACGGGGCGAACGACAAGGAGGCGGCGTGAGCGGCGACGCGGCCACCGCGGCCAACGCGACCAGCACCAGCCTGCCCAGGATCGACGCGCTGGCAGGCGCACCGGGCGGGAGCCCCGACCCGGACCAGGGACCGCCCCGGCAGGGCCTCGGGGCGTCCCTGCGGTCGGCGGACACCCGCGCGAAGACCGAGGGCACCTTCCCGTACGCCGCCGACCTCTGGGCCGAGGGCCTGCTCTGGGCGGCCGTGCTGCGCTCCCCGCACCCGCACGCGCGCATCCTGTCGATCGACACCTCGGGGGCCGAGGAGATGCCCGGCGTGCGGGCGGTCGTCACCCACGAGGACGTCCCCGGGGACGGCAACTACGGCCGCCACGTCGTGGACCGCCCGGTGTTCGCCTCCGACCTGGTGCGCCACCACGGTGAGCCGATCGCCGCGGTCGCCGCCGACCACCCGGAGACCGCACGGCTGGCCGCCGCCGCCATCGCCGTACGGTACGAGGTGCTGGAGCCGGTCACCGACCCGGAGAAGGCGTTCGCGGCGGAGCCGCTGCACCCCGACGGCAACCTGATCCGGCACATCCCGCTGCGCTACGGCGACCCGGAGGCGACCGGCGAGGTCGTCGTCGAGGGGCTGTACCGCATCGGCCGCCAGGACCCGGCCCCGATCGGCGCGGAGGCCGGCCTCGCCGTGCCCCGCCCGGACGGCGGCGTGGAGATCTACACCGCCTCCACCGACCCGCACACCGACCGCGACCTGATCGCCGCCTGCTTCGGCCTGGAGCCCGACCGGGTCAAGGTCGTGGTGACCGGGGTGCCCGGCGCGACCGGCGACCGCGAGGACCCGGGCTTCCAGATTCCGCTGGGGCTGCTCGCGCTGCGTACCGGCTGCCCGGTGAAGCTGGCCGCGACCCGCGAGGAGTCCTTCCTCGGCCACACCCACCGCCACCCCACCCTTCTGCGCTACCGCCACCACGCGGACGCCGAGGGCCGGTTGATCAAGGTGGAGGCGCAGATCCTGCTGGACGCGGGCGCGTACGCCGACGCCTCCTCCGAATCCCTGGCCGCTGCCGTGGCGTTCGCGTGCGGCCCGTACGTCGTCCCGCACGCCTTCATCGAGGGCTGGGCGGTCCGGACGAACAACCCGCCGTCGGGCCATGTGCGCGGCGAGGGCGCGATGCAGGTCTGCGCCGCGTACGAGGGCCAGATGGACAAGCTGGCCGCCCGGCTCGGCATCGACCCGGCCGAACTCCGCCTGCGCAACGCGCTGTCCACCGGCGACATCCTGCCCACCGGCCAGACGGTGACCTGCCCCGCCCCGGTGGCCGAACTGCTCAAGGCGGTCCGTGACGAGCCGCTGCCCGCTCTCCCCAAGGACGGCCCGGAGGACGAGTGGCTGCTGCCGGGCGGCCCGGAGGGGGCGGGGGAGCCCGGTGCGGTGCGTCGGGGCGTGGGCTACGGCGTGGGCATGGTCCACATGCTCGGCGCCGAGGGGGCGGACGAGGTCTCCACGGCCACGGTCCGGGTCCACGACGGCGTGGCCACGGTGATCTGCGCGGCGGTCGACACGGGCCAGGGCTTCACCACGCTGGCCCGCCAGATCGTCCAGGAGGTCCTGGGCGTCGAGGAGGTCCACGTGGCCGCGGTCGACACCGACCAGCCGCCCGCCGGTCCGGCGACCCACGGCCGCCACACCTGGGTGTCGGGCGGGGCGGTGGAGCGGGCGGCGAAGATGGTCCGCACCCAGCTGCTCCAGCCGCTGGCCCACAAGTTCGGCATGTCCACGGAGCTGCTCCAGATCGCGGACGGCAAGATCACCTCGTACGACGGCGTGCTGTCCACGACGGTCGCGGAGACGCTGGACGGCAAGGAGCTGTGGGCGACGGCGCAGTGCCGCCCCCACCCCACGGAGCCGCTGGACGAGTCCGGCCAGGGCGACGCGTTCGTCGGCCTCGCGTTCTGCGCGGTACGGGCGGTGGTCGACGTCGACGTCGAACTCGGCTCCGTCCGCGTGGTCGAGATGGCGGTCGCCCAGGACGTCGGCCGCGTCCTGAACCCGGCGCAGTTGGCGATCCGTATCGAGGCGGGCGTCACCCAGGGCATCGGTGCGGCCCTCACGGAGAACCTCCGCACCGCGAAGGGCCTGATCCGCCACCCCGACCTGACCGGTTACGCGCTCCCGACCTCGCTGGACGCCCCGGACATCCGGATCGTGAAGCTGGTCGAGGAACGCGACGTGGTGGCCCCCTTCGGCGCCAAACCGGCTTCCGCCGTCCCCGTCGTCACGTCCCCCGCGGCGGTCGCCGCGGCCGTCCGCTCGGCCACGGGCCGCCCGGTCAACCGGCTCCCGATCAGGCCCCAGGCGGCGGTGGCGGCCCCGAAGGGCTGACGCGGGGAAAGAGGTCCGGACGGCGGTCCCGACGCCCGGCGGGGACCGTCGCCGACGGCGGTGCCGAGGCCGTACCGGGCAAGGGGGGTCGCCGCCGCCCCCGGCTCTCGGATCTCGGCATGAAAACCCTGCTCTCCACCGGACCCCCGATTCGGCGGTCGTGAACCCGGCCGTGCCCTCGGACAGGAAGACGTCGGTCCTGCGCGCGCCACCGGGGCTCCGCCGAATTCGGGTCCGAGGAAAGGCTCAGATCCTTCTCGCCCGCCCTCTGTTCGCCGCCGTACGGTTGCCGCGAAGGCGGTCCGCACGAGGAGACCCGAGGGAGTACGTGACATTCGAGAAAGAATGGGCCGAACTGCGGTCGGCGGCGGCCCGGCGAAATGCTACGCAGATCAATGGGGTACCGGCTGAGGGCGGGGGCGGGGGAGCGGCCGACCTGGTGGTGCACCGGGACGATCTCGGCGCCATCGGGAACGACGCCTACGAGCTCCGTACGAGGCTGTCGAAGGACGGCGACCACGCCCGCCCCGCCACCTTCGACGCGGCGACGGCCCTGACCAACGGCAACTTCGCGAGCGGCGCGGCGGTTCTGAAGGTGCACGACCGCTGGCAGAAGCACCTCAAGACGCTGCTGGATTCCTGTGCGCACATTTCGAACCACCTGGACTACACCAAGGCGCAGCACGCGAAGGACGACGTCAAGATCGGCGGAGATCTGGCGGCGGTCTCCAAGCTGTCGGAATACCTGAAGTAGGGCTCGGGGGAGCGCATGCTGAGTTACGAGGACATCGTCGAGGCCCCGTTGGGGAAGCTGAAGGCGGTGGCCGACGACTGGTCGGAAATGGCGGCGAAGCTGGACAAGCTCGCCGGCGAAGCATCGGACGGCATGAAGGCCAAGGCATACAAGGCGAGCTGGGAAGGCATCAACGCCGGGGTCACGAAGGCGTTCGTCGGCAAGACCGCCAAGGAGTTCGCGGACGCCGCTGCCGAGGCCAAGGGCGTGAAGGCGCTACTCGAAGAGGGGTACGCGGCCTTCAAGAAGGCCAAGGACGACCTCGTCGCCATCCGAGACCACGAAGGGCCGGCGGCCGGCATCCGGGTGGACGGCAGGGGCAAGGTCACGGCCCGTTCTCCGATCTCCGAGAACAGCGCGGCGCGCCACGATCCCGACTTCACCACCCACCTCCAGCAGGAGACGGAGAACATCCGGCTGTGGCAGAAGAGGATCGACCTCATCGTCGACACCTGCAACGACACCGATGCGGCCTTCAAGAACTCCCTCGAGGCCAACGTCACCGACCGCCGGGACTTCAGCGCCCCGAAGTACACCGCGTTCGACCAGGAAGAAGCCGCCCGGGCCGTGGCCCTGGCCGTCAAGGGCCGCGATCTGACGCACGCCGAACTCCAGGCGCTGAACGAACTGCTGCGCGACAACGGGCGGTCGCGGGAGTTCGCGAAGATCTTCTACGAGAAGCTCGGCCCGGAAAAAGCGCTCGCCTTCTTCGGTCAGCTCGCCACGGACACGCACGAGGGCATGAGGGTCGACAAGGAGCGGCTCAGGGACGTCCAGGAACTTCAGGAGAACCTGGGACTGAACCTGGCCACCGCCTCGCGCGACAAGGCGTTCTCGGCGGAGTGGGGCCCGGAGCTGCGCAAAATGGGAACGGAACGCATTTTGCTGAGCAAGCACGACAGCAGTGGGCCGTTCGGGTACCAACTGCTCGGCGGCATCATGCGGTACGGGAGATATGCCCCGTCGTTCCTCCATCCTATCGCCGAGCATGTAGTGCAATTGCGGCAGAAGGATCACGGCTTCTTCTACGGATCGAAGGGCTCTCCCAGCGGGTCGGAGAATCCACTGAACCCCTCGGGGGTGAACGGATCCGGTTACGACCCGGTGAACAGCATGATGGAAGCCCTGGGGCACAGTCCGGAGGCCGCGAAGCAGTTCTTCTCCGCCGAACCCACCGCGTACAACGAGGACGGCACCCCGAAGAAGGGTGACGCTGATCTCGGGAAGGACAAGGAAGGGCAGGAGATCACCAGTTACCTGGACTTCTTCCAGAACGAAGACTACGAGCCGTTCTACGACATCACAGGTCACGGCCGTGACGACATGAAGAAGTCCATGGAGTACATGCCCGATGCGCTGGGAAAGGCGCTGGAGGCGGCGGTCACCGGGCACGCCTGGGACGACCCCTCACCCACGCTCAAGCGCGACGAGGTGACGGCGGGCATCATGAAGAACGTGATCGACACCTACGGGGGAGACTCCGGGCTCAGGGACCGTCACGAGCCGATGAAGGACAGCCTTGCGCGCATGGGCGCCGCCTACATCGACGACTTGAATTACTCGACCTACAACTTCGGCGGCTACGGCGATGAAGCAGGGCGCGAAGAGCTGTTCAAAAAGAGCGGCGACGGAACTAAAAGGACCGATTTCGGAGTGGAGCCGACGCTCAGATTCCTTTCCGGAGTCGCCGCAGGCGACGAGGGCTACCGGACGCTGAGCGGCGCTCAGCAAGTGTACGAGGCCAGCGGACTCCGGTCGTACGGCGACAACAAGGGGGATGCGGTGGCGTTCGGCGGAAACGCGACCAAGGTTCATGGAATTCTCGATGAGTCGCGCAGCATCGGAATCGGCGATGAATTCGCGGAGGATGAGGACGCGAAAAATCTGGCGCTGGAGAAGAGTGCGGAGTGGCGCAAGGCCGGCGTCAGTGGAGCGGTGACCATTGTGGTGGGAGTGGGGTCGGCCGTTGTGCTCGGGCCTGCCGCCGGTGTTGTCTCCACAGTTGCGGTGCCGCTGGTAATGGAGACGGTCGGCAGTGTGGTGAGCACGCAGTACGGCTCTGACACTCTGCAATACCTCAAAGAATCCGAGTACAACAATGACGACCAGGCGCTCACCAGTATCGCTTCGGAGAGTACGCAGGGCAGGCGCAGTGCTGCGGCCGCGATGTTCCACTACGCCGACTCCGCAGGTATGACGAAAGAGGAGAAGCGTGATCTTTTCCGTGATGTTGAGCAGGATTACAACCACGGCGTCACGGCCGCGCGTCAGCCGATGAAGGTCAACTGATGAAGAAGCGATCATTCCCTGCGTTCGCGATGTCCGGTTTCGTGCTGTGCGCGCTGGTGTTGGCCGGGTGCTCGGATGGTTCCGGGGCGGACGAGGGGACGCGTACTTCCGCGAGCCTTCGAGGGTGTGGTCAGTTCCTGGGGGCGGAGAACGTTCGCAGGGCGGTCGGCTCCGTGGACGGAGGCGAGGTGATTGCCACCGTGCGCAATAGTCCGGGGCAGCTGGCTGCGATATTAGATCGTGAGGCTGAGGAGTGGTCGGCTGATGATCTACTGCACAACTCATACAGTGCTTGTCGCATTCAGATCCCAGCCGAGGACGGTGGCGCATTGGTGATCGAGGCGACGGTCCAGTGGTCGGTACTCACCATCGATTCGATGAGCGAGCCGAAGTATGCCAAGAGTTGGCGACAGGTGAATGACCAGGTGTTCGTCGAGCCGGAGGCGGGGCAGCCCAGCATGAAGCTCCTCGTCACGTGCGGTGTCCCTGGCGCCGCACCAGGACAGGAAGCGGGGCTTCCCCTGCAGGCGACGGTTACTGACCCCGGCCTGGCGGTCGAGCAGCGCCAGGCCCTGCTGTCGACGTTCGCGCGCACTTTGGTGGACGAGCTGGCCTGCACCGGAAATCCGGCTGTGCCGGCGCAACTCATCCGCTGACCTCAAGGGTGCCGTCGTGCGGCTCGCCCTGGCCGGCCGGTCCTTCTCCGGGGCGGACAGGGCAGGCGCGGAAACGGAACCGGCCGCCCCCGTGACAGGGGCGGCCGGTGTGCGGTGGAGACCGTGACCGGATTCGAACCGGTGTAACTCGAGTTGCAGTCGAGCCCCTGAGCCTCTCGGGCACACGGTCGGGGGTGGTGCGGTGGGTCCTCGTCTTCCCTGCTGACAACGACGCTACGGGCCCCCGCCCCCTGCCTCAAGGCATCCGGCCCGCCCGCAACGCGACTGCCATGCGCCGTTCACAACCGGGTCCGTCCGGGCGGCCGGCCCGGACCCCTGGGCCGCACCCGGGACCTACGACGAAGGGCCGAGCCCGGGACCGTACATCGACAGGGTTCATACCGGCTGACGCCCCTTACGCTGAGGGCATGACCGCCCTCGAACCCCGTGACGGCACCGACGCCGCCCACCTCGCGCCG
Source organism: Streptomyces sp. NPDC017448 (assembly GCF_044330565.1). NCBI lineage: Bacteria > Bacillati > Actinomycetota > Actinomycetes > Kitasatosporales > Streptomycetaceae > Streptomyces > Streptomyces sp. NPDC017448. The sequence continues at coordinate 186,190 of NZ_JBIRLM010000009.1, read as the reverse complement.
CCCGCGACCGACGCCCCTTCCCCCGACCCGCTGTCCGACCTCCCCCGCGAAGCCGTCGAAGGGGTCCTCGGACGCACCTACCGGGCGCTGAGCATCGGCATCGTCTCCGTGGTGTTCCTCATCGCGTTCGAGGCCACGGCGGTCGGCACGGCCATGCCGGTCGCCGCCCGGGAGCTGAACGGGATCCCGCTCTACGCGTTCGCCTTCTCCGCGTACTTCACCACCAGCCTCTTCGCCATGGTCCTCTCCGGGCAGTGGGCCGACCGGCGCGGGCCGCTCCAGCCGCTCGCCACCGGCATCACCGCGTTCGGCGCGGGCCTGCTGCTCTCCGGGGCCGCCACCGGGATGTGGACCTTCATCGCGGGCCGGGCCGTCCAGGGACTCGGCGGCGGGCTGGTGATCGTCGCCCTGTACGTGGTCATCGGACGGGCCTACCCCGAGCACATCCGGCCCGCCATCCTGGCCGCCTTCGCCGCGAGCTGGGTGATCCCCTCCGTCGTCGGCCCGCTCGCCGCCGGCACGGTGACCGAGCAGCTCGGTTGGCGCTGGGTCTTCGTCGGCATCCCCGCCCTCATCGTGATACCGCTCGCCCTCGCCCTCCCGGCGATCCGGCGCACGGCCTCCGGGCCCGCCGACCCGGCCGCCGCCGCGGAGCCGTACGACCGCCGCCGCATCCGCCTCGCGCTGGGGATCTCGGCCGGGGCGGGGCTGCTCCAGTACGCCGGACAGGAGCTGGACTGGTTCGCCCTCCTGCCCGCCGCCGCGGGCGCCGCCCTGCTCGTGCCCGCCGTCCGCGGGCTGCTGCCCACCGGCACCGTGCGGGCCGCGCGCGGGCTGCCCTCGGTGGTCCTGCTGCGCGGGGTCGCCGCCGGATCGTTCATCGCCGCCGAGTCCTTCGTGCCGCTGATGCTGGTCACCCAGCGCGGACTGTCCCCCACGATGGCCGGGCTGTCGCTGGCCGTGGGCGGGGCGACCTGGGCGCTCGGATCGTTCGTCCAGTCCCGGCCGCGCACGGAGCCCCACCGGGAGCGGCTGATGGTGGTCGGCATGCTGCTCGTCGCCGCCTCCATCGCCGCCGCGCCCTCCGTGCTGATCGACGGCGTCCCGGTCTGGACCGTCGCCGTCGCCTGGGCCTTCGGCTGCTTCGGGATGGGCATCGTGATCGCCTCCACCAGCGTGCTGCTGCTCAAACTGTCGGCCCCCGAGGAGGCGGGCTCCAACTCCGCCGCCCTCCAGATATCCGACGGCCTCTCCAACGTCCTGCTGCTGGCCATCGGCGGCGCGGCCTTCGCGGCCCTCGGCGGCAAGGCCCTCGGCGCCGCGGCCCACGGGGCCGTGGAGGCCACCGCCACCGCCTCGCACCCCGGCGCCTTCGCGGCGGTGTTCCTGCCGATGGCGGGGGTGGCGCTGGTGGGGGCGTGGGTGGCCACGCGGGTCGTCGTACGGGAGAGGTAGCGGTACCAGGGCGGCCCGGGGGGCCTGTTCCGTTGGGGGAGGGCGCTCCTCCAGTCCCTGGCGGTCCACCGCCCCCTCTTCGACGGCAACAAAAGGACGGCGTGGCTCTCGTGCGTCACGTTCCCGGCCGTGAACGGCGTCGGTCCGCGCCCCGACACCGATGCCGCGGAACGCCTGGTGATCAGTGTCGCGACGGGGGGAGACGGACGAGATCGAGGCGGTCTCCCAGGGGCTGCGGGACCTGGTCGCCGACGCGATGTGAGCACGGTCTCGTCGGGCGTCGTCACGACTCGTTCGTACCGGGTTTCCACCGGGCCCCCGGTAGGGTGGCCCGGTTGTCGTATCGCAGGCCGGGCCCGATCGGGCCGGGCCGGTGCGGACAGCGCCCCACGCACCCGAGAGCCCCGAACCGGAGACCGTGACTACTACCACCGCCTCCCACCACCTCTCACCCGCCTTTCCCGGCCGCGCCCCCTGGGGCACCGCCGGCAAGCTGCGAGCCTGGCAGCAGGGCGCCATGGAGAGGTACGTCCAGGAGCAGCCGCGCGACTTCCTCGCCGTCGCGACGCCCGGAGCCGGCAAGACCACGTTCGCGCTGACCCTGGCGTCGTGGCTGCTGCACCACCATGTCGTACAGCAGATCACCGTCGTCGCCCCGACCGAGCACCTCAAGAAGCAGTGGGCGGAGGCGGCCGCGCGGATAGGGATCAAGCTCGACCCCGAGTACAGCGCCGGTCCGCTGAGCAAGGAGTACCACGGGGTCGCCGTGACGTACGCGGGTGTCGGCGTCCGTCCGATGCTCCACCGCAACCGCTGCGAGCAGCGCAAGACGCTCGTGATCCTCGACGAGATCCACCACGCCGGCGACTCGAAGTCCTGGGGCGAGGCGTGCCAGGAGGCGTTCGACCCGGCGACCCGGCGGCTCGCGCTGACCGGTACGCCGTTCCGCTCGGACACCAACCCGATTCCGTTCGTCCAGTACGAGGAGGGCAACGACGGCATCCGCCGCTCCTCCGCCGACTACACCTACGGCTACGGCAACGCGCTCGCGGACGGCGTCGTGCGCCCGGTCATCTTCCTCAGCTACAGCGGCAACATGCGCTGGCGCACGAAGGCCGGGGACGAGATCGCCGCCCGGCTCGGCGAGCCGATGACCAAGGACGCCATCGGCCAGGCGTGGCGTACCGCGCTCGCCCCCACCGGCGAGTGGATCCCCAACGTGCTCGCCGCCGCCGACAAGCGGCTCACCGAGGTCCGCAAGGGCATTCCCGACGCGGGCGGCCTCGTCATCGCGACCGACCAGGACTCGGCCCGCGCGTACGCCAAGATCCTCAAGAAGGTCACCGGCGAGACGCCGACCGTGGTCCTCTCCGACGAGAAGGCCGCCTCCAAGAAGATCGACCGGTTCAGCGCCGACGAATCGCGCTGGATGGTCGCGGTGCGGATGGTGTCCGAAGGCGTCGACGTGCCGCGGCTCGCCGTCGGCGTGTACGCCACCACCATCTCGACGCCGCTCTTCTTCGCCCAGGCCGTCGGCCGCTTCGTACGCTCCCGCCGGCGCGGCGAGACGGCTTCCGTCTTCCTGCCGACCATTCCGATGCTCCTCGACTTCGCCAACGAGATGGAGGTCGAGCGCGACCACGTCCTCGACAGGCCGAAGAAGGGCGGTGACGAGGAGAACCCGTTCTCCGAGGAGGACAAGCTCCTCGCCGACGCCGAGAGGCTGGAGGACGAGGAGACCGAGGACCAACTGCCCTTCGAGGCGCTGGAGTCCGACGCCGTCTTCGACCGGGTGCTGTACGACGGCGCCGAGTTCGGCATGCAGGCCCACCCCGGCTCCGAGGAGGAGCAGGACTACCTCGGCATCCCCGGGCTGCTGGAGCCGGACCAGGTGCAGCTCCTGCTCCAGAAGCGGCAGAGCCGGCAGATCGCGCACAGCCGCCAGAAGCCGGCCGAGGAGGCCGACCTCCTGGAGAAGCCCGCCGAGGCCCGGCCCGTGGTCACGCACAAGCAGCTGCTGAGCCTGCGCAAGCAGCTCAACACGATGGTCTCCGCCTACACCCACCAGAGCGGCAAGCCGCACGGCGTGATCCACAACGAACTGCGCCGCGTCTGCGGCGGCCCGCCGAGCGCGGAGGCCACGGCCCACCAGATCCAGACGCGCATCGCGAAGGTCCAGGAGTGGGCCACGCGCATGAAGTGAGCGGGAGGACGGGCCCGGGGCGGAAGAGGGCGGGAAGCGTATGCGTATGCGTACGCGTCCCGCCCTCCTCCTCGTTCTCGTCGTGTCCGTCAACCGTTCGCGGGTTCGGGAACCCGGGCGGGCAGCGCGGCCTCGTCCGCACAGCCGAGTTGCCCGGCCAGGCCCCGGGCGAGGTCGTTGCGACGTTCCCGGGCGGTGTCTCCGAGGACGGCCGTCTGCCAGGAAGCTACCGAGGGGGCGCGGCCCGAGGCGGCCCGGAGCGGAGTGCGGTGGCCGGTCCGGCGGGGGCGGGAGGGGGGGCAGGGTAAAGAATCATGGGGCGGTTGTTCACGGAACGTTAACGGTTGTTCACCTCTGCGTGCTGCCCTTCGCGCCGGGGTCGTGACACGTGGACGCGCGTAGATGTTCGTTTACCGGACGACACCGCGCTGACCGGCCCTTATGCGTCGGCCGTTTCGGGGTCCTGATTCCGGAGACCGGATTCTGGACGAGGACTTCCGCTGAGCGGACTGGCTCGCTACTGTCCCCGCCATATGAACGCCCCGTGGCAACGCCGCCGCGGAGCGCAGCCGGTGCCTTGCCAGGCCGGCGGCCTCTCCGTGCGTCGCCGCTGGGACCGGCGTCGCAACCTCCGGAGCCGGGCCGCCGTCGCTCACCCCGAAGAGGAGAGGGCGTCGTGACAGCGGAGACTTCCCAGACGCTCGACCGAGGACTGCGCGTCCTCAAGCTGCTCGCCGACACCGACCACGGGCTGACCGTCACCGAGTTGTCCAACAAGCTCGGCGTCAACCGGACCGTCGTCTACCGGCTGCTCGCCACCCTGGAGCAGCACGCCCTGGTGCGCCGCGACCTGGGCGGCCGCGCCCGGGTCGGTCTCGGTGTGCTGCGGCTCGGCCGACAGGTGCACCCGCTCGTCCGGGAAGCGGCGCTTCCCGCCCTGCGCTCCCTGGCCGAGGACATCGGGGCCACCGCCCACCTCACGCTCGTCGACGGCAGCGACGCCCTCGCGGTCGCCGTCGTCGAGCCCACCTGGACCGACTACCACGTCGCCTACCGGGCCGGCTTCCGCCACCCGCTGGACCGGGGCGCGGCGGGCCGGGCCATTCTGTCCGCCCGGCAGGCGGCGGACGCCGACCACCCCGGCTACACCCTCACCCACGGCGAGCTCGAAGCCGGCGCCAGCGGGGCGGCCGCGCCCCTGGTCGGGGTCTCCGGCGTGGAGGGGAGCGTCGGCGTCGTCATGCTCGCCGACGCCGTCCCGGAACGGGTCGGACCCCGAGTGCTCGACGCCGCCAGGGAAGTCGCGGACGCGCTGCGGTAGCCGTACGCCCCCCCGGCGCCGCCCCGGCATACATCCCCGGGGAGCCCGGCGCGCACGCCGGGCTCCCCGGCGGACGTACGCCGCGGAATCCGGCGTGCGCGCCGGGGCGAGGAGCGGGACCGCGTACGCCTGGCGCGTTCCCGCTCCGGCTCGGCGGTTAGATTGGGGGCGTGCTCTCTCGTCTCTCGCGTCCCCGCTTCCTCGCCCTCTGCGCGCTGCCGGTCCTCGCCCTGTTCGGTACGGCGGCCTTCGCGCCGCTGCCGTTCACCGTGGCGCGGCCCGGGGTGACCGCGGACGTGCTCGGCGAGAACGACGGGCGGCCGGTGATCACCATCACCGGTGCGGAGACCCGGCCCACCGACGGCCAGCTGAGGATGACGACGATCCTCGCCACCGGGCCGAAGGCGGACGTCCGCGTCGGTGACGTGTTCGACGCGTGGTTCCGGACCGATCTGGCGGTCATGCCGCGCGACTCCGTCTACCCCACCGGCGGATCGGAGAAGGAGATCGAGAAGCACAACCTCGACGACATGAAGCAGTCGCAGAACGTCGCCGTCGACGCCGCCCTGAACTACCTGGACCGCGAACCCGGTTCGATGCGGGTGGCAGTGGACCTCGGCGACATCGGCGGCCCGAGCGCCGGGCTCTTCCTCTCGCTCGGCATCATCGACAAGCTCGACGGCGACGGGTCCGGCGGCGGCCTCACCGGCGGCCGCACCATCGCCGGTACGGGGACGATCACGGCGGACGGCAAGGTCGGCGCGGTCGGCGGCGTGTCCATGAAGGCCCAGGGCGCCCACCGCGACGGGGCGAGCGTCTTCCTCGTCCCCGAGGCCGAATGCTCCCAGGCGGAGGCCGAGGCGCCGGACGGGCTGCGGGTCGTCCCCGTCAACACGCTGGGGGACGCAGTCGGCTCGCTGAAGGCCCTCCGGTCGGGCGGGAAGGTGCCGCACTGCTGAGCTGCGGCGGCACGGCGGTCGCGCCGGGTACGGCGGTCGCCTCCCCTTCCGCGGCCCTGCCGGGGCCCGCGGCCGCTCCGGGCGGCACGGACGGCCGCTCGCCCTCCGCCTCCCCTCCCTTCTCCGCCTGCGGCACGTCGTCCAGCGTGCGCCACGACGGGAACACCAGCGGGCTCAGCGTGGCCAGGAAGTAGACCCCGCCCATCGCCAGCAGCGCCCGCTCCACCCCCGCGCCCTCCACGAGCAGCCCCGCCGCGAGTCCGCCCAGCGGCATCGCGAACTCGCAGCCCGCCGTCAGCGTCCCCGACACCCGGCTGCGCAATCGGTCCGGCACGCGTTCGTAGATCACCGTCGTCAGGATCGGGTTCAGCACCCCGCCCGCCACCCCGCCGAGCAGCATCGTCACCGCCAGCGGAAGCGTCGTGCCGGTCACCGCGGCGACCAGGAACCTCGGCGCACCGCACAGGAGCACGCACACCGTGAACACCGCGCGGCGCGAGAAGCGGTGCCCCACCGCCCCGTACACCAGGGCCCCCACCAGGCCGCCCGCCCCGAACAGCGCGGTGAGCAGGCCGATGGCGGTCGCGCCGCCCAGCTCCGCGTCGGCGTGCACGGGGAGCAGGACGGCGTTCCAGCCCTGGTCGACGCCGTTCATGAACATCACCATGGCCACGACCGCCAGCAGCAGCCGGTGGCCCAGCACATGGGCGTATCCCTCGCGGAGCTGCGAGCCGTAGGCGCGCAGCGAGACCGGGGCCTCGGACGCACGCGGCTCGGCCGCGCGCACCCCTCGTACCCCGGCGGCGATGAGCAGGGCCGACAGCCCGAAGGTCGTCGCGTCCAGCAGCAGGGCCGTCTCCGCGCCGGCGAAGGCGATGAGGACGCCTGCCAGGGCCGCGCCGACCATCCGGGCCCCGCGCGAGACCGCGTCGAAGAGGCCGGCGGCCCGGGGGAGCGTGGTCCCGGCGTGCTCGGCCAGGTCCGGGATCAGCACGTAGCGCGCGGTGTTGCCCGGAGTGTGGGCGAACCCGTTGAGCGCCATCAGCGTGCACAGCATCCAGAAGTCGAGGGCCCCGGCCAGGTGCAGCAGCGGGATCGCCGCGATGGCGGTCGCGCAGACGGCGTCGGACGCGACGGCCGTGCGCCGTCGGCCGATCCGGTCGATGACCGGGCCGCCGATCAGCGCGGCGACGACGATCGGCAGAGTGGCGCAGAACGCCACGACCCCGGCCCGGCCCGCACTGCCGGTGGTCTCCAGGACGAACCAGGGGACACCGATCAGGGTCAGCGAAGTCCCCGCGGTGGAAACAGCGTTGGCGGCCAGGGTGGCGGCCAGCGGGATGCGGCGGTTCCTCATGGTCCCTCTCCCCCCGAGGCGGTGGTCACGCCGGGCGGAAGGCGGTGGCGCGCGGGACGACCGTGTCGCGGCCCTGGGCCGTCAGCCGCAGGCCCACCTCGACCAGGACCCAGCCGAGCCGGGCGCGCAGGCTGGCGCGGGGGAGGCGGAACTCTGCCGCCCTGCAGTGGAGTTCGGCCGAATCGATCGTGTGCAGGAGGTGGTGGACGTCGGCGTGCATAACGGTTTTCCCTTCGAACGGAGGAGAGGGGGGCGGGCGACCGGCTCATGCAGAGCGGCGCGGGAAGAGGTGCAGGTGGGTACGGACGACCGCCGAGCCCTCGGCGCCCTCGGGGACGGCGTCCCGGTAGCTCTCCACCAGTTCGTGGACCTTGCGGGACAGCTCCAGGGCCAGCTCGGGGGTGAGGCGGATCTTGAAGTCGCTCATGTCCCAGCTGCGTTGCCATTCCTCCGGCCAGTCGTCCACGGTGCCCAGCCAGGTGTTCAGCTCCTCGGCGTGGGAGGTGGCCGTCTCGTGCAGGACGAAGTCGATGGCCCCGCGCACCTCCGGGTCGGCGTGGCGCCGGAAGTCGGCGCTTTCGAGCATCGAGCCGTCGTGGACCGAACGCCACCAGCGCTCTCGACCCTTGCCCAACTCCGGGGCGTCCTCGACCAGTCCGGCCTCCGCCAGTCGGCGCAGGTGGTAACTGGTCGCTCCGCTGGACTCGCCCAGCCGCTCGCCGAGCTTGGAGGCGGTGGCCGGGCCGAACTCGCGCAGCGTGTTCAGCAGTCGGAGCCGCAGGGGGTGCGCGACCGCGCGTAGCGTGCGGGCGTCCACGCTGTGGACCCTGTGGCCGGTGCCGGTACGGCGGGAGGGCCGGGGGGCGTTCTCGTTCTCGGGCATGCTGCGACAGTAGAGTTGCAAAGGAAGCTTTGCAAGCTTTTTTGCAACGGGTCCTTTGCAACTTTCCCGCCGCTCACCCCGTCTCGATGAACCCCTTCTCCACCAGCCACTCCTTCGCCACCTCGTGCGGGTCCTCGCCGTCCACGTCCACGCGGGCGTTGAGCGTCTGCGCGACCTCGGTCGTCAGCGCGCGGGCGAGCGGCGCCAGCAGCTCGGCGATCACCGGGTACTTCTCGAAGGTCGCCTCGTGGACGACCGGGGAGGCGTTGTAGTTGGGGAAGAAGTTCCTGTCGTCCTCCAGCACGTCGAGGTCCATCGCCTTGATGCGGCCGTCGGTGGTGAACACCTCGCCCAGCAGGCAGGAGCTGGACCGGGAGACCTGCGTGTAGATGATCCCGGCGTCCATCTTCCGGATGCCGCCCGCCGGGATGCTCATCCCGTACTTCTTCTCCATGCCCGGAAGCCCGTCGTCGCGGGAGGCGAACTCGTTCTCCACGCAGATCGTCACCGCCCCAGGGTCCCTCTTCGCCAGCGCCGCCACGTCCGAGAGGGTCTTCAGCCCGTACCTGGCGTTGTTCTTCTTGCTGATGGCCAGAGCGTAGGTGTTGTCCAGCGGGGCGGGGGGCAGCCAGATCACCCCGTTGCCCTCGTCCTCGTCCCGTACCGCCTCGTACTGTTTCCCCGGGTCGACGATCGGGTCCGCGTGGCCCAGGAAGGTGATCCAGCCGGTGCCGGTGTAGTCCCACTGCGCGTCGGCGTCGCCGTTGATGATGGCCTCGCGGGCACTGATCGAGCCGGGGAGGTTGGTGCGGTCGAGGACCTCCGCCCCGGCCGCCTTGAAGACCAGGCCGGTCATCTGGCCCAGGATGATGTTCTCGCTGAAGTTCTTCGAGGTCACGGTCAGGGTCGCGCCCTTGAGCGGTTCGCCCTGCCCGACCGGCCCCGGCGACACGTCGTCCACCATCGGGGAGCCGCTCTTGAGCCCGCACCCGCCCAGGAGCAGGGCGAAGGAGAGGACCGCGGCGCCGAGGGCCCCGCGCCGGGTTCCCGCCCGGCCCCCGCGCTCGGCCCCGCGCCGGGTTCCCACCGGCCCCCCGCGCCCCGCCCCGCGCCGCCCCCCGCGCCCGGTCCGGATCGGACCCCCGTACCGGGTTCCCGCCCGGCCCCCGCGCCCGAAACCGTACGCCGCCCTCACCGCTCCTCCAACCCGCGCGGGGTCAGCGCCAGTTCGGCCAGCGAGGCCAGCCAGTCCACCAGCAGCGCCAGCACCACCGTCAGCACCGAGCCGATGACCAGCACCGGCATCCGCTGCGTCTGGATGCCCGAGGTGATCAGGTCGCCGAGACCGCCGCCCCCGCCGAAGGTGGCCAGCGTCGCCGTACCGACGTTCAGCACGAGCGCCGTCCGTACGCCCGCCAGGATCAGCGGCACCGCGAGCGGCAGCTCCACCCGCAGCAGCACGCCCCGGCCGGACAGCCCCATCCCGCGCGCCGCCTCGATCATGTTCGGCTCGATCGCCCGCAGCCCCGCCACCGTGTTGGAGAGCACCGGCAGCACCGCGTAGACCACGATGCCGATGATCGCCGTACGCGGGCCGACGCCCAGCCAGATCACCAGCAGCGCCAGCAGCCCGATCGCCGGGGTCGCCTGCCCGATGTTGGCCAGCGCGGTGAAGACGGGGGCCGCCCTTCGCAGCCGCCGCCGGGTCAGGGCGATGCCCAGGGGGATCGCGATGACCAGCACCCAGAACGTGGAGACCGCCGTCAGCCGCACGTGCTGCCACCAGCGCAGCTGCACATTGCCGCCGGTCAGCGAGTTCTCCGCGATCGAGTCCAGGTGGACATTGGTGATCCACACGTAGGTGACCGCCAGGACGGCCACCAGCACCGTCGGCAGGACCACCAGCTTCCGCCGGGTGATCCGGCGCGCCGGGGCGGCCGGGGCGGGGGAGGGGCTGCCCTCCTCGTCGTGGAACGCGTGGCCCTCGACGTCGTGTTCGCCCGGCGGCCGGGTGGGGGGCGGCTCCTTCCCGGAGCGGGCCCGGTGGCTGGGGCTCATGTTCCGCCGCCACCCCCCTCCAGCTCCTGCTCCGTCCGGTGGGCGTGCTCCTCCTCCAGCTCGTGCCGGTGCTCCATCGCGGTCAGCCGGTCGGCCTCCAGCAGCTCCTGCACGTTGTCCATCAGCGTCTTCATGTCGACGACCCCGATGAACTCGCCGCGCCGCCCGGTCACCGCCACCCGGCCCCCGCTGTCCGTCAGCACCGCCTCCAGCGCGTCGTGCAGCGTGGCGTCCCGGGTCACCGTGTCGTGCACCAGCTGCCCGGCCCGTGCCGGCGAACCGCGCGCCCGCATCAGGTCGCCGCGCCGCAGCCACTTGTACGGGCGGTTGCGGCGGTCCAGCATCAGCAGCTCGTTGTGCGGGCCGTCGCGCAGCTTGTCGAAGACCGTCTGGAGCGGGTCCTCGACCGTCACCGTCGGGAAGTCCGCGATCCCCACGTCCCGTACCCGGGTCAGGTTCAGCCGCTTGAGGGCCGCGCCCGCCCCGACGAACCCGGAGACGAAGTCGTCCGCCGGGTTGGTCAGGATCGCCTCGGGGGTGTCGAACTGCGCGATGTGCGACCGCTCCCGCAGCACCGCGATCCGATCGCCCAGCTTGATCGCCTCGTCGAAGTCGTGGGTGACGAAGACGATCGTCTTGTGCAGCTCGTGCTGGAGCCGGATCAGCTCGTCCTGGAGGTGGTCGCGGGTGATCGGGTCGACCGCGCCGAACGGCTCGTCCATCAGGAGGACGGGAGGGTCGGCGGCCAGTGCCCGCGCCACGCCCACCCGCTGCTGCTGGCCCCCGGAGAGCTGGCGCGGATAGCGGCCGTGGAACTCGCGCGGGTCCAGGCCCACCAGGTCGAGCATCTCCTCCACCCGGTCCTTCACGCGGGACTTGGACCAGCCCACCATCTTCGGGACCAGCGCGATGTTGTCGGCGACCGTCATGTGCGGGAAGAGGCCGGAGGACTGGATCGCGTACCCGATCTTGCGGCGCAGCTTCACCGGGTCGATGTCGGTGACGTCCTCGTCGCCGATCCGGATGCGGCCCGACGTCGGCTCGATCAGCCGGTTGATCATCTTCAGGGTGGTGGACTTCCCGCAGCCGGACGGGCCGACGAAGACCACCGTCTCGCCCGCCCTGATCTCCATCGACACGTCCTCGACGGCCGGGTTCGGGTTGCCCGGGTAGCTCTTGGTGAGGTTCTCCAGCTGGATGGCGGCCCCGGAGGCGGCGGCGGCCCCCTCCGCCGGAGCGGACGCGGTCCCGGTCTCAGCCACGGATCCCCCTCGGGATGGTCAGCCGTCCCAGCAGGACGTACGCGGCGTCGAAGAGCAGGGCGAGGACGACGATGCCGAGCGTCCCCGCGAGGACCTGGTTGATCGCGTTGGCGCTGCCCAGGGAGGCGATCCCCCGGAAGATCTCGTTGCCGAGGCCGGGTCCGGAGGCGTACGCGGCGATGGCGGCGATCCCCATCAGCATCTGCGTGGAGACCCGGATGCCGGTCAGGATCGGCGGCCAGGCGAGCGGCAGCTCCACCCGGCACAGCCGCGCCGTCCGCGACATCCCGATGCCCGTCGCCGCGTCCACCAGCGACGGATCGACGCCCCGCAGCCCGACGATGGAGTTCCGGACGACCGGCAGCAGCCCGTACAGCGTCAGGGTGATCACCGTCGGCGCGACGCCGAGGCCCACCAGCGGGATCAGCAGGCCGATCGCGGCGAGGGAGGGGATGGTGAGGACCGTCGCCGTGGAGGTGATCGCCAGAGAGCCGCCCCAGCCGCTGCGGTAGCTCGCCACCCCGATGGCCACACCCAGCACGGTGGCGATGACCATGCACTGGAAGACCGCGCTGACGTGCTGGAACGCGTCCGTGAGGAGCTGCTGGTGGCGGGTGTCCAGGTACTCCCAGAAGCTCACACGGCGCTCCTTCGGGTCGGGCGGGCCTCCCGAGCCCTTCGCTCAGTCGGTGTCCTCGGCCGCCTGTTCCACCAGCGGGATGATCCGCAGCGGAACCGGGTTCTCCATGACGATCGCCGTGGAGGCCCGGACGATGCCATCAAATCCGACGACCCGGTCGATCACCCGCTGGAGATCGGCGTTGGAACGGGCCACCAGACGGCAGAACATGTCGCCGTGCCCGGTGGTGGTGTGCAGCTCCAGCACCTCCGGCACGCCTCCCAAGTGGGCCCGTACGTCGGCACCTTGGCCCTGTTTGATCTCCAGCGTGGCGAACGCGGTGACCGGGTAGCCGAGCGCCGCCGGGTCCACGTCGGGCCCGAACCCCCGGATGACGCCATTCGACTGAAGGCGGTCCAGCCGCGCCTGCACGGTCCCGCGCGCCACCCCGAGCCGCCGGGATGCTTCGAGGACGCCGATACGCGGTTCGCGCGCCAGGAGCACGATGAGCCGCCCGTCCAGATGATCGATCGCCATGACGCCGCCTCCGGTGGTCACCCTGTACAGATGGTCCGGACATCATGGCGACCGGCTGAGCATATTGACCAGTGAATGCGCAAACTATTGCGCACCTTGCGATGTGGGGAGAGCCTTCGAACATGACTGAGACTCTGCACACCAGCCCCGACACCGCAGCGCAGGCCGACCGCTTCCCGGTCAAGGGAATGGACGCGGTCGTCTTCGCCGTGGGCAACGCCAAGCAGGCCGCGCACTACTACTCGACCGCCTTCGGCATGAAGCTGGTCGCCTACTCCGGGCCGGAGAACGGCAGCCGCGAGACCGCGAGTTACGTCCTGACCAACGGCGCCGCCCGGTTCGTGTTCACCTCCGTGATCAAGGCGTCCACCGAGTGGGGCACGTTCCTCGCCGACCACGTGGCCCAGCACGGCGACGGCGTCGTCGACCTGGCGATCGAGGTCCCGGACGCCCGCGCGGCGTACGCGTACGCCGTCGAGCACGGCGCGCGCGGCCTCACCGAGCCGCACGAGGTCAAGGACGAGAACGGCACCGTCGTCCTCGCCGCCATCGCCACGTACGGCAAGACCCGCCACACCCTGGTGGAGCGCTCCGCCTACGACGGCCCCTACCTCCCCGGCTTCGCGGAGGCCTCGCCGATCGTCGAGCCCCCCGCCAAGCGCACCTTCCAGGCTATCGACCACTGCGTCGGCAACGTCGAGCTCGGCCGGATGAACGAGTGGGTCGGCTTCTACAACGAGGTCATGGGCTTCACCAACATGAAGGAGTTCGTGGGCGACGACATCGCCACCGAGTACTCCGCCCTCATGTCGAAGGTCGTCGCGGACGGCACGCTCAAGGTCAAGTTCCCGATCAACGAGCCGGCCATCGCGAAGAAGAAGTCGCAGATCGACGAGTACCTGGAGTTCTACGGCGGCGCCGGCGTCCAGCACATCGCGCTCGCCACCAACGACATCGTCTCCACGGTCCGCTCGATGCGCGCCGCCGGCGTGCAGTTCCTGGACACCCCCGACTCGTACTACGACACCCTCGGCGAGTGGGCCGGCGAGACCCGGGTGCCGGTGGAGACCCTGCGCGAGCTGAAGATCCTCGTCGACCGCGACGAGGACGGCTACCTGCTGCAGATCTTCACCAAGCCGGTCCAGGACCGGCCGACCGTCTTCTTCGAGATGATCGAGCGCCACGGCTCCATGGGCTTCGGCAAGGGCAACTTCAAGGCCCTCTTCGAGGCGATCGAGCGCGAGCAGGAGAAGCGCGGCAACCTCTGACCCGTACCCGTACCCGGGTACGGAGAACGCCGCCGCGGCCCGGGGCAGTACCCCGGGCCGCGGCGGCGCCCGTCGCTCCCGCCTCCCTGACGGAGTCCCCTCACGTGCCCGTCGCCGGCGGGGCCGCGCCGCCCGCCCCGGCCGCTGCGGGCTCCTTCGGCGGCTTCGACGCGGACGGGGTGGGGGTGGGGGACGGTGCGGGGGCCGGAGACTTCGAGGCGGCCGGGGCGCCGGGCCTCCTCGGCCCGGACTCCGCCGCCGGACCCGGCTCCCGCTTCGGCGCGGGCTCCGGGGCCGGCGGGGGCGCGGGCGGCCGCGTGTCGCCCGGGCCGCCCGACGGCGGCTCGCCCAGCTCCTCCAGCGCCTCACGGGCCAGGGGCGCGTCCAGCGGCGAGAACGCCGGGTTGGTGCGCACCGCCTGCTCCAGGTTCCGGCGCGCCGGACCGTAACGCCCCAGCTCCCGCTGGATCACGCCCAGGTGGTACGCGTACGACGCGTTCCGCACACCCGTGTCGGCGGCCCGCTGCGCGTACTCCAGGCCCTCCTCGGAGCTCCCCGCCCGGTGCAGCGCCCAGCCCAGCGCGTCCGCCACCGCCGCGCTGCGGTGCTGCCCCCGCCACCGGGCGCGCAGCAGCTCCACCGCCGCGTCCGGGTCGCCGTGGTCGGCCTCGAACCGGGCCAGCGGCAGGGACTCGTCCACCCCGGCCCTCTTCGCCGCCGCCACCATCTCCCGCAGCTTCGCGTACTGGGTGCGGGCGTCCCCGTCCAGCCCCAGCGACGCGTACAGCTCGCCCAGCTCCAGCGCGTACTCCGGGCGCGGCAGCTTCTCCAGCGCGCTCTGGTACGCCGCCAGCGCCTCGTCCGTCCGCTCCAGCGCCACCAGCGCCCGCGCCCGGCCCGCCAGCGAGGCGTGGTGGCCGGGGTCCGTGCGCAGCGCCGCGTCGAACTGGTCCACCGCCTCCTGCGGCTCGCCCCGCTCCCAGGCCAGTTCGCCCAGCCGGTGGAGCGCCTCGGCCTTCTCGGCGGGCCGCACCGCCCGGTCCGCGGCCTCCCGGGCGGTGGCCAGCGCGTCCTCGCGCCAGCCCTGGCCCCGGTACAGGTCGGCGGTGCGGGCCAGGGCCGGGACGCCCTTGCGCAGCTCGCCGAACTTCTCCGTGGCCGCGGTCGCCGCCTTCTGGTCCCCGAGCCCGGTGTACGCGTCGATGAGGACCGGGTACACGCTCCAGGCCCCCGGCCGCTGCTTCCTCACGCTCTCGCCCCACCGCTTCGCCGCGAGGTGGTCGTGCCGGGCGTTGGCCAGGGCCGCCAGCCCCACCCACGCCTCCTCGTTCCCGCGCTCGCCCGGCCGCGCCTCCAGCGAACGCTTCAGGGCCTGCTCGGCGCGCGTGTAGTACGCCGGATCGCCCGACCGTCGCGCCCACTCCACGTACGCCGTGCCCAGCACCGCGAGGGACGGCGCGTCCTTCGGATGGGACTCCACCCACTTCTGCCGGTCCCCGATCAGGGCGGTGAGGTCCGAGAGGGAGGCGGGGGAGCCCGCGGCCGCCGCCGCCTCGGCCCGCTCGACCGGCCCCGGCTCCTCCGGCTCTCCGCCCTCCCGGCCCTCCACCGCCACCAGCGCCCCGGCCAGCAGCACTCCGGCGGCCACCGCCCCGAAGGCGGCCCGGCGCAGCGTCGTGCGCAGCGTGGGCGGCGGCGGGGGCACGGCGGTGGCGCCTTCGGCGGGCAGCGCGTAGGGGTGCCCGGGGGGCGGCTCGGGCGGTTGACGGGACTCCGGATCCTGCTGCGGCATGACATCCATGGCCATCACTCTGCGTCAGTCATACGAGCACACCGCGTTGAGGGATCGCCTCCCGCCCACGGGTTCACACCATTGGCCCCGGCTGCCACGCTGGAATCATGAGCGATCTCCTCGAACGGCTGCGCGCGGGGCTGCCCCCCGAGACGCTGATCACCGACCCGGACGTCACCGCGTCCTACGCCCACGACATGGCGAGCTTCTGCGAGGCCGGCGCCCCGGCCGTCGTGGTGCTCCCCCGTACGGTCGAGCAGGTCCAGCACGTCATGCGCACTGCCACCGCACTGCGCGTCCCCGTCGTCCCGCAGGGCGCCCGTACCGGCCTGTCCGGCGCGGCCAACGCCTCGGACGGCTGCGTCGTGCTCTCCCTGGTCAGGATGGACCGCATCCTGGAGATCAGCCCGGTCGACCGGATCGCCGTCGTCGAACCGGGCGTCGTCAACGCGGTGCTGTCACGCGCTGTGGACGAACACGGCCTGTACTACCCGCCGGACCCCTCCAGTTGGGAGACGTGCACCATCGGCGGCAACATCGGCACCGCCTCCGGCGGCCTGTGCTGCGTGAAGTACGGGGTCACCGCCGAGTACGTCCTGGGCCTGGACGTCGTCCTCGCCGACGGACGGCTGCTGACCACCGGCCGCCGCACCGCCAAGGGCGTCGCCGGGTACGATCTGACCCGGCTCTTCGTCGGCTCCGAGGGCACCCTCGGCATCGTCGTCAAGGCCGTCCTCGCGCTCCGGCCGCGGCCGCCCCGGCAACTCGTCCTCGCCGCGGAGTTCCCCTCCGCCGACGCCGCCTGTGACGCGGTGTGCCGGATCATGGAACGCGGTCACACGCCGTCACTCCTCGAACTCATGGACCGTACGACCGTGCGTGCCGTCAACGCGCTGGCCTCCATGGGGCTGCCCGAGACCACCGAGGCGCTCCTCCTCTGCGCCTTCGACACGCCGGACCCGGCCGCCGACCTCGCCGCCGTGGGGGCGCTCTGCACCGCCGCCGGGGCCACCGGAGTGGTCCCGGCCGACGACCCGGCCGAGTCCGAACTCCTGCTCCAGGCCCGGCGGCTGGCCCTCACCGCGCTGGAGGCCGTCAACTCCGCCACCATGATCGACGACGTCTGCGTACCCCGCTCACAGCTCGGCGCGATGCTCGCGGGCACGGCGGCCATCGCCGAGGAGTACGGCCTCACCATCGGCGTCTGCGCCCACGCCGGCGACGGCAACACCCACCCCACCGTCTGCTTCGACCAGGCCGACCCCGACGAGTCCCGCCGGGCCCGCGCCTCCTTCGACGCGATCATGGCGCTCGGTCTGGAGCTGGGCGGAACCATCACCGGCGAACACGGCGTCGGCCTCCTCAAGAAGGAGTGGCTCGCCCGCGAACTGGGCGACACCGGTCTCGCCCTGCAACGCTCCGTCAAGGCCGCCTTCGACCCGCTGAACCTCCTCAACCCCGGCAAGCTCTTCTGACACCCCTCCCGTACCGCCGCCCTCACACCTCGCCGTCCTGGGAGGACGTGTCGTCCGACGACCACGGGTCGCTCAGCCACAGGTCGTCGGCCGGCAGCGGGGCCAGCAGCTCGGCCAGCGCCTCGTCCATCCCGAGCCGGTCGCTCTCGGTGCCCGGCGGCACCACCCGCAGCGTCCGCTCCACCCAGGCGGCCACGGCGGCCGACGGCACCTCCAGCAGGGCGTTGCCGTCGGGGGAGGTGAGGGCCACGCAGATGACGCTGCGGCCCGCGACCTTCGTCGGCCAGATCCGCACGTCACCGTGGCCGCACGGCCGGAACACGCCCTCCACCAGCAGCTCCCGCGCGAACGTCCAGTGCACCGGCGAATCGGAACCGATGTGGAACGCGACGTGCACCGCGAACGGGTCGTCGGTGCGGTACGTCAGCCGGGCGGGCACCGGGATGGACCGCTCGGGGGACAGGACCAGCTTCAGCTCCAGCTCACGTTCCACGATGCTCATCATCGACATGCACAACCTTCCGGTGCTCAGGGGCCGGTCCCGTGACCGTCCCGCACCAGGAGAGAGCGCCCTCCCCGCGGGTTATGACGCGACTTCTCAAAAAAACTTCGGGCGGTCCCGAAAGGGGGTCCGAACAGGTGGACCGGCCCGGGGGCGGCCGGCTGTCTGATAGATGTGGACCCTTGTATTGAGGCCGTCCGCCCGCAGCGCCGGGGACGGCCTGTGGCCTCGAAGAGATACGGGATCCGCTGATGAGCGCGCCAACTCCGGCACCCGGTGACGAAAGCCCGCGCGAGGGCTACTACCCCGACCCCTCCATCCCCGGGTACGTCCGGTACTGGAACGGCGCCTCCTGGGTTCCCGGTACGAGCCGCCCCGCGCCCGCCGCCCCCGCCCCGGAGACCGGCGCGCCCACCGCGCCGGTGGAGGAGACGGGCCCGATCTTCTTCGACGAGGAGGAGGCCGCCCACCAGGACGGGCCGGGAGCGGTCGCGTCGGGCCGGGACCTGCCGGACGAGGGCGCGGCAGGCTCCGGCGAGCCCGCCGCGCGGCCGGGGGAGCCGGCCTCCGTCTGGCAGGCCGACACCGCGCGCCAGTCCGGCTTCGGCGGCGATCGGGACCGCCGGGTCGACTGGGGCGGGCCGAACCGGGAGCCCGCCGCCCGGCCCTCGCCCCTCACCGGCCCGCCCGTGCCCGCCGCCGACCCGCGCGCGCCGCTGGCCCAGGCCCCGGTCGGCGGGGTGCTGCCGGGGACGGGGGAGGGGGGCGGAGGACCCGCCGCCGAGGAGACCGCCGGGACGCGGCCCCCGTCCGAGGGGACGATCACCATCCGCGCGGCGGGGGCGCGGCCGGAGGACGCCCGGGGCGGCGGCGCGCCGGGGGCCGCCGTGGTGCGCCCGGACGCCCCGCAGCCCGGCCCCGTACCGCCGGGGGCCGGCCCCGGGGCGCCGCAGGGACCGCAGAACCTGAGCGCGGCCCGGCACGGCCTCGCCCCGGCCCCCGCGCCCCGGGCCCTCCCGGCCCAGGCCGGGCCGACGCCGCATCAGCCGCCGCCGGTCCAGGCGGCGCAGGCCCGGCCGAACCCCCCGGCACAGCAGGCGCAGCCCGCGCGGCAGGCACCGCAGCTCCCGCAGGCGCAGCAGCCACCGCAGTCCGCGCAGCTCCCGCAGCCACAGTCCGCACAGCAGGCTCCCCAGCCCCCGCAGCTTCAGCAGGCGCCGCAGCTCCCGCAGGCGCAGCGGTCGTCGCAGCCCTCGCCCCAGCGGGCACCGCAGTCTCCGCAGCCCCAGGCGTACGCCCCGGCACAGCAGGCGCACCTGCCGCAGGCGGCGGCTCCCGGCGGGCCCTTTGCGCCCGTCCCGGCCCCCGCCGACCCGGTACGTGCGCCGTTCACCGGGCCGGCCGGCGGTTCGGCCTCGTGGGCGCATCAGGCCCCCGGACCGGACCGGTCCGCGCCGCCGCACGGGCAACGTCCGCCCCACGGGGCCGACCAGCCCGTCGTGCCCTGGAAGCCGCCGGTCGACGACCCCTTCCAGCAGCTCGCCCGCGACCAGGCGTCGGCCCGGCCCGCCGGGCTCGGCAAGCGGTTCGCCGCCCGTCTGGTGGACAACCTGGTGCTCGGCGCGGTCGTCGGAGCGGCGGCGGTCCCGCTGACGGTACGGGCGCTCGACCACATCGACCGGAAGATCACCGCGGCCAAGGAGACCGGGCAGACCGTCACCGTCTGGCTGCTGGACTCCACCACCGGAACGCTGCTCGGCGCCCTGCTCGCCGCCTTCCTGCTGCTCGGCTTCCTCCTGGAGGCGCTGCCGACGGCCAAGTGGGGCCGGACGCTGGGCAAGAAACTGTTCGGGCTCGACGTACGGGACATCGAGTCGCACGAGACCCCGTCGCTGGGCGCCGCCCTGCGCCGCTGGCTGGTCTACGGAGTGCTGGGGCTGGTCGTGCTCGGGGTGGTCAACGTCCTGTGGTGCCTGTTCGACCGACCCTGGCGCCAGTGCTGGCACGACAAGGCGGCCCGGACGTTCGTGGCGGGCTGAACCCCCTCCGTACCGGCGTCCGCCGGCCGGAAAGCCGCCGTCCGCCTATCGGAGGACCGGGCCGGACGGGCGGCGGCATGCCGGTCGGAACTCGTATGCCGCCGGGCTTCCCCCGAACGCGCCTGAGCCGTTGCGGGCCCCGGTGGTGCGGGGTGCACTGCCCCCATGAGCAACGACCAGCCGACGCCCGGCCAGCCGCCCGAGGACGACGATCCGTTCCTCAAGAAGCCGCAGGAACCCCCGCCGCCGTCCTCCGGTCAGCCGTACGGCGGCGCCCCGCCCCCGCCCCCTCCGCCCCCGCCGAACGATCCGTACGGCAGCGGCGGCGGTTTCGGGGCCCCCGACCCGCTGGCCGGGATGCCGCCGCTCGCGGAGCCGGGGAAGCGCATCCTGGCGCGGCTCATCGACTTCCTCGTCATCTCCATCCCGCTGTACCTGATCTCGCTGCCCTGGGGCGGCGCGGTCGACGTCAACGGGGAGGGGGACGACGGGTTCGGGGACGCGGTCGCCGGCGGCTACGGCGGGCAGCAACTGGTGTGGTCGGTCATCGGCCTGGTGGTGTACGTCGCCTACGACACCTACTTCACGCACAAGGACGGCCGCACGCTGGGCAAGCGGCTGCTGAACATGCGCGTCGCGATGCTCAGCGACGGCCGGGTGCCCGACACCGGGGCCGCGCTGATGCGGGCCGTCGTGCTGTGGGCGCCGGCGCTCCTGTGCTGCCCCTGCCTGTGGTGGCTGATCAACATCGTGCTGATGTTCACCGACAAGCCCTACCGGCAGGGGTTGCAGGACAAGGCGGCCAAGACGGTCGTCGTCGCCGTCCGTTGACGGCTCCGCGGGCCTGCGCGGGCGCCGGGCGCCGCCCGGCAGGCGGCGGCTCGGCGGCAGACCCTAGGGGGCGTCCGACCGCGCCGGCGGGCCCCCCGCCGGAACCCGCTCCCGCACGTCGGCGGAGCGCGGCGCGTGGTGCGTCCGGGCGGCGGCCCGAACGGCGGCGGCGGGCCCGGTCCGGTCCGCTCGGGGGCGGGCGGCCGGCAGCCGCAGGGCCACCAGGAGTCCGAGGGCCAGCGCGACCGCCCCGGCGGCGGCCACGGCGACGACGGACTGGGCGCGGGACAGCAGCAGCAGGGCGAGCGTCGTGACGACGACGGTGGCCGAACCGTAGGCGAACTGTGCGGCAGTCGGACGCGGCATGGCGATTTCCGTCCTCGGGACGTCGGATGGGCGGACCGGTCGGCATCGTGCGTGCCGAACGACCCTACGACGGTGGATGCCCGCACGGACCGGTGGTAAGCGTGGCCTAACGCACGGTACCGGTGCACAGGGGGCGCACGGAGTCACGCCTCTCACCGGTCGGACGGTGGGACGCGCCCGTCGAACCCGTCCCGGGGGCCGGATCCGGACGCTCGGCGTTCCTTTACCGTTCCCATACCGTCCGCATACCGGAAACGCCCTCCGCATAGTGCACTTGGTCTGTCCAAGTCAAGGTCTGTCTTTTCTCTCATAACTCCGATCGAATGTCGTCACTTGTGACGCGTTGATGCGCGCGGCCCCTTTCACACCCCCCTGGCCGCAGCGCGCACGCCCGGGGAGGACTGCATCAAGTGACCAATCAGAGACGGGCGCTCCGCGCCGCCGCCGTTGTCGTGGCCATGGCCGCGACCGCCGCGACGGCGTCGACCTTCGCCACCGCCCAGGCGCATGACGGCTCATCGGGTTCCGGTGTCTCCAGCGTCGACCGCCGTGACCCGGCGCCGGCCAAGGGGCACGTGGAGCACAATCTGGAGGGCCCCTTCAGCGAGCAGCAGGCCGCCCAGCGCGAGGCCGCGCTGGAGCAGGTGCTCGCCGGGGAGAAGAAGGTCGCGAACCGCGGCGGTTCCAAGGTCGTCAAGCTCGACGACAAGAAGTACGTGGAGCTCGGCCGGGAGAAGACCGACAAGATCTTCACCATCCTGCTGGAGTTCGGCGACCAGGTCGACGACACCACGATGTTCGACCCGGACGGCGACGGCCCCAAGCCGCCCGTCAAGAAGTACGGCGGCGCCCCCGGCCCGGCGCACAACAAGATCGCCAAGCCGGACCCGAAGAAGGACAACAGCACCGCCTGGAAGGCCGACTACAACCAGGAGCACTTCCAGGAGCTCTACTTCGGCGAGGGCAAGGGCGTCGACTCGCTCAAGACCTACTACGAGAAGACGTCCTCCGGCCGCTACTCGGTCGAGGGCGAGGTCTCCGACTGGGTCAAGGTCCCCTACAACGAGGCCCGCTACGGCTCCAACTACTGCGGCCAGTCCAACTGCGCCAACGTGTGGGACGCGGTCCGCGACGGCGTCAACGCCTGGGTCGCCGACCAGAAGGCCAAGGGCCGCACCGACGCCCAGATCAAGGCGAACCTGGCCGAGTACGACCAGTGGGACCGCTACGACTTCGACGGCGACGGCAACTTCAACGAGCCCGACGGTTACATCGACCACTTCCAGCTGGTCCACGCCGGCGAGGACGAGTCGGCCGGCGGCGGCGCCGAGGGCACCAACGCCATCTGGGCGCACCGCTGGTACGCGTACGGCACCAACGCCGGTGCGACCGGCCCCGCGGACAACAAGGCCGGCGGCGCGCAGATCGGCGACACGGGCATCTGGGTCGGCGACTACACCGTCCAGCCCGAGAACGGCGGACTGGGCGTCTTCGCCCACGAGTACGCCCACGACCTCGGCCTCCCGGACCTGTACGACACCTCCGGCGGCGGCGAGAACTCGGTCGGCTTCTGGTCCCTGATGTCGGCGGGCTCCTGGCTCGGCACCGGCAAGGGCGAGATCGGCAACCTGCCGGGCGACATGACCTCGTGGGACAAGCTCAAGCTGGGCTGGCTCGACTACGACACGGCCAAGGCGGGCAAGACCTCGCTGCACAAGCTGGGCGTCTCGGAGTACAACACCGAGAACCCGCAGGCGCTCCTCGTCGAGCTGCCGAAGAAGGCCGTCACCACCACCGTCGTCAAGCCCGCCGAGGGTGCGAAGCAGTGGTGGAGCGACATGGGCGACGACCTGTCGAACACCCTGACCCGCTCGGTCGACCTCACCGGCAAGTCCAAGGCCGTGCTGGACCTTTCGGGCTGGTACGACATCGAGGCCGACTACGACTACCTCTACACCGAGGTGTCCGAGAACGGCGGCGCCAACTGGACCGCGCTCGACGGTACCGCCGACGGCAAGGCCATCCCGCGCGACGCCAGTGACAAGCCGGCCCTGACCGACGTCTCGGGCGCGTACAAGAAGCTCTCCTTCCCGCTGGACGCCTACGCGGGCAAGAAGATCGACCTCCGCTTCCGCTACCAGACGGACGGCGGCGCGGGCGGCAAGGGCTTCGCGGCCGACGCCATCACCGTCACCGCCGACGGCGCGGCGCTCTTCTCGGACAACGCCGAGGGCGACGACAACGGCTGGACCGCCAAGGGCTTCTCGCGGATCGGCGAGTCCTTCACCCAGGACTACCCGCAGTACTACATCGCGGAGAACCGCCAGTACGTCTCCTACGACAAGACGCTGAAGGTCGGCCCGTACAACTTCGGCTTCTCCACCACCCGTCCGGACTGGGTCGAGCACTACGCCTACCAGAACGGTCTGCTGGTCTGGTTCTGGGACACCTCCCAGAAGGACAACAACACCTCGGTCCACCCGGGCCAGGGTCTGATCCTGCCGGTCGACGCGCACGCCAAGCCGCTCAAGTGGAAGGACGGCTCGCTCCTGCGCAACAAGATCCAGCCGTTCGACGCCCCGTTCAGCTGGTACCCGAACAAGGGCTTCACGCTCCACAACGCGGACGTTCCGCTGTACATCAAGCCCAGCCTGGGCAACCCGGTCTTCGACGACCGCAAGGGCACCTACTGGTACAAGGAGAACCCCACGGGCGGTGTCAAGGTTCCTGACACCAACACCCGTATCTCCATCGTCCACGAGCCCCTCGATGGCCGCACGATGAGCGTGCTGGTCAGCCCCTCGGGTCGCTGATCATGTAAAGCCGCAGGTCACGCCATGATCGGCCGTCGCCCCCTAGCGGGCGGCGGCCGATCGTGTTTAGGTGCGTCTTGTTCATATCCTTATTGACACGACGTCTCACGGGGGAGCGCGGAGCATGGCAGGCGGAGGTTTCTGCAGGTTGCCGAACGGCACGGTGGTGGTCGCCCTGACCCTCACCAGACCGGCCGACGGCACAGGACCGCACGGCGGTACGGGAACGGGGCCCGGGGCCCCGGTGCGGGTGCTGGTGCACGCGGCGAACCGGGCGCGCGCCCTGACCCGGCTGCGCAATCTGGGGCTGCGGGCGGTCTACCTGCGCGGCAACGACCGGCCGCCCACGCCGGACGAGGTCACGGCGGTGCTGCACCACCCGGACGGGCTGCTGTGGCGGACCGCCCCGCAGGAGGGCCCGGCCGTCGCCCGGCCCGGCGCCCTCGGGGGCCAGCCGTCGCCGCCCCACCCCTCCTCGTCCGCCTCGCCGCAGCCGCTGCCGCTGCCGTCGTGCCAGGAGCTGTGGCGCCCGATCAGGGCGCTGCTGGGCCCCGCCGGGTACGCCGGACCGGCCCGCCCGGCCGCCTAGGGCGTGTCCGGCGGGCCGTGACCGGGCTCGGGCGGGGCCGTCGGCGGTGGGCGGCTACGGGGCGACGACGGGCGTGCCGGTCAGCTTCACGCCCGCCGTCCGCAGCTCGGCCAGGGCCCGCTCGGTGGTGGCCCCGGAGACGCCCGCGGTCAGGTCGAGCAGCACGTGGGTGACGAAGCCCTCACGGACCGCGTCCAGCGCGGTGGCCCGTACGCAGTGGTCGGTGGCGATGCCCACCACGTCGACCTCGGTGACCCCCCGGTCGCGCAGCCACTGGGCAAGGCCGGCGCCGTTCTCGTCGGTGCCCTCGAATCCGCTGTACGCGGCCGAGTACGCCCCCTTGTCGAAGACCGTGTCGATCGCCCCGGAGGCGACGGCGGGCGCGAAGTTCGGGTGGAAGCCGACGCCCTCCGTGCCGGCGACGCAGTGCACCGGCCAGGAGTCCACGTAGTCGGGGGTGGCCGAGAAGTGGTCGCCCGGGTCGACATGGTGGTCGCGGGTGGCCACCACGTGGCGGTAGGCGGGCTGGGCGTCGCCGATCAGGTCGGTGATGGCGGCGGCGACGTCGGCGCCGCCCGCCACCGCGAGGCTGCCGCCTTCGCAGAAGTCGTTCTGAACGTCCACGACGATCAATGCGCGGTGCATGGCGGGTGTCCTTCGGTGGGGGCGGGTGCGGGGAGGGGAGGGAGGCGAGGGCGGGGGGCCGGGTGGTGTGTTCGAGGGTTTCGAGGGTTCGAGCCTAGGCACTGAAACGTCACAATCAAGCCCGTCCGCGAAACCGCCGGTTCCGGACCCGGCCGGTCCGGGCGCCCGGACCGCCCCGGGCCGGGGTACCGAGGCGGCCGGGGCGCGGGCCGGGCCGTCTCAGACGTACTCGGTCGGGATCACCGGCTCGCCGCGCGACAGCTGGATCGCCGACATCGGCAGCGTCGCCCGCGCGGCCACGTGCCGGTCCCGGACCGCGTCCAGCGGCTCGCGGGCGACCACCTCGCCGTCCCGCACCAGCTCCACCAGCAGCTGCCGGTCGGCCAGCGCCTCGGGGACCGGTCCGGTGCCGATCACCTCGGCCTCGGCCACGCCGTGCTCGTCGGTCCGGCGGGCGGCCCACTTGCGACCCCCCTTCGACGCCTTCGCGCCGAGCGACTTCTTGGCCACCGGGACCAGCGGGGCGTCCGGCTCACCCGAGCCTGCGCGGGCCACCAGCTTGTAGACCATCGAGCAGGTGGGGTGCCCGCTCCCGGTGACCAGCTGGGTGCCGACCCCGTACGCGTCCACCGGCGCGGCGGCCAGCGAGGCGATGGCGTACTCGTCGAGGTCCGAGGTCACCACGATCTTGGTGTTCGTCGCCCCCAGCTCGTCGAGCTGCTGGCGCACCCGGTGCGCGACCAGGAGCAGGTCCCCGGAGTCGATCCGTACGGCGCCCAGCTCGGGGCCCGCGATCTCGACGGCCGCCCGGACCGCCTCGGTCACGTCGTACGTGTCGACCAGCAGCGTCGTGCCCCGGCCCAGCGAGTCCACCTGGGCCCGGAACGCGTCGCGCTCGGTGTCGTGCAGCAGGGTGAAGGCGTGCGCGCTGGTGCCGACGGTCGGGATCGCCCAGCGGAAGCCGGCCGCCAGGTCGGAGGTGGCGTCGAAGCCGCCGACGTACGCCGCGCGGGCCGAGGCGACCGCCGACAGCTCGTGGGTGCGGCGCGCGCCCATCTCGATGAGCCGGCGGCCCCCGGCGGCGGCCGACATCCGCGAGGCGGCCGCGGCGATGGCGGAGTCGTGGTTGAGGATGGAGAGGATCACCGTCTCCAGCAGCACGCACTCGGCGAAGGTGCCCTCGACGCGCAGGACGGGGGAGCCGGGGAAGTAGACCTCCCCCTCCGGATAGCCCCAGACGTCGCCGCTGAACCGGTAGCCGGCCAGCCATTCGAGGGTCGGCTCGTCCACGATCTCCTGCTGGCGCAGGAAGCCGATCATCTCGTCGTCGAAGTGGAAGTTCTCCACCGCGTCCAGCACCCGGCCGGTCCCCGCGACGACGCCGTAGCGGCGCCCCTCGGGCAGGCGGCGGGTGAACGCCTCGAAGACGGAGTGCCGGTCGGCGGTGCCGGCCCTGAGGGCCGCCTGCACCATGGTCAGCTCGTACTGGTCGGTGAAGAGCGCGGTCGACGGAACGCCGACCCGTCGCCCGAGGTCCGCTGTGTTCATGGCTGGGATGCTACCCCCTATTCGTCAAAGTGACGAGATGTGGGGTCCGTTTGTGCGCCGCGGCCGCCCGGGTGGCAGCATGGGACAGGTGAGCGTTGCTACTCCGCTGGAGATCGAACGACCTGATTCCGCCGAGGAGACCTTCGTGGTCCCCGAGCCGGACGTCCCGTGGGTGACGCTCGTCCACAACGACCCGGTCAATCTCATGAGCTATGTGACCTATGTCTTCCAGGCCTACTTCGGCTACTCGAAGGACAAGGCCCACCGGCTCATGATGGACGTGCACCAGAAGGGCCGCGCCGTCGTCTCCAGCGGAAGCCGCGAGGAGATGGAGCGCGACGTCCAGGCCATGCACGGCTACGGACTGTGGGCCACCCTCACCCAGGACCGCAACTGACCGACGGGCCGCCGCGCCCCGGCGCGCCCCTCCGTACCGCCCTGCCCCGTTCGACCCACCATCGGAGACCCCATGGCCGGCCATTTCGAGGCCACCCCAGGCGGCGGCGCGGCCGTCGCGCTCGACGAGGTCGAGATCTCCATCCTGCGCTCCCTCGCCGTCCAGCTGCTGGAGCTGATCGGCCCCGGCGACCAGCCCGCCGAGGGCGAGGACCCGCTCGCCGCCCTCTTCGCCGAGGGCCCCAGCACGCCCCCGTCCGACCCGGCGCTGGCCCGCCTCTTCCCCGACGCCTACGGCGGCCCCGACGCCCCCGGCGAGGGCGGGAAGCCGGAGGAGGAGCTGCGTGAGCTGTCCTCCGAGTTCCGCCGCTTCACCGAGATGGACCTGCGCTCCGGCAAGCGCGAGGACGCCCTCACCGTGGTCCGCACCCTGGACGCGCTCTCCCCGGTCGGGGACGGCGGCGCCGTCCTCACCCTCACCGCCGACGAGTGCCTCCGCTGGCTGCGGTCCCTCAACGACCTGCGGCTGACCATCGGCACCCGGCTGGAGGTCTCCGACGAGGACCAGGGCGAGGAGGGATCGCTCTACCGGCTCCCCGACAGCGATCCGCGCAAGCCCATGGTGATGGCCTACCTCTGGCTCGGCGCCCTCCAGGAGACGCTCGTCGAGACGCTGATGCCGTAACCGTTCCCCGGGCTTTTCCGCAGGCGGTTTCCGCCGGAACAGGGGCCGGGGGCCCCCCCCCCGCGGGCCGCCCCCCCCCGGGCCCCCCGGCCCCCCCCCCCCGGGGGGGTTGCCCCCCCGCAAGGAGGGGGGGTGTAGCCCCCCGGGCGCGGGGTGGGGGGTTTTGAGGGG
>NZ_JBIRLM010000009.1:36035-158406 GCF_044330565.1 Streptomyces sp. NPDC017448 | reverse complement strand
GCCCCCCCCCCCGCGGTCCCCGCGCGCGGGGGGGGGGGGGGCGGCCGGGCGCGGGGGGTGTGGCCGGGGGGGGGCCCCCCCCCCCCGGGGCCCCCCCCCCCCCCCGGGGCCCCCCGGCCCCTGTTCGCTCAACGGACGCTCAGATCCGGGTAATGATCCCCCCAAGTCATTCGGGCTGTTCATCCCCCGCGGAACCTCTTGTCTGCTTTTTCCTGTGGTGTGCGCCACAGAATGTCCTAAGGTGCCCCATGTCGGCCGTGATAAATCTTCACGACCACCCGGGAAACGCCACCCCTGTTTCCCGGGGGCGCTACACACCGGCCGAACGCCGGTCGCACTCCATCCATATCCGGGGGGATCAGGACCTGATCCGCAGCCTTGTACGGCGCGGATCGGCGTGGAGAAAGGCGCACCACCATGACATCGGCGCACGTCGACGAGGGACAGGCCGGCAAGGGGCGGCCCGGCGGCAATACCGGGGACGCCGGAGCCGACGGCGAGGGATACCAGCGCGGCCTGGGAGCCCGCCAGATCCAGATGATCGCCATCGGCGGAGCCATCGGCACCGGGCTCTTCCTCGGCGCGGGCAAGGCCATCGACCGGGCCGGACCCAGCCTCATCCTGGCCTACGCCATCGCGGGGCTGGTCATCTTCTTCATCATGCGGGCCCTGGGCGAACTCCTCATGTACCGCCCGGTCTCCGGCTCCTTCTCGGAGTACGCCCGGGAATTCATCAGCCCGTTCTTCGGATTCGTCACCGGTTGGACCTACTGGCTGTTCTGGGTCGTCACCGGAATCACCGAAGTCACCGCCGCCGCCACCTATATGACGTACTGGTGGAACATTCCGCAGTGGCTCTCCGCCCTGGTGTTCACCGTCATTCTCTACGGCGCCAACCTGATCTCCGTG
Organism: Streptomyces sp. NPDC017448; assembly: GCF_044330565.1. Classification (NCBI taxonomy): domain Bacteria; kingdom Bacillati; phylum Actinomycetota; class Actinomycetes; order Kitasatosporales; family Streptomycetaceae; genus Streptomyces; species Streptomyces sp. NPDC017448. Next base: position 157,497 of record NZ_JBIRLM010000009.1, on the reverse strand, counting down.
AAGCTCTTCGGCGAGCTGGAGTTCTGGTTCTCCATGGTCAAGGTCACCGCCATCCTCGGCATGATCCTGATCTGCGCGGGCGTCCTCACCGTCGGATTCTCCGACGCCGGCGACACCGCGACCGTCTCCAACCTCTGGAACGACGGCGGATTCTTCCCCCACGGCATCACCGGCACCCTCATGACACTCCAGATCGTCATGTTCGCCTTCCTCGCCGTGGAACTCGTCGGCGTCACCGCCGGAGAGTCCAAGGACCCCGCGACCGTGCTGCCCAAGGCCATCAACACCGTGCCGTGGCGCATCGCCGTCTTCTACGTCGGCGCGCTGATCATGATCCTGTCGGTCGTCCCGTGGTCCACCTTCAAGCCCGGCGTCTCCCCGTTCGTGAAGGCCTTCGAGGAGATGGGGCTCGGCGTCGGCGCCGCCGTCGTCAACTTCGTCGTCCTCACCGCCGCGCTCTCCTCCTGCAACTCCGGCATGTACTCCACCGGGCGCATGCTCCGCGACCTCGCCCTCAACGGCCAGGGCCCCCGCGCCTTCACCAAGCTGACGAAGAACGGCCTGCCGCTGGTCGGCACCACCTTCTCCGCCGCCCTGATGCTCGTCGGCGTCTGGATCAACTACCAGTGGCCCGGCGACGCCTTCACCTACGTCGTCTCCTTCGCGACCATCTCCGGCATGTGGGCCTGGATCATGATCCTGATCAGCCAGATCCGCTACCGCCGCATGGCCGACGCCGGCACGCTCCCGCAGTCCTCGTTCCGGGCCCCCGGCGCCCCGTACACCAGCTGGTTCGCGCTGCTGTTCATCGGCATGGTCATCGTGATGATGGCGATCGACGCGGACGCCAGGATCTCGCTCTACTGCGCACCGCTGTGGGCGCTCGTCCTCTTCGTCTCCTACCGGGTCCTCCAGGCCCGCACCCCGGACGCCGAGAAGACCCCCACCGGCACCCGCTGACCCGGGCCGGGGCCGCCCCACCGGCCCCGGCCTCCCCGAGGACCGGAACCCCACCGACCCCGAGGGCGGGCCCCACACCGCCCCCTTCCCCGGACCGCCCCGGCTGCCCCAAAAGCCGGCCGCTGTCCAGCATGCGGGCCTCCGCGTACCACCCACCGGTACACGGGGGCCCGCCTGCTTATCCTGGCGCCATGCTGACCATCACCCAGGCGCTCTACGACCAGATCGTCGCCCACTCCCGCGCCGACCACCCCGACGAGGCGTGCGGAGTGGTCGCGGGCCCGGCCGGGACCGACCGCCCCGAGCGCTTCATCCCGATGCTCAACGCCGCCCGCTCGCCCACGTTCTACGAGTTCGACTCCGCCGACCTCCTCAAGCTCTACCGCGAGATGGACGACCGCGACGAGGAGCCCGTGATCGTCTACCACTCGCACACCGCGACCGAGGCGTACCCCTCCCGCACCGACGTCGCCTACGCCAACGAACCCGGCGCCCACTACGTGCTGGTCTCCACCGCCGACACCGACGACGCGGGCCCCTTCCAGTTCCGCTCGTACCGCATCGTGGACGGCGTGATCACGGAGGAAGACGTACGGGTCGTCGAGGCGTACTGAGCCCCGGGCGGAGGCGCGCCCGACCCCCCGACCGAGGCGTACCGAGCCTCCGGCCGGGCGCACGCGGCCCCGCGCCGGGCGGACCCGGGCCCCGGGCACCTCGCGGAGCGGCCCGACGGGTCTGGCACACTGCACCCCAGACCCGAACACCAGGCGACGGAAACCAGGAAGCCGGTGCGAATCCGGCACGGTCCCGCCACTGTGACCGGGCCCCCTCCCACGCGGACGCCCCAGAAGCGGCCCCGCACCGGAGGGCGGCCCGGAAGCCAGGAACTGGCCCGCCGCCTTCCAGCATCGACCAGGGGACGCGGAAATCCCCCGGAGAGGCCCCGCCATGTTCCGGCGCACCCTTGCGCTCACAGCCGCCGCGCTGCTCCCGCTCGCCCTCACCGCCTGCTCCTCCGGGGCGACCGACCCCTCCGGCGGCCCCGCCACCGGGGACAAGGCGGCAGCGAAGAGCGAAGGATTCCCGTACACCGTGAAGAACTGCGGTGTCACCACCACGTACAAGGCCCCGCCGAAGCGCGTGGTCACCATGAACCAGCACGTCACCGAGATCATGCTGGAACTGGGCCTCACCGGCTCCCTCGTCGGTACCGCCTACCTCGACGACCAGGTCCTGCCGAAGTACGCGAAGGAGTACGCCTCCGTCCCGGTCCTCGCCGAGGAGTACCCCTCCTACGAGCAGGTCCTCGCCGCCAACCCCGACTTCGTCTACGGCGGCTACGGCAGCGCCTTCGCCGCCGGCGACGGCCGGAGCCGCGAGGCGTTCGCCCAGGCCGGCATCGACACCCGCCTCAACGCCGAGAGCTGCACCGAGGGCGACCGGCCCATGGACACCCTCTACCAGGAGATCCGCCAGGTCGGCCGCACCTTCGGCGTCCCCGAGCGCGCCGAAGCCTGGATCGAGCGGGCCGAGGCCGACAACGCCGCCACCGCGAAGAAGCTGGCAGGCGTGGAGCCCGTCTCCGTCTTCGTCTACGACAGCGGCGACAAGACCGCCTTCACCGCGGGCGGCGAAGGCATCGGCAACGAGCTGATCGAACGGGCCGGCGGCGCCAACGTCTTCGCCGACCTCGACAAGCCCTTCGGCGACGCCTCCTGGGAGAACGTCGTCGCCCGCAGGCCCGACGTCATCGTGATCTACGACTACGGGGCCACCACCGTCGAACAGAAGAAGAAGCGCCTCCTCACCGACCCCGCCCTCGCGGACGTCCCCGCCGTCAAGAACAAGCGCTTCGCGGTCCTGCCGCTCTCCGACGCGGTCCTCGGCGTCCGCGTCCCCGCCGCCGTCGACAAGCTCGCGGCCCAGCTCCACCCGGCGACGGGCGAGGCGGCACCCACCCCGTGACCTGCCGCGCCTCCGCACCGCGGCGGCCCCTCGGCTACGCCCTGGTGCTCGGCGTCCTCGCCGCGCTCCTGGCCGCCGCCGTGCTCGCCGCCCTCGCCCTCGGCTCCGTCCGCATCCCGCCCGGCCAGGTGATCGACATCCTGACCGGACGGGCGGAGGCGAGCCCGTACCGCACGATCGTCCTGGACGTCCGGCTGCCCCGCGTCCTGCTCGGCATCGTCGTCGGCGCCGGACTGGCCGTCGTCGGCACCGTCCTCCAGGCCCTCGTCCGCAACCAGCTCGCCGACCCCTTCCTCCTCGGCGTCTCCTCCGGGGCCTCCACCGGTGCGGTCCTGGTCATCGTCCTCGGCATCGGCGCCACCCTCGCCACCACCGTCACCATCCCGGCCGCCGCCTTCGCCGGGGCGCTGTTCTCCCTGCTGCTCGTCTACACCCTGGCCCGCGGCGGGGGCGGCCTCACCACCAACCGGCTCGTCCTCGCCGGGGTCGCCGTCTCCTACGTCCTCTCCGCCCTGACCAGCCTCATCCTCGTCACCTCCGCCCGCGCCGACCACCTCCAGGAGGTCCTCCACTGGACCCTCGGCGGCCTCGGCGCGGCCCGCTGGTCCATGCTCGCCCTCCCGGCGGTCGTCCTGGCCGCCGGTACGGCCGTACTCCTCACCCTGGCCCGCCCGCTCGACCTGCTCCTGGTGGGGGAGGAGGGCGCGACCGTCCTCGGCCTGGACACCGCCCGCTTCCGCGCCGCCGTCTTCGTCCTCGCCTCCCTGATGACCGGGGTGCTCGTCGCCTACAGCGGGGCGATCGGCTTCGTCGGGCTGATGGTCCCGCACACGGCCCGCATGGCCGTCGGCGCCGCCCACCGCGCGCTGCTCCCCGTCGCCGCCCTCGGCGGAGCGGTGTTCCTGGTCCTCGCCGACCTCGCCGCCCGTACCCTCGCCGCCCCGCAGGACATCCCGGTCGGCGTCCTCACCGCGCTGACCGGGGGCCCGTTCTTCCTCTGGATGCTGCGCCGCAGGCCCGAAGGAGCCCCCGCATGAGCCCCGTACGCCTCCGCCGGAGGAGCCCCCGCACGAAGGCGCCGCTCGTCGAGGGGGCCCGCCCGTGACCACCCTGCGCACCGAAGCCCTCTCGTACGGGACCGGTGAGGGCCGCCACCTCGTCGACGCCGTCGACCTCACCGCCGCCGAAGGCGAGACCGTCGGCCTCGTCGGCCCCAACGGCAGCGGCAAGACCACCCTCCTGCGCTGCGTCTACGGCACCCTGCGCCCCACCCGCGGCCGCGTCCTCCTCGACGGCGACGACCTCGCCGCCCTCTCCGTGAAGGCCCGCGCCCAGCGCATCGCCACCGTCCCCCAGGACGGTCAGGCCGGATTCGAACTCACCGTCGGCCAGGTCGTGGCGATGGGCCGCGCCCCGCACAAGCGGTTCTGGGAGGCGGACACCGCCGCCGACACCGCCCTGGTCGCCGAGGCCCTGGCCCGGGTCGGGATCGCCGCGCTCGCACCCCGTACGTTCTCCTCCCTCTCCGGCGGCGAACGCCAGCGGGCCCTGGTCGCCCGCGCCCTGGTCCAGCGGCCCGCGCTCGTCGTCCTGGACGAACCCACCAACCACCTGGACATCCGCTACCAGTTGGAGGTCCTCGCGCTCATCCGCGGCCTGGGCACCACCAACCTCCTCGCCCTGCACGACCTCAACCTCGCCGCCTACTTCTGCGACCGCCTCTACGTCCTCCAGGACGGCCGCGTCGTCGCCTCCGGAACCCCGGAGGAGGTCCTCACGGCCGAGCTGCTGCGCGAGGTGTACGGGGTCGCCGCCGAGGTCAGCACCCACCCGGCGACCGGCGCCCCCGCGGTCGTCTACCTCCCGGAAGGGGCCGACCACCCCACCCGGTCCATATAGCGGTCGCTCACCATCCACCATGTGGGATCACACTCGGGTTTCCGCACAGGGAATCGATACGATGCCCGCATGGTTCCCCATGACGTGAGCAACGAGACGCCGGGCACGCCGCTCGTCGCGCGGCTGCACGTCGACCTGTGCAGGCTGGCCAGCGCGATCTGTCGCACCGCAGCCTGCCCGTGAGCCGCCCGGCCTGAGCCGCGGTCCGCGCGCCCACCCACCCGCACCACCCCCCGCGCGGGGGCAGAAACGCGCGCCCCACGCCACTCCCGCTTTCGACAGGAGCCCACGCCATGGCCATCGAGGTCCGCATCCCGACCATCCTCCGCACCTACACCGACGGCGCGAAGGCCGTCGAAGGCAACGGGGACACCCTCGCCGACCTCTTCGCCGACCTGGAGAGCCGCCACCCCGGCATCCGCGAGCGGCTCGTCGACGGCGCCAAGGGCGACCAGCTCCGCCGCTTCGTGAACGTCTACCTCAACGACGAGGACGTCCGCTTCCTCGACGGCATCTCCACCAAGCTCGGCGACGGCGACAGCGTCACGATCCTCCCCGCCGTCGCCGGCGGCATGCGCTGATGCGGTACGACTCCCCGCTGGCGGCCGTGGGGAACACCCCCCTCGTCCGCCTCCCGCGGCTGTCCCCGTCCGAGGACGTCCGCATCTGGGCGAAGCTGGAGGACCGCAACCCCACCGGCTCGATCAAGGACCGCCCCGCGCTCCACATGGTCGAACAGGCCGAGAAGGACGGCCGGCTCACCCCCGGCTGCACCATCCTGGAGCCCACCAGCGGCAACACCGGCATCTCGCTCGCCATGGCGGCCAAGCTCAAGGGCTACCGCATCGTGTGCGTCATGCCGGAGAACACCTCGCAGGAACGGCGCGACCTCCTCGCCATGTGGGGAGCCGAGATCATCTCCTCCCCGGCCGCCGGCGGCTCCAACACCGCCGTCCGCGTCGCCAAGGAGCTCAGCGCGGAACACCCGGACTGGGTGATGCTCTACCAGTACGGCAACCCGGACAACGCGGGCGCCCACTACGCCACCACCGGACCGGAGATCCTCACCGACCTCCCCTCCATCACCCACTTCGTCGCGGGCCTCGGCACCACCGGCACCCTCATGGGCGTCGGCCGCTACCTCCGCGAGAACCGCCCCGGCATCCGGATCGTCGCCGCCGAACCCCGGTACGACGACCTGGTCTACGGCCTGCGCAACCTCGACGAGGGCTTCGTCCCCGAGCTCTACGACGCCTCCGTCCTCACCACCCGCTTCTCCGTGGGCTCCGCCGACGCGGTCACCCGCACCCGCCAACTCCTCCAGCAGGAAGGCATCTTCGCGGGCGTCTCCACCGGCGCCGCCCTCCACGCGGCGATCGGCGTGGGCAGGAAGGCCGTCAAGGCCGGGGAGAGCGCCGACATCGTCTTCGTCGTCGCGGACGGCGGCTGGAAGTACCTGTCCACCGGCGTCTACACGGCGCCCACCACGGAGGCGGCGATCGAAACGCTCCAGGGCCAACTCTGGGCCTGAGCCCTCCACCGCCTCCGGCGCCCGAGGGGCGGGGCCCCGCGTCCCCCGCGACCGGGGCCCCGCCCCTCACTCCGCGCCCAGCCCCCGCACCCGCTCCCACAGCTCCGCGTCCACCGCGCCCGCCCGCCGCCGGAACGCGGCGAGCCGCACCTCGCGCAACTCGTCCGTCTCCAGGAAGCTCTGCCGCCCCTGCCGGTCCCCGACCGTCCCCGCGGGCAGCGCGATCACCCCGGGCCGCTCCTCGTGATGCCGACTGGTGATCTTCGCGACCAGCGCCGAAGCGCCCCGCCCCCGCCCCCGTACCGAGAGCACCAGGCACGGCCGGTCCTTCGACCCCGGCCCGTCCTCGTACGGCACGTCGGCCCACCACACCTCGCCCGCCCTCGGCGTACGCCCGTCCCCGCGGTCCGCCGGACCCCCGGCCGGGACGAAGGCCGCGACGGACGCGACGGCGGCCGGGTGCGGGCCGCCCCCGCCGACCGCCCGGGCCGGCGCGAACGCGGCCCCCGGTCCGAGCGCCCCCGCCCGTCCACCACCGCGGCCACGAGCGCGAGCAGGACCACGGCGACCAGCGCCGCCCACCAGAACGTGTTCATCCCCCGACCGTACCGGCGACCGGGACACGCACACCCGAACGGGCGCGCCGGGCCCCGCGGTGGACGCGCTTCCATCGAACCGGTGACAGAGCAGGTGAGTTCCCCCACAACGGCGGGCAGCGGAGGAGCGACGCGGAGTTTCGCGCCTTACGCTCGACGAACCGCAGAAACAGTCCCGCAGGAATTCCACGAAACTCCGGCGGAATCGCACGAACCCTCCCCGTTCCCGCGCCCCGGAGGTTCACGCTCCATGAAGCTCACCGTCGTCGGCTGCTCCGGCTCGTTCCCCTCCCAGGGGTCGGCATGCTCGAGCTACCTCGTAGAGGCCGACGGCTTCCGGCTGCTCCTCGACATGGGCAACGGCGCCCTCGGCGAGCTGCAGCGCCACGTCGGCCTCTACGACCTCGACGCGATCTTCCTCAGCCACCTGCACGCCGACCACTGCATCGACATGTGCGCCTATTTCGTCGTGCGCTACTACCCGCACGGCGGCGGACGCCCCCGCCCCCTCCCGGTCTACGGCCCCGAGGGCACCGAGCAGCGGCTGACCGCGGCCCACGGCGACACCCCCTCCGACCGGGCGATGAGCGAGGTCTTCGACTTCCACACCCTCAAGCCGGGCGCCTTCGAGATCGGCCCCTTCGCGGTCCGTACGGAGAAGCTCCGCCACCCCGTCGACACCTTCGGCATCCGGGTCGAGCACGGCGGCTCCTCCCTCGCCTACTCCGGCGACACCGGCGCCTGCGACGCGCTGGAGGAGCTGGCCCGGGACACCGACCTCTTCCTCTGCGAGGCGTCGTTCGTCGACGGCAAGGAAGACATCCCCGACCTGCACCTCAACGGCCGCGAGGCCGGCGAGGCCGCGGCCCGCGCCGGGGCACGCCGGCTCGTCCTCACCCACATCCCGCCGTGGACGGACGCCGAGCGCAACGCCGCCGACGCCCGCGCGGTCTACCCGGGCCCGGTGGAACTCGCCGTCCCGGGCGCGGTGTACGAGCTCTGAAACCCGGCTGACGACGCGGAGCCGTCCTGGGAGACTGCCGGGATGACCACGATCAGAGCCGCCCGGGAAGCCGACCTCGACGGCTTCCTGGCCCTGGCCTCCCAGGTCGAGCACTGGTTCGGGCCGATGGTCCGCGAGCCGGGTTTCCACCGGGCGGTACGCGCCCACATCCGTGACGGGGCGGCCCTGGTGGCCGAGGCCGCCGGGCCCGCGACAGCCGTGGCCCCCGGCCTGTCGGGCGGCCTGCTCTTCGGGCCGGAACCGCCGACCTACCACGTGCACTGGCTCGTCACCTCCGCACACCTCAGGGGCGCCGGCGTGGGCCGGCTGCTGATGGCGGAGGCGCTGCGGCGGTACGTCACCGGGCCCGGCACCGTCGAGGTGATCACCTTCGGCCCCGACCACCCGGGGGCCGTGGAGAGCGGGGCCCGCCTCTTCTACGAGCGGCTCGGCTTCCGCCCCGGCGAGCCGGCCGGCCCGGGACCGGAGGGCGGCTCCCGCCAGCTCTACCGCCTCGACGTACCCGCACGGCAGGGGTGAGGCGACCGTGCGCGGGGGAGGCGCACGCGCGGGGAAACGCCGGAGCCCCCGTTCCCGAGCGAGGTCCTCGGGAACGGGGGCTCCGGCGTACCGGCGGAGGGCGGAGGCTACTTCGCCTCGGCCTTCCGGAGCTCGGCCAGCTCCTCGTCCGACTCCCGGCCCGGGGTCGGCAGGTTGAACTTGGTGATCGCGAAGCGGAAGACCACGTAGTAGACGGCGGCGAAGCAGAGGCCGACCAGGACCAGCAGCCACGGCTTCGACGCGATGCCCAGGTTCAGCAGGAAGTCGACCAGACCGGCCGAGAACCCGAAGCCGTCCTTCATGCCGAGCGCCCAGGTCAGGGCCATCGACACACCGGTCAGCACCGCGTGGATCGCGTACAGCACCGGGGCGACGAACATGAACGTGAACTCGATCGGCTCGGTCACACCGGTGACGAACGAGGTCAGCGCGAGGGAGAACATCATGCCGCCGACGACCTTGCGGCGCTCCGGACGGGCGCAGTGGACGATCGCGAGGCAGGCCGCCGGAAGGGCGAACATCATGATCGGGAAGAAGCCGGTCATGAACTGCCCGGCGCTCGGGTCGCCCTCCAGGAAGCGGGCGATGTCGCCGTTCTTGCCGTTGTACTCGCCCGCCTGGAACCACGGGAAGGAGTTCAGCAGGTGGTGCATGCCGACCGGGATCAGCGCGCGGTTGGCGACACCGAAGATGCCCGCGCCGACCGCGCCGGAACCGACCAGCCACTCACCGAAGTTGTGCAGACCGGAACCGAGGACCGGCCAGATCAGACCGAAGACGATACCGATGACCAGACCCGCGAGGGCGGAGAGGATCGGGACCAGGCGGCGGCCGCTGAAGAAGCCCGCCCAGTCGGGCAGCTTGGTCCGGTAGAACTTCTGGTAGAGCAGGGCCACCACGAGGCCCATCACGACACCGCCGAGGACCTTGGCGTCCACCGGCGCCTCGGTCATGACGATCTTGCCGTCGACGACCTTGGCGACCTTGGCCAGGTTCGGGTCCGTGAAGGTGGCCAGCACGTTCTTGAAGACCAGGTAGCCGGTGACGGCCGCGAGGGCGGTGGAGCCGTCCGACTTCTTCGCGTAGCCGATCGCGATGCCGACGGCGAACAGCAGCGCCATGTTGTCGAGGAGCGCGTTGCCGCCCGCGGCCATGTAGCCGGCGAGCTTGGTGACGAAGGTCGGGAACGACGGGCGGCCCAGCATGTCGTCGGCGCCGAGACGGACCAGGAGCGCGGCGGCCGGCAGCACGGCGACCGGCAGCATGAGGCTGCGGCCGATGCGCTGCATGACGGCCATCGCGCCGGCGCCCTTCTTCTTCTCGGCCGCGGGTGCGGTCTCAGCCGTGGTCATCAACTTCCTCCAGGGGGACACGGTGCCGCCCGGGTCGTTGATGAGGGGAGGCGGCGACGGCTCGACAGACGGCGGCAGACAGCCGTGGTCTGGACCACTCAGTGGTGTAGACCAGTTTTAGCACGGTGAGGGTTAGATAAGGAACCTTCGATTCCCTCCTTGATTCGCAGTAGCAGACGCGGCACGTTCGGTGACATGGCGAGGGCCCCCGGACCAGGTGGTCCGGGGGCCCTCGCCGAGCCCTGCGCGGCGGGGCCGGAGCCCCGCCGTCCTGCGATCCGACGCTACTTCGTCAGGTCCTTCTCCATCTCCTTCTCGATCTCCTCCGGTTCGCGCCCCGGCGTCTTGAGGTCGAACTTGGTGATCGCGAAGCGGAAGATCACGTAGTACACGACGGCGAAGCCCAGCCCGATCGGGATGATCAGCCACGGTTTCGTGTCCAGATGCCAGTTGACGACGTAGTCGATCAGCCCGGCCGAGAAGCTGAACCCCGCGTGCACCCCCAGCAGCCAGGTGATGCCCATCGACGCCCCGGTGAGCACCGCGTGCACGCCGTACAGCAGCGGCGCGACGAACATGAACGAGAACTCCAGCGGCTCGGTCACCCCGGTGACGAACGAGGTCAGCGCCACCGACACCATCAGCCCCGCCACCTCCTTGCGCCGCTCGGGCCGCGCGCAGTGCGTGATGGCCAGCGCGGCGGCGGGCAGACCGAACATCATGATCGGGAAGAAGCCCGAGGTGAACTGGCCCGCCGACGGGTCCTGCGCGAAGAACCGGGAGATGTCGCCCTGCACCGTCTGGCCGTTCGCCCCGGTGAACTCGCCCGCCTGGAACCAGAAGAACGTGTTCAGGAACTGGTGCATGCCGATCGGGATCAGCAGCCGGTTGGCGAAGCCGAAGATCGCCGCGCCCCACGAGCCGAGATCGATCAGCTGCTTGGAGAACCAGGTCAGCCCGTCGCCCACCGGCTGCCACAGCAGCCCGAACAGAACACCGAGGATCACGCAGAGGAACGCCATCAGGATCGGCACCAGCCGCCGGCCGTTGAAGAAGCCGAGCCAGTCGACCAGCTTGGTCCGGTGGTAGCGCTGCCACACGACGGCGGTCAGCAGGCCGATCAGGATGCCGCCCAGCACGCCCGGGTTCTGCGGTTCGCCGTCCGGAAGTTCGGCGGTCACCGAGCCGTCGATCGGGAAGGCCGTCAGCACCCCCCGGTAGACCAGGAAGCCGACGACGGCCGCCAGCGCGGTGGAGCCGTCCGCCTTCTTCGCGAACCCGATGGCCACGCCGATGCAGAACAGCAGGGGCAGGCCCAGCTCGCCGTCGAGGATCGCGCCGCCGCCGTTGAGCAGGACCTTGGACGTCTTGTCCCAGAAGTCGCCGTGCAGATAGGAGCCGAAGAGGTTGCCGAGGCTGACGAGCAGGCCGGCGGCGGGGAGGACGGCCACCGGGAGCTGGAGGCTCCGCCCGACCTTCTGCAGGCCCTGGACCGGTCCGTTCCACCATTTCTTCCGCGGGGCAGCCGCGGCGGCGCTCGAACTCATGGGCGTCCTCCCGGAACACTTCACGTTTGGCGGTCGTTGCAAACTGGTGTAGACCAGTTGCGTCACGGCCCGGAGTCCGTACCGGAAGGCAGGGCGCCGGTGATCGTTATCTTTCGGGATCATCCGGTTACCTGCCCGTGAAGTTGGGCCAACCGTGCGTTACCGTGACGAAACGGACCCGCAGCGGGCGGCCGTCTGCGCGTGAAACAGGGAGAAGGACATGGCCACCAAGGCTGAGAAGATCGTCGCCGGACTCGGCGGCATCGACAACATCGACGAGATCGAAGGCTGCATCACCCGCCTCCGCACCGAGGTCCACGACCCCAGCAAGGTCGACGAAGCCGCCCTCAAGGCCGCCGGCGCCCACGGCGTCGTCAAGATGGGCACCGCGATCCAGGTCGTCATCGGCACCGACGCCGACCCGATCGCCGCCGACATCGAAGACATGATGTGACCGGCTGACCCCCCGCCGGACCTTCACGGGCCCCGCCCTCCCACCCCGGAGGACGGGGCCCGCGCCGCACCCTCACCCGGGAGAGCGGACCGACGCACCCGAACGGAGCCACCCCCGCCAGCGGATAAAGTCGGCCCCATGTCTCGCATCGACGGCCGCACCCCCGACCAGCTCCGCCCCGTCACCATCGAACGGAACTGGAGCAAGCACGCCGAAGGCTCCGTCCTCATCTCCTTCGGCGACACCAGAGTCCTCTGCACCGCCTCCGTCACCGAAGGCGTCCCCCGCTGGCGCAAGGGCAGCGGCGAGGGCTGGGTCACCGCCGAGTACGCCATGCTGCCCCGCTCCACCAACACCCGCGGCGACCGCGAAGCCGTACGCGGCAAGATCGGCGGCCGCACCCACGAGATCAGCCGGCTGATCGGCCGCTCCCTGCGCGCCGTCATCGACTACAAGGCCCTCGGCGAGAACACCGTCGTCCTGGACTGCGACGTCCTCCAGGCCGACGGGGGCACCCGCACCGCCGCCATCACCGGCGCCTACGTCGCCCTCGCCGACGCCGTCGCCTGGGCCCAGGGCAAGAAGATCGTCAAGGCCGGCCGCAAGCCGCTCACCGACACCGTCGCCGCCATCAGCGTCGGCATCGTCGACGGCACCCCCCTGCTCGACCTCTGCTACGAGGAGGACGTCCGCGCCGAGACCGACATGAACGTCGTCTGCACCGGCGACGGCCGCTTCGTCGAAGTCCAGGGCACCGCCGAGGGCGCGCCCTTCGACCGCAGGGAGCTCGGCGCGCTCCTCGACCTCGCCACCGCGGGCTGCGTCGACCTCGCCGCGCTCCAGCGCGACGCGCTCGCGACCACGCGCGACGCGTAGCGACCCACCCCACCCGGGTGAAGAAGCAACCGAACACGCACCGCAGAGCGTCGTTACGGGCACGGGCGCACGGGTCGAACCGTGCGTCCGTCCACGTACCGACCCCCCGGGGAGGGACCGCATCATGGCTCCGCGCCGCCACCGACGCACCGCACTCGCCACCGCCGCCGCCCTGCTGACGCTGACCACCGCCGCGGGCTGCGCCGGCCTCGACAAGGCGCTCGACTGCGTCCGCACCGCCGACGCCATCGCCACCAGCGTCGGCAACCTCCAGCAGGCCGTCTCCACCGCCTCCGAGGACATCACCCAGGCGTCCGAGTCCCTGGACGAGATCGACCGCGAGCTGAAGAAGCTCGGCGACACCACGGACAACGCCGACCTCTCCAAGGCCGTCGACGACCTCCAGACGGGCGTCACGGAGGTCCGCACGTCCATCGAGGCCGGCGACGCCACCCCCGACGTCACGCCGGTGACGGAGGCGGCCAAGGAGATCGGCAAGGTCTGCAGCCCCTAGCCCCCCGGTCCCCCCGGAGCGGCGCGGGCGGAGGACCGTACCGGCACGAGGGCGGACGGGAGCCGGTACGGAAGAGGCCCGTACGGGCCGGGGGCCGGGCGGGGGCCGGGCCGGCCGCAGCGGCGGTCCGGCGATAATCGCCCCATGAAGCGCCTGATCCTCGCCACCCGCAACGCCGGGAAAATCACCGAACTCCACGCCATCCTCGCCGACGCGGGGCTCGACCTCGACCTCGTCGGCGCGGACGCGTACCCCGACATCCCCGATGTCAAGGAGACCGGCGTCACCTTCGCCGAGAACGCGCTCCTCAAGGCCCACGCCCTGGCCCGCGCCACCGGCCACCCCGCCGTCGCCGACGACTCCGGCCTGTGCGTGGACGTCCTCGGCGGCGCCCCCGGCATCTTCTCGGCCCGCTGGTCCGGCGCCCACGGAGACGACGAGGCCAACCTGAACCTGCTCCTGGCCCAGCTCGGCGACATCGACACCCCCCACCGGGGCGCGTACTTCGCCTGCGCCGCCGCCCTGGCCCTCCCGGACGGCACGGAACGCGTGGTCGAGGGCCGCCTGAACGGCATCCTCCGCCACGCCCCGTCCGGCGCCCACGGCTTCGGGTACGACCCGATCCTCCAGCCCGAGGGTGAGACGCGCACCTGCGCGGAGCTGACCCCGGCCGAGAAGAACGCGATCAGCCACCGCGGCAAGGCGTTCCGGGCGCTGGCGCCGGTGGTGCGGGAGCTGGTGGGCTGAGAGTGAGACAGGGCGGCTGCGACCTTCGGAACGAAGGTCGCAGCCGCCCTGCACCTGTGGGCCCGGTGGGACTCGAACCCACGACACACCGGACCTAAACCGGCGCCCTCTTGGCCAGCTGGGGTACGGACCCGCGTGCCCCACTCTACTGTGCGAGGCCGCGGCGATTCGCGAACGTCCGTGTCTGGCTGTGGCATGAGGGACACAGGTAACGGAGGTTCTCCCGGCGGTTGTCGAGCCGGTCGCCGTTGATGTGGTCGATCTCCAGGACGAGTCGTCTGCCTCGCCAGGTGTCTCCGGTGCCGCACTTCACGCAGACCTGAGGAACCCCGACCTCGTCCAGGGCCCGTCGTAATCGATCCGTCTTCGTCCGAGAGGCTCCGGAGTCCAGACGACGGAGTACCTCCGTCGCGGACATGCGGTTCGGTGAGCGCGTTCCGCGGCTGTGCCCCTGCCCGGTGAAGTGGTCCACTGACAAGCCGTAGGCTTCGATGTCCCGCTTCACCCGGGCGCGAGCGGCGTTGTTCTTGTCGCTCAGTCCCAGAGCTCTCAGGACACCGGCCAGACTGTGGGATGCGGCGACCGCCCGTGAGAGCTCGGCGCGCGGAGTCGAGGCCGTTCCGTACCGGCGGCCACTGGTGAAGTGGGACGTGTCGATGCCGAGCCGGTCCATTCTCGCGCGCAGGTAGCCGTAGGGGCTGTCGGTCGGCGGAAGGCCCATGTACGTGAACATCTCCCGGATGCTCCGCGAGCGCGAGGCGGCTTCGGCGAGGAGTTCACGCGGGTAGGCGCACCGCTTTCGCGGCGGGAGGTCTTCCTCCACGAAGTGGGAGGTGTCGACTCCGTAGTGCGCGAGCCGCTGTCGTACGTATCGCAGCGTCCGGCTGCCCGAAGGGGCGCCGAGACGGCGCAGGAGATCGACGAGGCTGCTCGATTCCGAGGCCGCCCGTGCCAGCAGCTCCCGGGGGTAGGTGGTGCTCACGCCGGGCTCCTGTGCTTGCGGCCCCGATAGGTATCGGTCGCCGCGTGGCAGTTGGGACAGAGGAGGCGCAGGTTCTCCGGACGGTCGTCCCACCAGTCGCCGTTGACGTGGTCCACTTCGAGCCGGAGCGGTTGCCCCAGCCACTCACCGGTGTTGCCGCATTCAGCGCATTCGTCCTCGACTCCTCGCCGGACGAGCTCTCTGCGGAGCCGGACGCCGGAGAGCCTGCCGTCCGCAGGCGTACGGAGAGTCAGGCGGTCTCCGGCCGGGCGTGTGGTCCGTCGTTCGCCGGACGGCACCGCGGTGAAGTGCGACGTGTCGATGCGCAGAGCGGTGAGGCGACGGCTGATGTGGGCGTGGTTACCGCCCACCGGGCTGATGCCCAACCCCCTTACGACGTCGGCGACGCTGGTGGAGCGTGCGACCAGGACGCGCAGCTTCTCTTCCGTGTGGCGTACGCGCGTGTTGGCGAAGTGCGTGATGTCCACACCCGCCTCCGCCATCTTCTTGCGCAGATAGCTCCGGCTTCCCGGTGTCGGCTTCCCGCCGCACCACAGGACCGCATCGGTGGCGTTCGTGGTCATGCGCGCCGCTTCCTCCAGCAGCTCGCGCGTGTAGCGAACCATCTCCGTCCCCTCCGGTCCCCGCCGCGCATGCGTTCGCGGCCTCGTACGGAGTAACGAACCGGTTATCGGACCGTCACGCCCGACATACGGCGATCAAGCGGAACGGTCCGCCCCGCTCAGGACGAGCGGGGCGGACCGTTCCTCCGAGGAAGGGGAGGCGGGGGGTCAGAACTTCGGGTCCGGTGACTGCGCCTGCACCAGTTCCGCGGCCTCCTCGTCCGTCTCCACCGACGGCGGGGAGCCGATCAGCGGCTGCTGGGCGGTCTCCTTCATGCAGGCCACCGCGATCACGCCGATCAGGGCCGCCGCCATCGCGTAGTACGCCGGCATCAGGTTGGAGCCGCTCCAGCTGATCAGGGCCGTGATCACCAGCGGGGTGGTGCCGCCGAAGATCGACGCGGAGAGGTTGTAGCCGACCGACAGGGACCCGTAGCGCACGTGGGTGGGGAAGAGGGCCGGGAGCGCCGCCGACATCGTGCCGAGCATGCAGACCAGGGAGAGGCCCAGCATCAGCATGCCGACCGTGATGGGGAGGATGCCGTCGATCCGGATGAGGAGGAACGCGGGGAGGGAGAGGAAGAGGAAGCCCAGCATGCCGGTCATCAGCAGCGGCTTGCGGCCGAAGCGGTCGGAGAGCTTGCCGACCTGGCTGATGATCAGCATCAGGAACACCATCACCGCCAGCAGGATCAGCAGCCCGTGGGTCTCGCTGTAGCCCAGCTCGTCGGAGAGGTACGTCGGCATGTACGACAGCAGCATGTAGTCGGTGATGTTGTACGCGCCGACCAGGCAGATGCAGAGGATCAGCGTCGGCCAGTACTGCCGGAAGATCTTGGCGAGGTCGCCCTTGGCCGTGGTCTCGACGCCGTCCGCCGCCTCCGACGCGTGCGCGATGCCGCCCTCCAGCTTCTGGAAGGCCGGGGTCTCGTCCAGCTTCAGCCGCAGGTAGAGGCCGACCAGGCCCAGCGGGCCCGCGACGAGGAACGGGATCCTCCACCCCCAGGATTCCATCTGCGCGTCGGTCAGCAGGGCGTACAGGGCCGTGACGAGGCCCGCCGCGCCGACGTAGCCGGCCAGGGTGCCGAACTCCAGGAAGCTGCCGAAGAAGCCGCGGCGCTTGTCGGGGGCGTACTCGGCGATGAACGTCGAGGCGCCGCCGTACTCACCGCCCGTCGAGAAGCCCTGGAGCATGCGGAAGAAGATCAGGAGGACCGCGGCCCAGACGCCGATCGTGTCGTGCGAGGGGATCAGGCCGATGGCGAACGTGCCGATCGCCATCAGGATCATCGTCAGCGCGAGGACCTTCTTGCGGCCGAGCTTGTCGCCCATGGGGCCGAAGAACATGCCGCCCAGCGGTCGTACCAGGAAGGCCACCGCGAAGGTCGCGAAGGAGGAGAGGAGTTGGGTGGTGTCGTTTCCGGAGGGGAAGAACACGTGCCCGATGGTGACGGCGAGGTAGGAGTAGATGCCGAAGTCGAACCACTCCATGGCGTTGCCGAGGGAGGCCGCTTTCACGGCCCGCTTGACCGCGGCGTCGTCCGTGACCGTGATGTCCGTCCGGCGCAGCGGGGGGTTCCGCCGTTTCCGGATGGCCCGGAAGAGGGTGGGGTGGCGTTTGACCGCTTCGGGGTCGGCCGCCTGGTGGGGGTCGGAGGCCGCCATGGCCGGGTCCTTTCCTCGGAGTGTGTTCCAGGAAAGGCTTCTGCGCGGAGATGGCGGTCGCAAACCGACTTCGGGGGGCGATGGGATCTCCCTCACACGATCTCGACGGGTTCTCCGGGCCGGAGAGGGTGTCGAGACCGTGTGCGGGCGGGAGGGGTTCCGGGTGCGGTCAGATGCCGAGGTCCCTGATGATCTTGGCCACGTGGCCGGTCGCCTTCACGTTGTAGAACGCGTGCTCGACCTTGCCGTCCTCGTCGACGACGACCGTGGAGCGGATCACGCCCGTCACCACTTTGCCGTAGAGCTTCTTCTCGCCGAAGGCGCCGTACGCCTCCAAAGTTTCTTTGGACGGGTCGCCCACCAGGGTGACCTTGAGGTTCTCCGCGTCGCGGAACTTGGCGAGCTTCTCCGGCTTGTCGGGGGAGAGGCCGATGACGTCGTACCCGGCGGCGGCCAGGACGTCGAGGTTGTCGGTGAAGTCGCAGGCCTGCTTGGTGCATCCGGGGGTAAGAGCGGCCGGGTAGAAGTAGACGATGACCTTGCGGCCCTGGTGGTCCGCGAGCGAGACCTGGTTGCCGTCGGCGTCGGGAAGGGTGAAGGCGGGAGCGGGGTCGCCGGGCTTCAGTCGCTCGCTCATCTGGTTCTCCTCGGGTGGTGCGCGGGTCGGACGGGACCGAGGGTAATAGGGGTGCCGCCGGGTGTGCGGGCGTTCGAGCTGACAGACTGTCGATGAAGGATCCAGACGAAGGTTTACCGGACGACGACCACGGAGGCGGCGCAGTGTCGGATGCCAGGACCCCTGCGCAGATCGAGGCGGACATCATCAGCAGGCGCAAGCGGCTCGCTGTGGTGCTCGACGAGATCGGGGTGCGCGTACACCCGAAGACGATCATCACAGACGCCAAGGCGAAGGCGGCCCAGTCCGTGGACCGGACGGCCGGCCGCGCCTTCGTCGCGGTGAACCGTTCGGTGTCGGAGGTGAAGGCGCAGTTCGTCGCGGAGGACGGCTCCCCGCGGTTGGAGCGCGTGGTTCCCGCGGCGCTGCTGGTGGTGGGCGTGGTGGGGCTGATCACCGTGTCGAAGCGTCGCGGGAAGTGAGTGGGGGGCCGGCGGAGGCGCCGCGGACCGGCCGGGTCTTCGGGGTGTGCCGTGCCGGGGCGCACCCGGAGGCGTGCGGTCCGGGGCGCGGCAGGTAGGTTGCGGGCGTGAGCGAGAACACCCGCGGAACCCCGCACGACGACAAGCTGCCCATCCGGATGCTGCACGACCGGGTGCTGGTGCGGAACGACACGGCGGAGGGTGAGCGGCGCTCCGGCGGCGGCATCCTGATCCCGGCGACGGCCGCGGTGGGACGGCGGCTGGCCTGGGCGGTGGTCGTCGCGGTCGGGCAGAACGTGCGGACGGTGGAGCCCGGCGACCGGGTGCTGTACGACCCGGAGGACCGTGCCGAGGTCGAGGTGCGGGGGGTGGCGTACGTACTGATGCGGGAGCGCGATCTGCACGCGGTGGCCGCCGACCGGTTCGAGGGTTCGGTGGATTCGACCGGGCTGTATCTGTAGTCGGCGCCGGCCGGGGCGGCCGCCCCGGCTGTTTCGGCCGTCCCGGCCGCCCCGGTTGTTTCGGGCGTCTCGGCCGAAAGGGCCTGGTGACCGCTGTCACCAGGCCCTTTCGCTGTTTTTTGCTACGGTGGGGCCACCCGACGAGACGCGCCGTACCGGGTTGGCAAAGACGACGCACCCGTTCTGTCCGCGTGGTTCTCGTCGGAGGTGCCTGTCATGGCGTGGGTTCTGTTGATCGTCGCCGGTCTGCTCGAAGTGGGCTGGTCGATCGGGATGAAGTACACCGAGGGGTTCACCCGGCTGTGGCCGAGCGTGTTCACCGGTCTGGGGATCGTGGCGAGCATGGTGTTGCTCTCCCAGGCGGCGAAGTCGCTGCCGATCGGTACGGCGTACGGCGTGTGGGTCGGTATCGGGGCGGCGGGGGCGGCGATCCTGGGGATGGTCGTGCTGAACGAGCCGGTGACCGCCGCCCGGATCTTCTTCGTCTGTCTGCTGCTGGTGGCCGTGGTCGGTCTGAAGGCGACGTCCGGCCACTGAGGGCCGGTCCGCCGTGACGGCCGGTTCCCCGTGTCGGCCGGTCCGCGGGTGGGGACCGGCAGCCGGGGCCGTCAGCCGGGGGACGGGGCGCCGGGGGCGCCCTCGCCCGTCGTGCCGCCCCCCGTGCTGCGGCCGCCCTCTGCCCCGCCGTCTCCTTCCCCACCGCCCTCGTCCGTGCCGTCGCCGGTTCCGCCGGGGGTGTTTCCGCCGGTCTCCGTGCCGGGTGGCGGCGGGGTGCTGCCGGGCGGGTCGTCCGGCGCCGTGCCGGAGGGGTCGGAGCTGGGCTCCGAGGAGGAGGACGGGTCCGGGGAGCCGTCGGAGTCCTCGTCGAGCGGGGCCTCGTCCTCGGCGGAGCCGGGGGCGGGCCGCAGGTCGAACTCCTGGGCGGGGGTGGAGCGGAGCGCCGCCTGCGTGTAGGCGGCCCAGGTCTCGGCCGGGGGGCCGCCCCCGTTGACGCGGGGCAGGCCGAGGGCTCCGTACAGCGGGGTCTGGGCGCCGGTGTCCGGGTTCTGGCCCATCACGGCGACGACGGTCGCGAGGTCGGGGGCGTACCCGGCGAACCAGGCGGCCCGGTCCTCCTCGGCGGTGCCGGTCTTGCCGGCGGCGGGCCGGCCCACCGCCCGGGCCGCTGCGCCGGTGCCGCCCTCGATGACCCCGCGCAGGACGGCGGTGGTGGTGTCGGCGGCTTCGCGGGGGACGGCCCGGGTGGTCGTGCGGGCGGGCAGGTCGATCTCCGCGCCGTCCTTGGTGACCTTGTCGACGAGGACGTGCCGGCCGTGCCGCCCGTGGTCGGCGAGGGTGGCGTACGCCTCGGTCATGTCGAGGACGCTGGCGTTGGCGGTGCCGAGGGCGATGGAGGGGGATGCGGTGAGGTCCGGGGTGTCGGCGGGGACGCCGAGGGCGACGGCGGTGGCGCGGACCTTGGCGGGGCCGACGTCCTGCGCCATCTGCGCGTAGACGGCGTTGACGGACTTGTCGGTGGCGGCCCGCACGGTGATGGAGCCGTAGTCGGTGTCGTCCTCGTTGGCGGGGGCGTAGTCGGTGGCGCCGAGGGGGCCGACGACCGCGCGTTTGTTGGTGCCGTCGTAGACGGTGTTCGGGGTGATGCGCCGGCCGTCCTGGGTGGTGGAGCCGTTGACGACGGCGGAGGTGAGGACGAACGGCTTGAAGATGGAGCCGACCTGGTAGTCGCGCCGGGTGGCGTTGCTGACGTACTGCTTGGTGTAGTCGATGCCGCCGTAGAGGGCGACGACCTCGCCGGTCTCGGGGACGATCGAGGCCCCGCCGACGCGGACGTTGCGGTCGGCCTCGCGGTCGGTGCTGGTCCTCGACGTCACGTGGGCGTCGACGGCCTCGACGAAGGCGTCCTGCTTGGCCTTGTCGAGGGTGGTGGTGATGCGGTAGCCGCCGGTGGCGAGGGTCTTCCCGTCGAGGATGCCGCGCTGGTCCAGGTAGTCCTCGACGGCCTGCACGATGTAGCCGCGCTGGCCGGAGAGGCCGGTGGGGGGCTTGGCCTCGCCGGGGGTGGGGAAGCGGGTGTCCGCCCGTTCGGCGGGGGTGAGCCGGCCCTCCTTGACCATGCCGTCCAGGACGTAGTTCCAGCGGTGCCGGGCGGCGGGCTCGTTGTCGGGGTGGGCGACGACGTCGTAGGCGCTGGGGGCGTTGAGGAGGGCGGCGAGGTACGCGCCTTCGGCGGTGGTGAGG
Organism: Streptomyces sp. NPDC017448; assembly: GCF_044330565.1. Taxonomy (NCBI): domain Bacteria; kingdom Bacillati; phylum Actinomycetota; class Actinomycetes; order Kitasatosporales; family Streptomycetaceae; genus Streptomyces; species Streptomyces sp. NPDC017448. Next base: position 136,422 of record NZ_JBIRLM010000009.1, on the reverse strand, counting down.
TCCTCGACGTTCTTGCCGTAGTACGCCTGGGCGGCGGCCTGGACGCCGTACGCGTTGCGCCCGAAGTAGCTGGTGTTGAGGTAGCCCTCGAAGATCTGGTCCTTGGTCTTCTCGCGGTTGAGCTTGATCGCGATGATGAACTCCTTGGCCTTGCGCAGGAGGGTGCGTTCCTGGCCGAGGTAGTAGTTCTTCACGTACTGCTGGGTGATGGTCGAGCCGCCCTGCTTGCCCTTGCCGGTCACGGTGTTCCAGCCGGCGCGGACCATCGCCTTCACGTCCACGGCGCGGTCGGAGTAGAAGTCCCGGTCCTCGGCGGCGAGCACCGCGTGCTGGACGGTCGCGGGGACCTGGGAGAGCTTGACCTTCTCCCGGTTCACGTCGCCGTCGCGGGCGATGACGGTGCCGTCGTTGTAGAGGTAGACGTTGGACTGGGCGGTGGCGGCGGCGTTGGCGGCCGGGATGTCGACGAGCCGGTAGGCGGCGAAGATCCCGGCGCCCACGAGCAGGGCCAGGCCCAGAAGGGTGCCGAGGGCCGTCCGCCAGGTCGGAACGGCGCGCCGCCAGCCGGTGCGGCGGGGCCGCGCCTTCTTCCCGCCCCCGCCCTTCCTGCCGGGCGGCCTGCCGGACGCGTCCCCCGGTGGGGCCGCCGCGCCCGAGGGGTCGCGGGGGGCCCAGTGCTGTGACTCGTCGCTCATGTCGGTGGGGCTCCTCGGGCGTGGTCAGTGCTCCCATACTGCCCGTTTCGCCATGAAATCTTCGGTTAGCGACGTTTCGTTCCCTCCTCCGCCGCCCCGAAGGGTCGCCCGCCCGGCCGCCCGATATCCGGTCGCGGCGACCGGCGCCCCGCACTAGGATCGGACGCTTTGGCGCCGGGGGCCGGTGGCGGCGGGGGAGAGGGGACGGGGTGCGGCTCTACGCGGTGGTGGCGGCGGGCGGGTTCCGGCGCTACGCCACCTATCGGACGGCCACGGCCGCGGGAGTGTTCACCAATACGGTCTTCGGCTTCATCGTGGCGTACACCTACACCGCCCTCTGGGACGCGCGCCCGCAGCTCGGCGGGTACGACACCTCCCAGGCGCTGACCTACGTCTGGCTCGGGCAGGCCCTGCTGATGGCCTGCGCCATGATGGGCGGCGGTTTCGAGGACGAACTGGTCGAGCGCATCCGTACGGGGGACATCGCGGTCGATCTGTACCGCCCCGTCGACCTCCAGCTGTGGTGGCTGGCGGGGGACCTGGGGCGGGCGGCGTTCCACCTGCTGGGCCGGGGCGTCGTGCCGATGCTCCTGGGGGCGCTCGCCTTCGACCTGGCGCTCCCCGCCTCGCCGTGGACCTGGCTCGCGTTCCTCCTGTCGGTGTTCCTGGGCGTGGTGGTCGGCTTCGCGGTGCGCTACCTGGTCGCGCTGTCGGCGTTCTGGCTGATGGACGGGGCGGGCGCGATGCGGATCGTGTCGCTGGCCGGGCTGTTCTTCTCCGGGATGCTGCTCCCGCTGAACCTCTTCCCCGGGCTGCTGGGCGAGGTGGCGCGGGCGCTGCCGTGGTCGTCGCTGCTCCAGGTCCCGGCCGATGTGTTCCTCGGCAAGCACACGGGGTGGGGGCTGGTGGAGGCGTACGCGTTCCAGGGCGGCTGGGCGGTGGTGCTGCTGCTGGCGGGCCGGCTGGTGCAGGGAGCGGCGACCAGGAGGGTGGTGGTGCAGGGTGGCTGAGGACGCGGCACGGGCGGACGGGCCGGGTACGGTCGCGGCGGGCGGGGACCGGGCGCCGGCGGTGGCGGCCGAGGCTTTCCCGTTCCCGGAGCGGCGCCGGCTGCTGGAGGGCGTACGGGCGTACGGGCTGATCACGGCCATGTGGGTGCGCTCCACGATGGCCTACCGGGCCTCGTTCGCCATGACGGTGTTCGGGGACTTCGCGGTGACGGCCTTCGACTTCGTGACGATCCTGCTGATGTTCTCGCACGTCGACGCGCTGGGCGGCTACAGCCTGCCGGAGATCGCCCTGCTGTACGGGCTGTCGGCCACCGCGTTCGGCCTCTGCGACCTGCTGCTGGGGTCGATGGACCGGGTGGGCCGCCGGGTGCGGGACGGGACGCTGGACACCCTGCTGGTGCGGCCGGTCCCGGTGCTGGCGCAGGTCGCGGCGGACCGGTTCGCGCTGCGCCGGCTCGGGCGGATCACCCAGGGGCTGCTGGTGCTCGGCTACGCGCTCGTCGCGCTGGACATCGCGTGGACGCCGCTGAAGGTGCTGATGCTGCCGATGACGCTGGTGAGCGGGGCCGCGATCTTCGGGGCGGTCTTCGTGCTGGGGGCGGCGTTCCAGTTTGTCGCGCAGGACGCCTCGGAGGTGCAGAACTCCTTCACGTACGGCGGGACGACGCTGCTCCAGTACCCGCCCACGGTCTTCGCGAAGGACCTCGTGCGCGGGGTGACGTTCGTGGTGCCGCTGGCCTTCGTCAGCTGGCTGCCGGCGCTGTACGTGCTGGGCCGGGAGTATCCGCTCGACCTGCCGCAGTGGGTGGTGTTCCTGCCCCCGGCGGTGGCGGCCGGCTGCTGGGTGCTGGCGGGCCTCGCGTGGCGGGCGGGGCTGCGGGCCTACCGGAGCACGGGCAGTTGAGGGAAGCGGAGAGGGAGAGGGACGTGGGCGAGAGGGAGTCGGACGTGGCGGGCGTGGTGGCGCGGGAGGAGCGGGACGAGGGGGAGGGCGCGGGCGGCGACGGGTTCATCGCCCTCGACGGCGTCGAGAAGGTCTTCCGGGTCCGCCGCCGCACGGGGCTGCTGCGCGCCGAGCGCCGCGAGGTGCGGGCCGTGGACGGGATCAGCTTCCGGGTCGCGCGGGGCGAGATGGTCGGGTACATCGGTCCGAACGGCGCCGGGAAGTCGACCACGATCAAGATGCTGACGGGCATCCTCACCCCGAGCGGCGGCCGGTTGCGCGTCGCCGGCATCGACCCCTCCCGGGAGCGCACCCGGCTGGCGCACCGGATCGGGGTGGTGTTCGGCCAGCGGACGACGCTCTGGTGGGACCTGCCGCTGCGCGACTCGTACCGGCTCATGCACCGCATGTACCGCATCCCCGACGGCCGTTACCGGGAGAACCTGGACCGGTGCGTCGAACTCCTCGACCTGGGCGAGCTGTTGGAGGTGCCGGTACGACAGCTCTCGCTGGGGCAGCGGATGCGCGGCGACATCGCGGCGGCGCTGCTGCACGACCCCGAGGTGCTGTACCTGGACGAGCCGACGATCGGCCTGGACGTGGTCTCCAAGACCAGGGTGCGGCAGTTCCTCAAGGACCTGAACGCCGAGCGGGGGACGACGGTCCTGCTGACGACCCACGACCTCACCGACATCGAGCAGTTGTGCAACCGGGTCATGGTGATCGACCACGGGCGCCTGATGTACGACGGTTCGCTGGCCGGTCTCCACGAGGTGGGGGAGAGCGAGCGCATGCTCGTGGTGGACCTGGAGCGCGAACTCCCGCCGATCCGGCTGGAGTCGGAGGGGGCGGGGGGCCGGCCCCCCGTGCGCGTCGTCAAGGTGGAGGGCGTGCGCCAGTGGTTGGCGTTCCCCGCCGCCGCGTCGGCGGCCCCGCTGGTGGCGCGGATCGCCGCGGAGTACCCGCTGGTCGACCTGTCGGTGCGGGAACCGGACATCGAGGCCGTGATCGCGAGGATGTACGCGTCGGCGCCGTGAGGGGCGGGCGGAAGGGCCCCTTCCGGGGGCGGCGCGGGCGGGGCGCGGTCCGGTAAGCCTGTGTTCGGAACGGGTGCGTTCAATAGGCTGCGCGGTATGACAAGTGAACGTCCGGACATGCGCGCCTCCGATACCGAGCGCGAGCGGATCGCGGAACTGCTGCGCGAGGCCGTGGCCGAGGGCCGACTGGATATGGACGAGTTCGACCAGCGCCTCGAACGGGCCTACAAGGCGCGTACGCACGGGGAGTTGGAGCCGCTGGTCCAGGACCTTCCGGTGCCGGGTTCGGCCGTCGCCCCGGTGGGCTCGTCCGCCCCCGCCCCGCTGCGGGGCTCGGCGGCGGACTGGCCCGCGCGGATCGGCGGGAACGCCACCTCGAAGGGGGCGTTCGCCCTGTGGGGCGGGTTCCACCGGAAGGGCCGCTGGACGGTGGGCCGGCTGTTCACCGCGTTCGCGATGTGGGGCGGCGGCGAGATCGACCTGCGCGAGGCGCACTTCGAGGACCGCGAGATCGTGATCCGCTGCTTCACGATCATGGGCGGCATCCATGTGACCGCGCCGCCGGAGCTGAACGTCGAGGTCCGGGGCGTCGGCATCATGGGCGGCTTCGGCGAGGGCTCCAGCGAGGAGGGCGAGATCGCCCCCGGCTCCCCGCACGTGCGGATCACCGGCTTCGCCCTGATGGGCGGGGTCGGGGTGGACCGCAAGCGGACGAAGGCGGAGCGCCGCCGACGGGAGGCGGCGCGGGAGGCGGAGCTGGAGTCACGCCGCCGCCAGGGCCCGGAGGGCGGCCTCCGCAAGGAGCTCTGAGGGCGGTGCGGGGCCGGGCCGGGGGGCCGGGACGCACGGTCCGAACCGCGTCTACCGGTCCGCCGGGCCTCCGGGTTCCCGGTCCGCCGGGCCCCCGGGGCACCGCCTCCCCGGCGCCCCGCGCCCGGCGCGGCGCCTCACAGCTCGTCGGTGCGCGGCGTCCGGGCCCGGTCCAGCACCTCCAGGTCCACCCGGTCGCCCATGGCCCGGTACCCGTCGTCGTTGAAGTGCAGGTGGTCGCCGGAGTCGTACGCGGGAAGGATGCGGTTCGGCGCGGCGGGGTCGCGTACGGCCGCGTCGAAGTCCACGTACGCGTCGAAGACCGCCCCCGCCCGGATCTGCTCGTTGACCGCCAGCCGGACGGCGTTGCGCTGGGGGGTCCAGCTGGCGAAGCCCTCGAACGGCGTCAGCGTCGCGCCGATCACCGTGAGCCCGCGGGCGTGCGCCCGCTCGGTGAGGGCGCGCAGGCTGTCCACGATGCGCTGCGGGTCGGTCTCCTGGGGGGACTGCTGTACGTCGTTGATGCCGAGGGCGATGACGACCGTCCGGGCCCCGGCGACCGACAGGGCGTCGCGGTCGAGCCGGTCGGTGGCCGACTGGCCCCCGGTGCCGCGGCCGATGCCGACGATCCGGTTGCCCGCGATGCCCGCGTTGGCGACCCCGTACCGGCCGCCCAGCCGGTCGGCGAGGACGTCGGTCCAGCGGGCGTTGGCGTCGGTGGTGGAGCCGCTCCCGGCGGTCAGCGAGTCCCCGAGGGCGACGATCGCGCCGTGCGTCCGCTCGCTGCGGACGTCCACGGCGGTGAGGTAGCGCCAGTGGGTGGTGGGGAAGGTGCCGCGCTCGTCGATCAGGTACGAGGTCTGGTGGGTGTTGGGGTGGTAGGTGACCGGCCCGCCCGCCTTCGGGGTGCGGAAGCTGACCTGGAGGTCGGAGTCGGGCGCGACGGGGACCACGACCGGGTCGCTGACGACCCGTCCGCCGGCGGCAACGGTGACGGTCGCGGCGCCCTTGAAGGTCACCGGCCGTGTGTTGACGGTGGCCTGATCCACCACCAGGGGAGTGGTGCCGAAGAGGTTCGACAGGGTGATGCGGGCGACGTCCCCGCCGATGCTGGTGTGCACGACGTTACGGATGGTGCGTCCGGGGAATCCGTTCCCGGTGCCCGGTTCGGCGCGCACGGGTGGAGAGGTCCAGGTGGCGACCCAGGCGCCGCCCGAGGTGGCGGGGGCGACCGGATTGCGGGCCGCCGCCTGGGTCTCGGTGGGCGGGAGCGGGGTGGAGCGCGGGCCGGAGAGCAGCGTCGTACCGAAGGCGACGGCGGCGGCGAGCGCGGCGGTGCCCGCCACGAGGGCGATGAGCAGGGCATACCCCTGGCGCCTGGGCATGTGCGGTGGTTCTCCTTGTGATGGTCGTGCTGGTCCCATGATGCGACAGGCCGTCGGGAACTCGACGTGCGGCCCGGGAGTAGGGGAGGTAGGGACAATGCGTACGGCACGGGGGCGAGGCGTACGCGGACGGGTGGAGCGGATGGAACGGACCGGTTCCGGCGGGCAGGGACAGGGCGGGCACGACAACGAGGCCGGGAACGAGGTCGAGGGCGCGGTGCAGGACGCGGAGCGGTCGCAGGAGCCGTCGGAGCACGTGCCGGGGAGTCCGCCGGACCGCCCGGCGGAGAGTTCCCCCGCGCGCGCGGGGGAGCGTTCGCCGGGCCGGGGGGAGCCGGGAGCGCCGGAACCGGAGCCGGGCCGGGAGCCCGGCCGGGAGGCGCGGAGTGAGGGCCCCGGCCCGGGAGCGGGGTCGGGGTCGGGGCGTAAAGGGTCCGTGCCGGGGCCCGGCGGGTTCGGGCGGGGGTCCGAGGGGCCCGGGGCGTCGCCGCGCGGCGCGGGGCCGCTGGCCTCGTTCGCGTACACCTCTGCCGACGAGGAGAAGCAGCGCGGCGTACGGCGCATGAAACTCACGGCCACCGGCCTCCTTCTGCTCGTCGCGCTCGTCTACGTCCTGGCCACCTGGGCGAAGAACTCAGGCGTGGGGGGCTGGCCGGGCTACGTCGCGGCGGCTGCCGAGGCGGGGATGGTGGGCGCGCTGGCGGACTGGTTCGCCGTGACGGCGCTCTTCCGGCACCCGCTCGGCCTGCCCATCCCGCACACGGCCATCATCCCCACCAAGAAGGATCAGCTGGGACAGTCCCTCGGTTCCTTCGTTGGCGAGAACTTTCTCTCCGGAGAGGTCATTCGTGACCGAATTCACGCCCTGGGGGTCGGCCGGAGGCTCGGCGTGTGGCTCGCGGAGCCCGCGCACGCCGACCGGGTCACCGCTGAACTGGCGACGGCCCTGCGCGGCGCGCTGACGGTCCTTCGGGACTCCGATGTGCAGGCGGTCGTGGGCGAGGCCATCACCCGGCGGGCGAACGCGGTCGAGGTCGGGCCGGGGCTCGGCGCGATGCTGGAGAAGGTCGTGACGGACGGCGGCCACCGCAAGGTCGTCGACCTCGTCTGCGTACGGGCGCACGACTGGCTGGTGGAGCACGGCGACTCCGTGATGAACGCGGTGCAGGGCGGGGCGCCCGGCTGGACCCCGAGGTTCGTGGACAAGCGGGTGGGGGAGCGGGTCTACAAGGAGCTGCTGCGGTTCGTCACGGAGATGCGGGACATGCCCGAGCACCCGGCGCGCGGCTCCATCGACACCTTCCTGAACGACTTCGCGGCGGACCTCCAGCACGACGCCGACACCCGGGCCCGGGTGGAGCGCCTGAAGTCGGAGGTCCTGGGCCGGGGCGAGGTCCAGGACGTCATCGCCTCGGCCTGGTCGTCCGTCCGCACGATGATCCTGTCGGCGGCGGAGGACGAGCGCAGCGAACTGCGGCTGCGGGCCCGCGCGTCGCTGATGTCGCTGGGCGCGCGGCTGGCGGACGACGAACGGCTCCAGGGCAAGGTGGACGGCTGGCTGGAGGACGCGGCGGTGTACGTGGTGACGACGTACCGCGCGGAGATCACCTCCCTGATCAGCGACACGGTCGCGAGCTGGGACGCGGACCAGACGTCGAAGAAGATCGAGGCGCACATCGGCCGCGATCTCCAGTTCATCCGGATCAACGGCACGGTGGTCGGCGCGCTGGCGGGGCTGGCGATCTACACGGTGTCCCACGCCCTGGGCGGGTGAGGGCCCAGCCGGGCGGCGGGCCGCCCCGCCTTCCCGAGGTGCTCCGGCCGTCCCGACGTGCTCCGGCCGTCCCGGCGGGCGTCAGTCGGCCCGGCGGGTGACGGCCCAGGAGGCGGCGGCCATGCCGCTCGCCACGGCGAACACGGCGGGCCACGCACCGGTCCTCTTCGCGAGCGGGTGCGATCCGGCGAAGGCCGCGAGGTAGGCGGCGGTCAGCCCGGCGGCGGCCCGGGGCCCGGCCTGGCGGTTCCACTCGTACGCGGCGAGGGAGCCGGCCGCCGCGAGCGCCACACCGCCGAGCGGTCGCTTCCCCGTCCACCGGGCGACGCCGTACCCCCCGATGAGCCCGCTCGCCGCCACCGCCGCCGCCGGAACCTTCGCCATCGCCGCCACCCTCGCCTTCCGTCGCTTTCCGTGAACCGGGCCGTCGGGACCGTAGGGCTCCCGGAGCCAGGAGCCGTCCCGTCGTCCCCGGCGGGCGCACGACGCCTGCCGCGGAGCCTCGCCGCGTTGTCGGAACGCCTGAACCCCTCCAGTATGCAGACGTACCCTCCTCGCGACGCACCGCGTCCGGCGTCATGCGCCGGTCCTCCCGGGGCACGGAACAGCCCTCGGCGTGCGGGGCGGTGCGACCGGCGGGCGGGACGGCCGCACGACGGTGAGGGGGAGGGAAGGGGAGACGGGGTGGGGACGACGATCACGGTGACGGTCGAGGAGAGCGGAACGGAGGGCGGAGCCGCAGGCGGCTCCGCCGGTCCCGTACGTCTCGTCTGCACCGATCACGGCGGCGACGGCCCGCCGCTGCTCCTGCTGCACGGGCTGGCCGGCCACCGCGGCGAGTGGGACGCGCTGGCGGCCCGGTTCGCCGCCACGCACCGGGTGATCGCCTTCGACGCGCGCGGCAGCGGGGAGAGCACCCGCCGTCCCGGGGACGTGTCGCGGGCGGCGCAGGTGCGCGACGTCCTCGCGGTCGCGCGCCGGTTCGGTCTGGCCGGGGAGGAGACGGTGCTGGCCGGGCAGTCGATGGGCGGCCTCACCGCGCTGCTGGCGGCGGCCGCGCACCCGGAGGTGTGCCGGGCGCTGGTCCTGGTCGAGGCCGGCCCGGCGGGTCCGAGCCCCCGGCTGCCGGAACAGATCGGCGCCTGGCTCGACTCCTGGCCGGTCCCGTTCCCGGACGTGGCGACGGCCGAGGCGTTCTTCGGCGGCGGTCCGGCGGGCCGGGCCTGGGCCGCCGGCCTCGTGCCGGGCCCCGGCGGTCTGCACCCCCGGGCCGACCGCGACGTGATGGTGGCCACCGTCCAGGAGAACGCGCGACGGCACTTCTGGGGCGACTGGGACCGGGTGCGCTGCCCGGTCCTGGTGGTACGGGGCGGGAACGGTGCGATGAAGCCGGACGAGGCGGACCGGATGCGGTCCCTGCACCCCGCGACGCGGATCGCCGTGGTTCCGGGGGCGGGCCACGACGTCCACTTGGACGACACGGCAGCGCTGTACCGGGAGATGGCCGCGTTCCTCGCGTGAGGACGCGTCGCAGGGGCGTGTAAGGTCTCGTCCTTCCGACGAGGGGGCCCCATGCTGTTCCGTAACATCGCCGCTACGAGCGCTTCCTGTACGCATGCCGCTTGGAGGAGCGCTTTCTGCGCGAACGCGGCGTGCGCGGACGGCGTCCGTACGGGCACTGCCGCCGTCCGCCGTGGCGACGCCCGCCGCCCGGCCCGAACAGGGCTGCGTGCCGGGGTACTTGCCGCGGCCGCGGTCGCCGCGCTGGTGTCGTGCACCCAGACGTCGAGCGGCGGCGGCCCCGGTGCGGACGTCCCGAGTACGTCGGCGGACCCGGCTGCGGACCGCGCGCGGGGCGCGGAGGGGAACGCGGAGCGGGAGGCGCCGGCGCAGGAGGCCGCCACCGCGGCTTCACCCGGACCCGCGCGGGTCCGGGACGCCTTCGCGACGCTCCAGGCGACCCTCGGCGACACCTGTACACCGGGTGCGGGGGACTGCGCCTACTTCCTCGGGCGGGTCACCCGGGAACTCGCCGAGCTGGACGAGTCGATGCGGGCGGACGCCAAGGGCCCCGGCCATTTCTCCCAGCCGCTCGCCGATATGAAGGCCCTTTTCGCGACCTTGGGCGACGACCGGTCCGAGGCGCACCTGGAGAAGCACTTCTCCACGATCGTCGGCACGCGGGACGGCATCAACACCTGGATGCAGGACCACCCCGACGACTACCGCTGACGCCCCGGCCCGCGGCTCGTTGTGGACGGCCCGAGGCCCGTTCCGGGTGCCGTGTGACCGCCTTCACACGTTTCACCATCGCCGCTTCTTCCGGTCCGGGTGGCGGGAAACCGGTACCGGGGGACCCCCGCGGTTGCCCGGACACCTGCCCCGGCAGGGCCCGGAACGGCTGTGCGCGCTGTTCATCTGCCCGTCATCTGGGGACATAGGGGCAGCTCACGCCGGTGAACGGGAAGGGGCGAGCGAGGCTGCGCCCCTTACCCGGTGGGCCGATATGCGGTACATGCCATGAATTGTCTGACAGGCGATATGTGCCGCGTATGCCCGACCCGTTAACGCGACGGGTCACTGTCCGAAATCGATTGTTGACGGAAAGATTCCGCCCGGGATACGTTTCCCGGCGTAATAGCCAATCCTGCACGTGGAAATCGGTGAGAATCATGAGAATGGCTGCCCAGGCTCTGAACGCATACCGATTAAGCGAGCCGGAGGCGGAGAAGCTGAGCGAGCTGTCCTCGCTTGCCGCGCATTTATCCGACTCGATTCCCATCGTTCTTTCGGGACTCCTCCTGGATCTCCCCGAGGGAATGCGCAAAACGATCCTCGACTTCGGCGCGGACGTGGAATCCCAGGGATTCTGCCTCCTGCGCGGAATCCCTGTCGGCGAACTGCCCAAGACCCCCCGGGCACACGAGGCCCACATTCTCGACGGCCATCCGACCAACGGCACCCTGATGCTGGTGGCGGACCTCCTCGGTTCGCTCACCGGGTACCAGGACGAGAAAGCGGGCGCGCTCTTCCACGACGTGCACCCCGTGCACGGCGAGGAGACCCGGATCGAGAACAGCGGGTCGGTCGCGTTCGACTTCCACACCGAGAACGTGCACCACCCGCTCCGCCCCGACTACCTCGGCCTGCTCTGCCTGCGCCAGGACCACGAGCAGACCGCCGCCACCCGCGTCTCCTCCGTGCGCGACGCGCTGCCCCTGCTGACCGAGGACGAGGTGGCGGAGCTGCGGAAGCCGCAGTTCCACAGCCTGTACCCGACCTCCTTCGCCCGGAACATCCCGGGGCCCCGCCCCTCGGCCGGCCCCCACCCGGTGATCTTCGGCCCGGCGGACCGCCCGCTCATGCGCTTCAACTCGCACAACACGCAGGTCGACGATCCGCGGGCGCGGGCCGCGCTGCGGGCCCTGTCCTCGGCCCTGGAGCAGGTCTGCCGCGACCTGGTGCTCGCGCCGGGCGACCTCGTCGTCCTCGACAACCACGTCGTGGTGCACGGCCGCACCGCGTTCACCCCCCGCTACGACGGCCAGGACCGCTGGCTGCGCCGCTTCTACTCGCTGCGCGGCGCCCCGCTCTGGGCGCAGCGCATGATGCGGCACCCGCGCGTGCTGCCCGCGATGACGGAGATCCGCGGGGTCGTCTGACCCGGCGGCGGCGAGAACCCGGCCCCGGGAGCCGGGGCCACGTCATGTGAATGAGGAAGAGTGGAACTGTACGAGGTGCTCGGCCTGCTCGCCGCCGCGACGGCGGCGGGCTGGGTGGATGCCGTAGTCGGCGGCGGCGGGGTCCTGCTCATCCCGGTGCTCCTGCTGTCCTTCCCCCAGTATTCGCCCGCGGTGGCCCTGGGCACGAACAAGATCGCGGCGGTCATGGGCACCGCGACCGCCGCGTACATGTACCAGCGGCGCACCAAGCTGGACCGCTCGGTCCTGCTGCCGGCCGCCGGCCTCGCGGTTCCCTTCGGCGCGCTCGGCGCGCTGTCCGCGTCGAGCGTCCCCACCAGCTACTTCCGGCCCGTCATCATGGGCCTGCTCATTTCGGTGGCGCTCTTCGTGGCCTTCAAGCCCGGTTTCGGCGTCCAGCAGCGGAACATCGTCGTCACCCCGCGCCGCCGCACTACGGCGATCCTCGTCGCAGGGGTCGGCATCGGCTTCTACGACGGGGTGTTCGGGCCCGGCGTCGGCACCTTCCTCATCATTTCCTTCACCACGCTCCTCGCGACCCAGTTCCTGGAAAGCGCGGCCATGGCGAAAGTCATCAACGCCTCCTCCAATCTGGGGGCCCTGGCCGTCTTCGCCTGGCAGGGAAACGTCCTGTGGGCCCTCGGCCTCGGCATGGCCGTGGGAAACATCACCGGCGCCATGATCGGGTCGCGCACCGCAATGAAAAGGGGATCCGGGTTCGTTCGGATCGTCCTGGTCCTCGTGGTCACCGGAATGGTGGCCAAGATGGCGTACGACCAGTTTGCCTGACGGGCCCACGGGCCTGCGGAAATTCATCCGACGACGGAAGAGGATCCATGGCAAGGGAATTATCCGGGCTGTTGACGCTGACCGATTACGAGCAGGCCGCCGCGTCCGTCCTCGACGCCGCCTCCTGGGCATACGTGGCGGGCGGCGCCGACACCCAGCTCACCGTCCGCGCCAACACCGAAGCCTTCGACCGGGTCTGGCTCCGTCCCCGCGCCCTCGGCGGCACCGGCGCCAAGCCCGACACCTCGGTGACCGTGCTCGGGCAGCGGCTCGCCCTGCCCGTCCTGCTCGCCCCGACCAGCCCGCAGCGCCTCCTCCACGAGGACGCCGAGATCGCGACCGCCCGCGCGGCCGAGGCGACGGGCACCGTGTCGATCGTCAGCACCGACAGCCACTACGCCCTCTCCGACGTGACCGGAGCGGTGGGCAGCGACAGCTGGTTCCAGCTCTACGCCTACCGCTCCCGCGAAGACGTCGCCGCCACGGTCTCCCTCGCGGAGGACGCCGGCGCGACCGCACTCGTGGTCACGGTCGACGCCAGCTACGCGGCCCGCCGCATCACCACCCGACGGGCGGGGTTCCGTACCCCCGCGCACGTCGACTTCGGCAACCTCCGCGCCCTCGGCGTGCTCACCGGCCCGATCCCGGACGGCGCGCGCATCGAACGGCTGCCGCTGACCTGGGACGACCTGGAATGGATCCGGTCCCTGACGCGGCTGCCGATCGTGGTCAAGGGCATCCTGCGGGCCGAGGACGCCGAACGCTGCGTCGCCCTCGGCGCGGACGGCGTGATCGTCTCCAACCACGGCGGCCGCCAACTCGACGGCGCGGTCCCCAGCCTGGTCGCCCTGGAGCAGGTGGCGGCCGCGGTCGCCGGCCGCGGACTGGTCCTCATGGACGGCGGCATCCGCAGCGGCGTCCACGTCGTCAAGGCCCTCGCGTACGGCGCGGACGCGGTGTGCATCGGCCGCCCCTACCTCTGGGGCCTCGGCCTGGCCGGCCGGCAGGGCGTGGAGGCGGTGATCGACCTCCTCCGGAGCGAGATCGAGGACACGCTGCTCCAGCTCGGCGCGGACTCCGTCGCCGACATCGGCCCCGACTTCGCCCTCGACTCCCACCGGCCCGCGAGCCCCGCCGCGCGCTGACCCCCCAGCCGCTGACCGGCCGCGCGCTGACCCCTTGTCCGCTGACCGGCGGCCCGTTGACGTCCGTGCGCTGACCGGCCGCCCGCTGACGTCCGTGCGCTGACCGCCCTTACGCGTCACCCCTCTTCCGGTCCTTCGCGCGGCCTCGCCCTCTTCCCCCGGCAAGCCGCTCCCCTTCTCTCCCTCTCCCTCCCCTCCCTCCCGTACGCCTCAGCAAGGAGCCCCTGTGACTGCTGTGTCCGATGTGACCTCTGCGAAAGTCCACTTCTCGCGGGGCATCCCGCCTCTCGAAGCGATCCCGTCCGCCGAGATCGCCGAGCTGACCGGCTCGCTCCTCGCCGCCGAAGCGGACCGCCTCTTCCAGTACGCGCCGATCGGCCTCCACGCCGGCGACCGTGAACTCCGCGAGCAGCTCGGGGCGTTCCACTCCGTCGATCCCGAACGGATCTTCGTCACCAACGGTTCGCTCCAGGCCCTCGACCTGATCGCCGGCCACCTGCTCAGGGACGCGCCCCGCAGGAAGGTCCTCGCGGAGGCGCCGACGTACGACCGCGCCGTCCAGATCTTCGAGCGGCACGGGGCGCAGGTGTCCGGGATACCGCTGCGCCACGACGGCCTCGACCTGGACGTCCTGCGGGAGCGGCTGCGTACGGAGACGCCCGCCTTCGTCTATGTGATCCCGGACTTCCAGAACCCGGCCGGGGTCACCACGAGCGAGGAGAAGCGGCGGGAACTGGTCGCCCTGTCCGCGGAGTTCGGCTTCACCATCCTGGAGGACATCCCGTACCGGGAACTCCGCTTCGCCGGTACGGCCCCGACGCTCATCGGGGAACTGGCGGACGCGGTGGACGGCGCCCGGGTGCTGACCATCGGCTCGCTGAGCAAGGTCGTCAGCCCCGGGCTGCGCGTGGGTTACGTCATCGCCCCGCCCGGTACGCCGAAGGACCTCGCGGCGCTCGCGGAGAGCACCTACCTCTCGCCGGCGCCGCTGCTCCAGTCGGTCGCCGCGCGGGCCTTCGCGAGCGGTCTGGTCCGGCGGAACATCGACCAGGTCCGCGCACTGCTGCGGCCGCGCCACGACACGGCGGTCGAGGCGGTACGGAAGGCGCTCGGCGATGCCGCACTGTGCGTACCCGAGGGCGGCTACTACATCAGCGTGCATCTGCCGGTACGGACCACGGAGGAGAAGTTCCTCGCGGCGGCGGGGGCGGCGGACATCGCGCTCACCCGCGGTTCGGCGTTCTACCCGGCGGACTCGGCGCCGCCGTCCGGGACGGTGTTCCTGCGGCTGCCGTTCCAGGCCCTGAGCGCCGAGGAGTTCACCGAGGGCGTGACACGGCTCGCGGAGGTCGCGCAGCGGGCGGAGTAGGAACGGAACGGCCCTGCGAACGGCGATAACCTGCGCGGGAGTTACGGAACGGGGAGAGGGGCGGCACGTATGGCCACGGCCGAACAGGGCGCCGGTAGTGACACGGAGGACGAGGCGCCCGGAGCGGCCGGGGGGCCTGCGCCAGGGGTCCGCTCGGACAGGGAGACCGCAGGCGGGCCCCCGGGCGGGGAGGCCGTCGCCGGGCGAAGCTCGCGCGAGGGCACCCCGGCGGGTCCGCGCCCGGCCGGGGCCTCGGACGGGCAGCCGTCCGACGCGCGTCCCGGCGAGGGTGCCGGGACGGGGCCCGGGGAGGCCGGGAACGTGCCGGTTTCCCGGCGCGGGCCGGCGGCGGACGTCTCGCTCTCCGCCGTCCTCGCGGGCCTCATCACCGTCGTGGTCTCGTGCTCGGGCCCCCTCCTCGTGGTCCTGGCCGCCGCGTCGGCCGGCCGGCTGACCGACGCGCAGACCGCGTCGTGGGTGTGGGCGGCCTGCGTGGGCAGCGGCGTGACCGGCGCCGCGCTCAGCTGGTGGACCCGGATGCCGGTGATCACCGCGTTCTCGACGCCGGGGGCCGCCGTCCTCGTCGGCAGCCTCGGGGACTACACCTACCCCGAGGCTGTCGGCGCCTTCCTGGTCAGCGGCCTCCTCATGGCGCTGGTCGGGCTGACCGGCGTCTTCGGGCAGCTCATGCGCCGCGTCCCGCCGGGCATCGTGGCGGCCATGCTGGCGGGGGTGCTGTTCTCCTTCGGCGTCGACATGTTCGCCGCGCTGGACGGCGCGCCCCTCCCGGTCCTGGCCGCCCTCGCCACCTACCTGGCGGTCAAACAGCGGTCGCCGCGCTACGCGGTCGCCTGGGCCCTGGTCGCGGCGGTGGCCGCGACCGCCGTCGTCCCGGGCCTGCACGCCCCGTCCGTCGCCGTCGGGCTGACCCTCCCCGTCTTCACGGCGCCGGAGTTCACGCTCTCGGCGGTGGTGGGGCTGGCGGTGCCGCTGGCCGTGGTGACGACGGCCTCGCAGAACGCGCCCGGTCTCGGAGTCCTGGCGGCCTGCGGCTACCGCCCGAACGACCGGCTGTTGATCACCGCCACCGGCCTCGCCTCCACCGCCCTCGCCCCCTTGGGCGGCCACGCCGTGAACCTGGCGGCGATCACGGCCGCGATCAGCACGGGCGAAGAGGCCCATCGCGACCCGGACCGCCGCTATGTGGCCGGCCTGGCGTGCGGCGTCTTCTACCTGTTGGCGGGTGTGGGCGGGGCGGCCCTCGTCGGCCTGTTCGCGGTCCTGCCGCCCCACCTGATCGCCGTCATCGCCGGAGTGGCCCTGCTCGCCACGTTCTCCGGCAGCCTCGCGCAGGCGGTGGCGGACGAGCCGGGCCGGGACGCGGCGGTGGTCACCTTCCTCACCACGGCCTCCGGCGTCACCCTCGGCGGCATCGGCTCCGCGTGCTGGGGCCTGGTGCTGGGCCTGCTGACGCACCTGGCGCTGAACGTCCGGAGAAGCCGCGGACGTCAGCGGGATGACGTGTGAACTCCCTTGACGCAGAAGGTGGTTGAGGTCGTCCGCCGATCGCGCCCGGCCGGGAGGCGGCGCCGGAGGCCGTGACAGCCGCCCCCGGAGCCGGACCGGTCGACGCGCGGCCGTCAGTCGGCGTACCGCCGCCCCGACGGCTCAGCAGCCCAGCGGCTCGACCGTCCGGGGGGCGGGCGGTCGCGCCCCGGAGCCGTGCCCGCCCCTCACCGCAGGGCGACGCGGGCGAGGACGGGGAGATGGTCGCTGCCGGTGGCGGGCAGGGTCCGGATGTGGCCGACGGTTGCGGACCGGGCCATGACCTGGTCGATCCGGGCCACCGGGAAGGCGGCCGGGAAGCTGAAGGCGAAGCCGCGCTCCGCGACGTTCAACCGCGAAGTGAGAGGGGCCAGCCCCCGGTCCTCCACCGCCCCATTGAGATCACCGAGGAGGACCACCGCGTCGGTCCGCTCGTCGGCGATGGCGCGCCCCAGGAGCCGGGCGCTCTCGTCCCGCCGCTGGGACGCGAGCCCACCCGCCCCGATCCGGACGGAGGGCAGGTGGGCGACGTACGCGGCGACGTTCCCGTACGGCGAGTGCACCACGGCGCGTACGCCGCGGCTCCACCCCTCGGGGACGTCCGCGGGCTTGATGTCCACCGGCCGCTCACCGCTGAGGGGGTACGTGGACCAGAGGCCGACGGTCCCCCGGACGACGTGGTGCGGATAGCCGGCGGCGAGGGCCTTCTCGTACACCGCCAGCTGAGGGCCCACCAGCTCCTCCAACGCGACCAGATCGGCCCCGGTCCCGATCAACGCCCGGGCGGTGGCGGCCGGATCGCGGTTCTCGTCGCTGACGTTGTGCTGGACGACCGTCAACTCCCGCCCGCCGCCGCCCGTTCCGGGCAGGAGCAGGCCGCCGAAGAGGTGCACCCAGGCCGCCACGGGCAGCAGCACCGCCACCAGGGCGACGGCGGACCGCCGCACCAGGGCGACCACCAGCAACAGCGCGACGACCACCCCGAGCCAGGGCAGGAAGGACTCCAGCAGGCTCCCGATCCGCCCCGGCGTGTTCGGCACCGCTCGATGGAACGCCAGCACCCCGGCGAGAGCCCCGGCGATCCCGGCGACCACCCACCCGCCCCGTCCGCCTCGCACGCCGGGCGGCGCCGCCCGGGCCGCCCCCACCGCATCGGGCTCCGCCCGCTCCACCATGTCTTCCCATCCGCTCGGTCCCTCCCCAGGACGACCGGGAAGGGCGATCGGGTTCCGCACGCCCACCGCCACGTCCGGGAGGGCAGCGCCCCGCAGGGGGCGCCTGCCGCTCCGACGCCGCCCGCAGGGCACGCAAGGCGGGCGGCACGGAACCCCGTTGTCCGCCGCCCGGGCCCATGAGAGCATCGGGCCCCCGCGGTCCGGCCCCTCCCCTCGACGCCGCCCACGCGAAGGAGGAGGCGCGGACCACCGCCCTCCCCGCGGTTCCGACAGGGCCGCCGAAGTCTGCGAATGGCAGGTGCCGCCGGATGTACGCGACAGAGCCGGCCGAGGCCCGGATCGAGGAGGCGAACAACCTCTTGGTCGCGCCCTCCGCGCTGCGCGACGGTTCCGTCGAGGACTTCTTCGGGGCCGTCGTCACGCCGCAAGAGCTCGCCTCCGGTTCGGTCGACCCCGCACGGAAGACCGTCTACCTGTGCGGCGACGTGCGGGCGGTCGAGGCGAGCCGCCTGGAGTCGGCCGACCGCGTCTTCGTCGTCCGGGAACTCTCCCGCGGCTACGACGAGAACGCCGACGAGGGCGCCCGCGGACCGTGGCCGGTCGTCGGTCTCGGCCGGGTTCCGCTGCGCGTGCACGGCGTCGGCGTGTACTACCGACGCTATTTCGACCCCGACGCCGACTACTTCGGACGTATCAGCGCGGAGCACGTCTTCCAGTCCCTGACGGAGTCCACCAAGCCCGGGGCGGCCCACCGCAGCGGCATCTACCTGACGCCCGTGACGGGGGACGGCGAAGAGCGGCACTTCCGTCTGCTCCGGTGCTCCACGAACCTCTCGGGACCGACCGAGAACTTCCGCCCCACCGACACGCACATCGTCGAGGAGCTGAACCGCGAAGCCGCCACCGTCTTCCGGAACCACGCACCGCTCAACCACGTACTCGCGCAGATCTACCACAACGCCTCCGCCACACCCGAGCGCAAGCAGTCCAAGGCGAAGATCTCCTCCCACGCCGACAAGACGAAGGACATGCCCGTCAACGGCATCATGGCCTTCTGCACCTTCTACGACGGCCTGGACGCCCTGCACCCGTCCTCCACCGACCCCTTCGACCGCGGGGTGAAGGGCGTCAGCGCGCTGACCCGGCTCCATTTCCGCCTCAAGGAGCCGGCCGCGGAACTCGCCGGAACCCCGCTCCCTCCGCAGTTCGGCATCACGCTCCACCCGGGCTCGGTCTTCTTCATGCCCCTGTCCACCAACCGCCTGTACACGCACGAGATCCGGCCCTCCGCACTGAACGCCGAGCGGCTTCCGACCCGTCTGGGGTACGTGGTGCGCTGCTCGTCCGCCGAAGCGGTCCACAAGGGCGGCCGGACCTTCCTCAAGAAGGGCGGAGACCTGGTGGAGTTGGGCCCGCCCACCCGGAACGGCATGGACGAACTGCGCCGCCTGTACGCCGAGGAGAACAGGACGGCCTCCCTCATCGACTACGGCGACGCGTTCCTCTTCAGCATGAACACGGGAGACTACGTTGCCCCTGCCCTCTGAACCCACGGAGGCCGTCCGCTCCTACGCCCTGCCCGCCGAGGAGAACCCCTTCGCGGAGCTGCTGGCGTCAGTCCGGTGGGAGGACGTGGGAAAGGGGCGGCAGGGCGCGGTACTGACCAGGATCGACGCCGAGGGCCGCGCACCCCTGGTCCGTACGACCACCCGGTACGGCGTCCCGGCGCAGCGCTTCCGCCCGGTCCACGAAAGCCTGGCGCACCGGATCCAGGAACGCGCGGCCCTCCCGACGGCCTTCGACAACGCCCTGGTCGAGAACTACACGAACGCGTACACCACCATGGGCGCCCACTCCGACCAGGCCCTCGACCTGGCGGAGGGCTCCTTCATCGCGGTCTTCTCCTGCTACCGGAACCCCGGGGCGGGCCCCCCGAGGAAGCTGGTCTTCGAGACGAAGGAGCCGGACGGCGAGAGGTTCGAACTGCCTCTCGCGCACAACAGCGCCGTCGTGTTCTCCGTCGCCGTGAACCGCCGGCTCCGCCACCGGATCATCCTGGACACGTCCGCCCGAGCACCGGACAACACCTGGCTGGGCGTCACGTTCCGCACCTCCAGGACCCCGGTGCGCTACACCGGCGCGGGCCACGCCCACCTCCCCGGGGGCGAGCGCCTGCTGCCGGCGACCGACGAACAGGCGCAGGAGTTCTACCGCCTGCGCCGCCGCGAGAACCGGGAACCGGACTTCGCCTACCCCGCCCCCCTGACGTACACGATCAGCGAGAGCGACCTGCTGCCGCCGGCCTGAGCGGGAGGACCCGCGGCGAAGAGGGTGACGTCCGAAACGTCGTGTGGCGGGCCCCGTCGCCCTCGTCCGGCAGCACCGGCAAGGCTGCCGCCCGCGGATGCGCGGGCGGCAGCCGGTGGCCAGGCATGGGAGCGTTGTTCACCCCGCCCCGTGGCACCCCCCGTACGCCTCCCCCGAGCCGCACCAGCAGGCGGCCGTGCGCGAGGGGGGCCAGGGGGCGGCGCGGCCTCGGGCGGCGAGGGTGGTGGCGTACTGGGGGAGGAGGGCCGGGGTCGCCGGGGAGGCGGCTTCCGAGGCGGCGAACGCCTCGTACGAGGGGACCGTGCCCGTCACGATGCCCAGGTTCGGGGCGCCCGCCGCGTGGAGGTCCCGGAGCGCGGCCTCCAGGCGGTTCAGGTGGGTGGCGTGGTCCACGTACTCCTCGGTCAACTCCGGGTACGAGGCGAGGAGTTCGCGCAGTTCGTTCTCGGGCCAGTGCAGGACGGCCACCGGGAACGGACGGGACAGCGCCGTGCGGTAGGTGCCCAGCTCCGCGCGGAGACGGGCGATCTCGGCCCGCAGTTCGACCGGGTCCGAGGAGCCCAGCGACCACAGGCGCTTCGGGTCGTGCAGCTCGTCCAGGGGCACCGAGGCCGTGTGCAGCACGCCGGCCAGCTCGTCCCACGCGTCGTGTCCCAACCCCAGCATCCTGCGCACCCGGTGACGGCCGGTCAGCAGGGACTGCGTGGCGTACGGGACCTCCTCGCCCGGCGCCAGCAGCAGCGTCAGCGCCGTCGAGAAGAAGTCGTGCGCCGACTCCAACTCGTCGTGTGCCTCCAGGGTCTCCGCGGCGATCTGCCAGGGCCCGGCGTCCGGCGGGGCCGCCGCGCGGATCCCGTCGATGATCGCCCGGGCCTCGGCCTCGTGGCCGTACTCCCAGAGGTTGGCCGCTTTCAGGGCCTTGATCAGGTGCGGGTTCTCGACGCCGGCCCCGGGGGCCCCGAGCAGGTCGTCGTAGAGCGTGCTCGCGCGGGCGCGGTCGCCGGCGAGTTCCAGGTGGGCCGCGGCTTGGAGGACCAGCGGTTCGCGGTCCTCGGGGTACTGCGCCGCGGTGCGGAGCAGGCGCTCGGCTTCGGTGATGTGGTCGGCAGGCGTGTCGGGGCGCATGAATCACACGGTACTGCCGGAGGGTGACGGCGGGGAGGAGAGGTCGGGACAGGAGAAGCGGGAGAAGTGGGGAGAGTCGCGGGGTCCGGCCCTCGCGTGCCCGGCGCGCCGGAGGGCCCGCGGCCGCCGGCCCCCTCCCGCGCCGCCCCCCCCGCTGGGGTCGGCCCTCTCCCGCGCCCCCCCCCGCTGGGGTCGGCCCTCTCCCGCGCCGCCCCCCGCTGGGGTCGGTCCCCTCCCGCGCCGCCGCCCGCTGGGGCCGGGCGCACCCGGGGTCCGGCTCCCGCCCTCGCTTCGTCGTCCGGGGGAGGATCACCGCGAGGCGTCGGCGGTGAGCGGCGTACCGGGGCCGGGGGCGTAGGGTCTCCGGGTGTTCGGAGTGATCAGACGACGCCCCCAGCTGCTGTGGCTGCTGGCCCCCTATGTCCTGTACCTCGGGGCGCTGCCCCTCGTGAACCGCGTGACCCCGCTGGTGGGGGGCGTGCCGTTCCTCTTTGCGTGGCTTCTGGGGGCGACCCTCCTCACTCCGGTCGCCGTATGGCTCACCAGACGGGCGGACCGCCGGGAGCGGCGCCCGCACCGGCCGGACCGCGGCCCGGGCCCCGGGGACTGGGACGACCGCCGGGGGGACGGCCGCCGGGGGGCCGACCGCCGGCGGGACGACCGCCGGAAGGGCGGGCGCGCGTGAACGCCGTCGTCGCCACCTCCGTCTTCGCCGCCTTCATGGTCGCCACCGTCGCCCTCGGCCTCCTCGCCCTGCGCGGGCGCGGCGGAGGCGGCGGGCTCGCCGAGTGGTCCGTGGGCGGGCGCAGCCTGGGGCCCGTCTTCATCTGGGTGCTGATGGCCGGCGAGGGCTACACCAGCTTCAGCTACCTCGGAGCCGCGGGCTGGGGCTACAACTACGGGGCGCCCGTCCTGTACGTCGTCGCGTACATGTCCTGCGGGTACGCGATCGGGTACGTCGTCGGCCCCATGCTCTGGAGTTACGCCCGCCGCCACGGCCTCGTCGGGATCACCGACATGGTCGCCCACCGCTTCGGCCGGCCCTGGCTCGGCGCGGTCGTCGCCGTGCTGGCCACCGTCTTCCTCCTGCCGTACATCCAGCTCCAGATCACCGGCATGGGCGTGGTGCTCTCCACCGTCTCCTACGGGACCGTCAGCCTGAACTGGGCCTACTTCGCCGCCTTCGCCGTCACCACCGGCTTCGTCGTGGTCAGCGGGCTGCGCGGCAGCGCCTGGGTGTCCGTGCTGAAGGACGTCCTGGTCATCGCCACGCTCGGTTTCCTCGCGCTGTACGTCCCGCTGCACTACTTCGACGGGTACGGAGCCTTCCTCGACCGGCTCGTCGCCGAGAAGAGCGACTGGCTGACGTTCCCCGGGCACGGGGGCGGCGGCAGCGGGCTCGGCGAGCTGTGGTTCATCAGCACCACGTTCCTGAACGCGCTGACCGTCGTCATCTTCCCCACCACCGTCGCCGGCTACCTCGGGGCCCGGAACGCCGACGCGCTGCGCCGCAACGCCATGTACCTGCCCGCGTACAACGTCCTCCTCTTCGTCCCGATGCTGCTCGGGCTCGCCGCCCTGTTCGTGGTCCCGGGGCTGGCCGGCGCGGAGTCGAACCTCGCCCTGTTCAAGCTGGTCGTCGACTCGCTGCCCGCCTGGGCCGTCGGCGTCATCGGGGTCGCCGCCGCGCTCTCCTCCATCGTGCCCATGGCCGTCTTCATGCTGGTCATCGGCACGATGTGGGGCCGCAGCGTGCTCTCCCTCCTGCCGCGCTTCGCCGAGCGGCAGAAGTCGGCCGCCCAGATCGTCGTGGTCGTGGCCGGTTCGCTGGCGCTGCTGCTCACGTACACCGCGCCCAACACCCTCGTACGCCTCTCCCTCATCTCGTACGAGGGGATGGCGCAGCTCCTGCCGATGGTGCTGCTCGCCCTCGTCTGGCGGCGGCTCACGTTCCGGGGCGCGTTCAGCGGGCTGGTCGTCGGCGTCGCCGCGGTCTGCGCACTCGTCTTCAGCGGGAACGATCCGGTGGGCGGGGTGAACGCCGGGCTCGTCGCCCTCGCCGCCAACCTGGCCGTCGCGCTCGCCGTCACCTTCGCCGGGGACCGGGACGCGGACCCGCGCCCCGACGCCGAGGTGCTGGCCCGCGATCCGGTGGAGGAGGTGGAGGAGAAGGAGGAGAGCGAGGTCCTCCTGCGGGCTGACCCGGGCCCGCCCGGCCATCGTGTATAACGAAGTGAGTGCCCTGCGCATCGGCTTCCGGCAGGCGTGAGCCGTACGAGGAAGCGCCGGGGCCGCACGAGAAGCCGTACGGGGGAGCCCCCCGGGGAAAGGGAGGTGCCGCACACCATGCGCGACGCCACCTCCCCGCGCGACGTCCTCGCCCGGCTGCTCCGGCCCGCCGGGCTCCTCGTCCTCCTCCTCACCGGGGTCCTCCTCGCCGAGGGCGGCAGCCTCTCGGCCGCCGTCGCGCTCGCCGCCACCGCCGCCGCCGGCTCGGCGCTCCTCGCCTGCGCCGTCATCAGCGCCCGCTGCGCGCCCCCCGTGCACCGCACCCGGGTCCGTACGGCCATCAGGGACCGGGAGCGGCGCACCGCGTTCCTCCCGCAACGCGACCCCGACGCCCGGGGCCGCACCAGGCCCCGCGCACCCGGGCGCGCCCTCCTGACGGCCGCCGCGTAGGGGATCTCGAACCCCGCCGAGCCTCCGCACCCTCTACGAGAAGCCCCGCACCGCTTCCGTGCGTCCGTGAGCATCGCTCCCGCACGGTGAGCCTCGCTCCCGCACGGGAGTGTCGCTCCCGTACGCGAGCGCCGCTCCCGTGCGTTAGCGGCGCGCGGTTCCGTACGTGAAGGGCGCGGGATTCCGCGCGGTCGTCATGCCGAGTGATCACCCGGTACCTGCCCTCTTCGCAGCTACCCCCGGCACGACGAGACCCCGGAGGGCTCACCCATGTCCGCGTTCCTGTCCGCTTTCGCGAGCCTGGTCGGCTCCCTCGCCGATCTGCTCCAGCCGCTCTTCCAGACCGCGTCCGCCGCCGCCGCGATCGTCCTGTTCACCGCCCTCGTCCGGCTCGCCGTCCACCCCCTGTCGCGGGCCGCCGCGCGGGGGCAGAAGGCCCGCGGCCGGCTCCAGCCGCAGATCGCCGAACTCCGCGAGAAGCACGGCCGGAACCCTGAGCGGATGCAGAAGGCGATCATGGAGCTGCACGCCGCCGAGAAGGTGTCGCCGCTCTCCGGCTGCCTGCCGAGCCTCCTCCAGATGCCCGCCTTCTTCCTCCTGTACCACCTCTTCTCCAGCAGCTCGATCGGCGGCGAACCCAACGCGCTGCTCGGCCACGACCTCCTCGGCGCACCGCTCGGCGGACGCTGGCACGACGCCCTCGCGCACGGCGGGATGTTCGGCGGCCAGGGGCTGGTCTACCTCGGGATCTTCGCGGTCGTCGCCGCCGTCGCCACGTTCAGCTACCGGCACACCAAGCGGCAGCTGGCCGCCAACCCGATGACGCCCCCCGCCGGCCCGGACGGGCAGCCCGTGCCCGGCATGGGCGCGATGACGACGTTCATGCCGCTGCTGTCGTTCTTCACCCTGATCACGGTGGCCGTCGTCCCGCTGGCCGCCGCTCTGTACGTCGTCACCACCACGGCCTGGACGGCGTTCGAGCGGGCCTGGCTGTACCGGGACATGCCGGTCGGCGGCGGCTCCGTGGCCACCGCCGCGTGATCCGTACGCCGGGTCCGCCCGGCCCGCCGAGCGCTCGCCGTACGGCCCCGGGCCCGCCCGCCGCGCCCACCGGGCGGGCCCGGGGCCCGGCCCCGCGCCGGTCCAGTGGGTGAACGAGGTCTTGCGGACCGATCGCGTCTCTTGGACGATCGGCCACGTCCCGCGCCGGCCGCACCCCGCCGCGGGACGCCACACCTCGACCAAGAGGAGTTGGACCGTTGAAGCTGCTTCGAGTCGGTACGGCGGGCGCCGAGCGCCCCGCACTTCTCGACCGCGACGGGACACTGCGCGACCTGTCGGGGATCGTCCCCGACATCGACGGCGACCTGCTCGCCGACGCCTCCGCACTGGCCCGGGTACGGGCCGCCGCCGACGCGCCCGGCGTCCTCCCCGCCCTGGACGCCACGGGGCTGAGGATCGGCCCGCCCCTGGGCCGCATCGGCAAGATCGTGTGCATCGGGCTGAACTACCACGACCACGCCGCCGAGACCGGTGCGCAGATCCCCGCGGAGCCGATCCTGTTCTTCAAGGCCCCCGACACCGTCGTCGGCCCCGAGGACACGGTGCTCGTGCCGCGCGGCAGCCGTAAGACGGACTGGGAGGTCGAGCTCGCCGTCGTCATCGGGCGCACCGCCCGCTACCTGGAGACGGCCGACCAGGGGCTCGCGCACGTCGCCGGGTACGCGACGGCGCACGACGTCTCCGAGCGCGAGTACCAGATCGAGCGCGGCGGCACCTGGGACAAGGGCAAGAACTGCGAGACGTTCAACCCGCTGGGCCCCTGGCTGGTCACCGCCGACGAGGTGCCCGACCCGCAGGCCCTGCCGCTGCGCCTCTGGGTCAACGGCGAGCTGAGACAGGACGGCACCACGGCCGAGCAGATCTTCCCGGTCGGCGAGGTCGTCCGCTACCTCAGCCACTTCATGACCCTCTACCCGGGCGACGTGATCAACACCGGTACGCCCGCCGGGGTCGCGATGGGGCAGCCGGAGCCGAAGCCCTACCTGAGGGCGGGCGACGTGGTGGAGCTGGAGGTGGAAGGGCTCGGCCGGCAGCGGCAGGAGCTGAAGGCGGCGTAGGCCCCGGACGGTGGCGGGGCGGAGGGCGCACGGAGCCCCGCCCCGCCACGTCCGTCAGGCCCCCGCGCCCGCCCCCGCCGTGAACTGCTCCAGCGCCTCGACCACCAGTGCGTGGTCCTCGGCCTGCGGCAGCCCGGAGACCGTGACCGCGCCGATCACGCCCGCCCCCGCGACCGCGACCGGGAACGAACCGCCGTGCGCCGCGTAGGTGTCCGGGTCCAGCCGCGAGGACTCCTCGAACGTCGTGCCCTTCGCCCGGAACCGGCTGCCCACCAGGTACGAACTCTCGCCGTACCGCTCGACGACCCTGCGCTTGCGGTCGATCCACGCGTCGTTGTCCGCGCTGGAGCCGGGCAGCGCCGCGTGGAACAGCTGCTGCGCACCGCGCCGGATGTCGATGGCGACCGGCGCGTGCCGCTCGCGCGCCAACCGGACCAGCAGGCTGCCGAGCGCGAACGCGTCGTCGTACGAGAAGTGGGGAAGGACGAGCCGCCGCTCCTGGGCGATCAGCTCGGCGATGGTGGGGGAGGCGGTGGTCATCGGACGGGGTGCTCCTCGTCGGCCGGCGTGCCGGGCAGGGTGACGGTGACGCCCTCGCGGGCCGAGCGGCGCGCGGCCTCCAGGACGTCCAGCGCGGCGGCGGCCTGGAGCGCGGTGACCGGGTTGTCGCCGGCGCCGCGTACGGCGGAGGCGACGGCCGCGTAGTAGGCGGGGTAGTCGCCGGGCAGCGTACGGACCGGGGCGCCGCCCCCGGACAGCGGGGACTCGCCGGAGCCGAGGCGGCCCCACGACTCCTCCGGCTCCTCGCCCCACGGATCGCCGGCCACCGGGCGCAGCCCCTCGCGCAGGGCCGCCTCCTGTGGGTCCAGGCCGTACTTCACGTAGCCCGCCTTCGAGCCCAGCACCCGGAAGCGCGGGCCGAGCTGCGCCGTGGTGGCGCTGACGTACAGGTGCGAGCGGACCCCGTTCGCGTGGGTGATCGCGATGAACGTGTCGTCGTCCGCCGCCGCGCCGGGGCGTCGTACGTCGGACTCCGCGTACACCCGCACCGCCGGGCCGAACAGCACCAGCGCCTGGTCCACGACATGGCTGCCCAGGTCGTACAGCAGACCGCCGATCTCCTCCGGGTCGCCCGACTCGCGCCAGCCGCCCTTCGGCCGCGGACGCCAGCGCTCGAAGCGGGACTCGAAGCGCTGCACCTCGCCCAGCTCCCCGTCGTGGATCAGGCCGGCCAGGGTGCGGAAGTCGTTGTCCCAGCGGCGGTTCTGGAAGACCGAGAGCAGCAGCCCGCGCTCCTCCGCGAGGGCCGCCAGCCCGCGCGCCTCGGCCGCCGTCCCGGCGACCGGCTTGTCCACGACCACCGGCAGCCCTGCCTTCAGCGCGGCCGTCGCCAGCGGGACGTGCGTCTTGTTCGGGGTGGCGACGACGACGAGGTCCAGCTCGTCGGCGCGCTCCCACAGCTCGTCCGGCGAGGCGGCGAACCGCACGTCCGGGTACGCGGCGCGGGCCTCGGCCCTGCGCTCCTCGTTCGACGTCACGACCGTGTCGAGGGTCAGCCCCTCGGTCGCGGAGATCAGCGGTGCGTGGAAGACGGAGCCGGCCAGGCCGTAGCCGACGAGGGCGACGCGGAGGGGGGCGCCCGGGGCGTCGGGCGTGCCGGGGGCGCCGGAGGCGTTGGGGGTCATGCGTTCCACTTAAGCAACGCTGTTGCCGAAGTGCAAGCGACCGGCACAATGGGCCCGTGAACAGGCGCGGATCGTGGAGGTGGGGCGGGGGCGGGGTGTGAACGGGGCGGTTCGTGGTCGTGTGCTGGAGCGGGGCGTGGACGGGAGCGGGGCGTGGTCGTGGGACAGGGTCGGGGCGTGCACGGGAACCGGGCGGGGTCGGGGGCGGGGCCCCGGGCCGGGGTGAACCTGCCGGCCCTGCGCCACCACAACGCCGCGCTGGTCCTGGACCTGCTGCGGGCGGCCGGGGCGGAGGGCATCAGCCGGCTGGAGCTCGCCGAGGGCACCGGCCTCACCCCGCAGGCCGTCAGCAAGATCACCGCCCGGCTGCGGGAGGACGGGCTGGCCGTCGGGGCGGGGCGGCGCCCGTCCACCGGCGGCAAGCCGCGCACCGTGCTGAGGCTGGTCCCCGACGCGCAGTTCGCCGTCGGCCTGCACCTGGACCGCGACGGGCTCACCGCCGTCCTGGCCGACCTCGCGGGCCGGCCGGTCGCGGTCACCCGCGCGCCCCTCGATCTCGGCGCCCCGGCGGACCGGGTCCTCGCGGACGCGGCCGACGCGGTACGGGACCTGTGCGCGGCCGAACCGCACAAGCCGGTGCTGGGCCTGGGCGTCGCCGTTCCCGGCCCGCTGGACCACCGGGACGGCGTCCTGCGCCGGGTCACCGGGTTCCCGCAATGGGACGGTTATCCGCTGCGCGCCGCCCTCGCCGAGCGCACCGGCCTCCCGGTCGTCCTGGACAAGGACACCAACGCGGCCGCCCTCGCGCTGGCCCTGGCCCCGGAGGGTGCGGGCGACGGTGACTTCGCCTACCTCCACCTCGGTACGGGGCTCGGCGCCGGCCTGGTGCTCGGCGGCCGGGTGCACCGGGGGGCGCGGACGGGGGCGGGCGAGTTCGGCCACCAGACCCTCCAGCTCGACGGCCCGCTCTGCGGCTGCGGCGGACGCGGCTGCGTCGAGGCGCTGTGCCTGGCCGCCGAGGCGCGCGGCGACCGGGCCGAGGCCGCCCGGATCCTGGGGGCGGGCGCGGCGAACCTGGTCGGCCTGCTCGACATCGACCGCGTGGTCCTGGGCGGCCGGACGGTGGCCGCCGACGAGGACGCGTACGTACGGGGCGTCCGGGCCGTGATCGAGGAGCGGGCGGCCCGGGGCGGGGCGGGCGCGGGTGTGACCGTCACGGTCGCCCGGGGCGGTGACCGGCCGGTCGCGGAGGGCGCGGCCCAACTGGTGCTGGCGCCGGTGTTCGGGCGGGTGGGGGCGGGGGGTGACTGCTCCGAGCCGGAACGTGTGGGCCCGTTCTCGTCGGGACCTGTACGAGAACGGGCCCACCTCCCAACTCTCCAGGATGGGGGAGTGGACGCCCGGGTGGAACGGCTCTCTACCGACTGAAAAGGCTTCGGGAGCGCACACCGACTGCACAAGCAAGAGGAGCACACATCGAAGCGGTTTCCTCATGCTCAAATTGCAGTCAGGGGCGGTTCACGGTCCTGGAACCGAGCCAGTTTACCGTTCCGTTGTCGTTGATTCGCACGATAGTGACAGTGGCACTGGCTGCGCCGCCGGGGAAGTCCGCTTCCAAGGTGAAGTTGAACCCTGTGGTGTGATTGTTGCAGGCGGTTCTGGTCTCGTAGGCGCTCCCGGGGGAGGTCTGGAACACGGCCTGAATGCAACCGCTGATGTGGGACTCCACGCGCCCCGTCACGCCAACAGATCGGTTATAGAACTCGAAGCTACCGTAACTGCTGCCCTGACCGCCTGGCATGCTCCAACTCACAGGAGCGGCTGTGGCCGTTCCTGTAGCAGTCAGAAGAAGTGCAGCCGTGGTGGCCAGGACTCCCGTACCGCTGAGCATCTTTCGCATGAAGTACCTCCGAGTTGATTTGATTGATCATCACGTGTGGCGCACTCGCAGCTCGCAGGCGATTTTCTGCCTTGCTCAACTGGACGATCGGCCCGCACGTGTGCGGGAATCGCCGCGCCGCCTCGTCGCATCCACTTCTCAAGACGATGAGCCGGTCGATTCCTAAGAGCCCCACCAACCCATGCGAATTCAACCCCGACAGGTGCCTGCACTAGAGGGCTACCTCAAGGGGCAAGCCAGCGAGAGCGGTGACAGGGATGAAAGGCGGCTCCATGCCCTCAGGAGAGGCCGTCCCCCCGGCCCGGACGAAGGAATCCGCCTGCCGGGTCTGCGGACAAGCGCTCATCTGTGTGTGCTGCGGAAACGATTCGGATGTGTCCGACACCAGCCTTATGGGTGTCCGGAACTACCGCGGTTACTGGACGGAGAACGGAGCCGCCTGGCACTCCCCTCCTTCAATCCCCCGGACTGGGCTGTCCTCGAGCAGTTGGCCCGCATCCCAGCGGAATGGCGTTGAGTCGCTGTCATGGCCCGAGGGGATTTCTGCGGGGCATTAGACGGGTACTCGGTCCTGGGGTCAGCTGCAACCGGAGTTCCGAAAACACGTGGCGCTGTCCTTGGTCTGCCAACTGAAGCCGCCGTCCTCTGAAACCGAGTAGGACACCAGGACCTCCGCCGGGCCGCCCACTACGCTGGAGAAGTCCAGGGTCCCCGCAAATGGGCGAGTCCCGTCGGCCTCCATCCCCACGCACAGCTTGCTGGACGACCCACCCGTAATTGAGCCGTCAGGTGCCCACGCGGTGAAATTTACCTTTCGGCAGCCACTGGCCACGTGGTTGTTTCCGCTGAAGCTGACCGATCGATTGTGCCAGGTCAAGTTCCCCGTCGCGACGCTGTTGCCGTAAGAGACTCTGAATGGCGTTATCTCTGCGGCGTAGGCCGATGTTGAGAATCCCGTCGACAGCACTGTTGTGGCGCCCAGTACGGCTGCACATTTTACGAGTCTATTCATTGTTCCACTCCTCGTGTCTGCTATCACGGATTGCCCGGAAGGTTATGGCATTTCCGAGGCGTTGTTATCCGATGTTGATGGGCATTTGGTGTCAAGGGGAATTTCCCGTTCTCGTTCACTTTCATCGACAGGCGAGAGTTATGCTCAGCAACTGACGCGTCACGCGCGCACAATGCGCGACCTGTCTGTTGCTGACCAATCTTTCGCAGGTATGGCTGTATTCGCTGGTCCTTTTCAGTTCGGCAGTTCTGGCTGCAATGTTGCTGACACCATGTCGAAGATTCCCCAGTACCCCTCGATCCAGCTGCTGTCTGGCAGTCCGGTTCTGGTAGATACGTGAGTGAATGCCTCCACCCCGACCCAGCCTTGAAATTCGCCGGCGTCGTCGATGACCTGCAGCATCGGCCGGGGGTGGGAGTTGTACGCGTAGCACGGCTGGCCCTGGGCCAGGGACTGGCACCAGTACTCCTCTGTGTTCCGGCGGCCACCGGCGAGCTCCCCGATGTAGCGAACCCGGTCCTTGTCGGTGCTCGAGCACGAGGTATTGGGCTGGAGCCAGCCCATGCAGGGGCTGCCGTCACACAGCTTCCAGGGATTCGACGCAGCGCCGAAGCTCCAGGCCCCACCGGTTCCTTCCCGGCCCACGATCCCCGTTCGCGTGGCGGGGACGGACGATGACGCCTTGGCCACGACGTACGCGCCCCGGTAGGGCTCCGCGTTGTAGCGCGGGTCGTTGACGAGCTGAGCCATCGTGGCCCGGCTCTCGCGTCCCAGCGAGGCGTTGCTGCCGTAGCCGACTCCGAAGTTGGCGTGGGCGGAGAAGACCCCAGGTGCCGGGATGGTGACGTCGTTGCCGTACGCGCCGTAGAAGGTGGGGCTGGTGATGCGGGCCGCTCGTCCGTTCGCCAGCCCGGTGGTGACGTTCCAGTATTCGGTGACCGGCTGCCCCAGCGTGGTCCCGGAGGCCGTCCTGGTCCAGGTCACGGCGAGCCGGCCGTCGGCTGTGTAGGCGAAGGTGCCCTGATAGCCGCCCATCGGATCGCCGGCGAACCCGTCGACCGTACGGATCGGACAGGTCGGAACGTCTCCTCCGCAGTTCGCTGTCATGGCGTTTACCCGCTTGGCCTGGTCCCGCTGGTTCCAGGTCCAGTAGTTCGTGGTCACCGTGCCGTCGGTCTGGAAGGCGTAGTACCCGAGCCGTGCCCAGTTCCGGTAGTTGTTCTTCGTCGCCAGATCCAGGTAGCCGACGGAGACGACCCAGTTCGCCTTGCCCCCGGGCAAAGGTGTGGCGGCGGCCTGTACCGGTCCTGCGGTGACCAGCACCGAGGCCAGGAGGGCCATGACCGCCGCCAGTGCACCGGCCGATCTCATGACCACGCGTTTCACTACGCTGCTCACCATCAACTCCACCCCTGGGCACCCGTCGGGTGCTTGTTCGACACATCTCTTTACCCGGACGCCCCGATCGGGTTCACGGCAGCTGTGAACCCGATCGGGGCGTCCGGGTAAAGACGGGTGTACCCACACCACAGACTCGGAGATCCGCGTGAACGGCTCGCCCGGCAGACCTGATGACGACGCCCGCGTGATCGCCGAATCCCTGGTCCAGCCCGAGCTCTTCGGCGAGCTGTACTACCGTCATGTCGGCGCCATCCACCGCTATGTGGCCCGCCGGTTGGGCGAGGACGCGGCCGAGGACATCACCGCCGATACCTTCCTGAGTGCCTTCCGGGTCCGGTCCCGCTATGACCTCTCGCGCCCGAACGCCCAACCGTGGCTGTACGGGATAGCGGCCAACCTCATCGGGAAGCAGCGCCGGGCCGAGGTGCGGGCTCTCAGGGCGATGGCCCGCACCGGGCACGATCCCGTCGCCGATGCCTGGACCGAGCGCAGTGACAGCCGTCTCACGGCTCAGGCCGCCCAGTCGTCGTTGGCCGGAGCGCTGGCCGAGCTGTCGGCGGGAGACCGGCACGTCCTGTTGCTGGTGGCCTGGGCGGACCTCAACTACCAAGAGGTCGCCGAAGCCCTGTCCATTCCGGTGGGCACGGTCCGGTCCCGTCTCAACCGGGCGCGGAGAAAGGTCCGCCTCGCGCTCGGTGGCGTGGACCCCAGGCTCGTACACGATTTCGCGGGGATGGTCGGCCATGGATGAGATGGGCGAGGTGCGGCGGTTCCGGTCCGAGGCGCCGATGTTCGATGACACAGACCTTGCCCCGATTCATCGCCGGATGCGGGCGGAGATCGCCCGGGCCGGTCCGGCCCGGACCGCGCGGCGCTCGCGTGGCCGGTTCGCCATGGTCGGAGCGGTCGCCTCGGTCGTGGTGGTCGCGGTGCTGTCGACGCTGGTCCTGCGGCACGAGGACGCGCCGCTTGCCGCGCCCGAACCCCGCTCCCAGCCCTGGGTGTACCAGGAGGTGCGCTGGGACACCTGGCAATGCGGGGCCGGGGCCAGCACCGACGGCTACAGCGAGGTCGGCTCTTTCAACCTGAGTTCCGCCTCGCAGACATGCGGCACCGCCCCGGCGCCGCCGCAGCTCAAGGACAGGTGGATTCGCTACGACGGCTCCGCCCTGGCGACGCCGGACGAGAGTACGGGCCGACCGGACGACGTGGACGTCTGGGAGGGCGACTACCAGGCCGGTTGGCAGATGCTCTCGCCCGAGGACGCCCGTGATCTGGTGGCTCAGCTCCCGGCCGACCCCGCTGCCGCCCTGGACCTGATCCGCGCGCGGTCCGCACCGACCCGTTTCGCGGGCGCCCTCCGTCTGACTCAGGACCAGCGGGACTTCGCCGAAGTGGTGGGGGTGTTCTCCGCGGCCCCGGCCATCCCCGAGGGCAAGGCCCGGACCCTGTACGAGGTCATCGAGCGGCTGACCGGGGCGACCGAGCCGGTTCGGGTGACCGACGGGGTTGGCCGGGACGTCCTCGCCATCGGGGTGGACGGCACGCACCGCGACAACTCCGACGAACGCAACAGCATGCAGGTCCTGCTCGATCCCGAGTCCTTCGCCTACCGCGGCGTCCGATACGTGGCGGGGCTCGACTACTACGTCGGCGGCAAGTCGTCCGGAGGACCGTTCGTGCCGAAGGGGGCAGTCCTCGCCACCGCCACCCGTGCTTCGACGGCCATCGTCGACAGGGCGGGCGAACGCCCTTGACCGAGGGCCGGAGCTCAGAAGGAACGCAGCAGTTCGTCGGCGGCCGCGGCCGCCGCGTCCAACGCTGCCACCGGGCTCTTCCGGCCGGTCATGGCCGCTCGTATCTCGGGCGCGAGCAGTGACATCACCCGGCGCGACGCGGTGTGCGGCTCTCCGGCGGAGGCGCTGGCCAGCGCGGCCTGGTACTGCCTCGCGTACGGCGAGTCGATGGGTACGACGACATCGGAGCGGGGCGAGAGGTAGCCGCTCGCCTTCCCCAGAGAGCGAATCTGCTCCGGTTGGATCATGAAGGTGAGGAAACTTGTTGCTTCCGCCCGGTGCCGGGACTTCGCGCTGACGGCGAGGGCGCCCGGGGCGCCGAATGCGGCTTCCCGGGCAGGACCCTGGAGCGGTCCTCCCACCAGCACGTTCTCCCTGCCCCAGGTACGCGCGGCCAGTTCGGCATCGGCCAGTACGACGGAGTACCCCATGGCAGCCTGTCGTCTGCCGAGAGCCTGGCCGCCGAGTCGGTTGGTGTTGTCCATCGCCGACGAGGGGATCGAACCCTGCTGGTAGAGGTCGGTGAGGAAGGTCAGAGCCTCGACCCCCTCCGGCCCGTTGAAAGCGACCCGTGTTCCGTCCTCGGCGAAGACCCGACCTCCGGCCTGCCACAACAGGGGGTAGAAATTGAGGTTCAGAGATGCGTCGTCGGAAGTGGAGTAGTCGAGGAGGGCCACGCCTTCGCCGCGAAGTTTGGGCGCGGCAGCCTTGATCTCCTCCCAGGTGGCGGGGGGTGTGACGACGCCTGCGTCGGATAGCAGCCGCTTGTTGTAGATCGTGGTCGTCACGGTCTGGTAGATGGGGGCACCGTAAATCCGGTCGCCCACCGTCACCGCGTCCCGAGCCGTGGGGAGGAACTTGTCCACGTTCCCCTTCAACGCTGCCTCGATCGGGACGAGTGCCCCCTGGGAGGTGAAGAAGGGAATCTGGTCCGGCATCAGAAGGATCGCGTCCGGGCCGCCCTCGTCCGCGAGGGCCTCGGCGATGCGCGCGTCCCGGTCCGCCCACGGCATGCGTTCGACGTTGAGCCGAACGCCGGGTGCGGCCCTCTGGAACTTCTTCTCGATCCCCTCCCAGTAGGCGGCATCCGCCACGGGATCGGTGATGACCGGATACATCCAGACCGTGACGTCCACTGGGGGATCGCCAGGTCTGTCGCCGCACCCGGCGAGCAGAAGTGTGAAGGCGAGCACCGAACGGACGGCGACGCGCCGGTAAGGGGCGGGAATCCTGCGGGTGAGCATCCGCAGTGTCAGTTTGCCGGAGTGAGACGGGAGCCGATGGCGTCGATGACGGCTTCACGCGAAGCGCTACCGATCACGTTCCCTCCCCCAGCAGTCCTTGGATGAAGGGTGCCCTCACCCTGTGATCCCTTGGCCCGGATAATGCCATACCCGCCACGGGCCAGTCGGGTGATCCTATTAATTGAGTCGGCATGTCGACTCTTTGGCAACGCGCGCGCGTGATGGCCTCGGAGGTCACCGCCGGAGCCCCCGCCCCGGCCGTCCGCGAGAGCAGTGAAGGGTGACCCCCGATGCCCCCTCCCCCCTCCGTGCGGCTGCGCGACGCCCGTGCGGTGGCCGCCCTCGGGCTGGCCGCCGGGATCACGGTGCCCGCCGCCCTCCTGGGCGGCTCCCAGGCCGCCGCCCTGCCGGGCACGCCCACGCCGGGCCCCCTGTCCGTGGAAGCCACCGGGGTCGCGGACCCCGTCGAAGCCGTCGGCGCCCCGGACCGCGTCGGCGCCCCGGACCGCGTCGGCGTCGCGGAAGCCGCCCCGTCCCCACCGGCCGCCGGCGCCGCCGACGAGCAGCCCGGCTGCGGGCGCCCGGACGCGAAGGAGTTCCCCATCGCGGCCCGCATCCAGGACGCTCCGGACCGGTACACGGCGGGAGGGGGCCACGGGACCTGGGTCCTCGACCTCACCAACACCACCGACGCGACCTGCCCGGCCCTGCACCCGGTCCTCGTCCTCACCGACCGCGACCGGCGGCTGACGGCGGAACAGATCCGGGTGGAGTTCTCCGGGCCGGGCCGGGGCGGAGCCGCGCACCGGGTCGCCTGGGAGACCACCGACCGCGACGAGCACATCGGCGTCTTCGACGGTGGAGCGGGCAAGGGGAAGAGCGGCGGCGAGGAGGACGGCGACCGCTCCGACGAGCCGTTCCTCGGGTTCACCGTTCCTGCCGGGGAGACCGTCTCCGTCCGTGTCCGCATGGCCTTCACCCCGGACGCCGCCCCCGGCCCGGTCACCGCCCACGCCGCCGTCGTCCAGCGCCGCCACCAGGACAAGGCCAAGGGTGGTGGGCGTGAGGACGGCGAATGGGTGGGGGACTCGGGGGAGTACCCCTTCGTCATCGCGGACGGCGCCACCGGCGGCACCAGGGAGCCGGCGCCCCTCCGCACGGAGCGACCGCCCCGGCCCGACGCCTCGCCGCAGCGGAGCGGGCGGCCGGAGAGCCCCTCGCCGCAGCGGAGCGGCCGGCCGGAGAGCCCCTCGCCGCAGCACCCCGACCGCCCCGACCGTCCCGAGAGCCCTGCCCCGGACCGCAGCGGCCCGGGCACCGGCGCCCGCACCGACCCGGGAACCGGCCGGGACGCGACCCCGTCCGCGGACCCCGGCGCCCGCCCGCCCGCCGACCCCGATCCCGACGGCCGGGAGGAGCGCCCCGGCCACCCGCTCCGCGAGGGGCTCGGCCGCCCGCTGCCCGAACTCGCCCGGACCGGCCCGGCGTCGGCGGCGTGGACCGGGGCCGCCGCCGGGGCGCTCCTGATCGGCGGGGCCGGCCTGGTGCTGTACGCCCGCCGGGCCCGCCGCACCACCGGCTGACCGGAAGCGCCGGACGGCCCGCAGGGCCGGGGATCGCCCTCCCGTACCGGTCCGTTCACCCGCGTCTGCCACGATCGGCTGGTGGACTACCCGAACGACCAGGCACCTGGCGCACCGATCCGCTCCGGCATCCCCGAGCACGGCCGTATCCCGAAGTACTACGCGGTCAAGGCCCGCATCGCGGTGCTGCTGGACGAGCTGGGGGAGGGCGGCCTCCTGCCCACCGAACGGGAGTTGGCCCTCCGGCACGAGGTCTCGCGCGAGACCGTCCGCCAGGCGCTGCGCGAACTCCTCCTCGAAGGGCGGCTGCGCCGGCAGGGGCGCGGCACCGTCGTCGCCGGGCCCAAGCTGGAGCAGCCGCTCTCGCTCGCCAGCTACACCGAGGGCGTCCGCC
Organism: Streptomyces sp. NPDC017448; assembly: GCF_044330565.1. NCBI lineage: Bacteria > Bacillati > Actinomycetota > Actinomycetes > Kitasatosporales > Streptomycetaceae > Streptomyces > Streptomyces sp. NPDC017448. Next base: position 99,777 of record NZ_JBIRLM010000009.1, on the reverse strand, counting down.
GCCAGGGCAGGCGGCCCGGCCGCCACCTCATCGGCCTCGACCGCTTCCCCTGCCCCGAGGCCCTGGCCGCCGAGATCGCGGTCGAACGGGGCGAGCCGGTCTGGCACCTGGAGCGGGTGCTGCTCGCCGACGACGAGCGCGTCGGGGTGGAGAGCACGTACGTCGGCGTCGCCCGCGTCCCGGACCTGGACACGGAGTTCGACCCGGACTCCTCCTTCTACGCCTACCTCCGCGACCGGCTCCAGATCGCCTTCGGCGACGCGGACGAGCGGATCGAGACCGTGCTCGCGACCCCCCGCGAAGCCCTCCTCATCGGCACTCCGCCCGCGCTGCCGATGCTCCTCATCCACCGGCTCTCCCGAGACGCGGACGGCCGGCCGCTGGAGCGCGTGCGGACCCTGTTCCGGGGCGACCGCTTCTCCTTTTCCGCCCATCTGCGGGGCGACGGGCGGCGCTGAACGGACCGCACCCTCCTCCGGCCGTCCGACCCTTTCGGCAGCCTTTAAGGTCACGGAAGGGTAACGGGTCTGGTCCAAACTTGCGGGGCCGTTCACCGTCCCGTCGGTGACCGGACGTGTCCGGGACACCCGCCCCGAGGAGCGTGGCCGGTGTGAGAGTCATCGTCGTAGGAGCCGGCGTGGTGGGAACCATGCACGCCTGGCACGCAGTCAGCCGCGGCCACGAGGTCGTACAGATCGAGCGCGAGAGCGAGGCGCGCGGGGCATCGCTCCGCAATTTCGGACAGATATGGGTCAGCGGCCGGGCCGGTGGCGAGGAGCTGGAAACCGCCCTGCGCGCCCGTGAGCTGTGGGAGGCCATCGGGGAGCGGGTGCCCGGCCTCGGCTTCCGGCCGTGCGGCTCGCTGACTCCGCTGCGCACCGCGTACGAGGTCGCCGTCGCCGAGGCGGCCGTCGCCCGGCCCGACGCGGCGGCGCGCGGCTACAAGCTGTTGACCGCCGAGGAGGCGCGGGCGGTCAACCCGGCCCTGCGCGGCGCGTTCACCGCCGCCCTGTGGTGCGAGCGGGACGCGGCGGTCGAGCCGCGCACCGCCCAGCTCGCCCTCAAGGACCACCTGCTGGCCTCGGGGAAGTACACCTTCCTCGGCGGCCGTGAGGTGCGCGAGGTCGTCGGGACCGCCTCGGTGCGCGACGACCACGGCGACGTCCACACCGGCGACGCCGTGATCCTCGCGACCGGCGCCTGGCTCGGCGGTCTGGTGCGCGAACTCGCCGGGCCCGAACTGCCCGTCCGCCGCGTCCGCCTCCAGATGATGCAGACCGACCCGCTCGGCGAACCCCTCACCACCTCGGTCGCCGACGCCGACAGCTTCCGCTACTACCCCGCCTACCGGAGCGCGGCGCTCGACGCCCTCGACGCCGGGCAGCCGCAGGACCCGGTGGCCGCCGAACACCGCATGCAACTCCTCATGGTGCAGCGGCGGGACGGCGGGTTGACCATCGGGGACACCCACGAGTACGAGCACCCCTTCGCCTTCGACACCGTCGAGGAGCCGTACGAGCACCTCACGCGGGTCGTCGAGGCCTTCCTCGGCCGGCCGCTGCCGCGCATCCGCCACCGCTGGGCCGGCGTCTACGCCCAGTGCACCGACACCTCGCGCGTCGTCCACCGGCAGCAGGTGCGCGAAGGGGTCTGGCTCGTCACCGGGCCCGGCGGGCGCGGCATGACCTGCTCGCCCGCCATCGCCGAAACGACCGCCGACCACCTGGGCTGGTGACCACCATGACTTCAGCGACACCGACCACCGACCACCCCTTCGGCCTCGTCGTCCTCGACATGGCCGGGACCACCGTCGCCGACGGCGGCCTCGTCGAGCAGGCGTTCTCGGCCGCCGCCCGACGCCTCGGCGTGCAGCCCGGATCGGAGGAGCACGCACGTCAACTCGCCTATGTGCGGGCCACCATGGGCGAGTCCAAGATCTCCGTGTTCCGGCACCTGTTCGCCACCGAGGACCAGGCCCGGTACGCCAACACCGCTTTCGAGGAGGCGTACGGCGAACTCGTCGACGGCGGCCGCATCGCCCCGCTCCCCGGCGCCCGCGAGGCCGTCGAACGGCTCACCGCCGAAGGCCGCACCGTCGTCCTGACCACCGGCTTCGCCCGCGTCACCCAGGACGCCATCCTCGCCGCCCTCGGCTGGCAGGACCTCGTCCCCCTCACCCTCTGCCCCGCCGACGCGGGCGGTCGGGGGCGCCCTTATCCGGACATGGTGCTGGCGGCCTTCCTGCGAACCGCCGCCGTGGACGACGTCCGGCGGATCGCGGTGGCCGGTGACACCTCGTACGACATGCTCAGCGGCGTGCGCTCCGGCGCCGGGATCGTCGCCGGAGTCCTCACCGGGGCCCACGACCGGGAGCGGCTGACCCGGCACGGTGCGACCCACGTCCTCGGCTCCGTCGCCGAACTGCCCGACCTCATCGCCCGGGCCGAGGCATGAGCGGCGCGACCGGGGCCGCCGCCGCTCCCGCCGGCCCGGCCAGGACCGCCGCCCCCGCCCGGGGGAGCGAGGCCGCCACCGCCGCTCCCGCGTCCGGCCGGTCCGGCCGGTCCGGCCGAGAAGCCGCCACCCCCAGCGGCATCCGCTTCGACGGCGTCACCGTCGCCTACGGCGGGAACACCGTCCTCGACCGGCTCGACCTCACCGTCGAACCCGGCGAGGTGATGGCCCTCCTCGGTCCCTCCGGTTCGGGCAAGACCACCGCCCTGCGCGCCGTCGCCGGGTTCGTCCGGCCCGCCTCGGGGCGGGTCTTCCTCGGCGGCCGGGACGTCACCGCCCTGCCCCCGCACCGGCGCGGCATCGGCATGGTCGTCCAGAGCTACGCCCTCTTCCCGCACCTCAAGGTCAAGGACAACGTGGCCTTCGGGCTCAAGGCCCACCGCACCCCGAAGGCCGAGATCCCCGGCCGGGTCGCCGAGGCCCTGGAACTCGTCGGCATGGCCGCGTACGCCGACCGCCACCCGCGCCAACTCTCCGGCGGCCAGCAGCAGCGCGTCGCCATCGCCCGGGTGCTCGCCATCCGCCCCGGCGTGCTGCTCCTGGACGAACCCCTCTCCGCGCTCGACGCCCGGCTCCGCTCCGGAATGCTCGCCGAACTGGCGCGGTTGCACCGCGAGTTGCCCGACGTGTCGATCCTCTACGTCACCCACGACCAGGTGGAGGCGCTGACTCTGGCCGACCGGATCGCGGTCATGGACCGGGCCCGGCTCCAGGACTGCGGCACCCCCCGGGAGCTGTACCGCCGGCCGCGTACGGAGTTCACCGCCTCGTTCGTCGGCAACGCCAACCTGCTCCCGGTCACCGTGACCGGCGAAGGGGCCGTCGAACTCGGCCGCCGCCCCCTCGCCGTGCCCACCGGCGCCGCCGCCCCGGGGGCCACCGCCACGCTCTGCGTCCGGCCGCACCTGGTCGGCCTCGGCGCCGGGCCCAACGCGCTCACCGGCACCGTCACCGAGGTCCAGTGGCGCGGCTCCACCCACCGCGTCCACGCCGACGTCGAAGGCCACCCCGTCATGGCCGACCTCCGCGAACTGCGCGACCCCCCGGCCCTCGGCGAGCCGGTCACCCTGCACTTCGCGGCCGAGGACGCGGTGCTGCTCCCCGCCGGGGCGGCCGGAGCGACGGGGGCCGACGGAACCGCGGGGGTGGGCCCGTGACCACCGCCCCGACCGCCGCCCCCCGGGCCTCCGCCGCCCCGGCCCCCGCCGCCGCACCGGCCCCCCGCCGGTCCCGCTCCGTCCCCGCCTGGGTCTGGGCGCTGCCGCCCGTCGCCGTGCTCGCGCTCGCCTTCCTCTACCCGCTGGCCCTCGTCGTCCAGCAGTCCTTCACCCCGGACGAGGGCGGCGCCTCCCTCGACCCGTACGCCGAGGTCTTCGCCTCCGCCGCCTTCCGCTCCGCGCTCACCACCACCGTGTGGCTGGCCCTCGGCTCGACGGCCGGCTGCCTCGTCCTCGGCTTCGTCCTCGCGCTGGTCATCGCGTTCGTGCCGTTCCCGGGCGGGAAGGCGGTCGCCCGGTTCGTCGACGTGTTCCTCTCCTTCCCGTCCTTCCTCATCACCCTCGCCCTGCTGTTCGTCTACGGCTCCGTCGGGATGGCCAACGGGCTCTGGACCGGAGCCACCGGGGCGGCCGAGGGGCCCTTCCACTTCCTGACCACCCCCTGGGGCGTCCTGCTCGCCGAGATCACCTACTTCACGCCGTTCGTGATGCGGCCCCTGCTCGCCGCGTTCTCCCAACTGGAGACCGCGCAGCTGGAGGTGGCCTCCTCGCTGGGCGCCGGGCCCGGCCGGATCATCCGGCGGGTGATCCTGCCCGAGGCGCTTCCGGCCCTGGCGGCGGGCGGCAGCCTCGTCCTGGTGATGTGCCTCAACGAGTTCGGGATCGTCCTGTTCACCGGGGCGAAGGGCGTCACGACGCTGCCGATGCTCGTCTACAGCAAGGCGATCCTGGAGTCGGACTACGCCGCCGCCTGCGTCGTCGCCGTCGTCAACATCGCGATCTCCGTGGGCCTCTACAGCCTCTACCGGGTGGTGAGCCGTCGTGCTGGTGCATAGCCGGGCCGGGAAGTGGGCCACCTGGGCCGTCTTCCTGCTCCTCTTCGTCCCCCTGTTCGCGGTGCCCCTGCTCGTCATCCTCGCCGCGTCCTTCGCCACCCACTGGTCCGGGGCTTTCCCCTCCGGCCCCACCGCCGAGCGCTACGCCGCCGCGACGAGCGGCGACTCGCTCCAAGCCCTGACCACCAGCCTGGTCACGGCCGTCGCCGCGAGCGTGCTGGCCCTCGCCCTCGGCGGCTGGGCGGCCCTCGCCGCCGCCTCCCTCCGCACGCGCGGAAAGCGGCTCCTGGACGCCCTGTTCATCCTGCCGGTCGCCGTGCCCTCGGTGGTCGTCGGCCTCGCGGTGCTGGTCGCCTACAGCCGGCCGCCCGTCCTGCTCAACGGGACGCGGTGGATCGTGATCCTCGCCCACACCGTCCTGGTCACCGCCTTCGCCTACCAGTCGGTCTCCGCCGCCGTGCGCCGCCTCGACCCGGTGTACGAGCAGGCCGCCGCCGGCCTCGGCGCGAGCCCGGCCCGGGTCCTGTGGCGGGTGAAGCTGCCGCTGCTGCTGCCCTCGCTCACCTCCGCCGCCGGGCTCTGCTTCGCCCTGTCCATGGGGGAGCTGAGCGCCACGATGATGCTCTACCCGCCGGACTGGACCCCGCTGCCGGTGCACATCTTCGCCGCCACCGACCGGGGCTCCCTCTTCACCGGCGCCGCCCTCGCCGTGGTCCTGATGGCGACGACGCTCCTGGTCCTCGCCGCCGTCTCCCGCATCCGGACCCGCGCCTCCTACCGCTGACCCCGCCTCCCGTTCACTGGAGAACCCTCATGCGCATCCCCGCCCGCACCCTCGCCCTGCCCCTGGCCGCCTGCGCCGCCCTCACCCTCACCGCCTGCGGCGGCTCCTCCTCCGCCTCCGACGCGAAGTCCGTCACCGTCTACAGCGCCGACGGCCTCAAGGGCGAGAACGGCGACGGCTGGTACGACAAGGTCTTCAAGGACTTCGAGAAGAAGACCGGCATCGAGGTGAAGTACGTCGAGGGCGGCTCCGGCGAGATGGTCCAGCGCGCCGCCCGGGAGAAGTCCAACACCCAGGCCGACGTCCTCGTCACCCTGCCGCCCTTCATCCAGCAGGCCGACGCCAAGGGCCTGCTGACCGCGTACGAGCCGAAGGGCGCCGACCAGGTCGACGGCGCCGACCGCGCGGCCGACGGCAAGTGGACCTCCGTCGTCAACAACTACTTCGGCTTCATCCACAACACCAAGGAGCTGAAGACCCCGCCCCGCACCTGGGAGGAGCTGCTCGACCCCGCGTACAAGGAGAAGATCCAGTACTCCACGCCCGGCGTCGCGGGCGACGGGACCGCCGTCCTCATCAAGGCCATGCACGACTTCGGCGGGCAGGAGCCGGCCATGGCGTACCTGAAGAAGCTCCAGGCCAACAACGTCGGCCCCTCCGCCTCCACCGGCAAGCTCGCCCCCAAGGTCGACAAGGGCGAACTCCTCGTCGCCAACGGGGACGTCCAGATGAACTTCGCCCAGTCCAAGGACATGCCCCACCTCGGCATCTGGTTCCCCGCCAAGGGCGACGGCAAGCCCACCAGCTTCGCCCTCCCGTACGCGGCAGGGCTCGTCGCGAAGGCCCCGCACAGCGAGAACGGCAAGAAGCTGCTCGACTTCATGCTCTCCGAGCAGGCCCAGCGCGACGTCAGCGCGGTCGGCGGCGGGTTCGCCGCCCGCAAGGACATCGAGGCCACCGACGCCAACGCCGTCGAACTGGCCGCGCTGATGGAGGGCGTGGAGATCTTCGAGCCCGACTGGTCGGAGATCGGCGCCAACCTCGACACGTACGTCGACGCCTGGAAGTCGGCCACCGGAAGCTGACCGGCCACCTCTCCGCCACGGATCCCTGCCAAGGTCTGGACCCGGCCCGGATATCTCGCGAAGGTAACGGGTCCGGTCCAGCACCACGTTCACGTCCGGCCCCGATCGACCCGCCCCCTCTCCCTGGAGGAACACGTGTCCCGGTCCCCGTCCCGACGCTCCGTCCTCGCCGCCACCGCCGCCGCCACGGCCGCCGCCGTCGCCCCGCTCGCCACCGCCTCCCCGGCCGCCGCCGCTCCCGCCCTCCCGGAGGGCACCAGCAAGGACAAGGTGCTCGTCGTCGGGATGGACGGGCTGCGCCACGACGTCATCGCCGCCGCCGACGCCCCGCACCTCAAGGCGATGATGGCCGCCGGGACGTACGGCACCTCGCTGCTGTACGCGAACCCGATGGCCGCCACCTCCTCCGGCCCCGGGTGGTCGACCGTCTCCACCGGCGTCTGGCCCGACAAGCACGGCGTCAGGGAGAACTCCTTCGCCGGGAAGAACTACGCGCAGTACCCCGGCCTCCTCGCCCGGCTCGCCCAGGTCCGCCCCCAGCTCTCCACCTACGCCGCCGTCGACTGGAAACCCCTGGACACCCACGGCACCGTCACCGCGGGCGCCGACGCCAAGCTCGTCCTCGACGGCGACCGCGACGGCTACACCGGCCACGACGCGACCATCGCCGCCGAGACGGAGTCGGTCCTCCGGAACCAGAACCCGGACGTGCTCTTCGTCTACTTCGGCCAGACCGACATCGCCGGCCACGACTCCGGGGCGGCCAGTGCCGCCTACCGCCGGGCGATCGCCGTCCAGGACGGCCACCTCGGCCGCCTCCTCGCCGCCATCGAGGCCCGCCCCTCCTACGCCACCGAGCGGTGGACCGTCATCGTCACCACCGACCACGGCCACACCGACTCCGGCGGCCACGGCGGCAGCGCCATCGAGGAGCGCCGCACCTTCGTCCTCGCCCAGGGCCCCGGCATCGCGGCCGGCGCCCGCCCCACCGACACCCGGCTCGTGGACGTCGCCGCCACCGTCTTCCACCAGCTCGGCATCGTCCCCGACCCCGCCTGGGGGCTGGACGGCAAGCCGGTCCAGGAACGCTCCGCCGACCCGTTCGAGACCCTGTACCCGGCGCTCGCCGGCCGCACCGACGAGACCGGCATCCCGGCCGGGGTCCTCGGCTGGACCCGCACCGCGCCCAGCGGCTGGTCCGTCGTCAACTCCGCGATGGGCACCGGGGGCGTGGCCGAGTGGCGCGGCTGGTCCTTCGCCACCGACGAGTTCTGGAGCCGCAGCCAGCGCGACCAGTCCCGCGAGCTGAACGTCCGCTCGCGCGGGATCTTCGCCGTGGCGGACTCCGACGAGTGGGCCGACAAGGCGTCCTCCGGCCCGTACGACTCCACGCTCGTCACCCCGGCGTACGCCGTCTCCGGCAAGGCCACCGTGACCCTCGGCTTCACCACCCACTACCGGCAGGAGGGCAGCCAGAGCGCCCGCGTCCTCGCCTCCTGGAACGGCGGGACGCCCGTCGAGGTGAAGCGGTACACCGCCGACGTGGTCTCCCAGCCGCAGGCGCTGACCCTGGACGTGCCGTCCGGAGCGGCCAACGTGAGCTTCCGCTTCCACTACACCGGCAGCAACAACTGGTACTGGGCGATCGACGGGGTCAAGATCACCACGGCCTAATTATGCTGGGGGTGCCGGGACGGCGTGGTCCGGGCACCCCCAGCACGCAGTGCGTACGGCAGGAGTCCCGACACATGGCAGAGCGCAAGCCCATCACTTCCTGGCTGACCGACATGGACGGCGTCCTCATCCACGAGGGCACCCCCATCCCCGGCGCCGACGCCTTCATCAAGCGGCTGCGGGATTCCGGGCTGCCCTTCCTCGTCCTCACCAACAACTCCATCTACACCGCGCGCGACCTGCACGCGCGGCTCAAGCGCATGGGCCTGGACGTGCCCGTGGAGAACATCTGGACCTCCGCGCTCGCCACCGCCCAGTTCCTGGACGACCAGCGCCCCGGCGGCACGGCGTACGTCATCGGGGAGGCCGGCCTCACCACCGCCCTGCACGACATCGGGTACGTCCTCACCGACCACGACCCGGACTACGTGGTGCTCGGGGAGACCCGGACGTACAGCTTCGAGGCGCTGACCAAGGCGATCCGGCTGATCAACGCCGGCGCCCGCTTCATCTGCACCAACCCCGACGAGACCGGCCCCTCCGCCGAGGGCCCGCTGCCCGCCACCGGCTCGGTCGCCGCCCTCATCACCAAGGCCACCGGCAAGGACCCGTACTTCGCGGGCAAGCCCAACCCGCTGATGATGCGGACCGGGCTCAACGCCATCGGCGCGCACTCCGAGACCAGCGCGATGATCGGCGACCGGATGGACACCGACGTGCTGGCGGGGCTGGAGGCGGGGATGCAGACCTTCCTGGTCCTCACCGGGCTCACCACCGTCGCGGACATCGACCGCTACCCCTTCGGCCCGTCCCACGTCGTGGAGTCCATCGCGGACCTGGTCGACCTCATCGACCTCCCGGACCAGGTGGACCGGGGGGAGCAGTCGGGGGCGGCGGACCGCGCCTGACCCGGTCGGCCCTGACCTGACCTGACCTGACCTGACCTGACCTGACCTGCGAGGATCGCCTCCGTAGCCGCCCGAGGGGACGACCCCGTGTCGCCCGAATGGAGGACTGCGGATGCGGCCCGCCGCCGCAGAGCCGAACCTTCCCGTAGGAGGTTCACGATGCGTTCCACACCCATCACGTTCTGTGCGGTGGCGGCGGCCGTGCTCATAGCCGTCCCCGCACCCGTCGCCCTGGCTTCCCCGGCCGCCCCGGCCGGGGAGGACGACCGGCGCACCGGCACCGTCTCGATCACCCCGTCCACCACCGCCCCGGGCGCGGAGGTGGAGCTCTGGACCGACGCCTGCGGCAGGGGCCGCCGCGCCAAGGGCAACTCCGACGCCTTCGCCTCGGTCGCCCACTTCCGGCCCGCCGACGACAAGGGCCTCTTCGCCCGGGCCCGCATCCGGTCCGACGCCGAACCCCGCTCCTACGACGTCTGGGTGACGTGCGAGGACAGCGGCGGCCGGGCCACCGGCGCCCTCACCGTCGTCCACCACCACCGGCCCTCGCCCGCCGCACCCGTCAAGGCGGGCGGCGGAGGCGCCGCCACCCTCGCCGAACGCTCCGCCGACGAGCAGGGCCCCGGCGTCCGGCACGCGGTGACCGGCCTGGTGCTCGCCGCCGTCGCGGCCGTCGCCGTCGCCCTGCGCACCTCGCGCCGGCGCCGCACCCCGGCCGGCAGCTGAGATGAGCGCCCCGGACCGCCCGGCAGGCAACGGGCGACTGCTCACCGGAGTGACCTGGGCCGTGCTGCTGCTCGGCCTGTGGCTCTGGGGCAAGGAGGCCGGCGGCGGGTTCGGCGGACTGTCCGGCCCCACCACCGGGGACGTGGCCGCGGTCGGCCGTCCCTTCGGCGCCTCGCTGCCCCCGGCCCACGACCCGCTCGACGGGTCGGCCCCCGAACGCGTGGAGGTCCCCTCCGTGGGGATCGCGGCCCCCGTCGTCGCACGCGGCCTCGACGGGGACGGGGCCGTCGACCCGCCCCCGTACGGCATGCCGAGGACCGCCGGCTGGTACGGCGACGGCACCCAGCCCGGCGCGAAGGGGACGGCCCTCTTCGTCGGCCACGTCGACACCGACACCGAACCGGCGGTCTTCTACGGGCTCAGCGCGGTGAAGCCGGGCGCCCGGATCGAGGTCGCCCGGGCGGACGGAAGCGTCGCCGAGTTCACCGTGGACGACGTCCGGCTCGTCACCCGCGAACGGTTCGACGCGCAGAAGGTGTACGGGCCCCGCCAGGAGGGCCGGGCCGAGCTGCGGCTGATCACCTGCGGCGGGAAGTACGACCCGGCCACCCGCTCGTACACGGCGAACGTGGTCGTCTCCGCCTACCTCACCGGCGCGCAGGACGCGCGAGGCGGCGGGGACGGCGACCGGGACGGCGGTGAGCGCGCCCAGGCCGCGGCCGCCACCGGCCGCACCTGAGGCCCCCGCCGTCCTCGTACCGCCCGGCACGTCCCACCCGGCCCGGCCGGCCGCCTCCCCGGGGGCGCGCCCGCCGGGCCGGTCCTCGACCGCGCGCCCGGCCGCGGGAGCGGCCCGGCGCGGCACGGGAGGCCGGTGCGGGGCGGGGGCGCCCGGCCGCTGTGCCAGGATGGAGCGGACCGGCAGCACAGCGGTGCGACCGATGAGGAACAGTGCAGGCAGCACGCCCGAGGGGGAGTGGATGTACAGCGGTGACACCGGTCGGCCCCGGACGCGCGGGCGCGCGGCGGCCCTGCGGGCGGCCGGTACGGCGGCGGCGCTCGGGGCGGTCCTCCTGCTGGCGGGATGCTCCGGCGACGGGGACGGCGGCGACCGGAAGAGCGCCCCGGCCATCGGCCAGCAGCCCAAGGACCAGGACCCGTACTGGGTCAACCCCGACGGCAACGCGGCCCGCCAGGTCGAGGCGTACACGAAGGACGGCGACGACGAGAACGCCGAGCTGATCCGGAAGATCGCCCGGCAGCCGGTCGGCGAGTGGATCGGCCCGGACAACCCCGAGAACGAGGTCAAGGGCGTCACCGAGGCGGCCACCGCCGCCGACCGGGAGGCTCTGCTGGTCCTCTACAACGTCCCGCACCGCGACTGCGGCCAGTTCTCCAAGGGCGGCGCCTCCGACGGCGACGCCTACCGCGCCTGGCTGGACAGCGTCGCCAAGGGCATCGGGGACCGCGCCGCCACCGTGATCCTGGAGCCGGACGCCCTGCTCCACCTGGTCGACGGCTGCACCCCCCAGGAGTTCCACGAGGAGCGCTACGACCTGCTCAAGGGCGCGATCCAGCGGCTGAAGCAGCAGCCCGCCACCAAGGTCTACCTGGACGCGGGGAACGCCGGCTGGCAGTCGCCCGACGCGTTGTACCAGCCGCTCCAGCGCGCCGGGATCGCCGAGGCGGACGGCTTCTCGCTCAACGTCTCCAACTTCCAGACGACGGCCGTCTCCACGGAGTTCGGCAAGAAGCTGTCGCAGAAGATCGGCGGCAAGCCCTTCGTCATCGACACCAGCCGCAACGGCAACGGCCCCTACACGGGCGGCGACCCCGCCGAGAGCTGGTGCAACCCGCCCGGCCGCGCGTTGGGCGAGGCCCCCACCACCCGGACCGGCGACGAGCTGGTCGACGCCTACCTGTGGATCAAGCGCCCCGGCGAGTCGGACGGCGACTGCAAGGGCGGGCCGAAGGCCGGCGAGTGGTGGCCGGAGTACGCGCTGGGCCTGGCCCGCGCCACGAAGTAGCCCCCGCACCACGAAGCAGCCCCCGCACGGCGAAGGCCGCGTCCCGCAGGGACACCTCCTGCGGGACGCGGCCTCCGCCGGGTGCGTACGTGCTCCACGCGGCACGCCGTGCGGGGGACGCGCCCTACTCGGGCACCTCCACCCACATGCCCTCCGACGGGGTGCCCCGGTCGTCGGTGACGAACAGCATGTACCAGCCGGACGGCACCAGCGCCCGGTTGTCCGGCACGGTGACGGTGATCCCGTCCTTCGACTTCTCCATCTCCAGCGCGATGGTGCGCTGGTCGGTGTCGGTGACGTGGGTGACCGCCGAGGGCCGCATCAGCTTCGCCGAGGTGATCTTCGAGGCGTGCTGCGTGGTGAACAGGCCGGTGGAGCCGCGCTCGATCTTCTCGGGCCCGGCCGTCAACTCCGGCCGGAAGTCCCGGTAGAGGTAGGGCGGGGTGTAGATCTCGATCCGCTGCTCGAAGACGCCGGGCCGGGTGTTGGCCTTGTCCGAGAAGAGCGAGTCCGATCCGAAGATCATGACCCGGCCGTCCGGCAGCAGCACCGAACCCGAGTGGTAGTTCCGGCCGACCGCCGGGTCCGCGACCCTCTTGTAGGTGTCCGTCTTCGCGTCGTACAGCCGGGCCTGGAGCACGTCCGAGCCGCTGCGCCCCCGGTAGTCGCTGGAGCCGCCGGTGACCAGCAGGGAGTCGTCGGGCAGCAGGGAGGCGCTGGGGTAGCGGGTGCCCTCGGAGAGGGACGCGCCGTCGGTGAACCTCGGCTTCTTCTCCGTGAGGTCCACCAGCCGCGACTTCTCGCTGGACTTCTCCGACTCGCCGACCCCGCCGCCGCCGATCACCATGAACCTCTGGTCCTGCGCCGGGGGCAGCCGCACGGTGGCCGAGGTCTCCATCTGATCCGGGTCGCTGAGTCCGGGGATCTTCTTGAACGTGTTGGTCGCGAGGTCCCAGACGCCCGGGTCGCGGCCGACGTCCGCCGGACCGTATCCGGCGTTGGAGCCGGAGTAGAACAGCTTGCCGTCGTCGAGCAGGAAGACCGCCGGGTAGGTGGGGAACCGCCGCTCGATGCCGGTGTACTCCCACTCCTTGGTCTTCGGGTCGTAGATCTCGTCCTTGCCGGGGACGATCTGCCCGATCTCGTCCAGACCCGACAGCGCGAGGACCTTGCCGTCCTCCAGCGTCGTCAGCGTGGGGTACCAGCGGGCCTCCTTCATCGGGTCGACGGGTATGTACTTCTCCGCGACCGGGTCGAACTCGAAGGCCTCCCGGATCCCCTGGAAGTCCTTCTTGTCCAGGGCCAGCTTCTGCGCGATGCCGTAGACGTTGCGGGTGTCCGAGCCGGACAGGCCCGCCACCCGGTAGTTGTCCTCGGTGCCGGTCTCGTACTTCTTGCCGGTCTTCTGCGCCTCGACGTAGATCCGGCCGAGCCCGGGGTCGTTGCGCAGGAACGCGCCGGTCTCCTCGTCGAAGACCTTCTTGGCCTTCTCGACCAGGATCGGGTCCTTGGAGACGAACGTCTTCCCGTTCTTCTTGCCGGTGAACCGGGTGCCCGCGGGCAGGGTGATCGGCTTGTCCGGGTCCTCGTTGTGGACGATCATCAGGCCGCCGGCCTTGGTGACGTCGCCCTGGAGCTTCTCGTACCGCTTGGTGCCGCCGGCGATGAGGAGCTTGCCGTCGGGCAGCTGGGTGTGGCCGGCGCAGAACATGTCCTCGGGGGTGGGGATGTCCTTGAAGACCTCGGTCTTCGGATCCCACAGCACCGAGCGGAAGCTCTTCGCGTCGAAGTTCTTCTGGTTGTTCCCGGAGCCCGCGACGAGCAGCACCTTGCCGGTGTGGAGCAGCGCCGCGTGGATCGTGTTGATCCGGTGCTCGGAGGGGACGTCCAGGAAGTCCCAGTGGCCGTTGGCCGCCTTGTACTCCGGCTTGTTGATCGTGTACTCGTGGTAGCGCTCGGTGCTGAAGCGGTACAGCCACGGCCCGTTCGCCCCCGCGAGCGCGAGAACCACCGCCGTACTGATCGCCAGGCGGCGGGTACGGCGGCTCGGACGGTACTTCATTTCTTACGTCCCCCCAGGGCGATCTGCATGGTCTGGTCGTTGCCGGGCGCACCGGGCAGGGGAGCGGGCCGCGGCCGGGGGGCCGGTCCGCCGCTGCGGTGGGATCCGCCGGAGCGCCGCTTCTTCTTCTCGGCGCGGATCGTGTACCGCCACCCGATGATCGGCGCGGCGGTGATCAGCAGCGCCAGCGTGGCCCAGGTGACCATCGCGGGGTGGCTGTGGCCCAGGAAGAACGAGGCGGTCATCGAGGCGCCGAAGACGCCGATGAAGAACAGGTGGATGCGGAAGGTGCCGAAGAGGGTGTCCGGGCTGGAGGAGTCGCCCTTGGGGGTCACCACGAACGAGCTCTTGCGGCGCAGCACCGCGTCCATCAGCGAGCGGGCGTAGATCGGCGCGGAGAGCGCGGACATCACCATGCCGGCCAGGCCGCCGGAGCCCTCGGGCTCGTGGGGCGAGACGTTGTGGCGGCGGTTCCAGATGTACAGGCCGATCTGGAGCGCGGAGGCGTTGCCGTAGAGCATCATCCAGATCGTCGGGTCGATCTGGACGCCGGAGGCGCCCATGCCGAGGAAGAGCGCGCAACTGAGGGCGGCGAGGATCCAGTTCAGCGCCGACATCGGGTAGAAGATGATCATCATCGTGTAGTTGAAGAGCTTCCCGGGCGGCATGGTCCCGAAGCCCTTCCAGAACTGTCCGATGATCGTCTCGTACGTGCCCCTGGACCACCGCAGCTGCTGGGTGAAGAAGTCCGTCCACGCGGTCGGGCCCTCACCGACGGCCAGCACGTCCGGGGTGTAGACCGAGCGCCATTTCCTGCCGGTGGCGGGGTTGCGGTGGCGGTGGATCTCGAAGCCGGTGGCCATGTCCTCGGTGATCGAGTCGTAGAGGCCGCCGATCTGCTTGAGCGCCGAGATGCGGACCGCGTTGCTGGTGCCGACGAACATGGGCGCGCCGTAGCGGTTGCCCGCTCGCTGGATCAGGGCGTGGAAGAGGAACTGCTGCGACTCGGCGGCCTTGGTGACGAAGGTGTCGTAGTTGCCGTAGACCTGCGGTCCGATGACGAAGCCGACGTCCGGGTCGCGGAAGTAGCCGAGCATGCGCTCCAGGTAGTTCGCCATCGGGACGTGGTCGGTGTCGACCGAGGCGAAGAAGTCGTAGTCGCCGCCGTGCGCGTCCAGCCAGGCGTTGTAGTTGCCGTGCTTGGTCTTGGCGCGGTGGGGGCCCTTGGCCTGGTTCCAGTGGGCCACGCCCTTGCGGGAGAAGTGGTGCACGCCGAGCCGGGCGCAGACCTCCTTGACCGCCGGGTCGTCGCCCTCGTCGAGCAGCCAGACGTGCATCAGGCCGCGGTGGCGGATGCGCACGGCCGCCTCCAGGGTCTTCGTCACCATCTCCAGCGGCTCCTTGCCGGGGACGAAGGAGGTGAGGAAGGCGACCTTGGTGCCGGACTCCGGGACCACCGGGACCGGGTCGCGGGCGACCAGGGTGGCGTGGGCGTTGGAGAGGACGTTCATCGTGCGGAACAGCTCGATCAGACCGATCGAGACCAGCATGACGATGTCGAGGGCCAGCAGGAGGTCGTTGTCCAGGTTCGGATCGCGGTCCGTCCAGTGGCCGGGCTGCATCAGCCAGACGAAGAGGCCGAGCGAGACGAGGGGAGCCGCGCCGAGCAGGAGCGCCGCGCGCACCCGGTGCGGCTCCTGGGATATGAGCGAGCGGTACTGGACCTTGTACGGCTTGCCCGCGGGGGGCTGCGTCAGCGGTCCGGCGAGCCGGCTGTAGTGCTCGTAGTCGTAGCGCGGCAGCTCCTTTCCGGCCCGCCGCCGCGCCGCGCCGGCCCGCAGCTGCGCCGGTATCCGGAGCTGTGTCGTCCGGGAAGCGTCGTTCTCCTGCCGGTCGCCTGGCGGCGTCGACGTCATGGGTCATTCCCCCCGCACGCATGCTGGTGCGTGACTGGATCGGTCTCGTCGTGCGCGGTGGGTCCCCGTTCTTCACCGGGCACGCACACGGTGGCGAGCCGCCGTTCCCACAGACAGGGGACCGGCAGCTTTCCGGTTGCGTGACGCCCCTTCGGCGGCCGTTCCCGGGCGGGGCCCCCGCCGCCCGGTGCGAACAACCGGAACGTCACGCTCTGCTGCGTCAACTGTACGGACCGGCGGACCCCTTGAGGGTGTCGATCCCCAGACAGATTGTCCGACACCGCACGCGATCGCAAGGGTGAAATAGGCGGTACAAGGGCTTTAGGTGGGGTTTGACCCCAGGCCGTGGAGAGGATGTGACGAAGTGGAGATCTCCGTTCCCCGCACCGTCCGTCATCGACGCGTCGCGGAGCGGAGTCGAGCGGGTGGCTCTGTGTGCGCAGCCGCAGGAGACCGACGGGGCGTGCGGGGAATGGCCGAAGCCCCCTCACGTTCCGTGAGGGGGCTTCGGCTGTGCGTGCGCCGTCAGGGACTCGAACCCCGGACCCGCTGATTAAGAGTCAGCTGCTCTAACCAACTGAGCTAACGGCGCCTGCTGACCTGGAGAACTCTACCGGACGTCCAGGGGTGCTCCGAACCATTTACCGTCCGCCACGCCCTGTCGGATAGTCGTTTTTTCTCTTTGTTCCGTCAAAATGCGATATGTCGGACGAGTTGAGACGCTGACGCCCGTTGCGGCTGCGCCCGAAGATCTTGGCGAATGACGAGTGCGGAGGGGAATCGCATGACTGTGCCGGTGTTCGAGGAGTACGAACCCGCCATCGACTGCGCGTGTGCGGGGTGTGCCGTACGGCGGCGCTCCGCCGCGCGGGCCCTGCCGGTGCGGCGCGGCGGCCACCCCGCCGCCCACGGCGCGCGGCGCGCCCTCGTGCTGGCCACGGCCGCGGGGGTGGTGCTCTCCTGCGGGGCCGCGGGGGCGGCGGCCGCCGCCGGCCGCCCCGGCCACGCGCCGCACGCCGACGGGGGAGCCGATCCCGAGCCGGCCACCCCGCAGGGGGAGAAGGGGCCCCTGCGGGGCTCCGGCGCCTCGGGTCCGCCCTCCGCCGGTTCGGCGGTACGCACGACGACCCGGGCCGAGATCATGGAGCGGGCCCAGCGGTGGGTGGCCGCGAAGGTCCCGTACAGCATGGAGAAGTACTGGTCGGACGGGTACCGCCAGGACTGCTCGGGCTACGTCTCGATGGCCTGGAACCTCGGCGCCAACGAGTGGACCGGCAGCCTGGCCGCCTACGCCACCCGGATCGCCCGCGCCGATCTGGAGCCCGGGGACATCCTCCTCTTCCACAACCCCGCCGACCCCTCCCAGGGCTCGCACGTCACGATCTTCGGCGGCTGGACCGGCTCCGCGCGCACGCACTACACCGCCTACGAGCAGGCGCGCCCGCGGACGCGGAAGCAGTCCACGCCCATGGCGTACTGGAACAACTCCGACCGCTACGTGGCCTACCGCTACAAGGGCGTCACGGGGGGTTCGCCCGGCTCCGGGTCCGCCACCGCCTTCCCGGGGGCCGGGCGGTTCGGCCCCGGCGCCGCCAACGAGGACGTCACCCGGCTCGGGCGGATGCTGGTCGAGCGGGGCGGCAAGCGGTTCTACGCGGTCGGCCCCGGACCGGTGTGGAGCGCGGCGGACCGGCGGGCGACCCAGGCGTTCCAGCGGGCGCAGGGCTGGCGGGGAGAGGAGGCCGACGGCCTTCCGGGCCCGCACACCTGGCGTCTGCTGACCACCGGCGACGGACAGGACATTTCGGCCACCGGGGCCGGCGGCAGCCCGGATACGGCCGCGGCGTTCCCCGGACGCGGCTATTTCAAGCCGGGTCAGACCAACAGCCATGTCGACCGGCTCGGCGAACAGTTGGTGAAGAAGGGATACGGCAAGCACTACGTGTCGGGCCCCGACCCGCGCTGGACCGAGGCGGACCGCCGCAACGTCGAGGCGTTCCAGCGGGCCCAGGGCTGGCGCGGCGGTGCGGCCGACGGATACCCCGGGCCGGAGACCTGGCGCCGGCTCTTCGCGTGACGGATGCGACGGAAAGGAATCGGGTACCGGTGACCCCCCACGACGACCAGACCCCCTGGACCAACCCCACCCCCGCCCCCCACCCCCTGGACGACCGGCTTCCGCCGTCGCTCTTCGCCCCACCGGGCCAGGGGAGCCCGCCGCCGCTGTTCGGCGGGACAGGCCCGGCGGCCGCGCCGCCACCGGTGGCCGGCGGGGCGGACAAGGGCAAGGGCGTCCCCCCACCGCTGTTCCGGCCGGTCTCCGATCCCGCGCCCGCGCCGGACGGGGGACGCCCGGCCCTCCCCCTGCGCCCCGCGGGCACGGGCACCCCTCCGGGCGACGGCACGGCCGCGCCCGCGCCGCCCCGGCCCGCCCCCGACGCCCCGGCGCCGAGTCCGCGCCCCGGGCCGCCCCCGGACCGGGGCGCGGACCGGGGCGGGGACCGGCCGCCGACCGTCCCCGCCGCTGCCCCGGCCCCCGCCGCCGCTCCCGACCGGGACGGCCCCGGGCGGCCCGCCGCCGAACGCCCTGCCCCCGGGCGTCCCGTGCCGCTGGACGGGAACCTGCACCTCAAGCCCGTGCGACGGGGGCGGGCGGAGCCCTCGGCGGAGTGGACCCCGCTCCCGTCGTACGGGGTCGGACCGGGCGGCGCGAAGCCGGAAGGAGGAAAGGCCGAGGGCCGGGCGCCGGAGGCCGCGACATCCAAGAGCGCCGAGCGTGCGCCCCGGCGCGCCCCGGCCCGGGGGCCCCTCGACGACCCCGGCCCCGACACCGAGCTGGACCTCGTCCTGGATCTGTCCCCCGGCGACCGGGCCGCCTCCGCCACGTTCTCCGTACCCGGACCCGCTCCCGCCGCGACCACGACGGCCACCACCGGGGCCGCCGGGACGACACCCACCACCGGGGCCGCTCCCGCCGCGACCACGACGGCCGCCGCCGGGGCCGCCGGGACGACGCCCACCACCGGGGCCGCCACCACCACGGCGGCCGCCCCCGGGGCCGCCGCGACGACGGCCACCACCACGACGGCGACCACCACGACGACCGTCACCGGGGCCGCCGCGACGACCGCCTCCTCTCCCGCTCGCCGCCACTCCCTCATCGCCAACGAGACCACCGCCTCCATCCCCGTCCACCTCCTCTTCCGCGACGACCAGGAGCCCGGTCGGGCGGCGACGCTGCCCCCGGCAGTCCTCCGCCGGCCGGCCGAGGGCCGTGCGCCCGCCGCGCGGCGACCGCCCGTGCCGCGTGCGCCGCGGACGCGGATGCGGCCGTCGACCCGCCCCGCCCCGGACGCCGACCCCCGGCTCGTCGAACGGCCCGGTCCCGCGCTCCCCGGCTCCGCCGCCCTCCTCGCCGGTGCCGCCGCGATCGTCGGGGGAGTGGCCGTCCTGGGGTGGCGGGGCGTGCTGCCCGCCGCCTGGCAGACGGCGGTCGGGCTCACCCCCCGCCCCGACCTCGGCATCGGGGCGGGCGAGGGGGCTCTGCTCACCCTCCTCGCCGCCGTGGCCCTCCTCGCGCTGGGCGGCCTGGGCCGGGGCCGGGTCGGGTCCGCGTGGGTGCTGACGCTCTTCGGCGACTACCGGGGCAGCGTGCGGCGCACCGGTCTCGTCTGGGTCTCCCCCCTGTTGCTGCGCCGCCGCGTCGACGTACGGCTGCGGCACTGGCGGAGCGAACCGCTGCCCGCCGTCGACGCGACCGGCACCGCGCTGCGCGTCGTCGTCC
This sequence comes from Streptomyces sp. NPDC017448, assembly GCF_044330565.1. Lineage (NCBI taxonomy): Bacteria > Bacillati > Actinomycetota > Actinomycetes > Kitasatosporales > Streptomycetaceae > Streptomyces > Streptomyces sp. NPDC017448. The sequence continues at coordinate 80,244 of NZ_JBIRLM010000009.1, read as the reverse complement.
TGGTGGTGTGGCGGATCAAGGACACGGTCCGGGCCGCGCTCGGCATCGAGGACCACGAGGCGTACCTGAGCGCCCAGGTCGAGGCCGCGCTGGCGCGGGTCCTCTCGCAGCTGCCCGCCGACGCGTTCCACGAGGAGGCCCCCAGCCTGCGCGACGCGGAGGCGGTCGGCGACGCGCTGACCCGGCTGCTGAAGGCGGAGTGCGAACCCGTGGGCGTGGAGGTGTACTCGGCGCAGCCGACCGGCATCGAGTACGCCCCCGAGGTCGCGGCCGCGATGCAGCGGCGGCGGATCGCCGCGATCGACGCCAAGCACCGGGACAGCGTGCTGACCTCGGTGGTGGACGCGGTGGACGACACGGTCGACCGGCTGACCACGCGGGGCATCGTCGAGCTGGACGACTACGAACGCAAGGCGCTCGTGAAGGACTTGACGGTCGCCTTCTACACCGGGCGCAGCGGGGGAGGCGACGGGGCCTGAGGGGCCGGGGAGGTTCGCGAGGTGCGAGGGGGGTCCCCGGGGCCGGTCCGGCGACCGTCCCCGGGGGCCTTCCGGAATATGACGCTCATTGGTCTGGACATGTTCATGCGGCGTCCATAACCTAGGACTTGGTCTAGACCGCAGCACCACGCATGCACCGCACCACGTACCAAGCGCGCAGCAGTCGAGCAATGCTCATGGAACCTCCCCCACGTTCTAGAGGAGCGACAGCCCATGCGGAAAAAGGCAAGCGCGGCCGTGATCGGCCTCGCGATAGCGGGCGTCTCGGTGCTCGCGACCACCAGCGCCAGCAGCCACGGTTACACGGACTCCCCGATCAGCCGCCAGAAGCTCTGTGCCAACGGCACGGTGACCGGCTGCGGCAACATCCAGTGGGAGCCGCAGAGCGTCGAGGGGCCCAAGGGCTTCCCGGCGGCAGGGCCGGCGGACGGCAAGATCTGTTCCGGCGGCAACGGGCAGTTCGCCCAGCTCGACGACCCGCGCGGCGGCAACTGGCCCGCCACCCAGGTCACCGGCGGGCAGGGCTACAACTTCCGCTGGCAGTTCACCGCCCGCCACGCCACCAGCGACTTCCGCTACTACATCACCAAGGACGGCTGGGACTCCACCAAGCCGCTCACCCGGGCCGCGCTCGAATCGCAGCCGTTCATGACCGTGCCCTACGGCAACCGGCAGCCGCCGTCCACCCTGACCCACCAGGGCACGATCCCCACCCAGAAGAGCGGCAAGCACATCATCCTCGCCGTCTGGAACGTCGCGGACACCACCAACGCGTTCTACGCCTGCTCCGACGTCAAGTTCTGATCCCGGAGCCCGGCGCTCCTCCGGTCGTCGTACGACGACCACGGGCGACCACCGGCCCGCCCCGGAGCACGACCCCACCGTGCTCCTTCATCGCCGGACGGTCGAGGGGGAAAGCACAGTGGGCGGTCTCCGTGAAGGAGACCGCCCACTGCGTGTCGTGCGCCGTCAGGGACTCGAACCCCGGACCCGCTGATTAAGAGTCAGCTGCTCTAACCAACTGAGCTAACGGCGCCTGCTGACTCGAAAATAATACCTGGTCCTCGGGGGTGCTGTTGACACCCGCCTCCGGGGCCCCTTCCGTAACGCCTTTCCCCCTTCGAACGAAAGGGCCTACCCCTCTCCGCCGGGCCCCCGCCCGCTCACCGCGTCCGGGATCAGCGGCCCGATCCAGGCCGCGAACGGCTCCCACAGCTCGTCGGCGGCCGACCGGACGATCACGTTGGGGTCCTCGGCGGGCTCCAGGCCGAAGCGGTCGCGCAGCCACGTCCGGAACGCCGGGTTCGCCGGACACGGGTCGTACGCGTCCTCGTCCCCGTCCGCCCCCTCGCGCTCGTCCGCGTAGTCCACGCCGTCCCAGCCGCCCATCGGCGTCCAGCCGGAGGCGAGGACGCGCAGCAGCTCGGGCAGATCGCGGGCGACGACGTGGACCCCGCCCTCGGCGCCGAGGAAGAGCACCGGCAGGGTGGCGAGGTCCTCCCGTCCGTCCCGCAGCCAGATCGCGTACGTCGAGCCGGAGCCGGTGGCCTGCGCGAAGGGCCGGATGCGGTCGGAGAGCTGCGGATAGCCGCCGTCGTCCTCGCCGAAGGGGGTCAGCTCGAACTCGGGTGCGAAATAGCCAGGGGCGCCGTCCTCGAACTCCTTGAGGAGGTTCAGCGCGGCGATCGGTGCGTACATGGCGGTGAGGCTACCGCCGACGCCCCACCGGGTCCGGCCCCCCTACAGCGCGAGCGACAGCAGCACCGGCGCCGCCCGCCGGCTCAGCGTCTCGGCCGCCGCCCGCAGCCGGTGCACGTCCGCGACCGGCAGCGACAGGGCGAGGCAGCCCGCCGAGGAGCCGGCCGTCAGCGGCACGGCCGCGCAGACCGTGCCCACCGCGTACTCCTGGAGGTCCAGCACCGGGACCGTGGCCGCCTGGGCGTCCAGCTGGGCGAAGAGGATCTTCTCGTCGGTGATCGTCCGGGAGGTGAGCCGGACCGTCCGGTGCCGGGAGAGGTGGTCCCGCCGCCCGTCGTGGTCGAGCTGGGCCAGCAGGCACTTCCCGGCCGCGCTGGCGTGCGCGGAGGAGCGGAAGTCCACCCATTCGTTGACCGCGGGCGTGAGCGGCCCGTCCGCCACCTGGACCACGCTGACCTCGCCGTCGAGGTAGCGGCTGAGGTAGACCGCCGCGCCGAGGGAGTCGCGCAGCTCGGCCAGGGCGTTCTGGAGGCGGCCCTCCAGGACCTGGCGGCGGGCGGCCCCGGAACCGAGCAGCAGCAGCGAGGCGCCGACGACGTACGCGCCGTCCCCGACCTGCTCCACGTAGCCCTCGCGGCGCAGGGTCAGGAGCAGCGGGGCGAGCCGGCCGGTCGGCAGCCCGGTCTCGCGGGAGAGCTGGGCGCCGGTCACGCCGTCCCCGTGCCGGGAGACCGCCTCCAGCACGCGCAGGGCGTGCTGCACCGAGTGGAACGGCGCGGTCGGCTCGGGCTTCAACGCCACGGTGTCCCCCTACCAGGTTGTGACCGCAAGCTTCCGCTCCACGATAGTCCCCGGAGCCCGCCGGCGGGGGGCCCGGCGGCGAGCGGATGGGCGCGCCCCGGGGCCGCTAGCTGGGGCGCGCCCGTCCGGCATATGCCACTGTCATGGGCGGTGGCTCAACGGCGAGGTCACAGCACCGCGTTGAGGAATGCGCGCGTACGTTCGTGGGACGGATCGGAGAAGATTTTCTCCGGCGGTCCGGACTCCACGACCCGCCCCGCGTCGAACATCAGGACCTTCTCCGAGACGTCCCGGGCGAAGTTCATCTCGTGGGTCACGCAGAGCATGGTGATGTCGGTGGTGCGGGCGATGTCCCCCAGCAGCTCCAGTACGCCCGCCACCAGCTCCGGGTCGAGCGCGGAGGTCACCTCGTCCAGCAGCAGGATCTCCGGCTCCATGGCGAGCGCGCGGGCGATGGCGACCCGCTGCTGCTGGCCGCCGGAGAGCTGCGAGGGGTGGGCGTCCACCTTGGCGGAGAGCCCGACCAGCTCCAGCAGATCCCGCGCCCGGACCTCGGCCTCCTCCCGGCTCCTGCCGAGCACGCTGACGGGGGCCTCGGTGATGTTCTGGATCACCGTCATGTTCGGGAAGAGGTTGAACTGCTGGAAGACCATCCCGATCTTCTTCCGGGACGCGCGCAGCTGCTTCTCGCCCGCCGGCTTGAGCGAACCGTCCGGGGCGCGTACGTGGGAGAGCGGTGAGCCGTCGACCCAGATCACGCCGCCGCTGACCTTCTCCAGCGTCATCAGCAGCCGCAGGATCGTGGTCTTGCCCGAACCGCTGGGCCCGATCAGGGTGACGTGCTCGCCGCGGTCCACCGTGAAGTCCAGCTCGTCCAGGACCACATGGTCGCCGTAGCGCTTGACCACCTTGTCGAACCGCACCAGCGGCTCACCGGCACGGGCCGCGGCCGGGGCGGCGTCCTGGGGAGCGGCGGCCGGCCCCGGCGACTCCGTCTTCTGCAGGGGGAGGGGTTCAGTGGCCAAGGCGCTTCTCCAGCTTTCTCATCAGCAGCGACGTGGGGTAGCTCGCGACCAGGAAGACCAGGCCCGCGAGGGTGAAGACCTCGGTGTAGGCGAAGTGGTCGGCCCCGTACTTCCGGGCCTCGAAGACCATCTCCTGCACCGTGATCACGGCGAGGAACGGGGTCTCCTTGAACATCGAGACCGCGTAGTTCCCGAGCGCGGGCAGCACGTTGCGCACCGCCTGCGGCAGGATCACGGCCTGCCAGCTCCGCCGGGGCGACAGCGACAGTGCGCGGCACGCCTCCCACTGGCCCTTCGGCACCCCGTCGATCCCCGCCCGGTAGACCTCGGAGGTGTACGCGGCGTAGTGGACGCCCAGCACGGCGATGCCGGTGTACAGCGGCTCCACCGTGTTGAACAGGGCGGCCGCGCCCACCAGTTGCACCAGCAGCGGGGTGGAGCGGACGAACTCCGTGACGATGCGCACCGGGAGCGTGACGAACCTGCTGGGGGCGCGGCCGGCCATCGCGACGGCCAGCCCCAGCACGGCGGCCACCAGGGTGCCGAGCACCGTGGCGAGCAGGGTGACCTTGAACCCCTCCATGAGGAGGGGCAGCGACTCCCCGACGGCCTTCCAGTCGAAGCCGTTCACCGGGTACCTCCCACGGCGGTCGTGGACGCGCTGCGGCTCTTGAACAGGCTCTTCGCGCCGGTGTCCAGGCCGAGCCGCCGCTTGGCGCTCCGCTCCAGCAGATTCATCAGCATCGTCAGGGCGTACGCCAGCACGAAGTAGGCGGCCAGCAGGGTCAGGTAGGCGGTCAGGGTCTCACCGGTGCGGTCGCGCAGCTGCTGGACCACCGTCATCAGATCGGCGGCCGAGATCAGCCACAGCAGCGGGGTCGCCTTCAGCAGTTGGATCAGCAGGTTGGTGAAGCTCGGGATCATCTGCACCCAGGCCTGCGGCAGGATCACCTTCCACATCCGCCTGGCCGGACTGAGGTTGAGCGCGACGGCCGCCTCGTACTGCCCGCGCGGAACGGAGTTGACCGCGCCACGCACCACTTCGGCGCCGTACGCGCCGAAGTTGAGGCCGAACGCCACCACCCCGCAGACCACGGGGGTCAGTTCGTAGCCGGTCAGCAACGGCATCGCGTAGTAGAGCCAGAACAGCTGGATGTAGAGGGAGGTGCCCCGAAAGAACTCCACGACCACCCGGGAGGCCCCCCGGACCAGGAGCAGCCCGCTGCCCGCCGACAGACCGAGCGCGAAGGCCAGCGCCCCGGCCAGCAGCGCGCCCAGGACCGTGGCCTGGAGCGTCACCCACAGGCCCGACCGGACGCGGGGGAACTCCTCGACGAGGAGGGAGAAGAAATCGCTCATGCGTGTGTGTCCGCCCCGTCAGCCCTTGCAGAGATCCGCCGTCTTCAGGTCGGCGGGCGGGATCTCCGTCTCCCCGAACCCGTACGGCTCCAGCAGCCGCACATAGCGCGAACGGTCGGAGACGATCTTCTTCAGCTCACGGTTGAAGGAGTCCCGCAGGTCCTCGTTGCCCTTGCGGAACACCGCGCCGCCGGGGGAGAACTGCTCCTTGCCGTCCAGCTTCGGCACGAACGCCTCGGTGACCTCGGTGTCCGGGTTGGTCTTCGCCAGCCAGCGCAGCGAGATGCCGGTGAGGAGGAAGGCGTCGATCCGGCCGCCCTTGACGGCGTCGGCCCCGTCCTGCGGCTTCTGCAGGGTCTTGATCCTGTCCTCGGGTATGCCCGCGCCCTTGGCGTAACTCCCCTCGACCGCACCGGACATGACGCCGACGGTGATCCCCGCCTCCTTGGCCGAGGCCAGATCGGTGACCTTCTTCGGGTTGCCCTTCCGCACCATCAGGGCGGTCGGCGAGATGAACTCCGGTTCGGAGAAGATCGCGTTGCCGCAGCGCTCCGGGGTGATGGCCATGCCCGCGCTCACCACGTCGTACTTCCCGGCCTGGAGTCCGGGGATCAGCCCGTCCCACTCGGAGAGCGTGGGCTTCAGCTCGTCCACCCCCAGGGCCTTGAAGATCTCCCGGTGCAGCGTCGGGGCCTCGCCCTTCAACTCCTTGCCCTCCAGGTACCCGTACGGGGCCTCGTTGGCGTACGCCACCCGGACGAAGCCCTGCTTGCGGAGCTTCTCCAGGGCGCCCTCGCCCGTCGCGGAGCCGGAATCGGTCTTGCTGCATGCGGTGAGCAGGCCGGGAACGACGAGGAGGCCGCCCACGGCCGCCGTTCCGTTGAGGAAGCCCCGGCGGGACAGGTTCGGGAATTCAGCCATGGTTCGCAGTCTCCTGGAGGTCGAACAGTCCGGACAGGGTGAGCGCCTGCCCGATCCCGTACGTCTCAGCGGGAGACCGGGGGCATGTAACCCAACAGTGGCCGGAAGGTGACCTTCCCGTGCCCGGGGCGGGGCGGAGGGCGACCGGAGGTGCGCGGTCCGTGTTCCCCCGGTACGCACGTTCATGACTCCGCATCAGCCGCTTCTGTGATCAGCTGGCGCCATGGTGGCGATATGGGCGAGCATCGTGGCGGTCGGGGGCACGCTCCTGGGGGCGGTGGTCACGCATCTCTTCCAGCGGCTGGCCGCCGGGCGCACCGAACGGTTCGCGAGGTCGGAGGCGCTGCGGCAGGAACGCACCGCCGCCTACAGCGCGTTCGCGGCGGCGGCGGAGGAGTACCGGCACGGGCAGGCGGGCCGCTGGTACCGCCGGGGGGAGGGCCGCGGAGCGGAGGCGTTCGTCGAGGCGCGCGACGAGGCCCACCGGCTGCGGACCGCCGCCCGGCAGGCGCTCTACCGGGTCAAACTCCTCACCGACGACCCGGAGGCGGTCCTCGCCGCCGAGCTGGCGTACGAGCGCGTCCGGGACATCTCCACCGCCCGGGACCAGGAGGGGCACGACGCGCTGCACGCCGAGGCGCGGGAGGCGATCGAGGCGTTCATCACCCGGGCCGCGCCGCTCACCCGCTGACCGGCGGGGAGCCCGAACCGTCCGGCGGGGCGGGACCGCGAGCGCCGGGGGCCCGGGGAACGGCCGCGCGCACCGGGGCCGGCCGCGCGCCCCGGCGGGCCGGCGGGGGAATACTGGGAACAGGTCGGGGCACGAGTGACCGGTCGCGCGGTCATGGCCGCCGGACCGACCGGAGGGCCGCGCCGCGATCCCGCGAGGGGCCGCCCGCCGCGCGGCGAGCCGCCGACGCACAGGAAGGGTGGACATGACGACCGTAGGACTTCTCTACCCGGGCCACGCAGCCGAGGACGACTTCCCGCGGACCGAGATCCTGCTCGACACCGACATCCGGCTGCCCCTCTTCTCCACCGGGACCGGCGAGGACGCCTACCGCCCCGACGCGCTGCGCGCGCAGGGCGAGGCCGCCCGGCTCGCCGAAGGCGTCGAGGAGCTGCGGCTCGCCGGGGCCGAGGCGCTGGTGTGGGCCTCCAGCGGCGGCAGCTTCGGGCAGGGCTGGGAGGGCGCCCACGAGCAGATCGCCACGCTCGCCCGGACGGCCGGCCTGCCCGCCTCCAGCACCTCCTTCGGCTTCGTCCACGCGGTGCGGGAGGTGGGGGCCTCCCGGGTCGCCGTCGCCGCGCCCTACCCGCAGGACGTCACCGGCCTCTTCGCCCGGTTCCTGGCCTCGGCGGGCGTCGAGGTGGTGGCGACCGCGTCCGGCGGGGCCGGTTCGGCGGCCGAGGCCGGCTCCTGGGGCCCGGACGAGGTGAAGCGGCTGGTGCGGGAGGCGGACCACCCCGACGCGGAGGTGGTGCTGGTCCCGGACACCGCCCTGCACACCGCCGCGTACGTCCCCGAGCTGGAGGAGCTGATCGGCAAGCCCGTCCTCACGGCCAACCAGGTCACGGTCTGGGAGGGGCTGCGCCTCGCCGACCGCCGGACCTGGGCCCCCGTGCTCGGCACCCTGTTCGCCACCCGCGAGCCGGTGCTGCGGACCCTGGAGCCGAAGGGCATCGAGGTACGGGAGTAGCCGCCGGGGCCGGGCCCCGGCCCGCCCGGCACGGGCACGGAGCCGCCGCCCGGTCTGCCTCCGACCTGCGCCCGGCCCGCTTCCGGTCTGTCTCCGGCCGCCGCCCGGCCCGACCCCCCCGCCCGGCCGCGGGAATAAAGCGGAGCCGCCCTCCTGTTGTACCGCTCCGATACGCAACGTACGACAGCAGCACCGGGAGAGCCGACACGTGGACGACATCCGAGGCGACCAGACCAGCGGCGACGCGAGCGGAGGCGCGGCGGACCCCGACGGCATCCGGGGCGCCGCGGCCGGCACGGCCGCCGTCCCCCTGTCCGTCCTCGACCTGGTCACCGTGGGACAGGGCCGCACCGCGACCCAGGCCCTGCGCACCAGCGTGGAGATCGCCGAGCTCACCGAGAGCCGCGGCTACCACCGCTTCTGGGTGGCCGAACACCACTCCATGCCCGGGGTCGCCTCGTCCTCCCCGGCCGTGATCCTGGCGCACATCGCCGCCCGCACCGAGCGCATCCGGCTCGGCTCCGGCGGAGTGATGCTGCCCAACCACGCGCCCCTCGTGATCGCGGAGCAGTTCGGCACCCTGGAGGCGATGGCCCCGGGCCGGATCGACCTCGGCCTCGGCCGCGCCCCCGGGACGGACGGGGCGACGGCGGCGGCCCTGCGGCGCAGCGACCGGCTCAACGAGGGGGCGGACGACTTCCCGCAGCAGCTCATGGAGCTGATCCGCTTCCTGGACGACGAGTTCCCCGACGGGCACCCGTACAGCCGGATCCACGCCGTGCCGGGTCCGGTCCAGGCGACCTCCCCCGGTGGTGTGCAGTCCGCGCACCGGCCGCCGGTCTGGCTGCTGGGCTCCTCCGGCTTCAGCGCCCGGCTGGCCGGAACGCTCGGGCTGCCGTTCGCCTTCGCGCACCACTTCTCGGCGCAGAACACCATTCCCGCGCTCGACCTGTACCGCGAGTCCTTCCGGCCCTCCGCCGTGCTGGACTCCCCGTACGCCCTCATCGGCGTCTCGGCGCTGGCCGCCGACGACGAACGCGAGGCCCGCCGGCAGGTGCTGACCGGGGCGCTGTCCATGGTCCGGCTGCGCACCGGCCGCCCGGGGCTGATCCCGAGCCCCGAGGAGGCGGCGGCGTACGACTTCTCCCCGATGGAGCGGGAGTTCGTCGACGGCTGGCTCGCCAACGTCGTCCACGGCACCGCCGACGCGGTCCGGGGCGGCCTGGACGACCTGGTCAAGCGCACCGGTGCGGACGAACTGATGATCACCGCCAACGCGCACGGCGGGGACGCGCGGCTGCGCAGCTACGAGCTGATCGCGGACGCGTACGGCCTGCCGACCGCCGCGTAGGCGGCCTCGCGGGGCACGGGCCCGGTCAGCCCTCCAGCGGCCGGGAGCCGATCAGGCCGGCGATCTGCTCCGGCGCCACGGCCCGCGAGTACAGCCAGCCCTGCCCGGTGTCGCAGCCGATCCGCCGCAGCCGCTCCGCCTGCCCGGCCGTCTCCACGCACTCCGCGGTGACGGTCAGGCCCAGGCGGTGGGCGAGCTGCACCATGGCCTCCACGATCGTCTCGTCGGCCGGGCTCGGATGCGTACCGTCCTCGTACCGGAAGCCCTTCACGAACGCCCCGTCCAGCTTCAGCACGGAGACGGGCAGGCGGCTGAGGTAGGCGAGGTTCGAGTACCCCGTCCCGAAGTCGTCGATGGCGATCCGCACGCCCATGTCGCTCAGTGCCTGGAGCGCCCGCAGCGGACGGCCGCCCGAGCCCATCACCGCCGACTCCGTCAGCTCCAGCTGGAGCAGCCCGGGGGCGAGCCCCGTCTCGGTCAGGATCTCCGCCACGTCCGCCACCAGGTCGGAGTCCCAGACCTGCCGTACGGCGACGTTGACGCTGATGAACAGGGGCGGCTCGTCCGGGTGGTCGAGTTGCCAGCGCCGCGCCTGGCGGCACGCGGTGCGCAGGATCCACCGGCCGAGCTGCACGATCGACCCGTCCTCCTCGGCGATCTGGACGAACCGATTCGGCGGCAGCACGCCGAACTGCGGGTGGTTCCAGCGCACCAGGGCCTCGACGCCGCGCAGCACCCCGTCCGCCATCCCGACCAACGGCTGGTACTCCAGAGTGAACTCGCCCCGCTCCACGGCGGGCCGGAGCGTCGAGGAGAGGGACTGCCGGGTCATGCGGTGGGCGTTGCGCTCGGGGTCGAACAGGGTCCAGCGGGCCCTGCCGTCCGCCTTCGCCCAGTACAACGTGGTGTCGGCGGCCTGCATCAGACCGGTGGGCGAGGTGCCCGCCGCGACCCGCTCGACCACCCCGATCGACGCGGAGACCGAGAGCCGCTGCCCGGCCAGGTCGAACGGCTGCTGGAGCGCGGCGAGGACCGAACGGGCCAGGTCGGTCAGCTCCTCGGTGCCGGCCGAGTCCTCGACCAGGACCGCGAACTCGTCGCCGCCCAGCCGGGCCACCAGCCGGTTGCCCCCGGCGTTGCGGGAGGCGTCGTTCTCCGCGCAGTCGGTGAGCCGCGCGGCGACGGCGGCCAGCAGCCGGTCCCCGGTCCGGTGGCCCAGGGTGTCGTTGATCGCCTTGAAACCGTCCAGGTCCAGATAGCAGAGCCCGATCCGGGCCTGCCGCCGGGCCGGCATCGAGTCGTCCTGGTACGGCGGGGTCTCCAGCACCGTGGCGAGGCGCTCGAAGAACAGCGTCCGGTTGGGCAGCCGGGTCACCGGGTCGTGCATCTGGAGGTGGCGCAGCCGCTCCTGGAGCTCGCGCCGGTCGCTGACGTCGGCGACCGTCAGGAGGACCCGGGCGGGCTCGGTGGCCGAGGCCCCGGTCATCGGCACGACGGTGATCTCGGCCCACAGGAACCGCCCGTCGGGGTGTTTGAGGCGGCGGGCGCAGCGGAACCGGGAACGGCGGCCCAGCAGGACCTCGCGGTAGGCGTGCCAGGTGCGGTCGTCGGAGGCGAGGTCGAGCAGCTCGCTCGCCTGCCGTCCGGTCAGGACCGCCGCCGGCGCGCCCAGCAGCCCGCCCAGCGCCTCGTTGGCCCGGACGACGTGGCCCCGGCCGTCGATGACGCCCATGGGGAGTGCGGCGGCGTTGAACGCGGCCCGGTGGTCGCGCAGCTCGGACGCGGCGGAGCACTCCCCGGGGCCGGACGCCCCGGCGGGGTCCGGCGCGCTCGCGGAGGCGGGGCCGACGGCCCCGGCGGCCGGGTGCGACGCGGCGGGGGGCGGGTGGCCCGCCTCCGCCGTATGACGCTCCGTGACCGGCGCGGGGGGCACGCCGGAGGCCGTGCCTGCCGGGGTGCTCGGCCCTTCGGAGGTTCCGCTCACCGCTCGCTCCCGCTGTCAAGATCGTCGTGAACTGGTGGGGTCGGACAGGCCACCGTGTGGCGGTCCCGGGAAGGGCCCGTTCCACGCGGGAAAGCGTGGTGAAGCATAGAGGGTGGCGCGTCGGCCGTTCCAGCTCACCGTCCGGTCCGGGCCACCGGGAAGGCCCCCCGAGGGGCGTAATCCAGCCTTCCGGTTTGCCCGGCCCTGGTCTTTTCTGTGCGGATCTGTTGCAGGAGCGGGCTGGACCGATCGGCGGTGACGTTCCGTGAAGGCGTGGCGAGTGCTTTCGTCCGCTGACCCGTGTGGGGCAGCAGAACAGGGCGTGGCGTGGTGAAGCGGCACAGGGTGGACGGGATGGACCGTGTTCCCCACCCGGAGGTCGATGTGCCGTCCCGTCGCGGAGCCGAGGGAGCGGAACGGCCGCCCCTGCGCAGTCTGGCCGCCGCCGCCACCTCCCTCCTGGCGCTCGCCGCCATGTCCCTGGTCGCGGGCCCCGCCGTGGCCGCCGCGGGGGACGCCGCGCCCTGCGCCCTGCCCCGGACGGCGGCGCACCACTCGCTCGGCCTGGACACCTGGAACACGGCCTACCCGCAACCCGACGAGGGCCTCGACGCGGTCATGGTCTTCCTGTCCTTCCCGGACTCCGAGCCCAGGGTCGACCCCGAGGTGCTCGCCGCCGACCACTTCCCGGCCACCACCCGCTTCTTCGAACGCGCCAGCTACGGCCGGTTCACCCTGCGCCCGCACCCCCGGCAGGTCTGGACGCCGATGCCGCGCGACTCCACCTGGTACGGCATAGAGCGCGACTGGAACGCCGAGCGGCGCTCCGCCTACCTCCGCGACGCCGTCGCCGCCGCCGACGAGGACGTGGACTTCTCCCGGTACGACGTCGTCTACCTGGTGGCCGATCCGGACGCCCCCGGCGTCGACTCCGACGCCACCAAGGTCGTCAACTTCGACCGGCCCCTGCGCGCCGACGGCAGCGACATCCGGCGGGTCGTCACGGTCTTCGAGCAGCACCCGCCCGACCGCAACGTCCTCGCCCACGAGACCGGGCACGTCTTCGACCTGGCCGACCTCTACCACCGGCCCGTCGACGGCAAGGGCGACTGGGACACCTACGTCGGTGACTGGGACGTCATGGGCAGCCAGTTCGGGCTCGCCCCCGACCTGTTCGGCTGGCACAAGTGGAAGCTCGGCTGGCTCGGCGGGCGCCAGGTCGTCTGCGTCCAGGGGGCGGCCGACCTCACTCTGGAACCGGTCGCCGCCGCCCCGCCGCCCGGCGGCACGCTCGGAACCCGGCTCGCCGTCGTCCGTACCGGCTCCGACAGCGCACTGGCCGTCGAGGCCCGCAGCGCCACCGGGAACGACCGGACCACCTGCGCCGAAGGCATCCTGGTCTACCGCGTCCGCAGCGAGACGGCTTCCGGCGGCGGCCCCGTCGAGGTGATCGACACCCACCCGGGGACCGGGGCCTGCTGGGGCCGCTCGGTCTACCCGCCGCTGGCCGACGCCCCGCTCGGGGTGGGGGAGACCTTCACCGTCCCGGGTGAGGGCATCCGCATCGAAGTCGCGGACCGTACGCCGTCCGGGTCCTGGACCGTCCGGATCACCGCCGGCGTCTGAGCCCGCGCACACCCCCGCAGGACGTTCCCGCAGGACACGAAGAAGCCCCCCGCTTCCGCGAGGGGCTTCTTCCGTCGGTGCGCCGTCAGGGACTCGAACCCCGGACCCGCTGATTAAGAGTCAGCTGCTCTAACCAACTGAGCTAACGGCGCCTGCTGACGTCGTAGACATTAGCACCCTGGTCCGCCCGAGGAAAAATCGTCCGGTCCCCGGCCCGGGGGAGCGGGGACCTGCTCACCCGTACGCACGCCCAGAGCAGCACGTCGGGGCCCGGCAGCCACGGGGAACGGGTGTCGGGGGCGACCAGCCAGCGCGGCCCGCCGTCCGGGGACGCGCAGGTCAGCGGCGGTACGGTCACGGCGTCACCGGTGCCGTGGCAGAGCAGGGACGGCATCGCGCCACGCCGCTCCCCGGCCTCGTCCACGCCCTCGGGGCCGCCGGGCCCCCACTCCTCCCAGGAGAGCAGCGAGGGCAGCCGCTGGGCCGTCCCGGGGGTGGCGAACAACAGCATGCGGCCCCGGTGCGTGGCGACCGGGCCGGAGCCGGGCCCCTCGGCCCAGAGCCGCTCCAGCATCCGCCGTCCGAACAGGGCCGGCACGTTCACCACGTCGAAGGCGGAACCGCAGGGGAGTACCCCGGGTGCGGTCGGCCGCTCCTCCCACTGGGCGAGCGTGCTGCGCGGGTAGGGGGTGGCCCCGGCCAGCCAGGCGGCGCCGGCCGCCGTGACCTGTGCGGCCTGGGAACCGCACTGGTCCCGCAGCAGGGCGAAGAGGCCGACGCCGTGGTGCGGGGCGGCACCGGGGTGCAGGGTCGTTTCGTCTTTCAGCCATGCGCTCATGGAGCAAGGTCTACCAAGAGTGACGGAACTGATTCCGAGAGTTGCCGGAAAACGGGACAGGGCGGCGGAGGGAGGGGTATCTTGCCCGCCGGAATATGCCACGGGCCCTGACCTCCGGCCTGGTGCCGCCCCACCTGCCCCTCAGGTCCCACCGGTCTCCTCGGCGCCCCGGGCCCCGTACGGGAGCACGCGCCCCCGGATCCCGGGTGCGGGGCGCGCCCCCCGGCCTGCCCGAGCGCGGGCTCGCGGCTTCCGTGCGGGCCCTGGCTCGCACCGGCCCGGGCCCGCACCGGCCCGGGCCCGCACGGTCCGGCTCAGGCCCTCGGCGTGTCCAGCAGGGAGCGGCCGAACTCGATCATCTTCTTCGCGTAGTCCTCGGTCCACTCCGCGCGCTCCGCGACGTCCGCAGCCGTCAGCCGGTCGAACCGGCGCGGATCGGCGAGCTGCGCCGCCGCGATCGCCTGGAACTCCACCGACCGGTCCGTCGCCACCCGGAACGCCTGGGTCAGCTCGGTCGCCCGGGCCAGCAGCTCCCCGGGGTCCTCCATCGACTCCAGGTCGAAGAAGTGCTCCGGGTCCGCCACGGCCTGAGACGGCTCGAAGAGCAGCGGCGCGGGACGCAGCCGCTGCCGTTCGTTCCGCTCGGACTCTGTCATGTGCTGTTCCTTCCTCGCGCGGCCGGGACGGCCACCTTCCATTGTCCGACCCCGCGCAAGAGGCCCCGCCCGGCAGCCCCGCTACGGCCGCCACCGGACCCGGTGCTCGGCGAGGTGGGCCAGCACCGCGTGGTTGGCCTCCCAGCCGTCCGGGAACTTCACCGTGACGCCCAGCTGGACCGGCTCCGTGGACGGGTGCTCGTCCAGCAGCTCCGCCACCCCCTCCCGGCACACCACGACGCAGGCGTGCCGGTGCCGGGACGCCAGCACGCACAGCCGGCCCGTCTCCAGGTGGAACGCGGTCGCGTCGGGCCGCCCCGACAGCGGGTGCAGCACCACCGTGACGTCGAACTCACGGCCCTGGAGCCGGTTCGCCGTGTCCACCGCCACCCCCGTGACGCCCAGCTCCGCGAGGGCCGCCCGCACCGCCGCCGCCTGGTCGCGGTGGGCCGTGCCGACCGCCACCCGGTCCGCCGTCACCGGAACGGGCCCGTCCGCCCGCTCGCTCGTCGCGACGCCGCCCCGGTCCAGCAGCCGCCGGACCACCAGCGCCACCGCCCGTACCGCCTCGGGGTCGGTGCGCGGGGTGTGCCGGGCCGGCAGCTCCAGCAGCCCCCACCCGGACTCCGCCGCCTCGTCCAGCACCCGGTCGGGCCCCGAGCCGTCCGACGCCACCCCGAACGAGAGCTTCCGGTCCCCGTGGCCCGTACCGCTGCGGAACGGCGTGTACGGGTAGAACGCGTCCGACACCAGCGGGGCCGCCGACGCCGGGAGCCGCCAGGAGACCGGCAGCCGGTGCTGCGGCAGCTCCGGATTGTGCGCCAGCAGCGTGGAGACCGCGCTCGCGGACGGGTCGTAGCTCAGCCCCGCCCACTGGTCCGCGCCCACGATCGAGAACGGGTCCAGCTGGCCCGGATCCCCGACGAACAGCGCCCGCTCGAACAGCCCGGCCACCGCCAGCAGCGCATCCGAGCGCATCTGGTACGCCTCGTCGACGATCGCGTGCCCCCACGGCTCCACGTTCTTCACGTGCGCCCACTTGGCGGCCGTCGAGATCACCACGTCGAGCCCGGCCAGATCCGCCGCCTTCGCCGACTTGGCGACGTTGGCGAGCCCGTCCAGGACCTTGTCGTACGGGTCGGAGTCGCTGCTGTGCAACCGCCCCACCGGCAGCTCCGGGTCCTTCTCCGCGAGCCGCACCACCAGGTCGTCGACCTGGGCGTTGGTCTGCGCGATCACCATCAGCGGACGCCCGGCGGCGGCCAGCTCCAGGGCCGCCCGCACCACCAGGGTCGACTTGCCCGCGCCGGGGGGCGAGTCCACGACGACGCCCCGGCTGCCGCCGTGCAGGGTGTCGTCGAGGATCGCGCCGGTCGCACGGGCCGCCGCCGCGCCCGGGTCGAAGACGGCGGTCACAGCGGTCCCTCCGGGGCGGTGGGCGTCGGGGTCACAGCAGGTCCTCCGGGGTGACGGGGTCGGGGTGCTCCGCGCGTGCGGCGGCGTCCGCGCCCGGCGGACCGCCGTGGGTCCACGGCGTCTCCTCCGGGTCCGGCAGCTTCGGCCCGCCGCGCTGGTCGTGCTCGAACAGGGTCCAGGCGATCCGCTCCCCGGGCTCCGGCACCGAGCCGGGCGCGGGCTCCCTGCCCCGGCCCATCCGGTCCAGGACCCGCAGCACCAGCAGGACCTCGCCGCCGTCGGCGGGCCCGGGGGCCGGGGGGCCCTCCGCCCCGGCCGGGAAGCCGCCCGCGTCAGCCGTGGAGCCCGGGGGCGTCCCGGCTGCGGACCCGGGCGCGCCCGCGCCGTCCGGGGGGCTCTCCGCGTACCGTACGAACTCCGCCGTCTGCGGCTTCCCGTCCAGGGAGCGGTAGACCTTCGTCCGCTCGGCCAGGTGCGGGCGCTCGTCCGTGCGGACCGTGACCAGCGGGCGCGGGGAGGGCCGCTTGGACTCGGTGTACGCCATCTCCACCCCGGTCACCGTGGCGAGGAACGCCTCGCCCGCCAGCCGCCGCCCCGCCAGCACCAGCGGATCGTCCAGCGCCTCCTGCGCCTCCAACTGCGCCTGGGCGGTCTCCCGGGACGCCAGCTTCTGGGCCGCCGTCACCGCGTCGTCGCGGCGCGGCTGCGGCGGCTCGCCCGAGCGCACCCGGTCGCGGTGGCCGGTGAACGACCACCGGTCCCGGGACCAGCGGTCCTCGGCCCGGTCCCCCTCGGGCAGCTCCCGCAGCAGGTCCAGACCCCGCCACACCGCGTCCCAGGTCGGCAGCATCACCCGCGCCAGCAGCGAACGGATCTGCCGCTCGGCGCCGCTCAGTTCGGCCAGGCGGGCATCGGCGGCCAACCCGTCCTCGGCGGAGGCGAACGCCGTCCGGGCCCGGTCGTACCGCTCGATCGCCGGGGCGAGCAGGCGGTTGTCGAAGTCCGGGTCGGTCGCCGGACCGGCCGGCGGGCACAGCAACTGGCCCTCCCCGTCCCGGGCCAGCTCCGCCCGGAGCGCCGCCTCGGCCCCCGAGGAGCCGGCCGGCGGGTCGATCCAGGACAGCAGCGCGCCCAGGTGCTGGTCCTCCAGGCTGCTCTGCCCGGTCGCCCAGTGCCGGTTCAGCAGATCCGTCGCGGCCAGCAGCAGGGAGGAGCCGGGCACCCGGGCCCGCTCCCCGTAGTGCGTCAGCCAGCGGCCCAGCAGCGGCACCCGCGCCGGGGCCGGATACGGGGTGTCCGGGTCCTCCTCGGCGGTGCGGCGGAACCGCATCGACCGGCCCAGCAGCCGGACGAACTCGATGCCCGCCCGGCTCGGCACGATCAGCTGGGCGGCGTCCGTGCACAGTTCGACCTCGACCTTGGTCCTCTTGCCGGTCGCCGGGTCCGTCTCGTTGCGCTCGGCGGGCTCGACGACGTCCGCGTACGCCTCGATGTGCGGCAGGACTGCCTCCGCCAGCTCGGCCAGGAACGCGAACCGCAGCTCCCGGTCGCGCGGCTGGGCCACGGCCAGCAGCCGGGGCGCCTCGCGGTCCGTGCCGACCAACGCCCCGAGCGGGGCCCCGGCCTCACCGGCGGTGGTCAGCGGCACCAGCACGAGCGGCCGGTCGGTGAGGTGGCGGTGGCGCACGGTCGCCAGCGGCTGGGCGCGACCCGAGTCGACGGCCTCCAGCCGGGCCAGGGTGGTGATCAGCGACACGGGCCCGCCCCCTCGGACGCCCCGGGAACCGCATCGGCCGCGCCCCCGGCCCCCGACGCTCCGCGGTCCGCGCCGCCCCCGGGCGGGGAGGCCGCTTCCCACGCCCCGCCCCCGGCGCGCAGGGCGGCGGCGCTCTCCAGGGCCTCGGCGCGCAGGGCGGCGGCCCGGCGGAGCGCGGCGACCGTGGGGTCGGCGGGATCGCCCTCCTTGCCCGCGGCGGCGGCCAGCACCCCGGCCACCGTGGTCAGCCCGCCCAACTCGCCCCGGACACCGCGGCCCAGCGCCTCCACCGCGCCCTCGGCGCGGGACTTCGCCCGGCAGTGGAAGGCCAGTTCGCAGGCGGCCAGGCACTCCGGGGCGTACGCCGGTGGCACCGCGGCCACGGCGGCGTCCAACTCCTCGGGGGCGCACGCCGGATCGAACGTCGTCCCCTCCGGCAGCTCCGCCGCGATGTCCTCGATCCGGGTCAGCCGGGTCAGCTGCCGCCGGGTCACAGCACGCTGCTTGCGTACGTCCACGACGGAGGCGGTCGGCAGGTTGGAGAAGTCCTTGGGGCAGACCAGCAGCACTCGGTGCCCGACCTCCGCGCCCTCGGTCACCGCAGCGACCCGCTCCAGCGCCAGCACGTAGACGGCGGCCTGCCGGGCGGCGGCGCCGACCTTCGACGCGTCGGCCGACGCGTCGATCATGGGGAACGACTTGATCTCGACCACCGTCCACCGCCCGTCCGGGTGCACCACCACCGCGTCGGGCTCCAGATAGGCGGGGGAGCCCGCCACCTCCAGGGCCAGCATCGGGTGGTCCAGCAGGGCCCAGCCGCCCGCCGCGGTCGCCTCCCGCAGGGCGAGGGCGGTGCGCGCGGCGCGGCCCTCGGGGCCGGCGGCGCTCAGATCGGGTGCGGCGGCGTCCCCGGCCGGGGCCGGCGCTCCGCCGCCGAGCCGCTCGTACAGCAGGCGCAGCAGCTCGGCGCCGCCGTCGGCCTTGACCTTCGCCTCGAACGCGTTGCCCCGCATGAAGGCGAACTGGGACTGCCCGAAGGGGGCCGGGGAGCCCAGCGCGGTGGCCAGCACGCCCTTGTCCACCCCCGCGCCGTCGAGCAGGGCCCGCCGCTTGCAGCCGGGGTTGGCGGCGAGGGCGGCGAGGGCTCTCGCGTCGAGCGGATGCGGTGCGACGGACGGGCCGCGCAGCTCAGCGAGCCGCTGCCGGAGCGTCGTCGCTGGTGGCCGCGGGGCCGGCGCCGTCGGCTGACGCGCCGTCGACTGCCGTGCCGGGGGGATCTGCGGAGGTGGTCCGCTGGCCGGGGATGCGCTCACCCGGGGAAGTCTCGCATCCTGTACTGACATTCGGGGGCGTGGCCGCGGATACGGCACCGGCGGCGGGCCGTTGGCGACCGCCCCCGGGCCGGCCCCTCGCCCCGTCCCCCGCCGCCTTCGCCGTCCCGCCCGCGGCCCCCCTCCCGGACCCGTCCGCGGGCCCGCCGGTGAACAGGACGGCGGCCGGCCCGGTGAACCGGGCCGCGCCCCACGCCTTGGCCCGGTCGGCGCACCGCGTCACGGGCTTGACCAGCAGGGCTCCGGCCCCCATCACCGCCGCGCCCGCGACGGCGTCCAGGAAGTAGTGGTTGGCGGTGCCCATCACGATGAGCGTGGTGAGCAGCGGATAGGCGATGCCCGCCACCCGTACGAGGGGGTGGCGGCCGTGCCGCCACAGCAGGATTCCGCACCAGAGCGACCAGCCGACGTGCAGGCTGGGCATCGCCGCGTACTGGTTGGTCATCCCGCTCAGCCCGCGCGGGGCGCTCGCCCCCGCGCCCCACCAGCCGTACGCGCTGTACTGCGCCATCGTGTCGACGAAGCCGTGGCTCGCGTCCAGCAGCCGGGGCGGGCAGGTCGGCATCAGCGAGAAACCGACCAGTCCCAGCAGCGTGGAGTTCATCAGCCAGATCCGGGCCGACCGGTACAGCGCCGACCGGCGCCGGAACATCCATATGAGGACGGCCGGGGTGACCGCGTAATGCAGGGAGGCGTACGCGAAGTCGGCGGGTATCCCGAGGGAGGGCGTGGTGGTGAGGAGACGGTTCAGCGGGTGTTCGGCGTTGAGGTGCAGCGCCTGTTCGAGGCGGAGTATCGCCAGGCCGTGGTCGACCGCCGTCGTCACGTCCCCGCGGACCAGGAGCCGCCCCACCGAGTACAGCGCGTAGACCACCGCGATCAGCGGCAGCTCGGTCCACCAGCGGGGCCGATGACCGGCCGCGGGCTGCGCGATGGCGTGCGGCATCCGGTAGCTCCCCCAAGGTCGTGCGGCCGACGGCGAACGTTCAACCGTACGGTGGCGCCGTGCCCCCGTATCCACCGGGGGCCTCTTCCGGACGCCCGGCCGCAGCGGTTCCGCCGGGCCCGATCCCGCTGCCCGGCCGCCGCGCAGGGAGGGACGCCGGCCGGGCCCGGCAGGTTGCCCGCCGATCCGCTACGGGATGATGGAAGGTCCCACCAGCACCAGCACCAGCACCAGCGTTCCAGGGAGAGCCTTCATGGCACCGCGCATCCTCCTCGCCCGCCACGGCCAGACCCAGTGGTCGGTCCGGGGCAACCACACCGGCCGGACGGACATTCCGCTCCTGGACTCGGGGCGCGAGGGCGCCGTGCTGCTCGGCGAGCGGCTGCACCGGGCGCCGTGGGACGGGCTGCCCGGGGTCGAGGTCCGCACCAGCCCGCTGGTCCGGGCCGCCGAGACCTGCCGGCTCGCCGGGTTCGGGGAGCGGGCCGAGCCGTGGGACGCGCTGATGGAGTGGGACTACGGGGCGTACGAGGGGCTGACCCCCGCAGAGATCAAGGCGGACCGGCCCGACTGGCTGATCTGGCGCGACGGGGTTCCCGGGGGCGAGTCCGTCGCCGACGTCACGGCCCGCGCGGACGAGATCGTCGCCTGGGCGCGGTCGGCGGACCGGGACGTCCTGGTCTTCGCCCACGGCCACATCCTGCGGGCGCTGGGGGCTCGATGGCTGGGCGAGGACCTGTCCTTCGGCGCGCGCGTGCGGCTGGAGCCGACGTCGCTGTCGGTGCTGGGGTGGGCGTACGGGATGCCGGCCCTGGAACGCTGGAACGACACGGGCCACCTGGACCGGTAGCGGGTCAGCGGGTCAGTCCTCCGTGCCCGTCCGGCCCGGCCCGTCCGACGCGCCGGGGAACGTCCCGTGGCGGGCCAGGAAGGCCGCCACGTCCGCCGCTCCGGCCCGGGGCTCCAGCATCCGAGCCGCCTCCGCCAGCATTCCCCGGATCCGCGACGACTGCACCCGGTCCAGCAGGTCCAGCACCTGGTGGCCCGTCGCCGCCGCCTCGTCCACCCGGCCCGCCCGCGCCAGGTCCGCCGTGAGCTGCGCCCGGTACAGCGCCAGGTTCCGGGTGAAGTGGGCGTCCTGGAGCACCGTCGCCCGCCGCCCGTGCCGCGCCGCCCGGGACCAGTCGCCCAGCGCCGACCAGCACTGCGCCTCCAGCAGCTCCAGCTCCGCCTCCCGGAAGAAGCTCATCCACTCCGGATCGCCCGCCGCCGGGCCCCGCTCGAACGCCGACCGGGCCCGTCCGATCGCCCGGTCGCACCCCGTCCGGTCCCCGAGCCCCGCCCGGCCCCCCGCCTCCCGCAGCGCCAGCAGCGCCACCAGCCGGTGCGACCCGAGCGTGCGGGCCGCCCGCAGCCCGGCCTCCGCCGCCCGGACCGCCTCCCGCGGCCGACCCGCGTCCCGGGCCAGGAACGAGGTGTTGCAGAACGCGTGCGCCTCCAGCCCCGCGTCCCCCGCCAGCCGCGCCGTGGCCAGCGCCTCCGCGTAGTGCGAGCGGGCGTCGTCGAGCCGCCCCGAGTCGTGGGCCAGCCACCCCACCGAGAGGGCCAGCTCGCCCGCGCCCGCGTGCAGCCGGTCCGACGTGGCCCGCCGTGCGGTGGTCCCGGCGTCCAGCAGTTCGTAGGCCGCGCGCAGCGGGCGGGCGGCCCGCCGGTAGAGCCCGTCCGCGCCGCGCCGGTCGTCCAGCAGCCGGATCTGCCGTACGGCTTCCTCGACGGCGCTCACCTCCGCCTCGCCGACCCGGCGCTGCGCGGGCAGGGAGACCCGGGGGGCGGCGGAGGCGTGCGGCCGGCCGAAGCCCAGGGAAGCGGCGGCCACCGTGGCGGTGCCGCTCGTCATGAACACGCGACGCAGCACGTCGCTCTCCTCGGGGATGTCGTGGATGTCGGGGGCGCCGGGGACGCCGGGGCCGGCGGGGCCTTCATCGGGGTCGGGGGCGCGACCGGGACGGGCGGACGGGGAGGGCGCCGCGTGGCCGGCCGCGGGCGGGGGTCCGGAGGCGATCCGGGCGCCCCGCCCCCGTACGGTCTCGCGTGCCGAGAACCCCAGGTCGGTCAGGGCGAGCCCGGGGAACATGTGCAGGAAGACGCGTTCGTAGGCGTAGTTGGGGCAGCGGATCTCCCCGGACTCCACGCGCCCGATGTACCGGGCGTCGCACGCGACCTGCTCCCCGATCTCCCGCGCCGCTCGGCGGACGGCCGCCGCGAACTCCCCGGCGGAGCGCGGCCCGCGCAGCCGGCGGAAGGCGAGGTTGGGAACTGCCGCTGTCGACGCCATGACCGGTCCCTCTCTGGTGCGGCCGGGGTGCGTGCCACCCGGTGTCCCCGGTGCCCCGGCGGAGCATGAACGTACCTGCTGTGACGAGCCGCACACACAGCGTTTCGTTGCGAAAAGGGGCATACCGCTCCTGAACCGCCATGAACTGCCACCCTTTGCGGCGGTGTCGGGCCGTAGCCCTTGACGCTCCCCAGGCGTTGGTCCCCGTGGAGACGGAGTGTGGCTCCGTTCGGCGATGAGAGGAGGGGTTCCCTTGTTGCACCTCGGCGGGGAGACCAGCTCACGGACGACCGCGACGCAACCGGTGACCCCCGAGCCGCCGGTGACCCCCGAGCCCCCGGCGGCCCCGGCCCAGGGGAGCCCGTCCTGCGACCTGGTCACGGTCCCGGCCCGGCAGGGGCTGGAAGCCGTCGACATCCTGCGGCGCGGACGGGACCAGGAGGCGGTCGGCCCGGTCCTGCACGACGGGGCCTGCGACATCCTCGGCTTCCTCGTGCCCCCGGGCACCGCCGAGGGCTGGGACGTGCCCGGCAGCGCCTGTACGCGGACCGACGGGCGCGGGCTGCGCCTCCCCGTCGTGCCGCCCGTCTCCGGCTCCGGCTGGCTGCTGCCGCCCGCCGAGGACGCCCCGGTCACCGATCCGGCCGTGCTCCGCGCCGCCCTCGACCAGGCCGCCCGGATCATCGAGGCGGCCGACAACTGCCGCTGAGCCCATAATGGGCACACCGGCCGGACACCTTCGCGAGGCCGGCGAACCGGGCCCCCACCAGCAAGGACCAGCGAACGTGGCACGTCGAGGAGGGCAGGGCGGGGGCAAGGCCGCGGCCAAGGACAAGGCCGCGGCCAAGGGTGCGGGCGCGAAGGCGCAGGGGCGTCGGAGCGGCGGCCGGGCCGAGCGCGAGCCGGTTTCCCGGCCGGTCGGCGGCGGGGTCGCCGAGCTCATACCCGACCGGGAGCGCCCCCGCGGCTGGACGCTCCTGATCGACGGGGCCCCGCAGTCCCACGTGGACCTCGACGACCCCGCGCACCTCTCGTTCGCCTACCAGCGCCGCATCGGCCACGTCATCGACCTCGCCGCGCCCCCCTCGCAGCCCCTGCACGTCCTGCACCTGGGCGGCGGCGCGTTCACCCTCGCCCGCTACACCGCCGCCACCCGCCCCCGCTCCACCCAGCAGATCGTCGAACTCGACGCCCCCCTCGTCCAGCTCGTCCGCGACCACCTCCCGCTGGACCCCCGGGCCCGCGTCCGGGTCCGGGCGGCGGACGCCCGCGAAGGGCTCGGCAAGTTCCCGGACGGCTGGGCGGACCTGATCGTCGCGGACGTGTTCGGCGGGGCCCGCACCCCCGCCCATCTCACCTCCGCCGAGTTCCTCACCGAGGTGCGCCGGGTGCTCAAGCCCGCCGGCCGGTACGCCGCCAACCTCGCGGACGGCCCCCCGCTCGCCCACCTGCGCGGCCAGGTGGCCACCGCCGCCGCCGTCTTCCCCGAACTGGCACTCGCCGCCGACCCGGTGGTGTGGCGGGGCCGCCGCTTCGGCAACGCGGTGCTGCTCGCCTCCGCCCTGCCGCTCCCGGTCGCGGAGTTCACCCGGCGGGTGGCGACCGACCCGCACCCCGGCCGCGTCGAACACGGCCGCGCGCTCACCGACTTCACCGGCGGGGCGGCCGTCGTCACCGACGCGGCGGCCGAGCCCTCGCCCGCGCCCCCGCCGTCCGTCTTCGAGAACCCCTGACCCCCCGCGGGCCCCCGACCGGCTCGCCCTGCCTCACGGCTCGACGACCTGCACCGTCGGCGGCGTCCCGTTCCAGGTGCAGAACACCGAGTACGTCGTCCCGTCCTCGCCGCCCCCGTCGCTGAAGTCCACCCGGATCCAGGCGTCGTTGGTCCACACCTGCATCGACCAGCCCGGCTCCGGGGTCGCGGAGACGAGCTTCGCCGACCGCCTGCCCAGCTCGAACACCACCCGGCCGCCGTCCGTCCGGTAGCCCTTCACCTCGCCCGAGGCCGACGAACCGGCCGATCCGGACGCCCCGGACGCCCCGGCGGTCCCGGACGCCCCGGTCCGCGTGGACGGTCTCGACGGGGCGGGCGGCGGCGTACGGGCGGGAGGCGGGGCGGACGCCGAGGGGCGCACGCCGCCGGAGCGCGGGGAGCCGGTGGGGGAGGGCGACGGCCGGTGCGTCGAGGAGACGAGCGGCGGGCCGCCTCCCTGCCCGACGTGCGGGGGAGCCCCGGGGCCCACCGAGACCGGCACGGTCCGGGGCCGGTCGTAGAGCGTCCCCGACATGACCGTGTGCACGCCCCACCACGAGAGCGTGACCGCCGCGCCGGTGGCGAGCGTCCACGCCAGCACGTGTACCAGTCCTCGTCGCATCGGGCACATCCTGCACCACCCGGGCCGCCTCCGCCCCGCCTCCGTACGGCACTTGGCGGCGGCGAGGGCCCCCGTACACGCCCTTCTCCGGCCTTTGCGGAGGATTGCGGCGGGGTCGGGACCGGGCCCGCCGCCATGGCGTACGGTGCCGCCCATGGCAAGTGTGCTCGTGGTCGAGGACGACCAGTTCGTGCGTTCCGCCCTGATCCGGCACCTCAGCGAGGCGTCCCACACGGTACGCAGCGTGGGCACCGCGCTCGAAGCGCTGCGCGAGGTCGCGCACTTCCGCTTCGACGTGGTCATCCTCGACCTCGGACTGCCCGACCTGGACGGCGGCGAGGCGCTGAAGATGCTGCGCTCCATCACCGACGTGCCCGTGATCATCGCGACCGCACGGGACGACGAGAGCGAGATCGTCCGGCTGCTCAACGACGGCGCCGACGACTACCTGACGAAACCGTTCTCCGTGGATCACCTCTCCGCGCGGATCGCCGCCGTGCTGCGCCGCTCCCGCGCCGCCGGGGCCGGGGCCCCACCGCCCGGGGTGCTCCGCGTCGGCGGCCTCTCCATCGATCCGCTGCGCCGCACCGCCGAGCTGGACGGCGCCGGACTCGACCTGACCCGGAGGGAGTTCGACCTGCTCGCCTTCCTCGCCGGACGGCCCGGCGTGGTCGTCGCCCGCAAGGAGCTGCTGGCCGAGGTCTGGCAGCAGTCCTACGGCGACGACCAGACCATCGACGTCCACCTCTCCTGGCTGCGCCGCAAACTCGGCGAGACGGCCGCCCGGCCGCGCTATCTGCACACCCTGCGCGGCGTCGGCGTGAAGCTCCAGCCGCCCGCCGACGCCCCGGCCGCGGAGCCGCCCGCATGAGATGGGCCCTGGTCAAGGTCTGCCTGGCGGTCACGGCCATGGTCGTCATCGCCTTCGCCGTACCGCTCGGCATCGTCATCCGGGAGATGGCCGGCGACCGGGCGTTCTCGGACGCCGAACGCCAGGCCGCGACGATCGGCCCGACCCTCTCCATCACCACCGACCGCGCCGAACTGACCCGGGCCGTCCTGTCCACCGAACCGGGCGGCCGGGGACACCTCGCCATCCATCTCCCCACCACCGCCGGCCCGTTGGACATCGGAACCGGACGTGCCGCACCTGAGGCCGTGGAGGCCGTGCGCAAGGCCGGGCGCGCCTCCGTCGCCGAGGTCGTCGGCGGGTTCGCGCTCCTGCAGCCGACCGCGCTCGGCACCGGGGAGATCGCCGTCGTCGAGGTCCACGTCCCCGAGGGCGAGGTCGCCCACGGGGTCGCCACCGCCTGGCTCATGCTGGCGGGCGTCGGCGTCGCGCTGATCCTCGGCTCGGTCGCGGTCGCCGACCGGCTCGGCGTACGGATGGTGAGACCCGCCCAACACCTCGCGGGCGCCGCCCAGGAGCTGGGGGAGGGGAAGCTCTCCGCCCGGGTTCCCGAGGAAGGACCCACCGAACTGCGGTCAGCAGCCGTCGCGTTCAACTCCATGGCCGACCAGGTCGTCCAGCTCCTCGCCAACGAGCGGGAGTTGGCCGCCGACCTCTCGCACCGCCTGCGCACCCCGCTCACCGTGCTCCGGCTGAACGCCGCCTCCCTCGGGGAGGGCCCGGCGGCCGAGCAGACCCGGGCGGCGGTCCGGCAGCTGGAGCACGAGGTCGACACGATCATCCGCACGGCCCGCCAACAGCGTCCGCAGACCCAGGGGCCGCCGGGGGAGGCGGGATGCGACGCCTCCGAGGTGATCCGTGAACGCATGGGCTTCTGGTCGGCGCTCGCGGAGGACGAGGGCCGCGAGATGCGGGTGGCGGGGGTCGGCCGTACGGCCCGCGTCCCCGTCGCCCGCCCCGAACTGGCCGCCGCCCTCGACGCGTTGCTCGGGAACGTCTTCCGCCACACCCCCGTGGGCACCGCCTTCGCCGTCGACGTCCACCACAGCGGCGACGCGGTCATCGTCCTGGTCTCCGACGCCGGTCCGGGCATCGCCGACCCGGAGGCCGCCCTCGCACGGGGCGGCAGCGGGCGCGACGGGGCGGGCGGGGCCGTCGGCTCCACCGGACTCGGCCTGGACATCGTGCGCCGGGTCGCCGAGTCCACCGGCGGCGACCTGCGCATCGGCCGGTCCGTCCTCGGCGGGACGGAGATCCGGATCTGGATCGGTCTGCACGGCGGCGGCCCCGAACGCGACCGGCGCGGCCACGGCCGCCGGGTCGGGCGCCGGGTCGGCCGGTGGCGGCGCCGGGCGCCCCGGGCCACCGCCGGGCCGCTTCATTAACCCGCTGTGATGCGTCCCTTAAGCGCACCCTAAGAACGTCGCCCGCTGTCCGTAACGCCCTCTTCGCCCGTTGCGCAGCGGCTAGCGTTCTCTCGAAGCCCCTCGGGAAGTCGTCGAACCCCACCTCCCCCGGGGGAACCCCCACGTCGGGCCCCGCCGCCACCGTTCGCCCCGGTGACGGCGGGGAAACCGGCCCCGGGGGACCGCCCACCGCCGACCCCTACGGGCCACCGCCCCCGGCCCACGCGGACCGCCCGGCCCCGGCCGCCGCCCCGCCCGCCCGCCCGCCTCCGGCCGCCGCCCCCCGGTCACGGGCCCGGAAGACCCACCCCGCGCGACCCCCGGTCCCTTCACGCTCCCCACCACGCGTCCCGGCCGCCCCCCCTCCGGCCGGGACGCGTTCCTCTTCCGGGAGCCCCCGTCCCCGTCCCCGGACCCGTCCCCGTCCCCGTCCCCGTCCCCGGACCCGTCCCCGTCCCTGGACCCGTCCCCGTCCCCGTCCCCGGACTGGCCGTCCGGACCCGTCCCCGGACCGGCCGTCCGGACCCGTCCCCGGACCGGCCCGTTCCGTATCGGCCGTCAGCCCCGGGGCGGTTGCGTCCCGACCGCCCGGGACCGGCAGGCCGGGCCGGGTGAACGGGTCAACCGGGGGGAAGAGACGGCCCGCAGGGGCCCGGGCCCCCGGCCCCCTGCGGGCCGCTCCCGTTCACCTTTCGACGGCAGACCGGCTGCGGACCCCGCCGCAACGCCCCGGACATCGCTCGGCAACGGAATCGTCTTCAACTCTTGACACCCACCGCCTCCAGGCAGCAACCTTCCGACACGGCGTATGGGAGCGCTCCCACTCACGGGGAGCGCTCCCGCCCGCCCTCTCTCGCCGCCCCCGGACCAGCCGCCTGCGCCCTGCCTCGCGGAACGGCGCCGGACGCCCCTGGAACCATCCCCGGAACAAGGAGCAGTGGAATGCGCATCACCCGCAGCGTTGCCGGTCGACGCCGGAGAACCGCCCTCGTGGCCACCACGGGCCTCACGGTCACCGCCCTCCTCCTCACCGGATGCGGCGGCTCGTCCGACTCCGGCAAGGGAGCCGACGCGGACGGGAACATCACCCTGACCGTCGCGGACTT
This sequence comes from Streptomyces sp. NPDC017448, assembly GCF_044330565.1. Classification (NCBI taxonomy): domain Bacteria; kingdom Bacillati; phylum Actinomycetota; class Actinomycetes; order Kitasatosporales; family Streptomycetaceae; genus Streptomyces; species Streptomyces sp. NPDC017448. The sequence goes on along the minus strand of NZ_JBIRLM010000009.1, from coordinate 52,204 downwards.
CGGGCAGTTCGGGTACAAGGAGGCCGGACTCTTCGAGAAGTACCACGAGTTGAACCCGAAGATCACGGTCAAGGAGGACACCACCGCGGAGGAGAAGAACTACTACCCCAAGCTCCTCCAGCAGCTGAACTCCGGCAGCGGCCTCGCGGACGTCCAGGGCATCGAGGTCGGCCGGATCAAGGAGATCGTCGACACCAAGGCGGACTCCTTCGCCGACCTCTCCAAGGTCATCGGTGTGGACGAGTGGGTGTCGTGGAAGGCGAAGCAGGCCACCGCCCCCAACGGTGCGGTCATCGGCGCGGGCACCGACATCGGCCCCATGTCCCTCTGCTACAACCGCGAGTTGTTCGAGAAGGCCGGTCTGCCCGCCGACCGCGCCGAGGTGGCGAAGCTGACGGCGGGCGGCTGGGAGGACTACCTCGCTCTCGGGGAGCGGTACAAGAAGAAGGCCCCCTCCGGCACGTACTTCATGGACTCCGCGAGCGCCATGTTCAACGCCGTGGTCAGCTCCAGCCCGGAGCAGTACTACGACGCGAGCGGCAAGCCGGTCTACCAGGAGAGCGCGAGCGTCGAGAAGGGCTGGAAGCTCGCCGCCCAGGCCGCCTCCAAGAAGCTGACGCAGGGGCTGGCCCAGTTCGAGGACCAGTGGCAGGCGGCCCTGCGCAAGAGCACCGTCGCCACCGTCGTCTGCCCCGCCTGGATGGCCGGCCAGATCTCCACGTACGCCGGTGACGCCAACAAGGGGAAGTGGGACATCACCCGCGCTCCCGGCGAGACCTCCGCCAACTGGGGCGGCTCCTTCCTCGCCGTCCCCAAGTCCGGGAAGAACGTCGACGAGGCCGCCAAGCTCGTCAAGTGGCTGACCGCCCCCGAGCAGCAGGCCGCCGTCTTCAAGGCGATCGGCGTCTTCCCGTCCAACCAGGGGGCGTACGACCTGCCCGAGGTGAAGAACGCGACCCTGCCGTACTTCAACGACGCCCCGATCGGCCAGATCTACGCCGACGGCGCGAAGTCCATCCCCGAGGCGGTCCTCGGCCCGAAGGACGGCGTGATCAAGGACTCCATCTCCACCCAGATCAACAACATGGAGCAGCGCGGCACCAGCCCGGACGACGCCTGGGACGCGGCCGTGCGCACGATCGACAAGGCCATCGGCTGACCCGGAGCCGCCGGGGGCGCCCGAGCGCCCCGGCACCCGACAGGCCCGGCCGGTAGCGGTGCCGGGGCCGGCGCCGCCCGCCCGCCCCGGCCGCCCGGCCAGCGCCGCCCGCCCACCCCCGCCCCCATCGCCCCTCCACCGCCCGGCCGTCAGTCGGCGCCCCCAGGGAAGGACCCCCGCCCGTGGCAACCTCGACCCCCGCCCGGGACGCGCGCGCGACGACGTCCCGCGCACCCCAGAAGGAACCGCCCGGCTCACGGCGGCAGGTGTGGCGCAGCCGGCTGTGGCGGTTCGACGACAAGGCGTCCCCGTACGCCTACATCGCCCCGTTCTTCCTCGTCTTCGGAGCCTTCGGGCTCTACCCGCTGCTCTACACCGGCTGGATCGCCCTGCACCGGGTGGAGATGACCGGACTGGACTCGATGGAGTGGGTGGGCTGGGAGAACTTCGACAAGATCCTGCACGACCCGGAGTTCTGGACCTCGCTCTCCAACACCTTTCTGATCGGCGTCATCTCGACCGTTCCGCAGCTCCTGATGGCGCTGGGCCTGGCCCACCTGCTCAACTACCGGCTGCGGGCCAGCACGTTCTGGCGCACGATCATCCTCACCCCGTACGCCACCTCCGTCGCCTCCGCGGCCCTCGTCTTCGCGCTGGTCTTCCGGGCCGACGGCGGACTGCTCAACTGGGCGCTCGGCCTCGTCGGCTTCGACGGGACCAACTGGGCCAACGGGCACTGGACGTCGAAGATCGCCATCGCCGTCATCGTGATCTGGCGGTGGACCGGCTACAACGCCCTGATCTACCTCGCCGCGATGCAGGCCGTCCCCAACGACCTCTACGAAGCAGCCTCGTTGGACGGCGCGTCGCGCTGGCAGCAGTTCCGCAAGGTCACCATCCCCTCGCTGCGGCCGACGATCCTCTTCACCATCGTCATCTCCACCATCGGCTCCATGCAGCTCTTCGGCGAGCCGCTGCTGCTGGAGGGCGGTGCGCTGGGCGCGACCGGCGGCAACGAGAACCAGTACGAGACGCTCGCCATCTACCTCTACAACTACGGCTGGAACCTCGGGCACCTCGGCCCGGCCGCCGCCGTCGCCTGGGCGATGCTCGCCCTGCTGCTGATCATCGCCGCGGCCAACTGGATCGTCGGCCGATTCGTCCGCACGTCCGCGGTCTGACCGGGAGCGCCCCCATGACCATGACCAGCCCCACCCCCACCGCCCCGGTGAAGCTCGCGCCGAGCCCGAAGTCCGGTGGACCGTCCCGCCCGCGCCGCTTCCGGATGGGCGCCGGACAGCAGATGAAGGGCGGCCCCTTCGCCTACGCCGCGCTCGCCGTCGTCGGCTTCGGCTCCCTGCTGCCGCTGTACTGGACCCTGGTCGCGGCCTCCCGCACCCAGGACGAAGTCCTCGCCTCCACACCGCCGTTCCTCCCCGGCGGCAAGCTGGTCGAGAACGTCCGGACCGCCTGGGAGCAGGCCAACCTCGGCACGGCGATCGTCAACAGCGTCATCGTCTCCGCCTCCATCACGGCGGCCACGCTCTTCTTCTGCACGCTCGCCGGCTACGCCTTCGCCAAGATGCGCTTTCGCGGCCGCGGTTGGCTGATGACCGCGGTCATCGCCACCCTCACCATCCCGCCGCAGCTCAGCGTCGTCCCGCTGTTCATGATGATGTCCGGCCTCGGCTGGGGCGGGCAGCTCGAATCGGTGATCTTCCCGACGCTGGTCAGCGCGTTCGGCGTGTTCTTCATGCGCCAGTACCTCATCGAGGCGCTGCCGTACGAGCTGATCGAGGCGGCCAGGATCGACGGCGCGAACAACTTCCGCATCGTGCGGAGCGTGGTCCTGCCGGTCGCCCGCCCGGCGATGATGGTGCTCGGGATGCTCACCTTCGTCCAGGCGTGGAACGACTTCTTCTGGCCCTACCTGGCCCTCAACCAGCAGAACCCGACCCTCCAGGTGGCCCTCGGCCAGCTCAGCGCCTCGTACACCCCCGACCAGTCCATCGTGATGGCGGGCGCGCTGATCAGCACGCTGCCGCTGCTGGTGGTGTTCGTGGTCTTCGGCAAGAAGATCGTCGGCGGGATCATGTCCGGCGCGGTCAAGGGCTGACCCTCCCCGCCCCGGGCGTCCCGCCCCCCTCCCCCCTTTCCCCCTTCCTTCCTCACCCCTCACTTCCCCAGGGAGCGCTCCCGCATGACAGCCGTCCGACCCGACACCCTCCCGCAGCAGACCGCCGCCGCCCCCTTCCCGACCGGCTTCCTCTGGGGCGCGGCCACCGCCGCGTACCAGGTGGAGGGGGCCGCCGCCGAGCGGGGCCGCACCCCCTCCATCTGGGACACCTTCAGCCACACGCCCGGCCGGGTCCTCGGCGGGGACACCGGGGACGTGGCCGCCGACCACTTCCACCGCTACCGCGACGACGTCGCGCTGATGAAGCGCCTCGGACTCCAGGCGTACCGCTTCTCCGTCTCCTGGTCCCGTGTCCAGCCCACCGGCCGGGGGCCCGCCGTCGAGCGCGGCCTCGACTTCTACCGCTCGCTCGTCGACGAACTGCTGGCGGCCGGCATCAAGCCCGTCGCCACGCTCTACCACTGGGACCTGCCGCAGGAGCTGGAGGACGCGGGCGGCTGGCCGGAGCGCGCCACGGCCGAACGGTTCGCGGAGTACGCCGCCATCGTGGCCCGCGCGCTCGGCGACCGGGTCTCGCTGTGGACCACGCTCAACGAGCCCTGGTGCTCGGCCTTCCTCGGTTACGGCTCCGGGGTCCACGCCCCCGGCCGCACCGAACCGGCCGCCGCCCTGCGGGCCGCCCACCACCTCAACCTCGCCCACGGCCGGGCGACCGAGGCGCTGCGCGCCAACCTCCCCGCCGCCGCGCAGACCTCGGTCACCCTCAACCTCCACCAGGTGCGCCCGCTGACCGCGAGCACGGCGGACGCCGACGCCGCCCGCCGGATCGACGCGGTCGGCAACCGGATCTTCACCGGGCCGATGCTGACGGGCGCGTACCCGCAGGACCTGCTGGAGGACACCGAACACCTGGTGAACTGGCGGGAGTTGATCCACGATGGCGACCTCGACGCCATCGCCGCCCCGATCGACGTGCTCGGCGTCAACTACTACACGCCCACCATCGTCTCCACCCCCGCCGACGGCGGGGGCGACACCCGCAACGACGGCCACGGCAGCAGCGAGCACTCCCCGTGGCCGGGCTCGGAACACGTCGCCTTCCACCTCGCCGAGGGCCGGCCGGTCACCGCGATGAACTGGTCGGTCAAGCCGGAGGGCCTGTACGACCTCCTCATGGACGTCGCCCGTGAGCACCCGGACCTGCCGCTGATGGTCACCGAGAACGGCGCCGCCTTCGACGACGCCCCCGACGCCGACGGCCGGGTCCACGACCCCGAGCGCATCGCCTACCTCCACGGCCACCTGGCGGCGGTGCGCCGGGCGGTCGAGGACGGGGCGGACGTACGGGGCTATTTCCTCTGGTCCCTGATGGACAACTTCGAGTGGGGCTACGGCTACGCGAAGCGCTTCGGCGCGGTGTACGTCGACTACGCGACGCAGCGCCGCACGCCCAAGTCCAGCGCCCACTGGTACGCCGACGTGATCGCCCGGCACGCCCTGCCCCCGGCCGCCGACCCGAACGCCTGACCTCGGAGGGAGCGGCGGGCCCGGCCGTCCTCGGCCGGGCCCGCCGTTGCTTTCCGGCCGCCCTTGGGAGCGCTCCCATTACTCTGTCCGTACGCTCGTCGGGGTGATCGATCCAGGACTTGGATTGACTGTACGGCTATGAGAAATTGACCGGGAACGGGGAGGCGGCCATGGCGGCAGCGCGAGTACGGAGCGGCGGGCGGCCCACGCTCGAAGAAGTGGCGGCACGGGCGGGCGTCGGCCGCGGCACCGCCTCGCGGGTCATCAACGGCTCGCCCCGGGTCAGTGAAGCGACCCGGCAGGCGGTCGAGGCGGCCGTGGTCGAGCTGGGATACGTCCCCAACCGCGCCGCCCGCGCCCTGGCGGGCAACCGTACCGACGCCATCGCCCTGGTGGTGCCCGAGCCGGAGACCCGGTTCTTCGCCGAGCCGTACTTCTCCGCGATCGTGCGCGGGGTCGGCGCGGCCCTGGCCGACACCGAGATGCAGCTCCTCCTCACCCTCGTCGGTAGCGACCGCGAGCGCCGCCGCCTCGCCCAGTACCTCACCGCCCACCGCGTCGACGGCGTCCTCCTGGTCGCGGTGCACGCCGACGACCCGCTGCCCGAGCTGCTGGAGCAGCTGGGCATGCCCTGTGTGATCAGCGGCGCGCGCCACGCGGGTGAGACGCTGCCCTCGGTCGACTCCGACAACTACGAGGGCGCGCGGGCCGCCGTCGAGCACCTGGTCTCCCGGGGCCGCCGCCAGGTCGCCACGATCACCGGCCGACTGGAGGTGTACGGGGCCCAGCGCCGTCTCGACGGCTACCGCGCGGCCGTCTCCGCCGCCGGCCTGGCCCCCGACGAGCGGCTGATCGCCCCCGCCGACTTCACCGAGGAGGGCGGCGCGCGGGCCATGCGCGACCTCCTGGCGCGCCGCCCCGGGATCGACGCGGTCTTCGTCGCCTCCGACGTGATGGCCGCCGGGGCCCGCCAGGTCCTGCGCGCGGCGGACCGTCGCATCCCCGAGGACGTGGCCCTGGTCGGCTTCGACGACTCGGTGGTCGCCCGCCACATGCACCCGGCGCTCACCAGCGTCCGCCAGCCCATCGAGGAGATGGGCCGCCGCATGGCCCGGCTCCTCCTCGACGAGATCGCCGGCCGGACCCCGGGCGGCGACCGTCCTTCGGTGGTCCTCCCCACGGAGCTGGTGGTCCGCGACTCGTCGTGACCGCGCGCCGGTGGCCGATCTTCCGGATTTCACAAGTTCTTCACCCTCTCCGGTTCCTGCGGCTAATGTTCGCTGCGTACGGCGATTGTGTGACGCACCACACACGTCACACGGTGGGCTGCCGGAGTGCGTTCCGGACGGCTGTGCATCTGGGGGGCCTCGTGCACGAGATGGTCAAGGGCGCCAACGTCGGCCTGGCGGCGTTGAGCGAGAACGTCGGGTCCGTGGTGGTCAGCCTGGGGTGGAGCAGCTCCACGGGCGAGGGCGACGCTGACGTCTCCGTCCTGCTGCTCGACGCCGACGGCAAGGTCCGCAGCGACGTCGACTTCTGCTTCTACAACAACCCTGTCGCGGGCGACGGCAGCGTGCAGCTGCTCGGCAAGACCCCGACGGCCGACGGCGACGAGGACCGGATCTCCTTCGACCTGGACGCCGTCCCGGCGGAGGTCGACAAGGTGGTCATCGCAGCCAGTCGCTACGGGGGGTCCCGCTTCGGCGAACTGGACGACCTCCGGCTCACCCTCGCCGACAGCGCGGGCGACGGGCTCGTCCGGTTCGCCGTGCAGGACGTCGACGAGGTCAGCGCCCTGATCTTCGGTGAGCTGTACCGGCGTGCGGGGGAGTGGAAGTTCCGCGCGGTCGGCCAGGGATACGCTTCCGGGCTCGCGGGGCTGGCGACCGACTACGGCGTCGACATCGACGACGACGCCGAGCAGAACGGCGCGGAGGCCGAGGACCCCGCCCCGGGCGCGGAGGACTCCGGTCCGGACGCGGGGGAGCGGTCCACGCCGGCTCCCGCCCAGAGCGGGGACGGGGGCATGGCGGACCGGGCAGCAGGGGCGGAACCGGCGGCCGGGCCGGAGGGGGCCGGTGCTCCGCCCGGCCCTGCCGTGCCGACGGTCGCCGCTCCCGTGCCCGTGCCGAAGCCCGCGCGCCGCCCCCGTACGGCGAAGAAGAAGGTCACGCTGCCCCGCACGGCCAGGAAGTCCCTCGCCGACAACGACGCCTGGCGCACCGCCCGGCTGTTCCCCGTCTCCGCGCTCAAGAGCGACCGGGAGCGCGAGACGCGCGCCACCTCCGTGGTGCTGTCCGTGATGGCCCAGGTGCCGGAGTTCGGTCGCCGCCTCACCGCCGGATTCGGTGCGCCGGCCGGTCGGATGGAGACGTTCACCGAGGTCGCCCTGGCCCACGGGGAGACGCCGCGCCGCCCGGACGGGGTGGTCCGGGTCGAGCGGGCGGGCAAGCTGTGGACCGCGCTGGTGGAGACCAAGACCAATGGGAACGGGCTCAAGGCCGACCAGGTCCAGGCGTACATGGACATCGCCGCCCGGCGCGGGTACGAGGCGGTGATCACCCTGTCCAACGATGTCGCGCTGGAGGGCAGCCCACTCGTCGACGTGCGGATCGACCGGCGGCGCAAACACAAGGTGGCGCTCTGGCACCTGTCCTGGGCCGAGGTCGTGCACCAGGCGCAGATGCTGATCCGCCACGAGGGGGTCGGCAACGCCGCGCACGCCTGGTTGCTCCAGGAACTCCTCCAGTACCTCCAGCACGAGAATTCCGGCTGCCACGGCTTCCAGAACATGGGCGCGGCCTGGGTCCCCGTACGCCGGGGGATCGACGAGGAGACCCTGTGCCAGGGGGACGCCCGCGCGCTGGAGGTCATCGAGAACTGGGAGCGGCTGGTCCGGCAGGTGTGCCTGCGGCTGGGGGGTGAGCTGGGACAGAAGGTCCTGCCGGTCCAGCGCACCCGGCGCGGCTCCGATCCGGGCGCACGCCGCACCGAACTGGCCGACCGCCTCTGCGAGCAGGGAAGGTTGAACGCGGAGATCCGCATCGAGGGCACCCCGGGCGTCCTCGGCATCACCGCTGATCTGCGCACCGGCAAGCTCCGTACGTCGATCGAGATCCCCGCCGAAGGGGCGGGCTACCCCCTCGCCCGGGCCAAGCGGCTGGTGCGGCGGCTCTCCGAGGCCCCGGCCGACCTGCACGTCGAGACGCTCGTGGACGGCGGCGGGGCCGGGCCGCGCGGCACGTTGGAGAGGCTGCGTCCGGAGCCCGCCGACATCCTCCCGAAGGACGGGGCGCAGATCACCGGCTTCCGGCTCTCCCTGTTCAAGGGCATGGGCAACGGCCGGGGCAGCGCCGAGACCGGTTTCATCCGCAGCGTCGACGACGCGGTGGACCGCTTCCATGCCCAGGTCGTCACCCATGTGGAGACCCCGGCGCTCTGACGGCGGCTTCCGCGCGCCGGGCCGGTCCCGGGTTTTTTGGGGGGCCGGCCCGGCGCGCGTGCGCACCCGGGCGACTTTCAGTGGTGTGGACATGACCAAAGGACAGGACTACCCTCCGTCTTGGTCTAGACCAAGCGCGGCGAGCCGTCGCGCTCCGGTCCGTCTGTCCGCAAGCTCCACCCCTCACCTCAGGAGCACCACATGCGCAGAAAGATCACGTCCTTACTCCTCGGCCTCGGCATCGCCGGGGCGTCCCTGCTGGCCACCTCCGGCAGCGCGCAGGGCCACGGGTACACCGACTCGCCGATCAGCAGGCAGCAGCTCTGCGGCAACGGCACGGTCCGCAACTGCGGACAGATCCAGTGGGAGCCGCCGAGCGTGGAGGGCCCCAAGGGCTTCCCGGCGCGCGGCCCCCGTGACGGCCTGATCTGCGCCGGGGGCAACCAGCGGTTCGCCGAGCTGGACGACCCGCGCGGCGGAGCCTGGCCCGCCACCTCCGTGAGCGCCGGCGCGAGCCACACCTTCCGCTGGCGGATCACCGCCCGGCACGCCACCACCGACTTCCGGTACTACGTCACCAAGGACGGCTACGACCCGTCGAAGCCCCTCACCCGGGCCGACCTGGAGCCGCAGCCCTTCCTGACGGTGCCCTTCGGCGGCCGGCAGCCGGGGGCCACGGTCACGCACGCGGGCGCCCTGCCCCAGAAGTCGGGCAAGCACCTGATCCTCGGCGTCTGGACCATCGCGGACACCGGCAACGCGTTCTACGCCTGCTCCGACGTCACGTTCTGACCGGACGCGCCACGGGAAAAGCGGAAAGGCCCGGGTCCGCGGACCGGGGCCTTTCCTTCAGGGTGAGTAACGGGACTTGAACCCGCGACATCCTGGACCACAACCAGGTGCTCTACCATCTGAGCTATACCCACCATGTCGTCCGGTCGTTTCCGACCGGACGAGAAAAAGTGTACAGGGTCTGGGAGGGTGCTCGCGCCACCGTTTCCCGGGGCCGGTCCACGGGCGCTCTCCGCGCCCGTGACCAGCGGGTTCCTACGGCGCGGCCGGGGCCGCCAGCCGCGCCGCGATCTCCTTGGCGCGCTCGGAGTCGGGGCCGGGCTGCGGCACGAAGACCGCCTCCCGGTAGTAGCGGAGCTCCGTGATGGAGTCACGGATGTCCGCCAGCGCCCGGTGGTTGCCGTTCTTCTCCGGACTGTTGAAGTACGCCCGGGGGAACCAGCGCCGGGCCAGCTCCTTGACCGAGGACACGTCCACGATCCGGTAGTGGAGGTAGCCCTCCAGCTCCCGCATGTCCCGCGCCAGGAACCCGCGGTCGGTGGAGATCGAGTTTCCGCAGAGCGGGGCCTTGCCGGGCTCCTTCACATGCTCGCGGACATAGGCCAGGACCTGCTCCTCGGCGTCCGCCAGGGTGGTGCCCCCGGCCAGCTCGTCGAGGAGGCCCGAGGCGGTGTGCATCTGCCGCACCACCTCGGGCATGGTCTCCAGGGCCGCGTCCGGCGGGCGGATCACGATGTCCACCCCTTCGCCGAGCACGTTCAACTCCGAGTCGGTGACCAGGGCGGCCACCTCGATGAGTGCGTCGTCCGTCAACGAGAGCCCGGTCATCTCGCAGTCGATCCACACCATGCGGTCGTTCATGGCCCCCACCCTACGGGGCGCTCCGCTGTCCCGGCAGGGCCGGGCGGCCGGGAACGAACGCGTCAGGACCGGGCAGGGAGTGCTCCCCGGACCCCACCGAGGCCGCCAGGACGACCGGTGCGGAGGACGCCGGGGAACCCCGCCGTCCGGACGACGGCCCCTGGCTGGGCACCACCGCCTCGACCGCCGTCGCGACGCTCTCCGCTCCCCCCTGCGGACGACGGGCCCGGTAGGCGGCCCGGTAGGCGGCGGGGGAGGAGCCGAGCTGGCGGCGGAAGTGCCCGCGCAGCGCGACCGGGGAGCGGAAGCCGCAGCGGCCGGCGACCTCGTCGACCGAGTAGTCGGAGGTCTCCAGCAGCCGCTGCGCCTGCAGCACCCGCTGGGTGATCAGCCACTGCAGCGGTGCGCTGCCGGTGAGCGAGCGGAACCTGCGGTCGAAGGTCCGCCTGCTCATGTAGGCGCGCGCGGCGAGCGTCTCCACGTCGAACTGCTCGTGCAGATGCTCCAGGGCCCAGGCCACGACCTCGGCGAGCGGGTCGGAGCCGATCTCCTCCGGTAAAGACCTGTCCAGGTAGCGCTCCTGCCCCCCGCTGCGCCGCGGCGGCACGACGAGACGGCGGGCGAGCGCCCCGGCGGCCTCCGCACCGTGGTCGGTGCGGACTATATGGAGGCAGAGGTCGATCCCGGCGGCCGTGCCGGCGGAGGTGAGCACGTCGCCGTCGTCCACGAACAGCTCGCGCGGATCGACGTGCACCGACGGATAGCGCTTGGCCAGCGTCGGCGCGTACATCCAGTGCGTGGTGGCCGGGCGGCCGTCCAGCAGGCCGGCGGCCGCGAGCACGAAGGCTCCCGTGCACAGGCCGACGATGCGGGCGCCCTCCTCGTGGGCGCGCCGCAGCGCTTCCAGGGCCTCGGCGGGCGGCGGCGAGGTGATCGACCGCCAGGCGGGCACCACCACGGTGCCGGCCCTGCTGATCGCCTCCAGGCCGTACGGCGCGGTGAGTTCGAGGCCGCCGGTGGTGCGCAGCGGTCCTTCCTCGCCGCCGCAGACCAGCAGGCGGTAACGGGGAACTCCCGCGTCCTGCCGGTCGATTCCGAAAACGGAGAGCGGGATGGAGCTCTCGAAGATAGGGCCACCGCTGAACAGCAGCACGGCAACGACTTCCCGGCGTCGCCGCCCGGTCAGCTTGCGTGCGGCCTCCGTCGCGGTGGCGGAGTCCTGGCTCATGACGCTAAGCCCCCCTCGGTGTTCGCGTCTCCCTGGTCCTTACGGGCCTGTCGCTCCTGCACGTTTCCCCTCGGTGTCGCACGTGTCCCCAGTCCCCGATTTCAAGATCAAAATCTACTGCGTCGCGTGGTTCCGCCGTGACACCTTCCCCCACCAGCTCAATGTCGATAAGGAAACGTGGCGTGAAGCGTTCGATCACGAAGCGTTCCACTCGCGAAGCGCACACGGAAGTGCCCTTCGCGAAGGTGGCCCGTCCGCGTCGGGTGAAAGCGTACCGCGCGGTCCGTTCCTGCCTGGGGGGCGGCGGGGTGTCCGGCCATCCGGCGAAGGGTGGGGGTCTCAGCTGAAGTTGGCTTGAAACAATCGGGTGTGTGTGCTGAATCCGGTCACGCCGGGCGCACAACCGCCGTGAGAACACTGCGCCGGTGCGCTCCCTCGACCCCGCGCGCTTCGCGACGCCAGGGGCGCCCCGAGGCGCGCGGCGGCCCCCCGCGGCGGGCGGCGCGCCACGGCGGCCCGAGGCCGTGCGCACCGGCCCGATGCGCCGTGGGACACGAGATCCACCGTGCCCGCGCCGGGGCGGGCGGCCTGCCGGGGAAGGCTCGGACGCCCCCGCGGCCGACCTCCGGGGAGGCCGCCGCCGGGTCCGGACCGGAGGGGCGCCGCCGCGGGTCCGCCGAGGGCTCGCCGGCCCCGGCGGCGGACCCGCCGCGGCGTGGCCAACAGAGACCGGTGCGCGCCTCGCCGCCGGACCCGCGGGGCTGCTCCCGGTCGCCGCGGAAAACAGGACGGTCGCCCGTGTTCGGCCGTACCGAGGCGCGTGTACGACACAACCGGCATTGCCATCCCGGGCGGGCTCGTGCATGCTCCCTCCAGCATCGCGCACGCTTTTGCGGGGGTCTGGGCGATGGAGGAGTGACGCCGTACCCTTGGGGGTATGGGGTTGGGAAGATGATTCCCGGACACAGCTTCACCCTCAGCTGACGCACCCGAAGCACGTCGAAACCGTTCCCTCCTCACGAGGATTCTCTTCGCCGAGACACCGATGGCCGGTCACGAAATCCCTGAACCCAAGGACCGCAAGCCGGTAGCCGACCCCGAGTCGGAGCCGCGGACGGTCGAAGAAGCACGCCATGCGTGCGATCCCGCCTTCCGGCACGGAGTGGTGGTCGGTTTCGACGGCTCCACCTCCAGCGAGCGGGCCCTGGCGTACGCCATCGGCGTGGCAGGCCGGTCGGGCTCCGGCCTGATCATCGTGCATGTCGCCAACCGGCTGCCGACCACGGTCTGGGCGGGCTGCGAGCCCCCCGTCTTCGTGGACGTCCCCGACCACCGCACCGAGGTCCTCGGCCTGGAGCTGGCCTGTGCGGACTACCTCTCCGACGTGCCCTGGGTGCTGGTCGAGCGCGGCGGCGACATCTGCCACGAACTGGAGGAGGTCGGCCGGGAGTACGCCGCCGACGCCATCGTCGTGGGCTCCACGCACGGCATCGTCGGCCGGATCTTCGGCTCGGTGGCGGGCCGCCTCGCCCGCCGCGCGCAGCGCCCCGTCATCGTCATCCCCTGAGCGGAACCGACCGGGAAGCCGCCGGAAGCCGCCGGGAGCCGCCGAGCGGTCCAGGGAAGCTGAGGGTCCGCCAGAAGCCCTGCCCCCACCACGCGTTGGGCCCCGTACCGCCACGAAGGCGGTACGGGGCCCAACGCCTGCGCGCGGCCGTCTACTCGACCGTCACGGACTTCGCCAGGTTGCGCGGCTTGTCGATGTCGCGGCCCATCGCGAGGGCCGTGTGGTACGCGAACAGCTGGAGCGGGATGCCCATGAGGATCGGGTCCAGCTCGTTCTCGTTCTTCGGCACGACGATGGTGTGGTCGGCCTTCTCCTGCACCTGGTGGGCGACGGCGAGGATACGGCCGCTGCGGGCCTTGATCTCCTCCATCGCGGCGCGGTTCTTCTCCAGCAGGTCGTCGTCCGGAACGATCGCCACGGTCGGCATCGCCGGTTCGATCAGCGCCAGCGGGCCGTGCTTCAGCTCGGAGGCGGGATAGGCCTCGGCGTGGATGTACGAGACCTCCTTGAGCTTCAGCGAGGCCTCGCGGGCCACCGGGTAGCCGCGCACCCGGCCGATGAACATCATCGACTTGGCGTCCGCGTACTCCGCCGCCAGCCGCTTGATCTCGTCCTCGTTCGCCAGGATCTCGCTGATCTGCTCCGGCAGCCGGCGCAGCCCCGCGATGATCCGCTTGCCGTCCGCGACCGACAGGTCGCGGATGCGGCCCAGGTGCAGGGCGAGCAGCGCGAAGGCGACCACCGTGTTGGTGAAGCACTTGGTGGAGACCACGCAGACCTCGGGGCCCGCGTGGACGTACGTGCCGCCGTCGGCCTCGCGGGCGATCGCGGAGCCGACGACGTTGACCACGCCGAGGACCCGGGCCCCCTTGCGCTTCAGCTCCTGGACGGCGGCCAGCACGTCGTACGTCTCGCCCGACTGGGAGACCGCGACGTACAGGGTGTCGGGGTCCACGACCGGGTTGCGGTAGCGGAACTCGGAGGCCGGCTCGGCGTCGGCGGGGATGCGGGCCAGCTCCTCGATGAGCTGGGCGCCGATCTGGCCCGCGTGGTACGAGGTGCCGCAGCCGAGGATCTTGATCCGGCGCACCCCGCGCGCCTCGCGGGCGTCCAGGTTGAGGCCGCCCAGGTGCACGGTGGAGAACCGGTCGTCGATCCGGCCGCGCAGCACGCGGTCCACGGCGTCGGCCTGCTCGGAGATCTCCTTGTGCATGTACGTGTCGTGGCCGCCCATGTCGTACGACTCGGCCTCCCACTCCACGGTGGTCGGCGTGGCCGTCGTGGTCGAGCCCTCCGTGGTGTACGTACGGAAGTCGTCGGCCTTCAGCGTGGCCATCTCGCCGTCGTCCAGGGTGACGACCTGGCGGGTGTGGGCGACCAGGGCGGCGACGTCGGAGGCGACGAACATCTCCTTCTCGCCGATGCCGAGGACGACCGGGGAGCCGTTGCGGGCGACCACGATGCGGTCGTTGAAGTCGGCGTGGAGCACGGCGATGCCGTAGGTGCCCTCGACGTGGCGCAGCGCCTCGCGGACCTTCTCCTCCAGGGTGTCGGCCTGGGCGCGGGCGATCAGGTGGGTGAGCACCTCGGTGTCGGTCTCGGAGAGGAAGACGACGCCGTCGGCGGTGAGCCGGGTACGCAGCTCGGAGGCGTTGTCGATGATCCCGTTGTGGACGACGGCGACCTTGTTCTCCGCGTCCAGGTGGGGGTGGGCGTTCTCGTCGCTGGGGGCGCCGTGGGTGGCCCAGCGGGTGTGGGCGATGCCCGTGGTCCCGGCGAACCGCTTGGGGACCCTGGCCTCCAGCTCGCGGACCCGGCCCTTGGCCTTGACCATCTTCAGCGTGCCCGGCTTGCCCGCCGCCGCCTTGCCGGTGATGACGATGCCGGCGGAGTCGTACCCCCGGTACTCCAGCCGCTGGAGCCCTTCCAGCAGCAGCGGAGCGACGTCACGCTTCCCGATGTATCCGACGATTCCGCACATGGCTTCTCTGCCCCTCCTCGACGTACACGTACACACGCGTGGTGGGCGCCCCGCACGGGCGCCCGGCTCGCTCAGCCGTAGACGATGCGGCGCAGCTGGCGGAGCGAGAGCTCCGGCGGCGCCACGGCGCGGTGCGGCAGCTCGGCCGCGATCCGCTCGAAGATCTCCGTGTTGACCAGGCCGCCCGCCTGAAGCTCGCGGTGGCGGCGCCTGACGAAGTCGTCGGTGCTCTCGTCGAAGTACGCCAGCACGTCGAGGACCACCCGGGCCGCCTCGCCGCGCTGGAGCGCGGTGGAGCGTACGAGGTGGTCGATGAGGTCGTCATGCGACGAGCGGCGTTCCAGCACCCGTTGATATTGCGTGCCGGAGCGCGCTTACGCAAGAAATCTGCCCAATATCGGGCAGCGGGGTCCGAGAAAAACTTGCCGATCGCCTCACATGCTCCGCAGGACGGCCTGCTTCGCGGTGCTGAACTCGTCGTCGGTGAGGACCCCGGCCCGGTGCAGCTCGCCCAGCTCCCGCAGCCGCCGCAGCAGCGCGTCGTGGTCGCCCGCCGCCGGGGCGGGGGCGGCCTCGACGGGGGCGGGGGCGGCCTCGGCGGGCGCGGGCTGCGGGGCGTCGAGCGCCTTCCGGGCGCCGGGCAGCCGCATCAGCACCGCCGCCGCGACCAGGACGGCGGTGTGCTCCTTCTTGGAGATTCCCCACAGGTCCAGGGCGTACGGGTCGTACTTGGGCGGTGCGGAGACGGGCCCCTCGACCGGTTCGAACCGCAGAAAGCCGTTCTCCAGCCCGATCGAGGGCATCCACCGCACGGCCGCGATCCGCGCCAGCGGGATGACGGCCGGGCCCCCGGCGGTCTTGGACTCCTCGGCCTTCCAGTTCCAGGTCAGCCGTACGGCCTCGCCGTCGAAGGAGGCCGTACCGTCGCCGCCCCCTCCGGAGACCGGCAGGGCGGGGCCGGGCAGCAGGAAGCGGTCCACCGGGCCGTCCGGCACCTGTTCGATCAGCAGCGCGTTGCGCACCTCGTCGACGAAGTACTCCGCGACGCCCGTGCGGTCCTTCTCGACGGTCAGCGCGTAGGGGTCGGCGCCGTCGCTCAGCCGCCCGTCGGCGGCCCGCAGCACCGGGCAGGCCCCGCCGCGCGGCCGCAGCCGCAGCCGCCCGCCCTTGCGGTCCGGTTCGAACGAGACGCCCGCCACCGCCTGCAGGGGTACGGCGATCTCACCCAGCGCCAGCCGGACCGGGTGCGCCTTCCCTCCCGGCACGATGCGCACGGTGTTCCCGTCGAACGTCCACGTTCCGTCCCGCTGGATGATTTCCGCCATGGCCCCGATTCTGCCAGCCCGCCCCGCCGCACCACGGGGGAGCGGACGAGCGGGCCGGGGGGCCCCCGGGGGGGCGCCCCGCCCCCCCGCCCGGGTGCGGGGGGGGGGGGGGGGGGTTGGGGCCCCCGGGGGGGGGGATACACCCCCCCC
>NZ_JBIRLM010000009.1:0-36025 GCF_044330565.1 Streptomyces sp. NPDC017448 | reverse complement strand
GTCCGGTCTAAGGCCCACTTACGGTCCCGGTGTTTTATTCCCGCATGGGCCCCTATTCGGCCCGCCCCCCCGCCCCGCCCCCCCCCGGGGGGGGGGCCGGGGGGGGGGGGGCGCCCGGGGGGGGCCCCCCGGCCGCTCGTCCGGTTCTCGGGGGTCGGGCGGGCTGTTTCGGCCGCCGGGGAGGAGATCTCCTCCCCGGCGAGGCGGCCGCCCCCCCCGGAGACCCCGGGGCGTGAGGCGTCCTTTCGGTGAACTCCTTTGTATACAGCGGGAGTTCGCCAACGTGCCGGGGCCGGGCGGTGGTTCCGTCCTCGGCCCGCCGGTGCTCCGGGGTGAAGAGGCGCGCGGGGTGGCGGCGCCCGATGGAGGCGGTGCCGCTACGGACGGTGCAACGGGCGTCGCCGAGCGGAGCGATGGCAGGCAACCGCTCCTGGCCGAATTCCCTCCGCGTTTTCCGTACCGGCAGTCGGTTTGCGGTGGGCCGGCGTTCCCGGAAGGGCGGGCGGCCCCGCCGGTGCGGGCGGCGTCCGGGGTCGTCGCCTCCGGTCGCCGATTCGAACCGGCCCTGCGCGGCGGCGCCGGAACCGGCCGGGGCCCGCCCCGGCCCCCCCGCCCGACCGCCACGAGGACCGCGCATCCGTTCCCGGGCCCGGCCCGCACCGGCCGACGACGCCACGAGGGCCCGTGGCCGGGGTCAAAGGCTTTACGGGCGGGCCCGGTCGGCGACAGGTCAGATGCCGAAAGCGGTCCGGCAGGCGTCGAGCCCCTCCACCGTCACCTCGACCCTCCGGTGCGCCTCCCACCGCTCCCGGTCCAGCCGCAGCCGCTGGAGGGTCACGGGAGCGTCGCGTACGAGCTCCGTCCGCAGGCCGTCGTCCGCGTACCCGAGCCGACGCGAGACCCCGAGCGAACCGGGGTTGTCGAGCATGGACGCGGACACGGCGTACCGTGCGCCGAGCCCGGCGAACGCGAGGTGCAGGACGGCGGCGCGCATCTCCGTACCCAGGCCGCGCCCCTGGTACGGGAGTCCGAGCCACGACCCGGTCTCCACCTCCCGCAGGGCCCCGAAGTTCCGACCGATCAGGTCCTGCCGCCCGACGACCTCGCCGTCGTGGAGGACGACCAGGCTGAGGGTCCAGTTCTCTGCCGACCAGGAGGCGACGGTCCCCAGTACGTGCTGGAACACGGACCGCGCCACCTCCTCGGGCTTCCCGTCGGTCCACGCCACGGAGAACGGCATGCGGTCCGGGTCGTGCACCCCGCCGGCCGCCACCGCGGACAGCTCGCCCAGGAGTTCGAGGTCCGGCAGGCGCAGTTCGAGGCGCGGCGTACGAAGGCGCAGCCCGTAGAGGGGCCAGGGGTGGAGGTCCATGAAGGGACTCTGCCGGACGGGAGGAAGGGGTGTCGATCGAATTCGGGGGCGGCTCCCCCGGCGGGGCCCGCCCGCGACGGTCTCAGGGGGGAGAGGCGGCGCCCCGGGATTGAGCCGCACCCCGTGTCCCCGGGCGGCCGGGCGCACTAGGGTGAGCCCGTGACCTCACCCCAGGGAAACGCCATGGCGCCCGTCGGCGAGGACGACCGCGAGAGCGCCCTACGGCGCGTGCGGGAGGCTTACGCCGAGGAGCGCATCGCCCACGACGAGATGGACGAACGGCTCGGCCGGGTGCTGGCCGCCACGACGCACGGCGAACTCGCCGCGGCCCTGGATTCGCTCCCCGCCGAGGAACCGGGCAGCACGGCGACGATCTCCGCCGCCGGGGGGCGCATCACACGGCGCGGCGTATGGCAGGCGCCCCGGTTCCTCAAGGTCGAGTCCGCCTTCGGGCGGGTGCGCCTGGACTTCTCCCGGGCGCTCGTCGAGCACCCGGTCACCGACATCGAGCTGAACCTCGGCACCGGCAACGCGGTCATCACGGTGCCGCGCGACGCGATCGTCGACGTCAGGGGGCTGGCGACCGGGTGGAAGGACCTGCGCTACACCCCCCGCCAGCCGTCCCGCCGGGACGCGCCGCGCTTCCGCTTCTCCGGGGCGATGGGATACGGCAAGCTCCGGATCCGCCACGCCTGGCGCTGAGGCGGGCGCGGTCGCTCACGCGGCGTCCTGGGTGGGGCGGGGCCAGGCGGCCTCGCGCAGCAGACGCAGGCCGTTGAGGCCGACGATGACGGTGGAGCCCTCGTGGCCGGCGACCCCGAGCGGGAGGGGGAGGGTGCCGATCAGGTCCCAGGCGACGAGGGCGGCGATGAACGTCCCGGCGATGGCCAGGTTCTGGACGACCAGCCGGCGTGCGGTGCGCGAGAGCTGCACGACGGAGGGGATGGCGGCCAGTTCGTCCCGGACCACGACGGCGTCGGCGGTCTCCAGGGCCAGGTCGGAGCCGACGCGGCCCATGGCGATGCCGACGTGCGCGGCGGCCAGGGCGGGGGCGTCGTTGACCCCGTCGCCGACGACCAGCACCTTGCGGCCCGCGGCCTCCCACCCCTTGACGGCGGCGACCTTGTCCTGGGGCAGCAGACCGGCACGCACCTCGGTGATGCCGACCTCCGCGGCGAGGCGCACCGCGGCGCGCTCGTTGTCGCCGGTGAGCAGGACGGGGGCGCGGCCCGTCAGACGGGTGAGGGCGGCGACGGTGGCCGCCGCGTCGGGCCGCAGCCGGTCGGCGATGCCGAGCACCCCCACCGGGACGCCGTCGGACAGGACGGTCACGGCGGTGCGTCCGGCCTCCTCCAGTTCGGTCACGGCCGTGCGGTGCGGGGTGCGGGGGGCGTCGGAGAGAAGGCGGCCGGGGGCGCCGACGGTGACGGTGCGGCCGTCGACGGTGGCGGTGACGCCCCGCCCCGGCGTGGAGGCGAAGTCGTCGGCCTCGGCGAGGGGCAGGCCGCGGTCGCGGGCGGCGGCGACGACCGCGCGGCCGAGCGGGTGTTCGCTGGGGTGCTCGGCGGCGGCGGCCAGGGCCAGGAGCGCGGAGTCGTCGAGCCCGCTGCCGGGCAGCGGCCGGATGTCGGTGACGTAGGGGGTGCCTTCGGTCAGGGTGCCGGTCTTGTCCAGGGCGACGGTGTCGATCCGGCCGAGGCGTTCCATCACGACGGCGGACTTCGCCAGCACGCCGTGGCGTCCGGCGTTGGCGATGGCGGACAGCAGCGGCGGCATGGTGGACAGCACCACCGCGCACGGCGAGGCCACGATCATGAACGTCATCGCCCGCAACAGCGCCGCGTCGAGCGTGTCACCGAAGGCGAGCGGGGTGCCGAAGACGGCGAGAGTCGCGATGACCATGCCGATCGAGTAGCGCTGCTCGATCTTCTCGATGAAGAGCTGGGTGGGGGCCTTGGTCTCGGAGGCTTCCTCGACCATCTTCACGATCCGGGCGATCACCGAGTCCGCGGGATCCCGCTCCACCCGCACCCGCAGGGCGCCGGTGCCGTTGACGGTGCCGGCGAACACCTCGTCGCCCGCCTGCTTGGCCGCCGGCAGCGGCTCCCCGGTGATGGTTGCCTGATCCACCTCACTGGCGCCGTCCACCACCTGCCCGTCCGCCCCGACGCGCTCGCCGGGGCGGACCAGCACCGTGTCGCCGACCGCCAGGTCCTCGGTGTCCACCGTCTCCTCGGCGCCGTCGGGCAGCAGCCGGACGGCGGTGGTCGGGGCGAGGTCGAGCAGGCCGCGCACGGAGTCCGCCGTCCGCGCGGTGGCGACGGCCTCCAGGGCGCCGGAGGTGGCGAAGATGACGATCAGCAGCGCGCCGTCGAGGACCTGACCGATCGCGGCGGCCCCGAGCGCGGCCACCACCATCAGCAGGTCCACGTCCAGCGTCCTGTCCTTCAGGGCCTTCAGCCCTTCCCAGCCGGGTTCCCACCCCCCGGTGACGTACGTGGCGGCGAACAGCGCCCCCCACAGCCATCCGGGCCCGTGGAGCAGGTGGACGGGCAGGGCGAGCAGGAACAGCACCAGGGAGGCGAGCGCCCAGCGGGCCTCCGGCAGTGCGAGCACCCGGGTGCGGCGCCGGGGCGGGGCGGGGCGCGGGCCTCCGGTGGGCGGCGCGGACCGCTGGTCCAGGAGAGAAGACATGACAAAACAACCCTTCACGGGCGGGACGAGGCGACAACCCCACCGTACAGGAATATCTGAACAGGTCTTCAAGTGTCGTCGTTATGATGGAGACCATGGGCCATGGACGCACCACCACCAGCGCCGGTACCCGCGAGCGCCTCGACGCGGTCGGCACCGCCGACGTCGCCGCCACCCTCCAGGCCCTGGCCACGCCCTCCCGGCTCTACATCCTCGCCCGCCTCCAGGAGGGCCCCTGCTCCGTGGGCGACCTCGCCGAAGCGGTCGGCATGGAGAGCTCGGCCTGCTCCCACCAGCTGCGCCTGCTGCGCAACCTCGGCCTGGTCACCGGCGAACGCCGGGGCCGCAGCATCGTCTACTCCCTCTACGACGACCACGTCGCCCAACTCCTCGACCAGGCCCTCTACCACGTGGAGCACCTGCGCCTCGGGCTGCACGACGCCCCCGCCCCGGCCGACCGCTGAGCGGCGGTCCTTTCGCGCGGGGGCGGCGGGGGCGGTTCGCGCGGTGGGCCGCCGACGGGTCCGCCGCCGCCCCGTCCGGGCGCCGGCGGGGGACCGGCCGTGGTGCCGGACGCCCGCGCCCCCGGCGAGGGCTCGCGTCCTACGGGATCAGCCGACGCGTGAATCCGTCCCCGACCAGCCGCTCGTACGCCGCCGAGATCCGGTCGGGGACGGGCTGCTCGATCATGAACCCTTGCGCCGGGTAGGCGAGCAGCCGCTGCGTGGCGCCCACGAGCATGTCGATCACCATGCGGCCGTCCCCGATCGAGGCCACGTACTCCTCGAACGTCATCGGATTCGACGCGCTCACGATGTCGGCCTCCGGCCACAGCTTGCGAGCCGTGGCGTAGGCGCGTCGCTCCTCGTACGGTTTGCTGACCAGTAGTACGGAGTCCACCTCCACGCCCGCGGAGTCGAGGAGGGCCCGTGAGAAGCGGATGTTCTCCCCGGTGTTGCGGGCCCTCGGCTCGATCAGCACGGCCGACTCCGGCACGCCCAGTTCGACGGCCCGATCCCGGTAGTGCACGGCCTCCCCGCGCGGCATCCGCTCGCGGGTGGTGGGGCTGGTCGAGCCGGTGAAGACGATGACGGGAGCCAGCCCGCGCAGGTAAAGTCCCGCCGCCGCATCGGCCACCCCCAGGTCATGGCTGCCGAGCCCGACGATGACCGAGCAGGGGCGGGGGGTGTGGTGCATGAGGTGGTGGTCCCACAGCCGTCGGGCGTCCGCCCAGGACCGGGTGGTGATCACGGCTGCTCGCCCTTCTTCCGCGCCGAGTCGGGCACCGCGAAATCGTAGGTCCACCGGAACCTCGATGCGGCGTGCACACCGATGGCGAACTCGACGGCTGTGCCGTCTGCGGTGAACGCTGTTCGGTGCAGTTCCACCCCAGCCCGCGGGGCCGGGCGCCGGGTCGATGAGACGGGTGCCCTCGACGTGCTCGGGACGGCAGTAACTGGTCATGGCGTGAGTGGGGCGGCCGCTCTCCTTGATCAGGCGAGCACGGACGTAGACGTCCGACCCGGGCTGCAGGCCCAGGGCGACGGCGATGGTGGCAGTGGCTTCTGTCCGGTCGGCCGTCTGCGTCTGGTCGCTACGGCTGTGCGGTCGTCCCGAAGGACGGCCCTGGCCAGGATGGCATCGATCGTGTTCCCGGTGCCGCGCTCCGGTGGCCGCCGTGTCGGTGCGGGCACTCGCTCTGCCCCGACCTCGTGCCGCAGGTGGGGGAGGGGTGACGCCGGTCCGAAAGCGTCCGACGCCCCCGTCCCGGCCCGTGGACGCGCCACGGGCCGGGACGGGGGCCGGCGCCTCATGAGGCTCAGCCCGGCAGCCCCAGCTCCCGGGCGATCAGCATCCGCTGGACCTCGCTCGTGCCCTCGCCGATCTCCAGGATCTTCGAGTCGCGCCACATCCGGGCCACCGGGTACTCGTTCATGAACCCGTAGCCGCCGTGGATCTGCGTGGCGTCGCGGGCGTTGTCCACCGCGACCGTCGAGGAGTACAGCTTGGCGATGGCCGCCTCCTTCTTGAACGGCTCGCCCGCCACCAGGCGGGACGCCGCGTCCCGCCAGCCGATGCGGGCCATGTGGGCGCGCGTCTCCATGTCGGCGATCTTGAACTGGATCGCCTGGTTGGCGCCGATCGGCTTGCCGAAGGCGTGGCGTTCGTGCGCGTACTTCACCGACTCGTCCACGCAGCCCTGGGCCAGGCCGGTCGCCAGGGCGGAGATCGCGATCCGGCCCTCGTCCAGGATGCGCAGGAACTGGGCGTAGCCCCGGCCCTCTTCGCCCAGGAGGTTGGCGGCCGGGACGCGGACGTCCGTGAAGGACAGCTCGCGGGTGTCCGAGGAGTTCCAGCCGACCTTGGAGTACGGGGCGGCCACCGTGAAGCCGGGGGTGCCCGAGGGGACGATGATCGCGGAGATCAGCGGGCGGCCGTCCTCCTTGCGGCCCGTCACGGCGGTGACCGTCACCAACTCCGTGATGTCCGTACCGGAGTTGGTGATGAAGCACTTCGAACCGTTGATCACCCACTCGTTGGTCGCCTCGTCCAGCACCGCCGTCGTCCGCGTGCCGCCCGCGTCCGAACCGCCGTCCGGCTCGGTCAGGCCGAACGCGCCCAGCGCCTCGCCCGCGCACAGCTTCGGCAGCCACCGCCGCTTCTGCTCCTCCGTACCGAACAGGTGGAGCGGCATCGCGCCCAGCGACACCCCCGCCTCCAGGGTGATCGCCACCGACGAGTCGACCCGGGCCAGCTCCTCCAGGGCGATCCCGAGCGCGAGGTAGTCGCCGCCCATGCCGCCGTACTCCTCCGGGAACGGCAGCCCGAACAGGCCCATCCGCCCCATCTCGCGCACGATCTCGTACGGGAACTCGTGGCGCTCGTAGAGGTCACCGATCTTCGGCGCGACCACGTCGTGCGCGAACTCCTCGACCGTGCGGCGCAGTTCCTCGTGCTCGGCGGTCAGCCGGTGGTCCAGGGACATGGATTGCTCACTCCTTGTGGGAGGCGGAAGAGGAGGGGGACAGGGCGCGGACCGTGCGGGACGGGCTCGGCCGGCCCAGGTGTTCGGCCAGCCAGACGCTGGTGGCGGCGAGGGCGGAGAGATCGACGCCCGTCTCGATGCCCAGGCCGTCGAGCATCCACACGAGGTCCTCGGTGGCCAGGTTGCCCGTCGCGCTCTTCGCGTACGGGCAGCCGCCCAGGCCGCCCGCCGACGCGTCCACCGTCGTCACCCCGTGCTGGAGCGCCGCCAGGGTGTTCGACAGGGCCTGGCCGTACGTGTCATGGAAGTGCACGCCGATCGACGGGGTCGCCACCCCCGCCTCGTTCAGCGCGGTCAGCAGGGCGCCCACGTGGCCCGGTGTCGCCACCCCGATCGTGTCGCCCAGCGACAGTTCGTCGCAGCCCAGCTCCATCAGCGCCTTCGCGACCCCGACCACCTGCGCCACCGGCACCGCGCCCTCCCACGGATCGCCGAAGCACATCGACAGATACCCGCGCACCCGGACCCCGTCCGCCTTCGCGCGGGCCACCACCGGTTCGAACATGGCCAGCGACTCGGCCACGGTCCGGTTCAGGTTGCGGGCGGCGAACGTCTCCGTCGCCGAGCCGAACACCGCGATCGACCGGGCCCCGAGCGCCAGCGCCCGGTCCAGCCCGCGTTCGTTCGGGACGAGGACGGGCAACGAGACGTCCCCCACGTCCGCGATGTCGCCGAGCAGCGGGAACAGCTGCTCCGCGTCCGCGAGTTGGGGAACCCACTTCGGGTGCACGAAGCTCGTCGCCTCGATGGTGGTGAGGCCGGCCTCCGCCAGGCGGCGGATGAACTCCGCCTTCACCGGCGTCGGGACCGTCTCCTTCTCGTTCTGCAACCCGTCCCGCGCGCCCACCTCGTGGATGCGCACCCGGGCCGGCAGCCCGGCGGCCGGGACCTCCATGGGCAGCGACCGCGTGCTCATGCGTCCTCCCCGGCGGTGGCCGGGACCACGACCGCCAGGACCTGGTCCATCGCCACCGTCGCGCCCGCCGTGACGTCCAGCTCGGTCACGGTCCCCGCGTGCGGGGCCGAGATCACGTGCTCCATCTTCATCGCCTCCACCACGAGCAGGCTCTGGCCCGCCGCGACCTCGTCCCCGACGGCCACCTTCACCACCGTGACCGTGCCCGGCATCGGGGCCGCCAGGGTGTCCGCCCCGCCGCGGCCCGCCCCGCTGAGGGACGCCTCCACCGGGTCGTGGTCCTGGACGTGCCAGGTGTCGCCGTCCCGGCCGAGCCAGTGGCCGGACCGGTGGAAGTGGACGACCGCGCCGTCCTGTTCGACCGTGACCCGGTCCGCCGTCACCGTCGCGCCGCCCGGAGCCCCGTACGTCACCGGGTCCGCGCCCGGCACCCGCAGCGGGAACGCCGGCGGCACCCGTACGCCCCCCGTCCGCCACCCGCTCGGCACCGAGAACGGGTCCGTCCAGCCGCGCGCGTCCGGCCGGGGCTCCAGCGCCTCCCCGCGGACCGCCGCGGCTGCCGCGTACACCTCGTCCGGGACGCCGTCCGGCACCAGGCCCTCCGCCTCGCGCTCCACCAGCCCCGTGTCCAGGTTCCCCGCGACGACGTCCGGGTGGGCCAGCAGGCGGCGCAGGAAGCCCGCGTTGGTCGGGACGCCCAGGATCACCGTCTCCGCCAGGGCCGCCCGCAGCCTGCGCAGGGCGGTCGCGCGGTCGGGGCCGTAGGCGATGACCTTCGACAGCATCGGGTCGTACAGGCTGCCCACCGGCACGCCCTCGCTGAGCCCCGAGTCCGTCCGCACCCCGCCGCCCTGCGGCTCGCGCAGCGCCAGCACCGTGCCGCCCGAGGGCAGGAAGCCGCGGGAGGGGTCCTCGGCGCAGACGCGGGCCTCGATCGCCCAGCCGTCGAGCCGGATGTCCCCCTGCGCGTACGGGAGCCGTTCGCCCGCCGCCACCCGCAGCTGCCACTCCACCAGGTCCAGGCCGGTGACCAGTTCGGTCACCGGGTGCTCGACCTGGAGGCGGGTGTTCATCTCCATGAAGTAGTACGAGGAGGGGTCGTCGCCCGGGACGATGAACTCCACCGTCCCCGCGCCCGCGTAGCCGCAGGAGCGCGCCGCCTGCACGGCCGCCTCGCCCATCGCCGCGCGGGTCTCCGCGTCCAGCAGGACGCTGGGCGCCTCCTCGATGATCTTCTGGTGGCGGCGCTGGAGGGAGCACTCGCGCTCGCCGAGGTGGATCACGTTGCCGTGGGTGTCGGCCAGCACCTGGATCTCGATGTGGCGGGGGCGGTCGATCCACCGCTCCACGAGCAGCGTGTCGTCGCCGAAGGAGGCCCGCGCCTCGCGCCGGGCCGCCGCGATCTCGTCCGCCAGCACCGCCGCGTCGCGGACCAGGCGCATGCCCTTGCCGCCGCCGCCCGCCGAGGGCTTGAGCAGCACCGGGGTGCCGATCTCCCGTGCCGCCGCCTCCAGCTGGGCGTCGGTCAGACCGCTGCCCGAGGAGCCGGGCACCACCGGGACCCCGGCCGCCGCCACGGTCTCCTTGGCCCGGATCTTGTCGCCCATGAGCGCGATCGCGGCGGCGGGCGGGCCGATGAAGACCAGCCCCGCCTCCGTGCACGCCCGCGCGAACCCGGCGTTCTCCGCGAGGAACCCGTACCCCGGGTGGACGGCCTGCGCGCCCGTGCGGCGGGCCGCCTCCAGGAGCGCCGCCACGTTCAGATAGCTCTCGGCGGCGGGCGGCGGGCCGATGCGGACCGCCGTGTCCGCCTCCCGTACGTGCCGGGCGTCCGCGTCCGCGTCGCTGAAGACCGCGACCGAGCGCACGCCCTGCTCGCGCAGGGTCCGGATCACCCGGACCGCGATCTCGCCGCGGTTGGCGACCAGCACGGTGTCGAACATCGTCGTCATCTGTTCCTCACATCCGGAAGACGCCGAAGCCCGGGCCGGCCGGGTCCTTCTGGGGCAGCGGGGCGTTGGCGCAGGCGGTCAGGGCGAGGCCCAGCACCTGCCGGGTGTCCACGGGGTCGATCACGCCGTCGTCCCAGAGCCGGGCGCTGGCGTAGTACGCGTTGCCCTGGGTCTCGTACTGGGCGCGGATCGGAGCCTTGAACTCCTCCTCGTCCTCGGCGCTCCAGCCGTCGCCGAGCTGGTCGCGCTTGACGGTGGCCAGCACGGAGGCGGCCTGCTCGCCGCCCATCACCGAGATCTTGGCGTTCGGCCACATCCACAGGAAGCGGGGGCTGTAGGCCCGCCCGCACATCGAGTAGTTGCCCGCGCCGTACGAACCGCCGACGACGACCGTCAGCTTCGGAACCCGGGTGCAGGCCACCGCGGTGACCATCTTCGCGCCGTGCTTGGCGATGCCGCCGGCCTCGTAGTCGCGTCCGACCATGAAGCCGGAGATGTTCTGGAGGAAGACGAGCGGGATGCCGCGCTGGTCGCACAGCTCGATGAAGTGCGCGCCCTTCTGGGCCGACTCGGAGAACAGG
This sequence comes from Streptomyces sp. NPDC017448, assembly GCF_044330565.1. Taxonomy (NCBI): domain Bacteria; kingdom Bacillati; phylum Actinomycetota; class Actinomycetes; order Kitasatosporales; family Streptomycetaceae; genus Streptomyces; species Streptomyces sp. NPDC017448. The sequence goes on along the minus strand of NZ_JBIRLM010000009.1, from coordinate 25,464 downwards.
ATGCCGTTGTTGGCGACGATCCCGACCGGGTGGCCGTGGATACGGGCGAAGCCGGTCACCAGCGTCTGCCCGTACTCCGCCTTGAACTCCTGGAACCGCGAGCCGTCCACCACCCGGGCGATCACCTCGCGCACGTCGTACGGGGTGCGGGAGTCCACCGGGACCGCCCCGTACAGCCCGGCCGGGTCCGCCTTCGGCTCCTCGGCCGGCTCGACCGACCAGGGCAGCGGGGCGCGGTCCGGCAGGGTCGCGACGATGGTGCGGACGATCCGCAGGGCGTGCGCGTCGTCCTCCGCCAGGTGGTCGGTGACCCCCGACGTACGGGAGTGGACCTCGCCGCCGCCCAGCTCCTCCGCCGTGACGACCTCGCCGGTCGCGGCCTTCACCAGCGGCGGGCCGCCGAGGAAGATCGTGCCCTGGTTCCGGACGATGACGGCTTCGTCGCTCATCGCCGGGACGTACGCCCCGCCCGCCGTGCAGGAGCCCATGACCGCCGCGATCTGCGGAATCCCGGCCCCCGACATCCGGGCCTGGTTGTAGAAGATCCGCCCGAAGTGGTCCCGGTCGGGGAAGACCTCGTCCTGCATCGGCAGGAACGCGCCGCCCGAATCCACCAGGTAGAGGCAGGGGAGACGATTCTCCAGCGCCACCTCCTGGGCGCGCAGGTGCTTCTTCACGGTCATCGGGTAGTACGTGCCGCCCTTGACGGTCGCGTCGTTGGCGACGATCACGCACTCCCGGCCGGAGACCCGCCCGATGCCCGCGATGACGCCGGCCGCGGGGGCCTGGTCGCCGTACATCCCGTCCGCCGCCAGCGGGGCCAGCTCCAGGAACGGGGAGCCCGGGTCGAGGAGGGTGTCCACCCGGTCCCGGGGGAGCAGCTTGCCGCGCGCCTGATGGCGGGCGCGGGCCTTCTCACCTCCGCCCAGCCGCGCCCTGGCGAGGCGGCCCGCCAACTCGTCGGAGAGCGCGCGATGCGCCGCCTCGTTGGCCTGCCAGGCCTCCGAGGCGGGATCGGCCGCGCTCGTCAGGACCGGTGCCTGCTGCATCGTGTCGAGCCCCCTTGCCCGTACCGCGATAGTCGACCGCTGCTGTTAATGAGCGTTAACGCGTCCGCCTCAGGTTAACGAGCGCTAACGGCCCTGTCTAGAATGAATCCCCATGAGCACCCACGCCGCCCGCGTCGCGGCCCCCACCCGCCGCGAGCAGATCCTGCGGGAGGCCGCCCGCCTCTTCGCCGAGCGCGGCTTCCACGGTGTCGGCGTCGACGAGATAGGCGCCGCCGTCGGGATCAGCGGCCCCGGCCTCTACCGGCACTTTCCCGGCAAGGACGCGATGCTCGCCGAGCTGCTGGTGGGGATCAGCGAACGCCTCCTGGAGGGCGGGCGGCGGCGGGTGGCGGAGGACGAGGCCCGGGGCGGCGGCTCCCCGGAGGCCCTCCTGGACGCGCTCATCGAGGGCCACATCGACTTCGCCCTCGACGACCGCCCCCTGATCACCCTCCACGACCGGGAGCTGGACCGGCTGCGCGACACGGACCGCAAGCGGGTGCGACGGCTCCAGCGGGAGTACGTCGAGCTCTGGGTCGGCGTCGTCCGCGCCCTCTACCCGTCGCTGGCCGAGAACCGGGCCCGCGTCACCGTGCACGCCGTCTTCGGCCTGCTGAACTCCACTCCGCACCTGGCCCGCCCCGACGCCCTGCCCGGCCGCTCGGCCACCGCCGCCCTGCTGCACCGGCTGGCCCGGGGCGCCTTCGCCGCCGCCGAACCGTCCTGACCGCCCGGCCCGCCGCTCCCGCCGTACGGTGACCCGGCGTTCCGGGCAACCCCGGACCGGGTACGTACGTCTGTCCGGTCACTACGCGAGAAATCGGGGAGCCGCAACCATGGCCGTCTCATTGGGCGAAGAGATCATGCTGCTGTCGCTGGACGACACGACCGGCGCCGCGCAGGGACAGGCCGCGGCCCGCTGGGGCGTGGCGGCGGGCATGCTCCTGGAGCTGGTCATGGCGGGCCGTGCCACGGTGAAGGCCGGCCGCGTCGAGGTCTTCGATCCGACCCCCACGGGCGACCCGCTCCTGGACGGCCGGCTCGACCGGCTCACCCGCTGGGTCCACGGTGCGTCCAGCAGCCGCAAGGTGGTGGACTGGCTGGCCCGGGAGCACGCCAAGGGGTCGCAGGACGTCGTGGCGAGCCTGGTGGCGCGCGGCCTGGTGACCGAGGAGAAGCACCGGGCGCTCGGCGTCTTCCCGGTACGCCGCTACCCGGAGGCGGACGGAACCGTCGAGCGCGAGCTGCGCGCCCGGCTGGACGCCGCGGTCCTGGGCGGGGCCGAGCCGGACGCCCGCACCAGCTCCCTCGTCGCGCTGCTGCACGCCACGGGCATGCACCCCCAGACGTTCCCGGGGGTGCCGAAGAAGCGGGTCGCCCCGCGCATGGCCGAGATCGCGGAAGGCCACTGGGCGGGCGTCAGCGTGCGCGAGGCGATCCGCACCCTCCAGGCCGCGATCTCCGCGGTGACCCTGGTGACGGTGGTCTCCGCGGTGTCGTAGACGCCCCGCCGCGCCCCCCGCCCGGGCAGAGGGGCGCCCGCCGGCCCGGAGACCGGGCACGCCGCGCACACGGGACGGCACAATGGGTCCATGCCGATACCCAGCCGCGCCGCCCTCGTCGACCACCTCGTCCGCACGCGTATCGCCGGGGACGTCGCCACACCGCGCGACAACAACCTCTCCCACTACCGCAAGCTCGCCAACGGCGACCGCCACTACTGGCTGGGCCTGGAGCTCGGCGACCGCTGGACCGACGAGCAGGACGTGCTCGCGGTGATGGCCGAGCGGTGCGGCGTCAACGACGACCCCGCGCACCGGCAGGGCCAGGACACCATCGACCCCGAGCTGACGGTCGACGCCCTGGAACGGATGGCGGCCCGCCTGCGCAAGGCCGCCGACGGCCGCGAGCGGGTCCTCTTCGCCACCGGCCACCCCGGCGGCCTGCTGGACGTGCACCGGCGGACGGCGGACGCGCTGCGCCGCGCCGGCTGCGAGATCGTCCGCATCCCCTCCGGGCTGATGGCGGACGAGGGCATGGTCTTCCAGTTCGCCGACGTCGCGGTGCTGGAGCGCGGGGCCACCCTGTGGCACACCCACTCCCCGGCCCCCATGGCCGCCATCCTGGACGCCATGGCCCACCTGGGCCGTCCGCTGCCCGACCTGGTCGTCGCGGACCACGGCTGGGCGGGGTGCGCCGGGCAGCGCGGACTGGACGCGATCGGTTACGCGGACTGCAACGACCCGGCGCTCTTCCTCGGCGAGGCGGAGGGCTCCCTCCAGGTCACGGTCCCGCTCGACGACCACGTCACCGATCCGCGCTTCTACGACCCGATGACGGACTACCTGCTGCACGCGGCGGGGCTGCTGGAGGAGGAGGCCGAGGAGGGGGCCGCGGGCTCTGGAGGGGCCGACCGGCCGGTCGTGTGACCGATTCCGGCGGGTGAACCGCGCGGCAGGGCCCCGTACGTCTCAGGGGCCGCCGCGCGCAGCATCGGCGGCCCGCCCGAGCCCCGCGGAACCGTACGCCCCGGAACCGTACGCCCCGGGTCAGGGCCCGTCGCCCGCCCGCCGGGCCCGTCCCGGCGTCGGGTCCAGGTACACGCGCCGGACCGAGGGGAACCGCTCGCGCAGCTGCGCCTCCGCCTCCTCGCAGGCCCACTCGACCTCGGCCGCGGTGGCCATGTCCCGGAAGTCGACCTTCGCGGCGATCAGCATCTCGGTCGGCCCCTGGATCAGCGTGGTCAGCTCCAGGACGTCCACGATCTGCGGCACCGACAGCAGCTCCTCGCGCACGCCCCGACGCATCGCGGCGGGGAGCGGCCGGCCGATGAGGAGTTGCGCGTTGGAGCGGCCCAGCACCCATGCCACGTACACCAGCAGCAGCCCGATCAGGCAGGACGCGATCCCGTCCCAGACGCCCGAGCCGGTGAGCTGCCCGCCCAGCAGGCCGCCCGCCGCCAGCAGCAGCCCGGCCAGGGCCGCCGAGTCCTCCATCACGACGGCCTTCACCGCCGTGTCGGGGGTGTGGCGCAGGTAGTACGCGTCCGGCACCCGCAGCCGTGACGCCTCGCGCCGCACCTGTTTGACCCCGGTGCGCAGCGAGTAGCCCTCCAGGAGGAAGGCGACGGCCAGCACGATGTACGAGACGAGCGGGTCGCCCAGCTCCTCGCCCGCGACCAGGGTGTGCACCCCGTCGTAGATCGAGAAGACGGCCCCGCCGACGAAGGTGGCGATGGAGGCGAGCATCGCCCAGATGTAGCGCTCCGGGCCGTAGCCGAGGGGGTGTTCCTCGTCGGCGGGCTTCCCGCTCCGCTTGAGCGCGGCGAGGAGCATGACCTCGGTGACCGTGTCGGCGACCGAGTGGGCCGCCTCGGAGAGCATCGCGCTGGAGCCGCTGATCAGCCCGGCGGCGGCCTTGGCCACGGCGATGCCGAGGTTGGCGGCGGCCGCCACGATCACGGTGAACGTGGATTCCCCGCCGCTGTCCGTGCCGTCCGCGCTGTCCGTTCCGTTCGCTTCGACGTCGCTCATGGTGGGGAGTATGTCCGAAATGCTGTTTCGGATGCGGCTCATCACCGGGGAACGCGGACGACGCCTTCCTGGATGACGGTGATCGCGAGGCGTCCGTCGGCGGTGTGGATGCGGGCCTGGCCGAGCCCGCGCCCGCCGGAGGCCGAGGGCGACTCCTGGTCGTACAGCAGCCACTCGTCCGCCCGGAACGGCCGGTGGAACCACATCGCGTGGTCCAGGCTCGCCCCGACCACGTCCCCGACCGCCCAGCCGCCCCGCCCGTGGGCCAGCAGCACCGAGTCGAGCAGGGTCATGTCGGAGACGTAGGTGGCCAGGCAGACGTGCAGCAGCGGATCGTCGGCCAGCTTGCCGTTGGTCCGGAACCACACCTGCGAACGCGGTTCGCGCGCCTCGCCCACCGTGGCGAACGGCGGCGTGTCCACGTAGCGCAGGTCCACCGCCGCGCGCGCCTCGATCAGCCGGTCCACCACCCCGGGGGAGCTGAAGCGGTCCGCGTACCGGGGCAGCATCTCGGCGGCGGTCGGCAGCGTCTCCGGGTCGGGCGCGGCGGGCATGGGCGCCTGGTGCTCCATGCCCTCCTCGTACGTCTGGAACGACGCGGAGAGGTGGAAGACCGGCTGCCCGTGCTGGACGGCGACGACGCGGCGCGTGGTGAAGGACCGGCCGTCGCGGATGCGGTCGACGGTGTAGACGATGGGCGCGCCGGGGTCGCCCGCCCGCAGGAAGTACGCGTGCAGGGAGTGGGCGGCGCGGTCGGCGGGGACGGTGCGGCCCGCGGCGACGAGCGCCTGGGCCGCCACCTGGCCGCCGAACACCCGGGGTACGAGCGAACTGCGGCTCGTACCCCGGAAGATGTCCCGCTCGATCCGCTCCAGGTCGAGCAACTGGAGCAGATCGAGCAGGGGGTCAGGGCGCTCGGTCATGGAGGGAAGGTAACGCCTCTACAGGCCCATGGACTTGGCGATGATCGACTTCATGACCTCGCTGGTGCCGCCGTAGATGCGGTTGACCCGGTTGTCCGCGTAGAGGCGGGCGATCGGGTACTCGTTCATGAAGCCGTAGCCGCCGTGGAGCTGGAGGCAGCGGTCGATGACGCGGTGCGCGACCTCGGTGCAGAACAGCTTCGCGGAGGCGGCCTCGGCCGCCGTCAGCTCGCCGGCGTCCAGCGCCTCCAGCGCACGGTCGGCGACGGCCTGGGCCGCGTCCACCTCGGCCTGGCAGGCGGCCAGTTCGAACTTGGTGTTCTGGAACGAGGCGACGGTCTTGCCGAAGACCGTGCGGTCCTGCACGTACTCCTTGGCGAACCGGACGGCCGCCGCGGCCTGGGCGTACGCGCCGAAGGCGATGCCCCAGCGCTCGGATGCCAGGTTGGTGCCGAGGTAGCCGAAGCCCTTGTTCTCCTCGCCCATCAGGTCCTCGACGGGGACCTTGACGTCGACGAAGGCCAGCTCGGCGGTGTCGGAGACCCGCAGGCCCAGCTTGTCGAGCTTGCGGCCGACCGAGTAGCCCTCGGACTTCGTGTCGACGGCGAAGAGGGAGATGCCGAAGCGCCGGTCGTCCTCGCGGGGGGCGGCGGTACGGGCGCAGACGATCACGCGGTCGGCGTGGACGCCGCCGGTGATGAAGGTCTTCGCACCGTTGAGGACGTAGTGGGTGCCGTCCTCGGAGAGCTTGGCGGTGGTCTTCATGCCCGCGACGTCGGAGCCGGTGCCCGGCTCGGTCATCGCGAGGGCCCACATCTCCTCGCCCGTCGCGAACTTCGGCAGCCAGCGCTTCTTCTGGTCCTCGGTGGCGAGCATCTTGATGTAGGGCAGGCCGAGCAGCGTGTGCACGCCGGAGCCGCCGAAGGAGACGCCCGCGCGGGCGGTCTCCTCGTAGATGACGGCCTCGTACTTGTGCGAGTCGATGCCCGCGCCGCCGTACTCCTCGTCGACCTCGATGCCGAAGACGCCCAGCTCGCCCAGTTTGAGGTAGAAGTCGCGCGGGGCCTGGCCCGCGGCGAACCACTCGTCGTAGACCGGCACGACCTCGGCCGCGATGAAGGCGCGGATGGTCTCCCGGAACGCCTCGTGGTCCTCGTTGAATACCGTACGGCGCACGGGGTGCCTCCTTGGTCGGCGGTCGCGTCGTCCTCGGCTAAGCGCTTGCTCAGTCCTCCTCCGAAGTTACCCGCCGGTTGTGGCCGCTGTCCAGGGTGATGCTCGGCACCCGGCCCGATTGCCGGAAGCCCGGTTGTCAGTGGGGTGGGGGAGGATCGGGGTCGGAGGGCGACGGCCGTGGCCACGGGCACGGACCGCGTACGGAACGCATCGGGGGCCGACGTGGGGACAGCGGACGAGCGGGAGACCGAGGGGCCCGGCGGCGACGGCCGTGGGAAGGTGGGGGAGTGAGGCTGGAGGACCTGGCCCGGCTGCGTCGGGCCCGCGACCGGATGGACCGCGCGTACGCCGAACCGCTCGACGTCCCCTCGCTGGCGCGCGACGCGCTCATGTCGGCGGGCCACTTCTCCCGCAGCTTCCGCGCCGCCTTCGGCGAGACCCCGTACAGCTATCTCATGACCCGCCGCATCGAGCGGGCCAAGGCGCTGCTGCGCCGGGGCGACCTGTCCGTCACGGAGGTCTGCTTCGCCGTCGGCTGTACGTCGCTGGGCTCGTTCAGCTCCCGTTTCACGGAGCTGGTCGGGGAGAGCCCGAGCGCCTACCGGGCCCGCCCCCACGACGCCGGCGGGGCCGTCCCCGCCTGCGTCGCCAAGATGCTCACACGACCGGTCAGAAACGGAGAAGCGGATCGCATTCCCCCGCCCGTAGCGTGAAACCCATGGACATCAAGCTTTCGCAGTGCTTCATCGCCGTCGACGACCACGACAAGGCGCTCGCCTTCTACCGCGACGCCCTGGGCATGGAGGTGCGCAACGACGTCGGGTTCGAAGGCATGCGCTGGGTGACCGTCGGGTCTCCCGCGCAACCGGACGTCGAGATCGTCCTGGAGCCCCCGCTCGCCGACCCGAACGCCCCGGCCGCCGACCGGCGGACCATGGCCGAACTCCTCGCCAAGGGCATGCTGCGGGGCGTCATCCTCGCCTCCGACGACGTGGACGCGGCCTTCGAGCAGGTCCGCGCCGCGGGCGGCGAAGTGCTCCAGGAACCGATCGACCAGCCGTACGGCGCCCGCGACTGCGCCTTCAGGGATCCCTCCGGGAACATGCTGCGCATCACCCAGGCCAAGAAGTAGCATCACCCGCCGACCGCACACCCGCCCACCCGCCCGCAGGGCCGGAGCCCGGCATCCGGGCCCCGGCCTCCCCCCGCCCGGCCCGTAGGCTCCGCACACGGGCGCGGACGCCCGCGACAGCCGTGGAACCAGCCGCAACAGCCGTACGCCCAGCCGGACTTACGTACCCGGCGAGCTCCGGCGCACCAGCCGATGGAGAGACGACGAGCATGGCTCCGAGAACGAAGACCGAACAGCCGACGGCCCCGCACGCCGCCGACAGCCACGACCTGATCCGTGTGCACGGCGCGCGCGAGAACAACCTGAAGGACGTCAGCATCGAGCTGCCGAAGCGCCGGCTGACGGTGTTCACCGGGGTCTCCGGATCGGGCAAGAGCTCGCTGGTCTTCAGCACCATCGCCGCCGAGTCCCAGCGGCTGATCAACGAGACGTACAGCGCGTTCGTCCAGGGGTTCATGCCCTCGCAGGCGCGGCCCGACGTCGACGTCCTCGACGGCCTGACGACGGCGATCATCGTCGACCAGCAGCGCATGGGCAGCGACCCCCGCTCCACGGTCGGCACCGCCACCGACGCCAACGCCATGCTCCGCATCCTCTTCAGCCGGCTCGGCGACCCGCACATCGGCCCGCCCGGCGCGTTCGCCTTCAACGTCCCCTCGGTCACCGCCAGCGGCGCGATCACCGTCGAGCGCGGCAACAAGAAGGCCGTGAAGGCGACGTTCAGCCGCACCGGCGGCATGTGCCAGCGCTGCGAGGGGCGCGGCAACGTCTCCGACATCGACCTCAGCCAGCTCTACGACGACTCCAAGTCGATCTCCGAGGGCGCGTTCACCATCCCCGGCTGGAAGTCGGACAGCTGGTGGACCGTGCGGACGTACGCGGAGTCGGGCTTCCTCGACCCGGACAAGCCGATCGCCGATTTCACCGAGAAGGAGATGCAGGACTTCCTCTACAAGGAGCCGACCAAGGTGAAGGTCGAGGGGGCCAACCTCACCTTCGAGGGGCTGATCCCCAAGATCCAGAAGTCGTTCCTGTCCAAGGACCGCGAGTCGATGCAGCCCCACATCCGGGAGTTCGTCGACCGCGCCGTCACCTTCACCACCTGCCCCGAGTGCGAGGGCACCCGGCTCACCGAGGCCGCCCGCTCCTCGAAGATCGGCGAGATCTCCATCGCCGACGCCTGCGCCATGGAGATCCGGGACCTCGCGGAGTGGGTCCGGAACCTGGACGAGCCCTCGGTCGCCCCCCTCCTCGAAGCGCTCCAGCAGACGCTGGACTCGTTCGTGGAGATCGGCCTCGGCTACCTCGCCCTGGACCGCCCCTCCGGCACCCTGTCCGGCGGCGAGGCCCAGCGCGTCAAGATGATCCGCCACCTCGGCTCCTCGCTCACCGACGTCACCTACGTCTTCGACGAGCCGACCATCGGCCTCCACCCGCACGACATCCAGCGCATGAACGACCTCCTGCTGCGCCTGCGCGACAAGGGCAACACCGTCCTGGTCGTGGAGCACAAGCCCGAGGCCATCGCCATCGCGGACCACATCGTCGACCTCGGCCCCGGCGCCGGCACGGCGGGCGGCACCGTCTGCTTCGAGGGCACCCTGGAGGGCCTGCGCGCCTCCGGCACGGTCACCGGCCGCCACCTCGACGACCGGGCCGCCCTCAAGGAGGAGGTCCGCAAGCCCACGGGCGCCCTGGAGATCCGGGGGGCCACGTCCCACAACCTCCAGGACGTGGACGTCGACATCCCGCTCGGCGTCCTCACCGTCATCACGGGCGTCGCCGGCTCCGGGAAGAGCTCCCTGGTCCACGGTTCGATCCCGGCGGGCGAGAACGTCGTCTCGGTCGACCAGAGCCCCATCAAGGGCTCCCGCCGCAGCAACCCGGCCACGTACACCGGCCTGCTGGAGCCGATCCGCAAGGCGTTCGCCAAGGCCAACGGCGTGAAGCCCGCCCTCTTCAGCGCCAACTCCGAGGGCGCCTGCCCCACCTGCAACGGCGCGGGCGTCATCTTCACCGACCTCGGCGTCATGGCCGGCGTCTCCAGCCCGTGCGAGGACTGCGAGGGCAAGCGGTTCCAGCCGTCTGTGCTCGACTACCACCTCGGCGGCCGGGACATCAGCGAGGTCCTGGCGATGTCGGTCACCGAGGCCGAGGGATTCTTCGGCTCCGGCGAGGCCGCCATCCCGGCCGCTCACAAGATCCTCACCCGGCTCGTGGACGTCGGCCTCGGCTACCTGAGCCTCGGCCAGCCGCTCACCACCCTCTCCGGCGGCGAACGCCAACGCCTCAAGCTGGCCACGCACATGGCCGACAAGGGCGGGGTCTACGTCCTCGACGAGCCGACCACCGGCCTGCACCTCGCGGACGTGGAACAGCTCCTCGGCCTGCTGGACCGCCTGGTCGAATCCGGAAAGTCGGTGATCGTCATCGAGCACCACCAGGCGGTCATGGCCCACGCCGACTGGATCATCGACCTCGGCCCCGGCGCGGGCCACGACGGCGGCAGAATCGTCTTCGAGGGCACCCCGGCCGACCTGGTCGCGGCCCGCTCGACCCTGACGGGCGAGCACCTGGCGGAGTACGTGGGGGAGTGAGGCGGGCCGGGCCCGTCCGGCCCGGCTCCGGGCCCCCTCCGTCCGGCCTCCGGGTCAGGCGGAGAGGGCCCCGCTCTTCACCGCGTCCACGAAGGAGGTCCACCCGGCGGCGGGGATGAGCAGGGCGGGCCCGCCGGGGACCTTGGAGTCGCGGACGGGGACGGCGGTGGGGTGGTGGTCGTGGACTTCGAGGCAGCTGTCTTTGTCGGGGCCGCTGTACGACGACTTCCGCCAGCCGACAACCGAGTTGGCGCCTTCATTCACGGTATCCGTACTCCTTCGCCGCTGCCCTGAGCACATTCAGCGACTCGGGGAGGGACAGCGCGTCGCTCATGGCCAGAGCGTAGGTGGCTTCGATTCGCTCGACCAAGTGAGGCGCATCGTGCACCTTCGCCACCTGCGTGCCTTCTGAGTACGCCACTGGTGGCTGATCCGCGAAGTTCATCAGCGTCACCATGCTCTGGTGCAGGTTGCAGATGGAGCCGCCCAGAGGCAGCACATGGGCACGGATGCGGTTCCGTTCGACCAGACGCACCACGTGCATGATCTGCTCCGCCATGATGTCCGCACTCCCCGCCACGCGGCGGAGGACAGCTTCATCCAGCAGCGCCCAGACTACGGGCGACGTGGGCTGGTCCAGAATCTTGGCCCGTTCCAGTCGTGAGACAACGGCGCTGTCACGTTCCTCGTCGCTGTACGGCGGAAACGCCGTGCCCAGGACCGCATCCGCGTACCGGCGCGTCTGGAGGATCCCAGGAAAATAAGCGATGGCGAACTCACGGATGAACGTCGCCTGCTCCTCAAGTTTCCGGGCCGCCTTGAATCGGTCCGCGACGGAACGGTCATCTGCCTGAGGCCGGAAGGTCGTCAGCACATCGCCGGTCCCCAGGGCCATGTCGAGCCGTCGAGCATCCTCCTCGCTCGGCATGCGACGCCCCGCCTCGATGTGCGAGATGTGCGATCGCGTCATCAGGGCCAGATCCGCGAGCTGCTGTTGGGTCAGGCCGGCCGCTTCCCGCCGGGCTTTCAACCATTTGCCATAGGTGTTACTCACAGCCAACTCCCGTGCGACGAACTCGGTGTCACCACCCACCCTCTGGCGAGCCTAGTCCCGCCGTTCGCACTCTGTGAGTGGATCGCTACCCAGCGGAGAATTCACCCCCACTGCTCACGGAGTTGACGCCCTCATGAACGAAGACACGAACGACGCATCCCCGAACACCTTCCGCCTCCTCCCCTGGACCGGGACGGCGGGGCGGCCCTGTTACGTCGTCGGCAGCGGCGGCGGGAAGGTCTCGCGGGAGGCCGACAAGGTCGAGGCCATGCAGCTCGGCATGGCGTACGAACTCCTCGACCACGCCGACGACCTGGTCCAGGACGACCGGTCCACTGCCGTACAGCTCCGCCACGTCGCCGCCGCCCTGGCGCACTCGCTGCGGGACGTGCACCGGGTCGCCCGGAGCCGTGGACTGCGGCTGGGGATTCCCGACGCGTTCGAGCCGGAGCACCCATCGGGCCCCGGGCTGATTCCACTGCGGCCCTGAGCCGGGAGGGGCGTCACGGCGGCCTTCCCGCCGTGGCCGGGTGGACCGGGCCCGTTCCGGCGCCTCCGGTACGGTCGCGGCATGCCGTTCTACGTGTACGCCCATGACCAGCCCGAAGTCGCGAACCAGCTGCAGGAGTTGTGCGAGGAGCACTGGTCCTACATGGACCGGTTCGACGGCCGGCTGATACTCCGGGGGCCCACCGTGTCCGACGACGGGGAGGAGCACACGGGGAGCGTCCACGTGGTCGACCTTGTCGAACGGGCGGAGGCGGAGCGGTTCGCGCGCGAGGAGCCGTTCTGGAAGGCGGGCCTCTACCGGGACCTCCTGGTCGTCGCGGCTGAGGTGCTGCTGCACCGTGAACCAGCTGCGGACGTCCCGTACACGCTCGTCACCGCTCAGTGGCCCGTCTCGGCCGACGCTCCGGGCGGTGCCGTTCATGACGTAACCAGGCGGCGGGAGTTGGTGGGTGCGGAGCCGGACGGTCGGCTGGTCTTCGTGGCCGCTCTGGTCGATGACGAGGGGACCGGGACGACGGGAGTGGTCGCTGCCGTGCGGGCGCTTCCGGGCGAGGCACGGGGACTGGTCCAGCCGTTCGCGGACCGGCTGGCCGGTGGACGGTCCGTGACGCTCGCGGCGCAGCGCTGGGAGCGCGGCGGACGGAACTGACGCGCCGACCGGCCTTCGGTCAGCCGGGGCGAGTGCGGGCCCGCGCCTTTGACGCAGGGGCGACCACGGGCCCATGAACCGCGTGCTCTCGACGCCGCCCACGCTCCCCTCCGGCCGTCTCTCCGGCTCCCCGCAACCGGTGGCGCCCGGCGGCGGGCTGGTGCTGCGTCCGTGGGAGGCGGCCGACGCGGCGGCCTATGCACCTGCACTCCCGCGTCAGGGGCGAGTGAGCCGTTCCCGCAACCAGGAGTCGATGCCGGCGAGCGCGGTGGCGGCGAGGGCGGTGGGGTGGCCGGTGAAGCCGTGGGGCGCGACGGGGTAGAGGCGTAGCTCGACGTCGTTCCCGGCCGCCGACAACCGGCCCGCCAGCGTCAGGTTGTCCTCCAGCAGGACGTCCTCCGCGCCCACGACGAGCAGGGCCGGAGGGAGTCCGGTGAGGTCGGCGTAGAGGGGCGAGATGTCGGGAAGGGTGCGGTCGCGGTCCGGGATGTGGCCGACGTACGCCCGGAGGAAGTACTCGTCCGCGATACGGCGACCGGCCGGGGTGAGCGCGCTCAGGTCGTAGGTGCCGAACTGGAGCGCGGCACCGGTGAACCGGCTCACCGCCTTTCCGTACCGGCCTGCCGGGGCCGCCCCGCCGGGCCCGCTCGGGACGTCCTGGGCGCTCCGGTCCCTGAGTCGCAGCAGGGTGGCCAGGGCGAGGGTGGCCCCGGCCGAGGCTCCGCCGATCGTCAGCCGCGAGGTCCCGAACCGCGCTTCGGCCTGCTCGACCAGCCAGAGCGCCGCCGTCTCGCAGTCGTCGGGCGCGGCGGGCCAGGGGTTCTCGGGGGCGAGCCGGTAGTCGACGCTGACGACGACGGCGCCCAGGGCCTCCGCGAGGGCCCGGTTGCGTACGTCGCCGTGCGCCGCCGTGTCCATGTAGAAGCCGCCGCCGTGGATGTCGAGGTGGACGCCGCGGGGTGGGCCGCCGGACGGCAGGAAGACCCGGACCGGGACGCGCGCCCCGGCCGCTTCGGCCGTCTCCTCGACGGCGGGCGGATCGGCGGCGGGCGGAGCGGACCGCCGCGCCCGGACGGCCTGCAGCTCCTCGAACGAGGCCGGCCCCCGGCCTGAGGCCCGCGCCCGGTAGAACGCGCGGGCCTCCGCGACCTGTTCGGCGGGAACGTCCGCGGAGAGTGCCTCCAGTGCGAATCGCATGCCTCGCTCCTCGTCGTCGGTCTGCGTCCGTCTGCGTCCGTCTGCGTGCGTCAGCGTCCGGCTGCTGCGGGCCACTCCGGCTGCTTCGGCTGCTTCGGTCCGAATTCCGCGTGGATGCTATCGGCGTCACCGTGCGTACTCCTGGGGCCGGCGCGTCCCGGGCGGGGCGCCTCAGGCGGGGCGGCGGGCCGCCCACGTCTCCCGGGTGGACCGTACGACGAGGTCGTCGCGGTGGCGTACGTCCTCGGGTCCGCCGCCGACGAGCCGGTCGAGCGCGGCCAGGTCCTCGGGGCCGACATGCCCCTCCAGGGCGCCGCGGATGCGCTCGAAGACCAGGAACGCGTACCGGCCGACCCCCTCCGGCAGCGGGGCGCGCAGCTCCCACCGCTCGGCGCGCTCCTGCTCGACGGAGAGCCCGGCGGCGGTGAGCAGGGCACCCCAGTCGGCCCCCCGGTGCGGCAGCCGCTCGGCATGCAGGCCGTCGAGCGCCGTACGGCAGCGGGCCTCCAGCGCGCCGGCCTCGCCGCCCTCCGGGAGGAAGGTCGGCATCCCGTCGACCTCCGCGACGGCCAGCAGGCCGCCGGGGCGCAGGGCGGCGCGGATGCCCGCGAGGGCGGTGGCGGGGTCGTCCAGGTGGTGCAGGGACGCCGACGCCCAGATGAGGTCCGCGTCGACGACGCCGGGCAGCCCCGCCCCGGCGTCGGCCTCCAGGGTCCGCACGCGGTCGCCGAGCCCCCGCTCCCGCGCCGTCGCGACGATCCGCTCCAGCATGGCGGGGGAGTTGTCGACGGCGGTCACCCGGGCGGCGGGGAACCGCTCCAGCAGGGCGAAGGCGCCGGTTCCGGTTCCCGCGCCGAGGTCGACGATGTGCCGGACGTCGTCACCGGCCAGACAGGCGATACGCCCGGTGAGCGCGGTCAGGTGGGGTGCGAAGAGGGCGGCGTCGAGATCGAGGATCTCCGGGAGGCCGGGGGGAGCCGCATCGGAGCCGTGGCTGTGGGCGGAGCCGTCATGAGTGTGGGTGTGGCTGTGCGGGTGCGGACGGGGGTGTTGGTGTGCGTGAGCCATGCGGCCGAGCGTACGGAGGGGTTGCGCCCTATGCATACAAGCTTGCCGAAAACGCAAGAAGGAGGCGACGGAGTCGGCTCCGTACGCAAGAGGCCGATGCCGTCGTGATCCACAACTCGGCCGGGTCCGCACAACCATCCGCCGGGCGGCTGGTCTTTCTGAGGGCGGGGGGCGGATGGCCCTCCGACCGACATCGTCTGTCTTTCAGGGGGATGAACAGTGAACGCTTCTCGTGTCCGTACCGCTTCGGCGGTGATCGTCGCACTCGCGGCGACGACGGCTGCCGTACCGGCCATGACCGGTACGGCGACGGCGGCCGGACCTGCCGCCGTCGCGCGTCAGCACGTGGACTTCAACGGGGACGGGTACCAGGACCTGTACGCCTCGGTACCCGACGGGACGGTGTCCGGGCTGAAGAAGGCCGGGTACCTGGTGGTGTACCCGGGCGACGCGAAGGGCGCCAGCCCGGCCCGGCGCCACGTGGTCAACCAGAACACGGCCGGGGTTCCCGGAACGGCCGCCGCGAACGCCCGCTTCGGCGGGGGCGCGACGGCCGACATCGACCGCGACGGCTACACGGACCTGCTGGCCACCGCCGGCACGGGCCAGGGGATCATCCTGTTCGGCGGCAAGCAGGGCCTCGGCGCCCGCTCCGTCGAGTTCCAGGGCAAGGGGAACGCGCTGGGCGACTTCGACGGAGACGGCCGTACGGACGCGGCCGGGATCGAGTCGGGCGACTGGAGCGGCAAGGTCGTCCTGCACGAGGGCATCGGCGCCGACGGCTCGGTCGCCTCCACGCGCACGGCGCTCACCGTGGACGACGGCGTCCGTGTCCTCGAAGGCGTACAGGCCGTGGACATCAACAACGACGGCAAGGACGACCTGCTGGTCCGCACCGGTTGCAGCGACGAACCGGACTGCGACAGCACGCAGTTGTACCTGTCGACGGGGACCGGCTTCACCCACGCCCCGATCGTCGCCGCGGCGGGGACGTACCTGTCCCATTCCTCGGTGACGGTCGGTTCGGTCAACGGTGACGCGTACCCGGACCTGGTCTTCACGCGCCGGCCGACCGGCATGGACAGCGACCTCGACTTCCCGAGCAAGGGCGGCGCGGTGGCGGTCGTCTACGGCGGGCCGAAGGGCCAGAACACCGCGTGGAAGCCGAAGTGGATCACGCAGGCGACCGCCGGGGTGCCGGGCGCGGACGAGGTGGGCGACGCCATGGGCGCCAGCGCGGCCGTGGGCGACCTGGACGGCGACGGCTACGGCGAGGTCGTCGTGGGTCTGCCGGGCGAGGACGTGGGCACGGCGAAGGACGCGGGCGGGGTGCTGGTCTTCAAGGGCCGCGCGTCGGGCATCACGGGCGCGGACACGAAGGTGATCGGCCAGTCCACGGCGAACGTCCCCGGGGCCGACGAGAGCGGCGACGCGTTCGGCGGCGAGGTCCACGTGGTGGCCGGAGCCAAGGGCGTACCCGCCACGCTGGCGGTGGGCGCACCGGGCGAGAACACCAACCAGGGCGGCGTCTGGCTCTTCAAGGGCAGCAGCACGGGCCCGGTCACGAAGGGCAGCGTCTCCTTCGGCGAGTCGAGCCTGGGCGTGACGCCGTCGCCGGTCCGCTTCGGCAACTGGCTGGGCTGACGAGGAGGACATGCGGCGGCCCCGGAGAAGCGCTCGCTTCTCCGGGGCCGCCGCATGTCCGCTGTCGGGCGGCCTCCGCCCGCCTTACTCGCCTGCCTTTAGCCTCGCACCCCGACGACGCCCCAACCACGCTGCTCGGCCCGGCTGATGTCGTCGCTCCCGGTCCATCCGTGCCTGACGGCAACCCCGCCTTCGATGTCGATGAGGATCTCCAGGCCCTTGACCGTGCCCGGAAACTGTCGACGACGAAGTCCTCGCCGAAGTGCCGAGCACGTTCGTGAACCAGGTATCCGGCTGGGCAACCGGACGAGAAGCTCGGGGCCCGGGACCGGCGTGTGAGCAGGCGCAGCGATGCGAGAGGACGACACAGCAGGAGCGTGGCCCCCTGGCCGTACGGTATGGCGTAGGGAACCCCGCCCAATCGGATCGGACAACGTCCGCCCGCCCCCGCCCACCACAAAAACCCGTCACAGGACTACAAGACGACTTCGCCGGCATCCCGCGCCAGGCATGCCTCGACAGCCACCGGCGATGGCCCGAGCAGTTACGTATCGAATTCGCCCACCCATGACCGGTCGAGAAGCCGAATGGGTAGATAGTCGGACTCTACCTCGATCGGAAAGCCGGCATCGTAGGCGAGGCACGCGATGGCAAGCGGGCCGAGAGCCAGGAAGCCTGAGATGTCTCCCGCCCGCTCCGGTGCGCTCCAGTAAGTCCGGTGGAGCTCCAGTGCCTCAACCAGTGCCTCGTTGAACCCTTCATGATCTTTACGGAGGAATTTGTAGAAAAGGTTGATCGGCGGGTACAGCACGCATTGAAGCAGGTCGCGCGGTGCGATAGTAGCGGTGTCGGGGTGAGATTTCTCGATCGCAGCCGTCAGTTTTTCCGGTAGCGCTGGCTGCTCAAGCCAGTATGTCTGCAACGCATCTACCCAATGGAAAATGTATTCGTCTGCCTCCGCCCCGGATTCCCGAAGCAGATGAAGCGGGATTCGACACAGCTGGTCCATCCGGTGTTGATCCCTGCAGACCAGAGTGAACCACAGCGTCGTCAGCCAGGTTCCTGCGTTTGCATAGAACTGCGGGCCTGTAGCTTCGATGGTTCGAATCTCGTGATCGATGCGTGCCTCGATCTGGCCTTCATTGATCCCGGCAGCAGCAAAGGCGGCCGTGCCGACCTGCATGGCTGAAACCGTGGCGTCCCACGTTGCGAATCGATTTCCACGAGGGTTCAGGGCCTGATGTACTTGAACTTGCAGGAACGCCTCGTTCAAGGCCATGCCAAAAACCGCAGGGGAGGTATTCAGGTTCTGGACGCTAGTCTCGAACTCTTCACTCAGGCGCTCAGCCACTCGGCCATCGATCTCAGGACGCGCGTGTCGTTCTACAGTCACTACCATGGATCACTCTTGCCGATCAGCCTGCAATAACAGTTCTAGTACTTTCCTCAGAACTGTGCGGGTCGGATGGATGGGGTGTCTAAGAGTTGTCCCGTAACTGCGGGAGCGTGAGTCAGGGATCCGGCTTCGCGGAGGTCAGAGGAAGAGGAGCTCGACGTCCTTCGCCACGCAGAGCCGCAGAACGACCGTCAGCTGTTGGGCCGCATCGATGTGTGCCCGAGGAACGTCGGCCTCGTTCGGCCATTGCTCGACGATCGCCTCCAGCCGGGGCAGGAGCGCGGCACACTCGATGGGCGATAGCTCGCCTCCGCCGTCATCCGGGCGGTCGAGGAGCGGTTCGAGCGAGGTGGAGACGTCACTCCAGGGGCGCTCTCCGCCGAAGCCCCACATCTCGGAGAGAGTGAAGCCTTCGGCTCGCGCCAGTTGTCGCCGGAACGCGGCGAAGCCGCTGTAGGACCAGGCGACGTCAGGGCTGCTGGTGTCTCCGTCTCCCGGGAACAGAGTCAGCCCCATGTCGTCCTCCCTCTCTACCGTCGAATAGGCAAAGGATCAGTCGAAACCAGCGACATCTGCAACTGAGATGATCCAGCGGTGGCTGGTGTGATCACGGCGTCGGAGCCCTTCTGGATAGCCCCGTTCACCGGGCTGAGCCCGCGCGCCTTCAGAAAGCTGGTGACCGTACTGCGGCGCGAGGGTGCGGCCGCGGTGCGCAAGGGCCGGCCGTGGAGCCTTCCGCTGGAGGACCGGGCACTACTGGTCGCGGCGTACTGGCGAACCAACTTGACGATGCGCCAGCTCGCACCGCTCTTCGGGGTCTCGAAGTCCGCCGCAGACCGCATCATCGACCACCTCGGACCCATCCTCGCTCTTCAGCCCCGCAAACGGTTCGCCAAGGACACCGTGCTGATCGTGGACGGCACTCTCGTGCCCACCCGCGACCACGCCATCACCGCACAGTCGAAGAACTACCGGTACTCCACCAACCACCAGGTCGTCATCGACGCCGACACCCGCCTGGTCGTTGTGGTCGGCCGCCCCCCGCCCGGAAACCGCAACGACTGCAAGGCGTGGGAGGAATCCGGCGCCAAGGCCGCCGTCGGCAAGACCACCACGATCGCCGACGGCGGCTATCCAGGCACCGGACTCGTCATGCCTCCCCGCAGGCGCAAGGGCGAAGACCTGCCCGGCTGGAAGGAAGCCCACAACAAGTCCCACAAGCAGGTCCGTGCCCGCGTCGAGCACGTCTTCGCCCGGATGAAGAACTGGAAGATCCTCCGAGACTGCCGACTCAAAGGCGACGGAGTCCACCACGCCATGCTCGGCATCGCGTGCCTTCACAACCTCGCCCTCGCCGGATAGACGGACGGCCGACAAGGAACAGGCATGTCAGGCCGACCCCCAGATCATTTACGGGACAGCCCTTAGCCGAGCATCGCATCGGTGAGGTCCGGTCCCCGCCCGTCAACAAGGTCGGCTGCCTGTAGCCGGTACCCCTCCGCTCGACCGTAGTAGGTCGGCTCGCCGGGTTCTGCTTCGGCCCCGAGTACCTGAGCGAGCTCTTGGAGGGCCAAGGCGAGCCGCGGCGCGTTGTTGGCGTGGATGGCCGGATGTGGCTCGCCGCGGAAATCGCACTGGCCCCAGACGTCGTGATGCACGGACAGTTCGATCCAGAGGTCCGTCTCGTCCGGCGCTACCATGAGCTCCGCCAGACGATGTTCCCCGTGCCGTTTTCTGTCAGCGTCGAACCAGGCACCCGAACCCAGCACGAGGATTCCGCCGATCTCGGCCTGCGGATAGCTGGTCGGCCGACAGGCGCGGAGTGCATCGGCCAGTGCAGGATCTTCGAGCAAACGCGTACCGAGGTCCAGGCGGCTGTGGATGCCCAGGCCGCCCCTTCCGGTCTCGAACCAGGCCCACTCAAGTGAGGACGGCACCAACAGGTCGTGCTTCTCCAGCACCTCACTCATACGTGCCGCAGTCCTGAGCGCGAATTCCAGGCCAGGCTCCGCAACGTCCTCCAGATTCCAGGACCACGAGCCACTCTCTCTCGGTGCACGCATAAGCATGGACGGAAAACTCCTCAAGGTTCGAAGGGTCGCGGCTCGATAGGAGGCAGGGCGTGTGCGCCGTGACCCATATCGCACGTGATTGAGGACCAGGAGATCGATCAGAAGGCTCCCGAAGGCCAGTCTCGGCGAGACAGCCGTCTATGAGGTGGCTGAGGTATGGGAGGTGTCGTAGGCCGTGTTGATGCGCTGCACGATGAGGAGTCACCTGCTACGACCCCACAAGCTAAACTTCAGCAATTGGGCAGACGTGGTTCACTCCTGGCCTGCGGCCCTAGGTAGACCAAGTAGGGCCTCCTCAATGATCCTGGCAGCTTCGTGGTCGTAGATGCGAACGCAGTCACCATCTGCCTCCATAGCGGATAGCCGGGTTGTCGGCTGCCATCCCAGACGTCCACTGAATACCTCTTCGTGCTGCCCGCCCCCCTGCGGAAAAAGGCGTCTGAAGACCGTCCCTCGATTATTATCAGAAGCGTAGAACGTAACGCGTCCTTCAACATCCAGGGCGTCGAGCACAGCGTCGTGGAGCGCGACAACTGGGATATTGCTCACATTTCCCTGCAAGCTTCCTGGGCGAAACGAGACACCTGTCAGATCGAGGGCTCCGGCATTGTCCTTCATGAATTCGCCCCCTCGCTCATACAAGCGAATCAGCGGCTCGTAGAGATCAGGTAGGCCGGTAGCCGCGATAGCGGGATCATGCAAACGTAGCTCCGCGAGGCGCACGGCGCCACGGCAGGTTACCTTGACGCTTCCGCTCATTCGTGCACGGAGAAAATCTTCCAATTCGTGCGCCGTGCTGGGCGGAAGCATAAATTCTGGATCCACGTACTCCGTTACATCGAAGAACGGCCAAGCGCTCTCAGCGGAGTATGTCTGGGCCCACAGCGCGGATCGCCTCAGGTATTCTCGCATCAATAGCCGCCGCGACATCGCCTTCCCAAAGGAATCACTCCAATCGCCATCCCATTGCACTACGCGGAGACGCTCCATGACTTTGGATGCTGCCTGTTCACCTTGCCTGTCGGTCACTTCAGCTCAATCCCCTTGGACAGCAGTTCCCGCTTGAGTCGAAGGTCTCGGTAAAGACCATGAAGTGCAACCGGCCGCGGGTGTTGATCGCGGACATCGCGTTCACGGAGAACCGGTTCCCGGTCCGGCGGACGACCGGTGTTCGGCCGTTGGCGCCCCAGGTGCGGCCGGTGACCTGGTCCGAGCGGACCCCGACCTGGTCGGTGAAGGGTACTTCGCCGTTCTCCGCCTTCGCCCTGGTCCGGATCGCCGGCCCGGTCTCCTCGCGCCAGAGGCGGACTGCCTCCTCGCCCTGCTCGACCGCCCGCTTGCCCGGACGCTGGGAGGTCGGCCCCAACGTTTGAGGTACTTGCCCACCCCGGGCTCGGTGAAGCGGACCCGGTACAGCTTGAAGATCAGCTCGCCTATCTGCCCCCGCGTCCACAGCTGACCCGAAAGCCCCAGATCGCAGGGGATTTGAGCGAGGCCAACCTGGCGGGCGGCAGCCTGCTCGGACTCCGACAGGACCTGGTTCTCACCCGCGCGACGGCCTCGCGGGCGGGAAGCGGTGCATCCCGGCCCCCGCCCTGCCACTTCGCCCACCAGTTTTCCACGGCCCTCACCGACACCGTGAAGAGGGCGGCAACCTCCACCCGGCCCCGGCCCTCCACCAGCGCGGACACCGCCAGCAACCGCGCGGCCTTCTGCGCATCCGGCGACCAGGCCCGCGCATCCCCACCAGATCACTCACACGCCATCAACAAGCCTGAAGCCAAAGCGTTTCGGATCAATAGATCATTTACGAGACAACGCTTAATCTGCTGTGGGCCTCGACTCGTTTCCTTTTTGCGGCGGGCGGTGCGGAGGAATCACTTGCGCTTGCCCACCTCGCTCAGCGACCCATGCCTCAAGTTCGGACCCGGCCAAATCGCGGGACAATCCGTCTTCGAAAACGGTGATCGGTCCGAAAACAGTACCGGTCAGGCCTTGCATGATCGTGGCGTCGTCGACTGTGATCTTAAAGGTGTTCTGGAACAGGGTCGCGCTGGTCAGATCCGCCCCCCTCATATCAACGCCGAATAGAGAGGCTCCCAAGATTCGTGTGCCTCTGAAGCTCGCTCCTGAAGCGTCGACTCTTTGCAGCGAAGCCTTGGTCATGTCGGCACCATCGAGCCGCGCCGACCGAAGTACGGCACCGTCAAGATTCACCCTCACGAGATCGGCACCGGTCAGATCAGCGCTGGTGAGATCGGTCGACTGGAGGTCGGCTCGATAGAAGGTTGCTCCAATCATCCGTACATTCACCAAAACCGCCTGTGTGAACCACGCCTTTGTAAAGTCTCCGCCCGATAGATCGGCACCTCGAAAGTCGTGCTCGATCCCGAACAGGCTATATCCCTCCTCGGTCATCCATTCTTTTATCTGATGGGTTGCTTGAGGATCGTTCGGGAATGTAATCGGCTTCCATTTTTATGGGTACCAGATGGCGTGATCTCCCCAGTTGTGGGTTTCGATAATTCCCTTCACGCTGTCAATTGCTGCTTGATTTGCGTTGCGCACGTCGAGGATTACTATGCGATTCTTTTCGACGATCATGGAGGTGAAGATATTCGCCCAAGTCTGGTAGACCTGTGCGTCCGCTGCGTCCGCTGCGTCCGCTGCGGACCGAAAAGGAGCCCATGGGTCTGCGCTCGATAAGTCGACTAGGACTGTTTTCGTGTTTTCTGGGGGTGTCAATTCAGATGGAGGGCTTCCTCGGAATTGGCGATCATTCGTCCAATTTCGATGGGGAGATGTTCAAACTCTTCCATGACGACATCGAAAGGCTCTACTTGTCGGAATTCTCCGTCAGTGCCTTCCGCCTGAATGAGGTAGCGGTATCCGACCGGTGAGGAAGGGTCGTCAACCTTAACCCATTCCGCGTTATGGCTGAGGACCAGTAGATCGCCCAGATAAGCGCTCAGGTCTGTATGCAGAGTCACCCAATCTGACTGCTCAAAATCCTGAAGGGGCAGCCTGTCCACATAATTCTGAAGATTGGGCAGCAGTGAAATCGGGCTCTTGGTGTAGTCCTCGACCGCTACGCCGAGCATTTCCGCAATTCCGGCTGCGCGTTCATGAGCGCCCTCGGCCCACTCAGAAATATCTGTTACGGGCGACGGTCCGTTTTCATTCATGGCCTATTCGCTTCACTTTCCAATTTTGCGGCGTTTTCATCCGCGATTCTAATATTTCTTGGGCGTCTTCCCGTACTCAAGGAATATTATCTTAACCTTCTTGAGGTAGGCTCGAAGATCGTCCGACGGGCCTGCGTGGGTGAAGGACCAGCGCGGGTCGTACTTGGGGTCGATCTCCCTCAACGCCAGATCCTTATGGATCTGCTCTTTTATATGTGCACTGAGTGGTACTTCGTTACGGATCGACCGACGATTGCCATCTTTGAGAGTAATGCTCCGGTAGGGGCCGTACGTCTTTACCTCCACGGCGACAGTACGCCCATCCGGCATCGTGACCGGGACGTCCACCTTTCGGCCGCCACGGGCCGTCACGGGATACCGTGAATCCTTGCTGGTTGGGACCGGGTAGTGCTTCT
Organism: Streptomyces sp. NPDC017448; assembly: GCF_044330565.1. Taxonomy (NCBI): domain Bacteria; kingdom Bacillati; phylum Actinomycetota; class Actinomycetes; order Kitasatosporales; family Streptomycetaceae; genus Streptomyces; species Streptomyces sp. NPDC017448. The sequence goes on along the minus strand of NZ_JBIRLM010000009.1, from coordinate 1,863 downwards.
CCTGCCCTCCGCCCCACATCTGGCGGTGGTACTCCTCACCGCGCTCCCATCGGGTACGTGTGGGGCGGGTATTGCGTACATCTCTCAGTGTGAGGGGGCCCTCCGCGGGTAGGAGGGCGGGCCTGGTGTAATCCGGTGTGTTGTCGCCTTCCGAGCCTGCCGCAGGCTTGTCTTCCCGGTCCTTCGATTGCTCCAGAGGATCTGCGGGTTCCGTTGTACCGGGACGCTCCGCGTTTCCCTCGCTGTTGTGGGGTGATGCACCGTCCGGGTGCTGATCGCCGGAACCACCTGGATGAGACGGGTCGGTCGAGTTGGCACCGGACGGCTTTGCAGCGGAGCTATCGGTTTGGGGCACGTGGGGCGGGGAGCCCTCTGCTGATGCACTGCCGCTTAGGTCCTGGCCGCTCGTGCGAGGCGCCGGCTCGTCTCCTACGCGTGACGATACTCCCGGGTCTCCCGCATTGGCGTGTGGAGCGTGATGGCTTGGTGCACCCACAGGAAGATCGGTCGGACTGGACCCAGAAGGAGCGATTTCCATACTTCCTGCATCGCTCACGTCCGAGCCCAGCCGCACTGTGTCGCTGCCGCCGCGTGCGCCCGCGCCGACCAGGGCCGACTCGTGGGCGGGTGTGCGGGGGAGGGGGCTGCCCGCTTCGGCGGGTACCGGGCTGTCGGCCGGTGGGTTCTCGGGGCGGGCGTTTGTGTGGTGTTGTTTGAGGGTGCCGTCCTCGCTGAGGATGTTGCCCTGGCGGTCGAGGTGGATGACGTTGCCGTGGTCGTCGATGCCTCTGGCGGTGCCTTGGGGGAGGGCGGTGGTGCCTTCGGGGAGTTTGAGGGCGCCTTCCTGGATCGGTAGGGAGCCCGCGGGTGGGGTCATGCCTTCGGGGAGGTGGACGATGCCGTCGCCGAGGTATACCGCTCCGGTGGGGATCTCCGCGCCGGCCGGGAGTTTGACCGAGCCTCTGGGGATTTCGAACGCGCTTTCCGGGACGGTTGCGCCCGGGGGCAGGTGAAGGGTGCCGTCACCGAACTTGAACCCGCCCTCCGGCAGGGTCACCACGCCCGGCGGGAGGGGCGGGATCTCGATGTGGCCCGTGTTCTTCAGGCCGGTCATGACGTCGCTGATCCTGGTGAGGCCGGCGCCTGCGCCCTTGAAGAGGTAGGTGGTCGGGTCCACGACGCGGCCCGCTTTGTTGGCGAAGGAGAGGGCCTTCGCCGCGGCGGCGGCTTTGCCGGCGCCGGAGACGCCGCCCCCGGCGCCGCCGGTGAAGACCGTCGTCAGGACGTTGAAGGTGACCGCACCCCCCGCGCGGGCCGGGTTCTCGCCCCACTGGTCGTAGGCGATCAGCGCCTTCCCGGTCTCCTTCATCGCGTTGCGCGCGTCCCTGACGAAGCCCGGCAGGTGTTTCTCCGGTGTCAGCCACAGCACATGCGGTGCGGTGACGGTGAGGATGACACCCGTGGTGAGGTTGCCCAGGCCGGTCCACGCCTGCTTCATGCTCTCCCAGCCGTCGACACCCACCAGGGTGCCCAGCCCCTTGACCGTGCCCCAGACACCGTCGACGACGAAGCCCTTGCCGAAGTCCCAGACGTGTTCGTAGGACTGGTACCAGGGGGTCGATTCCTTGACCGGATCACCCCACGGCAGCCCCTTGGCCTGCTTCAGGGCCTCGGCGTCATACCCGTGCATGTGCTTGCCGCCGGAGCCGTCGTTCACCGTGAGGGGCTTGCCGCCGGGCACCAAGGAGATGATCTTGTTGTAGCAGGTGCGCTCCACCGCCTGGAACGCCGCCCACGCCTCGGCGATCTCCTCGCGGCGCCGGTTGTTCTCCTCGACCAGATCGCCGTCCTCGCGCCACTCGT
>NZ_JBIRLM010000008.1:274835-325247 GCF_044330565.1 Streptomyces sp. NPDC017448 | reverse complement strand
ACGGCGCCGAACGGTGGTTGGTCCGGGTGGGAGGGGACCGGTGGTGGTCCGGGGAACAGCCGGATCGAGATGGGGAAGGCGCCGGACGGCCGCCTCGAGGTGTTCGCGCTGAACGGCGAGGTGTTCGAGCATCAGTACCAGACGGCGGTCAGTGGCGGTTGGTCCGGTTGGGAGAAGTTCGGCGAGGGCGGCCACGACCTGACGGTGGACCAGAATCAGGACGGTCGTCTCGAGGTGTTCGCCTCGGGTCCGGTGGGGGTGTTCCACCGGTATCAGACGGGTCCTTCGGGCTGGTCGGGCTGGAAGGGGACCGGTGGTCTGGCGAACGCGCAGCTGACGACCCAGCGGGCGGTGGACGGTCGGGTCGAGGTCTTCGCGATCAACGGTGACGCGGCCCAGCACATGTGGCAGACCGGCGTGAACGCCGCCTACGGGCCCTGGGAGTCCTTCGGCACCGGTGGCACGGAGATCACGGCGGTGGCCAACGCCGACGGCCGGATCGAAGTGTTCGGAACCAGCCCCGCCGGAGTCCACCACCGCTGGCAGACCGGATTCTCCAGTTGGTCCCAGTGGGGCTGGCTCAGGGACACCGCCGGACCCGGAATCGACTGACGACCCGCCACACCCCTCTGGAGCGTCCCGTGCAACCGATCAGCAGGCGGCGCCTGCTGCGCGCGGCCGGAGCGGGAGCCCTCGTGCTCCCGCTCACGGCCCGTGCCGCGACCGCCGCCCCCGCTCCCCAGGCGCAGTGGGTGGGCGCCGGCTCCTTCACCCATGTCTACGACCCCTCCACCCCCGGCCGCCGCCGCTACCTCAACGATCACACCCTGATCAGGGCGAACGGCCGATGGCACCTCTTCGGCATCGTCGGGGACAGCGTCGCGCCCGGCCAGGTACCGGACAGCTCCGCCGAGACCTCTTTCGTCCACGCCTCCGCCCCCCAGCCGTACGGCCCCTGGACCAGCCATGCCGACGCGCTGACCGTCGCCCCGGCCTACCACGGCGAACAGCACCTGTGGGCCCCGCACGTCATCGAGGCCGATGGCCGGTACTGGATGTTCTACGCCGCAGGAGGCGCCGCCGGGGCCGCGATCAACCTCGCCACCTCCCCGGACCTCTTCACCTGGACCCGGATCCCCTCGGGCCCCCTCTTCCGGGGGCGGGCCGCACGCGACCCCATGGTGGTGCGGATCGGCGCCCAATGGGTCATGTACTACACCGAGCTCGCCGCCTCCGACGGCCGTCACCTGGTCTGCTACCGCCGCTCCGACGACCTGCTCCACTGGGGCGAGCCGGGCATCGCCTACGCCGACCCCAGCACCGCCGCCTCCGGAGTCTCCGTCACCGAATCGCCCTTCGTGACCGCGAAGGACGGCTGGTACTACCTGTTCATCGGGCCCCGCGGCGGATACACGGGCACCGACGTCCTCGTCTCCCGCGACCCCTTCCGCTTCGCCCTGGACGGCTACGCCGGACATGTGCCCGGGCACGCGGTCGAGCCGGTCGCCGACGGGGACCGCTGGTACGCGAGCGCCGCCGGCTGGTTCGGGCGCGGCCTGTACCTGGCCCCGCTGCACTGGCAGGAGACGCCGCCCTTCTGGCAGAGCCCGGACAATCCGGTCGCCGCCCAGGACGCCCAGGGCCGCCTGAACGTCTTCGCCCTCGACGACGCGGGGCGCTCGATGCTGCGGCGCGTCCAGCTCGACCCGGACGCCGGCACCTGGTCGGCGTGGGAGGAGTTCGGCGGGCCGGCCGGCGCGGTCCCCACCCTCGGCCGCAACACCAACGGCAGGCTGGAGGTCTTCTCCCTCGCCCCCGGCGGCGCCCACCTGCACCACCGGGTCGAGCGGCCGGGCGGAGGCTGGTACGACTGGGAGGAGTTCGGCGGACCGGCCGGAGCCGCCCCCGCCGTCGCGCGCGACGCCTCCGGCCGCCTGGAGGTCTTCGCCCTGAGCCCCGGCGGCGCCGTGGTCTCCCGGCGTCGGCAGTGGTCGCCCGGGGCCCTCACGTGGGACGCGTGGGAGCCCGGATTCGGCGGCCCGGCGGGAGCCCCGCCCGTCGTCGCCGCCCATGCCGACGGGCGGCTGGAAGTGTTCAGCCTCCAGCCCGGAGGCGCGGAGATCCGGCACCGGTGGCAGCTGTCGCCGGGCGGCTCCTGGTCCTCGTGGGCCCGCTTCGGCACCGCGGCCGGCGCGGCTCCGCGCGTGGCGCGCGACGGCAGCGGGCGGCTCACCGTCTCCGCCCTCGGACCGTCCGGTGCGGGAGCGTTCCACCGCCGCCAGTCCGCACCGAGCGGAGGGTGGGACGACTGGCTGCCCCTGTTCGGCTGGTCGGCCGGGACTCCGCTGCTCCTGCCCGGCGCCGATGGCCGACTGGAGGCGTTCGCCCTGTCACCCGGGGGCGACCGGCTCGATCACCGGTGGCAGTACGCGCCCGGCGGGGGCTGGGATCCCGGAGGCGAGTTCGGTGAGCCCGGCGGCCTCCTCGCCGCCACCCCCGCCGCCGCCCTGGACGCGACCGGGCGCATCCATGTCTTCGCGGTCTCCACCGAGGGCCGGGTGCGGACCCGCGTACAGGCCCGGCCGGGCGGCGGCTGGCAGCCCTGGGCCTCCTTCGGCGACCGCGCCGTGGCTCCGCTGCGTTCGGGATCCCCCGCTCTCTGAGGGGCCGCCCGCCCGCCCGCCTCTCCCGCGGCTGTCCTAAACGTGACTGATACCACGCGGTAGGGCGGCACTCACAGGCGGTAGCGTGCCCCATGCCGTTGGGAAACCGTGGGGGACGGGGGAGCGTTGAGCGGGATTGTCGTGCATCTGCCAGGCGGGGACGGGAGCGCTCCGGTGACCCTCCGGCTCGGTCCCGGGGAGAGTGCGCGTTTCGGCCGCGGCTCGTCCACCACGCCGGTCGAACTCCGCCTGGCCGAGTCGACCGTGTCCCGCCTCGCCGGGGAGATCCGGGCGACCGACGACCACTGGCAGTTGAGCAATCTCAGCAGCACCCACAGCTATCTCGTGGAGAACCCGGAAGGGGCGGGGGAGTACCTCCGGGTTCCGCCGCGCCGCCTCGGGGCTTCGATCCCCTTCGAGTTCTCCCGCGTGGTGCTGCCCTCCCGCAGCGACACCCCGGTCAGCTTCCAGGTGTTCGCCCCCGACCACGTCTACCTCGATCCGCGCTCCACGGGCGGAGCCGGGGAGAGCCGCACCCTGACGGCGTACTCCCTGGACGAGACCTCCACCTACTTCCTGGTGCTCGTCGCGCTGTGCGAACCGTGGCTGCGCGACGCCTGGCCCGTCGCGGTTCCGACCACCCCCCAGGTCGTCGAACGGCTCCGGGGCCACCCGGCGTGCGCCAAGCTGACGGCGCGCGCGGTCAGTTCGCACATCGACTACCTGGCGGACGAGAAGCTGAGGGTGGACGTCCCCGCGGCCGACGGCGCCGGGCGGACGGAGCGCCGGAACGGCAAACGCGAGGCCGTGGTGGCGATCGCTCTGAGATTCGGCATCGTGCATGAGGAGCACCTCGCGCTCCTGCCGCGAAGAGTCCAGCCCCCGACCGGGCGGTAGGCCGCGGTGCCCCCGCAGAACCGGGCCGCGTCCGGGAGCGGCGACCGGGCCGGAATCCTGCCCCCCGGATACCGCGTGGGCGAGTGGACCGTCACGGAGCAGATCGGTTCCGGAGGCTGGGCCACCGTGTACGCCGCACGGCCGGCGGACCGGCCGGACGGCCCCGAAGTCGCCCTCAAGGTCATGCCCACCGCCGGACTGGCGCCCCGCCAGGCCCGCGACGTGGCCGAAGCGGCGAGCCGCGAGGTCGAACTCGGCCGGCAGGCGCCCCACCCGAGACTCATCAGGCTCCTCGACACCCTCGTACTGAACGCCCCGGACCGGCCCGCCCTCGACGGGGCGATCGTCCTCGTCATGGAGCGGGCCAGGTGCAGCCTGCGCGAACTGCTCGCCGCCGGGATCACCGAGGAGGAGGGCGGCCGGATCATCACCGGCATCTGCGAGGGGCTGGCCCATCTCCACCGCAGCGGCTGGGTGCACACCGACCTCAAACCCGAGAACGTCCTCATCCACCAGGACGGCGAGGTGCGGCTCTCGGACTTCGGCTTCGCCATCGAACTCAGCGGAACCCACGGCTACGCGGCCCCCATGGGCACCCCGGACTACCTGCCCCCCGAGCGGTGGCGGCAGCCGCTGGGGGAGCGCGGCGTCCAGGTCCGGCCCACGGCCGACGTCTGGGCCCTCGGGATCGTGATCCACGAGGTGTTCGCCGCGGGCGCCTCGCCGTTCCCCGGCGCCACCCCCATCACGCGGGGCGCCGCCGTGCAGGAGTACGGCGAGGGCCGGGCGGCCCTGCGGATGGACAACGCCGTCCCGGAGTTCTGGCGCACCGTGGCCGCCGACTGCCTCGCGCCCACGCACGAGGCCCGGGCCGCGCACACCGCCGAGAACCTGCTCGAACGGATCACGGCCGCCGCGCGGAGCCCCGGCCGCCGGGCGCCGCGCCCCCGGTTCCTCTCCCGGCTCGGCGTCCTCGCCGCCCTTCTCGCGTGCGCGGCGACGCTCACCGGGGGGCTCTGGTGGATCGGGGACGGGGAGGACGCCGGCCGCTCCCCCGTGCGCATCCGGGTGTTCAACGCCGAGCGAGGCTGCCAGGACCGCGAGGGCCGCCACCCGGCGTGCAGTCTGGGGCTCGCGATCGATCCGCACCAGCCCTACACGGCCGAGAACGTGGTGTCGACGCGGGTGTGGCACGGGGACGTCCTCGAAACGGACTGCCGGCTGCGCGACGGCTGGCCCATCATCGACGAGGCGGACCTGCACTCCACCCTCTGGTTCCGGATCCGCCTTCCCGGCGAGGACGCGGAGTCCACGGCCTGGCTGCCCGCCGTCCGTACGAAAGACCATCCGGCCCTCCCCTGGTGCACCGGCCCCTCGGAAGGCCCCGGTTGAACGGCGCCGGCCCGCCCACCGGGGAAGACGGGTCTGCGGCTCCCCGGTGGGGGGCGCCGGACACGGGCCGTCCGGGGCGGGCCTCCGGCAGCCCGTCACTCCGGATCGTTCCGGATACCCGGCCCGGCGCTCCCTCCCTAACCTGACCACCGCACCGCAAGAGAGCCGTCCGAACGGAGCCGGGGGCACAGCCATGTCGACGACCACCCTCACCGGACACCCCACCGCCGCACAGCTTTCGCCCCCGGAGCGCCGGGTGCTCGCGGCGGTCGGCTGCGGACTGCGGGACGACGAGATCGCCATCGCCCTCGCCCTCTCCGAGGAGAGCGTCGCCGAGCACCTCGCGGGCGTCCTGGTGAAGCTCGGCCTCCGTGACCGGGACGCCGCCATCGTGCACGCCTTCGACTGCGGTCTGGTCGTCCCCGGGCACGGCGTCCGCACCCCTGCGCACCGGCCGCATCCGCAGGCCCCGGCACTGCCGACGGCGGCCGGCCGGCTCGGGATCTCGCTGCTCGGTCCCCTGCGGGTCCGGCAGGACGGACGGCGACTGGACGCGGGGCATCTGCGTCAGCAAGCGGTCCTGGCGGTCCTGGCGCTGGGCGCCGGGCGATCCTTCAGCCGGGGGGAACTGCTCGACGGAGTGTGGGGCGCGGAGCCACCGGCCGGGAACGTGGTGCCCGTCTACGTCTACCGGCTGCGCAAGGTCCTGCACCCCGGCGGGGGGCAGGACCCGGTCATCGAGCACGGCGCCCGCGGCTACCGGCTGGCCTCCGCGGCGGCCGACGTGGACGTGGCACGGTTCGAGCAGCTCTCCGCCGCCGTCGCGGAGGCGGAACGGGCGGACGAACCGCGTGCGGTGGTGAGCCTGTGCACCCAGGCGCTGGGGCTCTTCCGGGGGGAACCTCTGGCCGGGCTCCCCGGCCCGTTCGCCGAAGGGGAGCGGCTGCGGCTCACCGAGCGCAGGATCGCCCTCACGCAGCGGAAGCTGGAGGGGCAGCTGCGGCTCGGCCGGAACGCGGAGGCCACGGCCGAGTTGTTCGCGCTGACGGCGGCGCACCCCCATAACGAGCCGCTGGCGGCCCTGCTGATCCGGGCACTGCACCGGAACGGGCGGCAGGCCGAGGCGCTGACGGTGTTCGAGCGTGCCCGCCGCCGCCTCGCCGACGATCTGGGGGTCGCTCCGGGGCCGGTACTGCGAGGCGCGCACCGCACGGTACTGCGCGCCCGCCCCTGACCGCACCGGTGACGGCGCTCACCCGAGCGGGTGGAGCCGTCCGGGCTCCCCCACGGGCACTTCCCGCTCGGCGGCCGGGAACGGCTCCCGTCCTCCGTCGCCCGCCCGCGGCGGAGGGCGACGGAGGACGGACGTCTTTCAGGAGGCGAACTCCTTCTCCAGCCGGGGGATCAGGTCGCGGAGGTCCTGCTCCCAGCAGCCGGCGTTGTGGCCGCCGTCGCACCGGGTGCCCCAGGAGGCTCCGTCGCCGTAGTTGACGTAGTAGTAGGACATGCCCAGCGCGTCCATGGCGGCCTTGACGTTCTTGGCCGCGCCCGCGACCCAGAACTCCAGGTCGAAGATCGTGCCGTTGCCCTCGCCCACGTAAATGGAGACCCCGACCCCGCCGTTGGCCAGCTTGGCCATGTGCTGGGACGGATCGACCTGGTTCCACCGCCAGTCGGCGTTGAACACCGGGTAGGGGGAACCGAACGCGGCGTCACTGTCCACACCGGGCTTGTAGGGGGAGTCGGCGGGGTCGCAGACCTCGGACGCCGAGGCGCAGGCGACGCCCTGCGCGTCGATGAGCGTGGCGACCACCGCCATCCGGAGATCCATGGACCTGGCCGACAGGTCGATGTCCCCGGAGAGGGACGCCGTGTGGCGGAACAGGTCGGGGCGGGCCTGGGCGTAGTGGAAGGCGCCGAACCCGCCCATGGAGACGCCGGCGATGGCCCTCCCCTTCTTGGTGGGGATGGTCCGCAGGTTGGCGTCGATGAACGGGATCACCTGGTCGAGGTGGAAGGTCTCCCAGTTCTGGGCGCCGGCCGCGGTCTTCTGGTTCAGCCAGTTGGCGTACCAGCCCCGCGGGCCGCCGTCCGGGACCACGGTGATCATCCGGTCCGACGTCTTCAGGGCCGGATACGTCTGGCCGACCGGATCGTCGGGCGAGCCGTGCAGGAAGTACATCACCGGGTAGCGCCGGTCCGGGTCGTCGTAGTAGCCGCTCGGCAGGATGATCTTGATGTGCTGCTCGCCCTTGACCTGGGGGGTGTTCACCGTGAGGTAGAAGTCGTGGGCGTCACCGACCGCCGCGCCGACCTGGGTCAGGCCGAAGCCGTCCGGCATCGTCGGAGGTGCGGTGGCCGGGCCGGAGGCGCCGGCCGAACCCGCCGGCGCGACCACGGTCGCCACGGCGGCGAGCATCCACACCAGTGCGAGCCGCCACCAATGGACTGTTCTTTTCACTGCGTTCTCCCTTTTCGAGGCTTCGCTTCCGAGGCTTCCGCGCGCTCATTCCAGAACCTTGGTCCGCAGCTTCGGAGAAGCCGCGATCTGCTCCTCCGTGAACCGCTCCGTCACCCACGCTCCGGCCGAGAACAACCTGGTCTGGTCGGCGTAGTGCGGAGAGGTGGGATCGGCCGACTGGGAGTAGGCCATGACGGAGTACGCCTCCGGCGGGCCCTCCGCGGTGAACCGCACCTGCTGGACGAAGCTGGATCCGAAGACGACGTCGAACTCTCCGTCGACCTGGCCGGGGGTGATCACATTGAGCACGCCCAGCTGGCCGAGCCCACCGTGGATCGGGATCCGCTCCCCGTTCCGGGTGATCTTCTGGACGTCCGAGAGCGGGGCGTTGAGGGGAATGCCCGCCTTGCGCAGGGCGAGCACCGCCCGGGCGAACGCGGCGCTGACGTCGGAGTGGCCCGCGTCCAGCGAATTCGGCGTGTGGACCGGGTCCTTGGGGTCGAAGGGAACCCGCCACGGCAGCTTCTCCACACCCCGCCCGTTGAGCAGGTAGGCCCAGTAGTTGGCGAAGAGCCAGGAACCCCGGCTGTCCGCCGAGTAGTCGTGGCTGGTCCAGGCGGCCAGGATCGGGCACGCCTCGCTGACGTTGACGAGGACCCCGTCCACCAGGATGTGCCCGAAGGGGGCGTTCCGGCACATGGTCACGGTCGCGTTGAGGGCCAGATCGGCCGCCCTGCTGTTGTCGGAGAACAGCAGCTTCCCCATGGTCTCCGGTGTGAAGCCCCTGCCCGGCAGGCCGTCGGCGCCGTTGATCCGCTTCTGCGCGGTGAGGATGAGCTCCTGCGTGCGCAGCGACCGCGGCGCCGAGGTGTCGCCCATCACGCGGGGGAAGGCCAGCGGCTCCTCGGGGTTGGCCAGCCAGGCGCTGTCATTGGCGTTGCCCGCGAAGTCGGAACGGATCAGCCGGGGCTGCTTGTGCGGGTCCAGCAGTCCGGGAGCGGCCGCGTCCGGGTCGTCGGGCCAGTCGCACGCACTGCGTTTCCCGTCGAAGATGGAGACCGGAGGCACGTTCGGCAGCCGCAGCGTCTGGTGGAACAGCATCCGGCCGGTGAGCGTGAGGCACGACTCCGCCAGCTCGTCGGTGATGTTCGGGGTGGCCTGGATGTCCGCGTACAGGGCGTTGCCCTTGCGGTCGGAGGCGACGGTGTTGAAGAACGGGATGCCCTGGGTGGTCTCCAGGATGTCCACCACGTCGTGCACGTCCGTGGCCTGGTCGAGGCGGAACCAGGTGTTCAGCGCCCGCAGGTTGTGCATGTTCACGTCGCGTACCGCGTGCGCGCTCACCACCCAGGGCAGCGCCTGGCCGTGGATCGAGGTGGTGACCGGGCCGTAGCGGGTGGACCACAGGGTCCGGGTGACCCGGGAGAGCGACCCGTCCGGCTTGAGCACGTCGACCCCGACCTGCTGCGAGGTCATCCGCTCCCACGCGCCGTCCACGAGGTACAGGGTGGGATTCAGCGGATCCACCTGCACGTCGAACAGCCCGAACGGAGCCACCGTGGCGACCGTGTGGCTCCAGGCCACGTTCTCGTTGTAGCCGATGTTCACCGCGGGGAACCCCAGCAGGCTGGCCCCGGATACGTTGACCTCGCCCGGAATCGTCAGCTGGCTCTGCCACATGCGGTTCTTGCCCTGCCACGGGAAGTGCGGGTTGGCCAGCAGCATGCTCGTACCGCCCGAGACCCCCTGCGAACCGACGGCCAGCGCGTTGCTTCCCATGCTCTGCTGACGGCTCACCGCCATCGCCTCGCGGATCTTCTCCGCGGTCCTCGCGGCGGACTTCTTCGTGGCCTTCGCCGCCTCCTTCGAGGGTGCGGTGGACCGGCCGGCCGCCGAGGCTCCCGGAGGCGCGGCGGTGACCATGCCGTCCAGGAGGGCGTCGGCGCTGCCCATGATGATCTCGGCGTGCGCGTGCCGGTAGACGTCCAGCTCCGTGATCGGCCGCACCCAGGCCGCGCCGCGGCAGGCGGGGTCGGAGATGCCGTCCGCGCCGGTCTCCGCCAGATACCTGTTGTACCCCTGGACGTAGCCCCGGATGGCTTGCCGGACCTCCGGCGCCGGCCCGTCGGGGGCGGGTTGTTCGAGAAGCCGCTCCACCACGCGGTCGTCCTTGATGCGCTGGAAGTACAGGTCGCTGTTGAGGTTGGTGGTGGTGTTCTGGTTCTGGCCGGGACTCGCCCTGCCGTCGGGGCCCAGATGGCGTGACCGCTGGGCGGAGACCATCAGGTAGGTGTCGGCGAGGGTGCAGATGTTGTCCTTGGCCGACGCGTACCCGTAGCCCGTTCCCAGCCCCTCCCAGTCCGAGGCGATGATGTGCGGAATCCCGTACTCGGTGTAGCGGATCGTCGGCTTCTGAGGTTCGGTCCCGGTGGCGGTCCTCCCCTGTGCCGTCGAAGCGGTGGCCGCCAGCGCGCTCATCACCACCAACGCGGCCACGACCATCCGTGGCAGTCTCGCTCGGTATCTCCTGCGCGGCATTGCCGTCCTCCCCCTGGGGTGCAGCCCGTCGTTCCGAACGGATTCACGCTAAGGAGGACCGATGAAATCTCGATGATCAGCGCGTGGGCCCCCCCGCGGACCGGGCAGCCGCCCCTGGGCGCGGCCGTGCTCGTCCCCCACGGGCCGGGGGGTGTCATTCCGAACCGGAGTACACCAGGGCCCTGGCCGCGTGGCGCGGCTGCACGGCGGCGCGGGGACTGCCCTACGCGAGTTCCTCGGAGGCCGGCGCCGTGGCGAAGGCGACCCGGGGCCGTCCCACCGAGAAGGCCTGGCGGCGCGAGGTGACCGTCGCCGTCGCCGACGCCCAATGCAACCGTGCGGCCGGACTGGCGAGGACCGGGGCCCGACCGCAGCGCGAGCGGGTACGGGACGCCGCACGCGACGAGTTCGCGCGCCGGACCCGCTACTGCACCCGAGCGGTCACCGAGACGCTCGGCAGGGCCCGCTCCCTCGCCGATCCCGGCTGAACGGGCCGGACAAGGCGAGGCCGGACCCGCCCCGCCACCCCACCGACCGCCGGCCCGGCCGCCGGGCCCCGGCACCCGCCGGGGCGCCACCCACCAGGAGGAGAACCTCATGCGCGCCGTCCGACGCACCCTGCTGGGACTGACCCTGGCCGCCGGCCTGCCGGCGGCGACCGCCACCGGCGCACACGCCGGGGGCACCAACCCCACCTACACCACCTGGAACCCGGGCAACTGCCCGGCGGGGAACCTGTGCGTCTACAAGGGGGTCAACTACGCGACCGAGGGCGTCGGCATCGCCATGTTCCAGTACGACAACCGCATCTGGTCCGAGACCAGGAACAGCTGCATCGCCCACGAGGACTCGTCCTGGTTCACCAACGGAACCGGCACCTCGTACAGCTCCGTGGTGGTCTACCCGGACAACAACTACGGCGGGAACTCCTTCTGCCCGGACAAGGGCCGGGGCAACACCTGGGACAGCGTGGCGAACGACCAGGGGGAGGCGAACCAGTGGATCGACGGCCCCTGCCGACCCGCCCGCGGGCACCGCACGCGGGCGGCGCCGGACGCCGTTCACGTCCAGGTGCGTGAGCACAGCACGAGGCGGTAGCCGTCCGGGTCGGCGACCGTCGCCCCGTGCTCGTCCCAGTACGGGTTGTGAGCCGGGACCCGGGTCCCGCCGGCCGCCGTGAGACGGTGGATCAGGGCGGGGTCCACCGGCTCTCCGAGGTAGACCACGAACAGGTCGTCCACCGTCGGAGCCGGCTCCAGGGGGTGGTCCGGGTCGTGCGTCAGCTCGAAGTGCCAGGTGCCGCCCGGGGGGCCGACCATCAGCAGGTCGTGGTGGCCCGGCACGCGCTCGGTCGTCCGCCACAGCACGGTCAGCCCCAGGCCCTCGGTGTAGAACCGTTCCGCGGCGGCGAGGTCCCGCGAGGGCCGGGCCACCCGGATCGGGGTCGTGGCGTCGATCACGCGGAACGCTCCAGGGCGGCGCGCCAGACAGGACTGTCGACGTAGTGGTTGTCGAAGCGCTCCGAGGACTCGGCGATCTCCTTCGCGTCCGCTTCGCCGCGCATCACCCGTCCCAGCAGCCGCAGGTAGTCGAACCTGCCCATTCCGGGGGTGAAGACGAAGAGGACGTCCGCTTCACGGCCCGGCGCGGCCGCGAAGGCGTGCGGGGTGTGGGGAGGCACCGCCAGGAAGTCCCCTTCTTCCAGGACGGTGACCTCCTCGCCCACCAGAACCTGGAGCGCACCGCTGATCACGAAGAACAGTTCGGTCGCCCGGGTGTGGAAGTGGGCCGGCGCCCCTACGGCGCCCTCGGCGAAGGTGGAGCGGTAGCTCGTGACGCCGCCCGCCGTGCCGTCCGAGTCGGCCAGCAGGGTCATCACACTGCTCGGGTCGGCACAGGTCTCGGCATCCGCGTGACGGGTCAGCACCGCTGCCGGGGGGGTCTGGGATACGGACATGGGGCGCTCCTGTTGTTCAGTCTTGATAATCTCAACGTTGAGATGAAATCACCTCTCCTTCCTCGGCGTCAACTATCTTTACGTTGAGAAGATGTCCGTTGAGAGGAATGTGGCGATGAGTGATGCCGTGGACGCGATCATCAGTCAGTGGGCCGAGGAGCGCCCCGACCTGGTGGAGGACCTCTGGCCGGTGGAACTCCTCGCCCGGGTCCAGCGGTTGGGGCGGGTGGTCGACAAGTCCGCCAAGGCCGCTGCCGCCGCACACGGGGTGGAGCACGGCGAGTTCGACGTGCTCACCACGTTGCAGCGCTCGGGGCCGCCCTACACCCTCACGGCCGGGGCCTTCCTCAAGGCGTCCATGGTGACCTCCGGCGCGATCACCAACCGCATCGACAGGATGGAGGCGAAGGGGCTGGTCGAGCGGGTGCGCGACGAGGGCGACAGGCGCACCGTCAGGATCCGCCTCACGGAACGCGGGCACGAGGTCACCCGGGCCGCCTTCGCCGACCATCTGGCGCACTACGCGCGGCTGCTCGCCGACGTGGACCGCGACCTGGTCGCGAACACCGCCGAGGGCCTCCGGCAGGTGCTGGAGGCCCTCGGGGACACCACCCCCGTCACGTGAGGGCCGTCCCGTTCCCGCGGCCGCTCAGGAGCCGGCGGAACCGTACGGATCGAAGCGGAACGTGCTGAAGAAGTGGTCCCCGGGCTGCGCGACTCGCCCGGCCCGCCCCCTCGCGGCGGTCGCGCGGCGGCGTCTGCGACGCCGCGACCTGCCGAAGCCGCCCGGCGGCTTCCGGTCGGCGCTCGTACGGGGCGGAGACCGTACCGACGTGCACAGCCCTGCCGTTGGCGCCGACGGGGCGCAACTCCGGCAGTGGAAGGCCGTCTGCGTCGACAAGGATGCTCCGCGCGATTCCGGAGCGGCGCTGAAAGCCGGTGAACGCTCGCGCCCCGCCCATCGCGTCACGAACGATCAGCGAACCCCATCGCTCCCCGACCCGGCCGGGTGTGCGTGCCGCGGGGCGGGCGGGGTCGGTCCGGGGAGGGGCTGCGGGGCTTTCCGGGAGCGCGATTCGGGGGGCATGGGGGATGGCCACGCGTGGAAGGCCCGTTTCAGCCGGTGCCGACCGGACGCGCACCCCGGCGGAACGCGCGGGCCCGACGCGTCGCGAAGGCCAGGCAGACATGGCCTGACCTGTGAAAACGTCACCCTTTCGGTGCGACGTCGGTGGCGCCCCCGGCAGGACTCGAACCTGCGGCCAAGCGCTTAGAAGGCGCCTGCTCTATCCACTGAGCTACGGGGGCCGGGAGTCCTGATCGGTGGTTCCGTGGCCGTGCCGGGACAAGGATAGGGCTCCGATCGCCTGGACCCGGTTGCTTCACCTGCGTGGCACGATGTGGAGGTTCGGTGAAGCGAATCGATAATCGCAGGTAGGTGCGATTCCCGCACCGGTTTTCGCTCCCCTCGTGCCGGGTGTTGTGCACTCGTTATGCCTCCGCCCCGCTCACCCCCTCTGTCCGGCCTCTGTCAAGAGGGTGGAACCGCCGCGCAGAGAGGCCCATACGCTTCAAAAAGGCTTCAAAATTGGGCATTCTTCGCATGTGGTGACCATGGACGTACGGCCTCAGCTCATCGACGCACTTTCCGCCCTGCGCGACCGTGTCGCCGCCGTGCGCCTCCCCCTGCCCCTGCCGGGGGCCGAACGCGCCCGGCAGTCCCGGGCCGAACTCCTCGCCCAGCTCGACGACTACCTCCTGCCGCGCCTCAAGGACCCCGAGGCGCCGCTGCTCGCCGTGATCGGCGGCTCCACCGGGGCCGGGAAGTCCACCCTCGTCAACTCCCTGGTGGGATGCCGGGTCAGCGAGGCCGGAGTGCTGCGGCCCACCACCCGGACCCCGGTACTGGTCTGCCACCCGGACGACCACCACTGGTTCGCCGGGGCGCGCGTGCTGCCCCGGCTCACCCGGATCTGGCTCCCCCCGGGGCAGACGGCCGACCCGGACGGGCTGGACGACCTCGCCGCACGGGGCGGGGACGGGGAGGACGCCCTGCGGGTGGAGACGGCGGTCAGCCTGCCCCGGGGGCTCGCGCTCCTGGACGCCCCCGACATCGACTCCCTCGTCGTGCGCAACCGCGTCCTCGCCGCCGAACTCCTCTGCGCCGCCGACGTCTGGGTGATGGTCACCACCGCCTCCCGCTACGCCGACGCGGTGCCCTGGCATCTGCTGCGCACCGCGAAGGAGTACGACGCCGCCCTCGTCACCGTCCTCGACCGGGTGCCCCACCAGGTGATCGCCGAGGTCTCCCGGCAGTACGCCGCGCTGCTGACCCGGGCCGGACTCGGGGAGGTACCCCGGTTCACCATCCCCGAACTCCCCGAGTCCACCGGCGGCGGCAGCGGGCTCCTCCCCGCCAGCGCCGTCGCCCCGCTGCGCGCCTGGCTCGCCCACCGGGCCCAGGACCCCGCCGCCCGGCAGCAGGCCGTGGGGCGCACCGCCTCCGGCGTCATCGAGTCGCTCACCGTGCGGATGCCCGCCCTGGCCTCCGCCGTCGCCGTCCAGTACGCCGCCTCCGTACGGCTGACCGGCGTGGTCGAGGAGGCGTACGGCAAGGAGGCCGCCCGCATCCGCCGCCGGCTCAAGAACGGCGCGGTCCTCTCCGGGGGCGCGCGGACCCGCTGGCGCGGCTTCCCGCTCTACAGCTCGCCCGAGGAACTCCTCGACGCCCTCGTCGACAGCCTGGCGGCCCTGCTCCAGTGCTCGGTCTCCGCCGCCGACGAACAGATCCGGACCCAGTGGCGCCGCGAACCCGCCGGAGCCCGCTTCCGCTTCGAGGACGCCGGGCGGGAGGCCGGGGGCTGGGGCCCCGCCGAGGACGTCGAAGGTCGGATCGCGGTCGCGGTACGCCGGTGGCGGCGAGTCCTGGAGGAGCTGGCCGAGGAGGAGGTGCGCCGGCTCGACCGCAGCGTCGCTCCCGCCCCCGAGAACGTCGCCGCCCTGCTCGCCGCCGCCCTCCTCGGCGGGCGGCGCGCCCGCGCGGCGGGGGAGCAGCTGGCCGAACGCATCGGCGTCCAGGGCGCGCTGCGCCTGCGCGACAAGGGGGGCGAGCTGCTGACGACCTACCTCGACCAGGTCCTCGGCGGCGAACGCGACCGCCGCCTCGCCCCGCTCGACGCGCTCGACGTCGCCCCCGAACCCCAGGCCGAACTGATCGCCGCGCTTTCCGTACTGCAGAAGGAGAGGTGGCAGCGATGACCGCCGTCACGGACGAGGACCAGAGCAAGGACAGCGGCACCCGCAAGCGCGACGGGCGCTGGGACGACGGGCTCATCGCCCGGCGCGCGGCGGCGGCCAGGACCCGCGAGGCCGCCGACCCCGCCCCCCGCACGCCCGACGACGACGAGGCGGACCTGCAGGTCGAGGCGTACGCCCCCGCCGGGGGGCCGCTGCCCACCCGGCTCGACGCCCTGCGCGAACTCGTCGGCCTCTCCCGCGCCCGGCTCGACCGGGAGACCCTCGCCGAGGCGGGACGCGTGCTCGACGAGGCCGCCGCCCGGCAGCGGCTCTCCTCCCGGCACACGGTCATCGCCGTAGCGGGCGCCACCGGCAGCGGCAAGTCGACCCTGTTCAACGCGCTTGCCGGGGCCCCCATCTCCGACACCGGGCTGCGCCGGCCCACCACCTCCCAGCCCATCGCGTGCAGTTGGACCGACGGGGCCGCCGGGCTGCTGGACCGCCTGGCCGTCCCCGGCCGACTGCGCCGCAGGCCCCACCCCGGCCCCACCGCCTCCGACGAGGCGTTGCAGGGGCTCGTCCTGGTCGACCTGCCCGACCACGACTCGGCCGCCACCGAGCACCGCGAACAGGTGGACCGGGTCCTGGCCCTGGTCGACGCGGTGATCTGGGTCGTCGACCCGGAGAAGTACGCCGACGCCGCCCTCCACGAGCGCTACCTGCGCCCGCTCGCCGGCTACGCGGAGGTCACCTTCGTCGTCCTCAACCAGACCGACCGGCTGCCCGGCGAGGCGGCCGACCTCGTCCTCGACGACCTGCGCCGCCTCCTCGACGAGGACGGCATCGCCCTGGGCGAGCACGGCGAACCCGGCGCCACCGTCATGTCCCTGTCCGCGCTCACCGGCGACGGGGTACCCGAACTCCGCGAACTCATCGGCCGCTTCGTCCAGGACCGCACCGCCGCCGCCCGCCGCCTCTCCGCCGACATCGACGCGGCGGCGGGACGGCTGCGCCCGGTGTACGTGGCGGACGGCCGACCCGGTCTCGGGGAGCTGGCGCGCGAGGAGTTCACCGACCGGCTGGCCGAGGCGGTCGGCGCGACCGCCGCCGGGCAGGCCGCCGAGCGGGAGTGGCGCAGGAACGCGAGCCGGGCCTGCGGGACGCCGTGGCTGCGGCTCTGGCGCTGGTACGAGAACCGGGGCCTGCCCGGCAGCCTGGACCGGATGGGCCAGGCGCTCACCCCGCCCGAGGAGGAGCTGACGGCCCGGCAGCGGGTCGAACAGGCGGTGCGGATCGTCGCGGACGAGGCGGCGGGCGGGCTGCCCGGGCCCTGGGCGCAGGCGGTGCGCGAGGCCGCGTTCACCGGGGCGCAAGGATTGTCCGAGGCGCTGGACGACCTGGCGGTCAAGGCCGGGCCCCCCGGCGCCGGCAGGCGGGGCGGGGAGACGGAGACGGGGCGGAGCACGACCGCAGGCGCGCTGCCCGGCGGCCGGCCGGCCAAGCCGCCCCGGCCCGCGTGGTGGCCGGCCGCCGTGCTGGCCCAGGCGTCGATGACGCTCCTGCAGATCTTCGGCGGCCTGTGGCTGGTCGGCCAGATCGTCGGGGTCCTGGAGCCGGGGCTCGTCGTCCCCGCCCTCGTCATGCTGGCCGGAGTCGTCGGCGGCCCGCTGGTGGAGTGGGCGTGCGCCGCCGCGATCCGGGGACCGGCCAGGCGGTACGGGCAGGACGCCGAGCGGCGGCTGCGCGAGGCGGCGGCCGGATGCGGCCGGGCCAGGGTCCTCGACCCGGTCTCGGCCGAGCTGGCCCGGTACCGGGAAGTGCGCGAGCGGTACGTGACGGTGACGGAGTTCTCCACAACCGGCCGGTAGTCCACAGGCCCCGACGCGATCCCCGCCCGGCGTCCACCATGGAGTCCCACGCGGCACGGCGCCGTCCGACGCCGTGCGAAGCGCTACGACGCCGCGGGAAGCCGTGCGACAAGGAAAGCGGGGGCGGGAAATGAACGAGACCTTGGTGACCCTGGTGGGCAACGCCGCGACGGCGGTGGAGTTCCGGGAGACGGCCACCGGAGGAATGGCGCGATTCCGTTTCGCCGTGACCCCGCGGCGCTGGGACCGCGAGAAACAACTCTGGGCGGACGGCCGCACCAGCTTCTACACCGTCTGGTCCTGGCGGGCGCTCGCCGCCAATCTCGCCGGTTCCGTTTCGGTGGGGGAACCCCTGGTGGTGCACGGCCGGCTGAAGGTCCGTGAGGAGGAACAGGCCGGTCAGCGGCGTGCGTTCGTCGATGTCGAGGCCATCGCCGTCGGCCACGACCTGAGCCGGGGGACCACTGCCTTCCGTCGGACGGCCCGAGGGGAAAGCGAGCTGACGGAGCGTCCGGAACGTGCCACGGAGGGCGACGCGAAAGGTGGGCCGAAACAGCTGGAACATGCCGCCGCCCTGACCGCCGTGTCTTGAAAAGGCTGTTCGGGGAGGGCATCCGGGGATAACGATTCCGATTCGGAATGGTTGGCGGAGGGCGGTACGGGGGACGCACCTTCGCCCGTTCTTTAGGATTCCAGTGCTCACGGGTCACTTGGGTCTGCTGGCGAGGCATTCCCCACACGCGCACCACGCGCCAGGGCCTCGCCCGGAGGGGAATTCTGTGTTTTCTGCGTCTTCAGCGTCCGCTGCGCCGTCCGGCACGACAGGGGCGCCCCCCGGACGCGGAGTCCGCCGTCCGGCCGCCGCGCTGCTGCTCTCCGGCCTCGTCGCGGCGACCGCGCTCGTGGGCGCGGGGCCGGCGGCGGCCGACGACCCGGGCCGCCACCACGGTGGTGCGGCCGCGGTGCTCGACGGGCTGAAGACCTTCGACAGCGCCGTGCTCCGCGTCGAGGGGAAGAACGGCGCACCCGACCGGTCCCAGGAACTCCCCGCCGGACTCTTCGAGATGACGGTGGACGGCGGCGGCAAGCTCAAGACCTACTGCATCGACCTCCACAACCCCACCCAGGACCAGGCGAAGTACCTGGAGACCCCCTGGGCCGAGACCTCGCTCAACGGCAACCGGGACGCGGGGAAGATCCGCTGGATCCTCCAGCACTCCTACCCGCGGGTCGACGACCTGGCCGCGCTCGCGGAGGCGGCGGGCACGGGCCCGCTGACCGAGCGGACCGCCGCCGCCGGAACCCAGGTCGCCATCTGGCGCTACTCGGACGACGCCGACGTCACCGCCTCGGACAAGCAGGCGGAGAAGCTCGCCGACTGGCTGCACCGCAGCGCGCGCACGGTGAAGGAGCCCCGGCCCTCGCTGACCCTGGAACCGGCCGCCGTCTCCGGCCGGCCCGGCGAGCGGCTCGGACCCGTGACCGTACGCACCGACGCGGACCAGGTCTCGGTGGCGCCCCCCGCCGGGGCGGCGGCCGGCGGGGTCCGGGTCACCGACGAGAAGGGCGCCCCCGTCACCGACGCCGAGGACGGGGACCGGCTCTACTTCGACGTGCCGAAGGGCGCCGCCGACGGCACCGCCTCCCTGGGCGTCCAGGCCACCACCTCCGTGCCGGTCGGCCGGGCCTTCGCCGGGACCGGCCGCACCCAGACCCAGATCCTGGCCGGATCCAGCGAATCCACCGTCTCCGCCCGCGCCACCGCCACCTGGGCCGGTACCGGTGCCGCCCCCGCGCTGACCGCGCGGAAGAACTGCGCCGAGGGCGGGGTGGACGTCACCGCCGCCAACCGGGGCGACGAGCCGTTCACCTTCGAGCTGGCCGGGGCCGAGCACACCGTCGCCGCCGGGGAGACCCGCACGGTGACGGTCCCGGTCGCCGAGGACCAGGCGTACGACGTCACCATCACCGGGCCCGCCGGGTTCAGCCGCACCTTCACCGGCGTCCTCGACTGCGCCACCAGCGGCAGCGTCCTGGAGAAGGAGGACGACGGGACGGCCGGGGCGGGCAACGACGTCGGCACGCAGAGCGCCCAGCGGTCCGTCCCCGCCACGACCGGGTCGGGCACGTCGGGGCTGGAGGGCGACCTCGCCGCGACGGGCGGTTCCAGCGCCACCTCGATGGTCGCGGCCCTCGCCATCGGCCTGCTCGTCATGGGCGGCGGCACCGTCTTCCTGCTCCGCCGGAAGCAGCCGCACACCGGCGGTGAGTGAGCTTCCGCCCCCGGGGAACCGGCGGCGCTCCGGCCCCCGCCCCCGGCCGGGTTTCCGTCCGGGGGCGGGTGTCAGGCAAGATGGGTGTATCTGCCCACACCTCTATTGCTGCCGGACGGTTTCTCTTGGCTGAGTACATCTACACCATGCGCAAGACGCGCAAAGCGCACGGCGACAAGGTGATTCTCGATGACGTCAACCTGAACTTCCTGCCCGGCGCGAAGATCGGTGTCGTGGGCCCCAACGGCGCCGGCAAGTCCACGGTGCTGAAGATCATGGCGGGCCTGGAGCAGCCGTCCAACGGCGACGCGTTCCTGTCGCCCGGCTTCACCGTCGGCATCCTCATGCAGGAGCCGAAGCTCGACGAGTCGAAGACCGTCCTGGAGAACGTCCAGGACGGCGCCGCCGAGATCATGGGCAAGCTCAAGCGCTTCAACGAGGTCGCCGAGCTCATGGCGACCGACTACTCCGACGCGCTGATGGAGGAGATGGGCAAGCTCCAGGAGGACCTGGACCACGCCAACGCGTGGGACCTGGACGCCCAGCTGGAGCAGGCCATGGACGCCCTGGGCTGCCCGCCCGGCGACTGGCCCGTCACCAACCTCTCCGGTGGCGAGAAGCGCCGTGTGGCGCTCTGCAAGCTCCTCATCGAGGCCCCGGACCTGCTCCTCCTCGACGAGCCCACCAACCACCTCGACGCCGAGTCGGTGAACTGGCTGGAGCAGCACCTCTCGAAGTACGCGGGCGCCGTCGTCGCGGTCACCCACGACCGGTACTTCCTGAACAACGTCGCCGAGTGGATCCTGGAGCTCGACCGCGGCCGCGCCATCCCCTACGAGGGCAACTACTCCACCTACCTCGACAAGAAGGCCGCCCGCCTCAAGGTCGAGGGCCGCAAGGACGAGAAGCGCCAGAAGCGGCTCAAGGAGGAGCTGGAGTGGGTGCGGTCGAACGCCAAGGGGCGCCAGACCAAGTCCAAGGCCCGTCTCGCCCGGTACGAGGAGATGGCGGCCGAGGCCGACAAGATGCGGAAGCTGGACTTCGAGGAGATCCAGATCCCGCCGGGCCCGCGGCTCGGTTCCATCGTCGTCGAGGTCGAGCACCTCTCGAAGGCCTTCGGCGACAAGGTCCTCATCGACGACCTGTCGTTCACGCTGCCCCGTAACGGCATCGTCGGCGTCATCGGTCCGAACGGCGCGGGCAAGACCACGCTGTTCAAGATGATCCAGGGCCTGGAGACGCCGGACAGCGGTTCGGTCAAGATCGGCGACACGGTCAAGATCTCCTACGTCGACCAGTCCCGCGCCAACATCGACCCGAAGAAGACCCTCTGGGCCGTCGTCTCGGACGAGCTGGACTACATCAACGTCGGCCAGGTCGAGATGCCGTCCCGCGCCTACGTCTCCGCGTTCGGGTTCAAGGGCCCGGACCAGCAGAAGCCGGCCGGCGTCCTCTCCGGTGGTGAGCGCAACCGCCTCAACCTGGCGCTGACGCTCAAGGAGGGCGGCAACCTGCTGCTCCTCGACGAGCCCACCAACGACCTCGACGTCGAGACCCTGTCCTCGCTGGAGAACGCCCTCCTGGAGTTCCCGGGCGCGGCGGTGGTCATCTCCCACGACCGCTGGTTCCTGGACCGGGTGGCCACGCACATCCTCGCCTACGAGGGCGACTCCAAGTGGTACTGGTTCGAGGGCAACTTCGAGTCGTACGAGAAGAACAAGGTCGAGCGGCTCGGCGCGGACGCGGCCCGTCCGCACCGCGCCACCTACAAGAAGCTCACGCGAGGCTGATCGTCTTGGCCCGTCACCTCTACAGCTGCCCCCTGCGCTGGTCGGACATGGACGCCTTCGGCCACGTCAACAACGTGGTCTTCCTCCGCTACCTGGAGGAGGCGCGCATCGACTTCATGTTCCGGCTGGCGCCCGGGGACGGTTCGCCGTCGTTCTCGGGCGGGTCCGTCGTGGCCCGCCACGAGATCGACTACGTACGGCCGCTGGTCCACCGGCACGAGCCGGTGACCGTCGAGTCCTGGGTCACGAAGATCGGCGCCGCCTCGCTGACGATCGCCTACGAGATCAAGGACCCCGACCAGGTGTACGTACGGGCCTCGACCGTCGTCGTGCCGTACGACCTCGCGGCCGGGCGGCCCCGGCGGATCACCGCCGAGGAGAAGTTCTTCCTCCAGCAGTACCTGGCAGAGGAGCCCGCCGCGGCATGACCGTGCCCGTGCAGTCGCTGCGGTTCGCCGACGCGAGGGAGGCGGCGGATCTCGCCGCCTTCCTCGGCCGGCTGCTCCACTACGACCGGGCCGCGGCGGTCCGGTTGCAGGCGGGCGGCGGCGACGCGCTCGCCGTGTTCGGCCGCCCGCCCTCCTTCGAGGTCCTCGCCATCCGTACGGCCCGCCTGGCCGGCCCCGCGGCGCTCGACGCCACGGTGTCGGCCGGCGAGCTGCTGGAGTCCCTCGACGCCCCCGGCGCGGAGGGCGCGAGCGGTACGGGCGACGGTGCGGGCGGTGTGCTGCCCGCACCCGTCACCGGGCCGCCCTGGACCGGCGTCCTGCCGCCCCGGGGGCCCTGGCGGGAGGAGGCCGGACTGCCCCGGCCCGATGCCCTGCGCACCGCGCTCGACCTGGCCGTCGCCGAATTCCGCCGCCGGGACGAGGCGCTCCCCGACGAGCTGCGCACCCGCGCCGAGCGGGAACGCATGGGCCGCGAGATCTGGTCCCGGCAGGTCGGCGCGACGGGGCTGCCCCTGCGCGCCGTGCACGCCGCCCAGTCCCTCGGCTTCCTCCGCCCCGACCCGGACTTCCCCGTCTCGCTGCTCTCGGCGGGCGGCTGGCTGCGGCTGCGGACGCCGTTCGGCTCGATCGCCCTGCGCCGCGACCCGGCCGGCGGCCTGGGCGGCCCCGGCGGGCTCGGCGGACTCGGCCTCTCGGTCGGACGGGGCTGAGGCGGACCGGCCGACCGCGCCCGTCCGGGGAGGCGGACGCGGCCGAGGCGCCCGACCGCGGCTGAGGGAGCCGGGCGTGCCTGGGGCAGCCGGCCCCCGTCACTCTTTGTCCGAAGCCTCCTGCGCGGGTCCGTCCGGTGCGGGCCCGTCCGTCTCCTCCCGCGTTCCGTGCGCGTCCGGCCAGACGCCGATGTGGTCCTGCTCCAGCTCCAGCAGCACCCGGTGCTCCATGCCCAGCGCCTGCGTGTAGTCCGCGGGCAGCTGGAGCCGCCCCGCCCGGTCGAGCATCGCGTACTCCCGGGCCACCTGCGACTCCTGGCCCGTCGCCGCATCCACCTCCGTACGGCGCAGCACTTCGGAGGAGGTACGGCCGTCGCGGATGGCGACCGTACGCCGCACCTCGTTCGCGACCGCCTGGTCGTGGGTGACGATCACGATCGAGGTCCCCAACTCCTCGTTGGCACGGCGGAACGCGGCGAAGACCTGTTCCCCGGTGGCCGAGTCCAGCTCCCCGGTCGGCTCGTCCGCCAGCAGTACGGACGGGGCGTTGGCCAGCGCCACCGCGATGGCCACCCGCTGCTGCTGCCCGCCGGACAGCTGCTGGGGCCGCCGGTCGCGGCACTGCTCGATGTCGAGCATGGTGAGCAGGGACTCGGCGCGGGCCGCCCGTTCGCGCTTGCCGGTCCCGCCGCGCAACTGCATGGGCAGGGTGATGTTCTGGATCGCGGTGAGGTAGGGGAGCAGGTTGCGGGCGGTCTGCTGCCAGACGAACCCGACCACGTCCCGGCGGTAGCGCAGCCGTTCCTTCGGGCCCATCGACAGCAGATCGCACCCCGCGACCTTCGCCGAGCCGGCCGTCGGCACGTCCAGCCCCGCGAGGATGTTCATCAGCGTCGACTTCCCGCTGCCCGACGCCCCCACCAGGGCCATCAACTCGCCCTCCTGGACCAGCAGGTCGAGGCCCTGGAGCGCCTGCACCTCCACCCCGTCCGTGGTGAAGATCCGCACCACGCGGTCGCAGGCGATCAGCGCGTCGTGCCCGTAGGCCGGGCGGTCCCGGCGGGCCGCCGCCCGCCGCTCCAGCTCCGCCAGCGTCGTTCCGGCCGCGCGGGCCGTGCCTGCCGTCTCGGTGGACGAGGTCATCGGGAGTCTCCTGCCCTGAGTTCGGTGATCGATCCGCGGCGGCTCGCCCACCATGCCTGCACACCCGCGACCGCCGCGGTGAGCGCCACCACCCCGGCGGCCGGCAGCCCCAGCGACCAGAGGTCGGTGCGCAGCGTGACCGGGCTGGTGTCCGATCCGGCGACCCCCGCGAGCGCCAGCGGCACCAGGTCGATGCCGGGGGAGAGCAGGACGATGGTCGCCCAGCCGGTGAACAGGCCGCCGCCCGCCGCCAGCAGCGCCTGCGGCGTCGCCTCGAAGGCCAGCAGCCGCCTCCCCTGCGCGGTGGTGAGCCCCATCGTGCGCAGCCGTGCCAGCAGGGTCTTGCGCTCCGGCGCGGTCTGGAGCAGCGACAGCAGGACGGCCAGCAGCGCGTACCCGGCGCCCGCCGCGACGGCCGCGAGGTAGATCCGCTCGGCTCCCGCCTGCATCGGGGTGTCCACATACCTGGCGCGCTCCTCGGAACGCAGCTTCACGGCGTACTCCTCGCCGCTCTCCGCGACCGCCGCCCGCAGCTTTCCGGCCTCCGGCGCCCCGGCGAGGAGCAGCGTGGTGGGCGCGCCCTGCTCCAGGGAGGCGGCGTTCACGATCAGGAAGTCGGTGGAGGGGACGGCCGCGGCGCGCTCCGTGGTCCCCACGACCCGCACCGCGAAGTTGCCGGACAGCGTCTTGATCGCGCGCGGCTCCTTGCCCAGCCGGGCCGCCACCCCCGGGGAGGCGATGGCCGGCAGGACCTGTTCGGACCCGCCCTCGCCCTCCTCGACCGGGCGGGCCGTGGCGCCGGTGAACCTCAACCGGTCGGCCGGGAGGTCCGGGAGCCCGGCGGCGCGGGCCGCCCGCGCGTACGAGAGGGGGTCCACGCCGACCAGGGCCGCCGTCCTGGAGTCGGTGGCCGTCCCCGTGTCCGTACCGGAAACCGCGCCGGAACCCGTCTCCGTACCGTCGTCGCCGTCCGGGCCCGTGGCCCCGGCCCCGCCGGGAGCCGCCTCGGGGAGGGCCACGCCGTACTCGATCCGTACCGGCGCCGCGTCCCGTACGCCCTCCAGCCGGCTCACCGTGCGGACCAGCCCGTCGGGGAGCGTCGTGCGCTCGCTCACGCCGCTGACCCGGGCGTCCGCCCCGACCGCCGCCAGCGCCGCGTCGTCCCGCGCGTCCCCGATACCGGCGATCACCGAGCCGCCGAACGCCGCCGTGGCCAGCGCCAGCAGCAGGGCGAGCAACGGCAGCGCGCCACCGGCCGACGACCGGCCGGCGCGGGCCAGCGAGAGGAAGCCGATCGCCCCGCGCAGCCGGGCCACGGGGCGGGCGGCCAGCCGCAGCGGCAGCGGGTGGAGCCGCACCAGCACCAGCGCCGCGATCAGCGCGACCAGCACGGGCGCGGCGCTGACCAGCAGGTCGGCGCCGCCCTCGGCGGCCGTACCCCGTCGGCGCAGCGCCGTCACCGCACCGGCCGCCAGCACGACCAGGGTCAGTTCGACGACGGTGCGGCGGCGCGACGGCCGCGCACTCACCATGTCCTCGCGCGGTGCGCCCAGGACGGGCCGGATGTGCTGGAGCGTCGTCCGCAGCGGCAGGGCGACGCACACCAGCAGCCCGACCCCGGCCGCGGCCAGCGCCCCCGGCCACCACCGGCCCTCGCCCACGAGCACCGTCGCGAGCAGCAGCCCGAGCGCGCTCGCGGGCAGGACGGTCACCGCGGTCTCCGCGAGCAGCCGGCCGCCGATGCCGCGCAGCGAGCCGCCGCGCGAGCGCATCAGCGCCAGTTCGGCGCGGCGGCGGCCGGCGATCAGGGCGCCCGTCATCAGCAGGACGACGGCGGCCACCGAGCCGATCCCGAGGGCGGCGACCGCGATGACGGGACCGATCGCGTCGCGCATCCGCCCGTTGGCCTCCACGATGTGGCCGAGGCCGGTGGAGACCACCGCGGTGCCGTCGGCGATCTCGCGCACCTTCAGCAGCCCGGGGCCGCTCTCCAGCGAGGCGATGACGGACGTCAGCCGCGCGCCGTCGGGGCCGGTCAGCGCGGCCGGGTCGGGCGGGATCCGCCAGTAGAGGACGGGCTCGGCGGCCGTGCTCAGGAGCACGGGGCCGGCGTCCTCGGCCAGCAGGACGGTGCCGGTCCAGTAGTGCTGCGGGAAGGGGCTCGCGGGGTCCAGGACCAGGGAGGGGGTGCGCAGCAGCGGATCGGCGGACCAGTAGCTTCCCCGCGGGTCGCGCGGAGCCACGATGCCGGTGATCGTCACGGTGATGGGTTCCTGGGCCGCGGTGAGCAGCGTGATGGTCGCGCCGACCTTCACCTTCAGCTCGGCAGCCGTCTCCTCGGTGACCGCGCCCTGCACCGCACGGGTGCCCGAGGTCACCTGCCGGGGAGTCGTCGGCCAGGCGCCCGAGGCCAGGGTGGCGTGCTCCTTGAGACCCGACTGCGCCGCGTACGTGAGCTTCGGCGGCAACGCCTCCGGCCTGGGCAGCCAGGGCTCGGTCGCGACGGCCGGCTTCGTGGTGCGCACCCCGTACGCGACCGACGCGGTGTCGGCGCGCAGCGGTGCCGGCAGCGCCTTCAGGAGCCCCGCCCCGATCCGAGCCAGCACGGGGCTCCGCATCTCGGCTTCCCGCTGCCCCTGCGGCAGTTCGAGACCGGGCTGCGGACGGGAGACCTCCACGACGCTGCGGCTCGCAGCGGCCGTCAGGATGTCGTGACGCAGCCCCTTCGTCTCGTACGCGTCCACGGCCCGCGGGAAGGCCGCGGCGAGGAACGCCGTCACCAGCACCAGCACCGCGAGGGCCGACGCCGCACCGGGCGCGGTCCGCAGCCGGGTACGGATCCAGGGGGCCTCGGCGGGCCGCTTGTCGTCGCTCATATCAGTGGTCCCCCTGGTGGCGCAGCGTGACCGCCGGGTTCCCGCGGCGCAGCGCCATCGCCGCGACGATCACGAGCGGCAGGGCGGCGACCCCCGCCAGCAGTGCCGCGATCTGCCCGGCGGGCAGCTCGACCAGCACCGGCGGGACGGGCCGTCCGGCCTGTCCGGTCAACACGATGAGCGGGACGACGGCCCGGGTCAGCACCGTGCCGATGCCGAGCCCGATCAGCAGGGCGAGGACGATCAGCACCCCCTGCTCGGCGGCGACCATGCGGGCCAGCTGGCGGCGCGGGGCGCCGAGCGCCCGCAACACGCCCAGCTCGGCCGACCGTTCGCGCCGGGAGCCCGAGGCGCTGACCGCGAAGCCGACCGCCGCCAGCGCGGCGGCGACCACCGCGACGGCCGGCAGCGCCGCCTGCGGACCGGCCCCCAGCGGATCGTCCACCAGCCTCTGGGCGGCCTCCGCGCGGACCAGGACCTGCGCCGGGTCGGTGTCCGGCAGGGCGCGCAGGGCGGCCGCCGTCTTCGCGGCGTCCCCGGGCGCGGTGCTCAGCCACCACTCGGTCGCCTCGATCGTCGCGGTCGGCCGGTGGGCCAGGACCTGGGTGACGGCCTTGAGGTCCATCAGCAGCGCACCGCCCCCGCTCACCGGGTCCTCGGCCCCGGACGGCTTCACCGCCTCCGTGGTCGGCAGCCGCCGCACGGAGGCGGCCAGCTCCACCCGGACGGTGTTCCCGGCCAGGGTGACGTCGATCCCGTCGCCCAGCTTCGCGTTGGTGCTCTTCAGGTAGGCGTCCGTCGCCACCGCCTTGACGGACGTGGCCTTCGGCCGGGCGGCGGTGATCCGCAGGGTGCTGGTGACCGGCTCCCAGGACTCCTCGTCGCCCACCCCGGTGTCGTACGTGAAGTCCGGCAGGTGCGAGGCCCCGTTGCGCACCGGCGGTTCGCCCCGCCGGACCTCGCCTCCCTCGGTGAACGCCATGGACCCCGCCCAGCGCACCGGAGCGGACGCGGTGACCGGGCGTTCGGAGCCGGACGCGGTGACCACCCGCACGTCGCTCAGGGAGACCCGCTGCTGCCGTGCGCGGTCCCACGGCGGCTGTCCGTCCACCTCGACGCCGGTCACGGCCAGACCGCCCGTCGGCGACACCGGTACGGACACCGCGACCGGACCGCCGTCCACGGGCACCGGACCGGCGAGGGCGCGGTAGGGGAGTCCGTAGCGGTCCTCCAGGAGCAGGGTGACCACCGGCGGCTCCTCGTCCGGGCCCGGCGCGGTCCCCTTCGGCGCCACCGTGGTGATCCGCAGGTCCAGCTTCAGCCGGGCGCCGTCCTCCGGCAGGACGAGGCCGGGGCGCGGGGCGGGATCGGGGGCGATGGTCTCGAACAGCCGGCGGGGGCTCTCCCCGGAGAGGTCGGAGCGCATCAGCATCCGCTCGTCCGCGTGGGCCGTGTCCAGGGCGAGGACCTCGGCCGTGCGCCCGCCGGAGACCTCCACGTCGGTCCGGAAGGCGGGGGCGGCCTGTCGCACCCCGGGCAGGGAGGTGTAGGCGCCGGCCGCCGCCGGGCCGCCGCCGGGCCCGCTCACCATCCGCACCGAGGCGCCGGAGGCGAAGTCGGCCTGGTCGGACTGCGAACGGTTCCACGAAGCGCTCTGCCCGATCGCCAGCATGCCCATCGCCACCGACAGGACCAGCAGCAGCACCGGGCCCGCGCCGCGCAGCGGGCGGCGGCTGAACTGCCAGCCCGCCAGGGCCGCCGGCAGCCCCCGGCCCCTGGCCGCCCACCGCTCGGCGAGCTTGGCGGCGGGCGGCAGCAGACGCAGGGTCAGGACCGTGCCGGCGAGCAGCGCCAGGGCGGGGGCGACCACCAGCAGCGGATCGACCCCGAGGTCGCCGGCCCGGTCGCCGGTGAGCGCCCCGCCGCCGGCCTGCCGGTCGAGCTGCCAGTACGCCACCGCCGCGATCAGGAGGAGCCCGACGTCCGCGCCCGCCCGCACCGGGCCGGGCAGCGAAGCGGCCCGGGTCCCGCGCCCGCCCGTCCCGGCCGCCAGCGACGGGGCCACCACGGCCAGCGCGCAGGCCAGCGCGATGCCCGCGGAGACCAGCCACACGGTGGCGGTCGAGGACGCGCCGACCCGCAGTCCGATCCGGGCCAGGGCGCTCCGTTCGGCCAGCAGTCCGGTCAACGGCCCCGCGAGCAGCGGCGCGACCACGGCGGCGGGCACGGCGAGCAGCAGCGCCTCCAGCGCGGCGAACGAGGTGATCCGGGCCCGGGAACCGCCCCGGGCCCGCAGCAGCTCGCGTTCGCTGGCACGTTCGCTGTTCAGCAGCCGGGCCACCAGCAGCAGGGCATACGCGGCGAGCAGCACCAACTGCACCGCGACGATCATCAGAGTGGAACGGGAGACCAGCAGGGCCCGGTCGAGCTGGTCGAGCACGGTCGGCAGCGCCGTCCGCGCGGTGACACCGGAGGAGAACACCGGCGCGGCGGTCAGCGCCCCGGGGGCGGCGGCCGACGCCTCGCGCAGCCCTTCCATGGAGCCGGTGGTCAGCCCGGCGAAGTCGGCGGTGGCCAGCCACGCCGTGTTCCCGCCGCTGAGGGCGCCGGAGGCGAGGACCGAGGGGTCGGTGAGCAGCGGGCCGTACGTGGTGAAGGCCAGCTTGCGCACCCCGCGCCCGCCGAGCGGATCGAGCTGCCAGTACGGATCGGACTGGTCGGCGACCTCGTAGACACCGGTGACCAGGACCTGCCGCTTCTCCTCCCGCAGCCGGTCGGTGACGGTGAACCGCCCGCCCGGCTTCAGCTTCAGCGCCTCGGCGGCGACGGCGGGCAGCGCGACCCGGACGGGTCCGTCGTCTCCGGAGGCGGCTTCGGGAGCCCTGCCCTCGGTGATCCGCACCCGGGCGGGGTCGAGGGCGGCGAACTGGGTCAGGTCCGGCTCGCCGCGCCGGGCGGCCGGGTCCTGGAGGGTGCGCGGCAGGGCGTACGACCCCGAACTCTCCAGCCTCCCCACCGTCACGGGCAGCCCGTCGAAGGCGTCCCGGGAAGCCTCGCGGACGGTGTCGTCGGCCTCGGCGCGCCGCTCGTGGCCCACGGAGGCGGTCACGACGAGGGAGGCGGAGGCGGCCGCTCCGTGGGTGAGCGTGTGGCGCAGGGCCGCGTCGCCCACGGAACCGGAGAACGCGGTGAGCGCGGCCAGGACGGACGTGGTCAACAGGACGGCGAGGAGGGCCGCGGAGAGCAGCAGGCGGTGAGCCCGTACCCGCAGAAGGACGAAACCCGTCACCTGATCCCCCAGCCCCGGAAACACCGCATGCGCACGCCCCCCGGCGTACCGGTGATGCTTTCAGAGGCGGCCGGGTTTCGGTAACCGCTTGCCGCTACACCTTGATGCGATCGTGATCGTTATGCGGAGAGGGAAGACCGGATTCCGCAGTCGTCCGGTCACGGATCGTTCACCCGTCACGCCCAGGTGGGGCAGAGGGGCCGGAGCGTGATCGGTCGGCGGCGCCGCCCGGACCGACCGGCCGCGGCGCATCCGCCGGCCGCGGCCGGACAGCGGTGCCGAGGGGCGGCGGCGGCCGGCCGGCGATGCCGCTCGGCCGGCGGTGTTGATCAGCCGGCGGTGTTGATCAGCCGGCGGTGCTGATCAGTCGGCGGTGTTGATCATCGAGGCGGCGGCGTACGTCATGTAGTCCCACAACTGCCGCTCGTGCTCCGGCGCGAGCTCCAGCTCGTCCAGCGCCGCCCGCATGTGGGTGAGCCAGGCGTCATGGGCCGCCCGGTCCACCCGGAACGGCGCGTGCCGCATCCGCAGCCGGGGGTGGCCCCGGTGGTCGCTGTAGGTGCGCGGACCGCCCCAGTACTGCATCAGGAACAGCGCGAACCGCTCCTCGGCCGGGCCCAGGTCCTCCTCCGGGTACATCGGCCGCAGCAGCTCGTCGCCCGCCACGCCCTGGTAGAAGCGGTGGACCAGGCGGCGGAAGGTCGCCTCGCCGCCGACCTGCTCGTAGAAGGTCTGCTCCTGAAGCGTGTCGCGCGGAATCTCAGTCACCCGTCCATGGTCGCAGACGCCCCGGCCGAGGACGGGGGTCCTAGGACCAGGGGCGGGCGGACCGGGCGGACACCGGCCCGGTCCGCGGTCACCGCGCTGTCCGCCGCCCGCCGCCTGCCGCTTGCCGCTTGCCGCCCGCCGTTCACCGGCTCGCCCGCACGGCTCCGGCGCAGGACAGTGGAGGTATGGGCGCACACCGGTACGGACCCACCCCGCCCGCCTCCGACGACGCCGAGGCCGACGCGGCGCGGGCGGCCCTGGTACGGGAGATCGACGCGCGGGGCGCGTTCCCCGACCCCGCCTGGCGCACCGCCTTTGCGGAGGTTCCCCGCCATCTGTTCGTGCCGTTCTTCTACGTGCACGGCATCCGGGGCTACGAACGCCTCTGGGGCGAGGACCCCGACCCCGAGCGCCGCTCCCGCTGGCTGCGCGGGGTGTACGCGGACGGGGCGCTGGCCACCCGCCTCAAGGACGGCGAACTCGTCTCGTCCTCCAGCCAGCCGTCCCT
The DNA here is from genome assembly GCF_044330565.1 of Streptomyces sp. NPDC017448. Lineage (NCBI taxonomy): Bacteria > Bacillati > Actinomycetota > Actinomycetes > Kitasatosporales > Streptomycetaceae > Streptomyces > Streptomyces sp. NPDC017448. Next base: position 294,428 of record NZ_JBIRLM010000008.1, on the reverse strand, counting down.
GATGGCCCTGATGCTCGACGCCCTCGACGTCGAGGACGGGCACACCGTCCTGGAGATCGGTACCGGCCCCGGCTACAACGCGGCCCTGCTCGCCCACCGGCTCGGCGACGCGGCGGTGACCACCGTCGATCTGGACCCCGGGATCACGGACGCGGCCCGCAGCCACCTCGCCGCGGCCGGCCGCCGCCCCACGGTGGTCACCGGCGACGGCGCGCGGGGCTGCCCGGCGCACGCTCCGTACGACCGGATCATCGCGACCTGCACCCTGCCGTCCCTACCGCGGAGCTGGCCGGAACAGTGCCGTCCGGGGGCGCGGATCATCGCCCCGCTCGCCACGGGGCTGGTCTCGCTCCGGGTCCGCGCGACGGCGGACGGCCCGTGCGCGGAGGGGCACTTCCTTCACACCCCGGCGTATTTCGTGCCCCTGCGCGGGGCGCACCCGGCCGCCGGCCCCCTTCCGCGCCTCGGCGGGCTGCCGGGCCGGGTGGCCGGGGACGACCTGTTCCGGTTCCTGCTGACCCTGACCGCGGGGGCGCTCGATCCGCATGAGGCCCTCTCCCTCTGGGAACGCGAGGGGCGCCCGCAGCGGGAGAGGTACGGCATCACGGTCGGCCGGGGGCGGCAGTGGGCCTGGCTCGACGACCCGCAGGGCCCGTACACCTGGCCGCTCCCCGCCGCATGAGACGGCGCCCGCCCGGCCCCGGAGGGCAGGACGGGCGCCGTCGTCGGTCCGGGGCCGCCCGCACCGCGGGGGCGTTCGGTCCCGTCGGGCGGGTGTGCCGTTCCGTTCAGTCCCGGCGGAGCGTGATCGTCGTCCACGCCCCGACGTGCACCCGGTCGCCGTCCTGGAGCGGTACGGGGACGTAGGGCTGGATCGGGTCCTCGGAGCCGTTCAGCGTGGTGCCGTTGGTGGAGTTCTGGTCGACGACCGCCCAGCCGCCGTCCGGCTGCTGCACCAGCATCGCGTGCTGGTGCGAGACGCCCGGGTCCTCCGGAGGCACCGAGAGGTCCACGTCGGGGGACTCGCCGGTGCTCTGCCGCCGACGTCCGATGGTGACCTGGCCGCCGGTGAGCGGAAGGCGTTGCTCCGGGGAGTACGCGGGCAGGTTGAGCCTGCTGGCCTCGGGGCCGCTGCGCTGCATCATCGCCAGGAAGTACTCGCGGTCCGGGGCGATCACGGCCGTCCAGGAGGCGGGCTGCTGCGGGCCGCCCCCGCCGGGCGCCCCGGCGTGCTGCCGACCGCCCTGGTCGTACCCCTGGTCCTGGCCGCTCTGGTCGTCCTGGTCGTACCCCTGGCCCTGGCCGCCCGGGCCGTACTCCTGGTCCTGGCCGCTCCGGCCGTGACCCGCGTACCCCTGGTCCGGACCACCGCGGTCCTGAAGGCCCTGGCCCTGCCCCACGCCCTGCCCCACGCCCTGGTCCGGGCCCTGGTGAGGGCCCGGCTGCTGGAAGTGCTGGGGCGGCTGCGGGGGCTGCGGCCGGGAGGGCGGCGGCAGCATCCAGTCGTCCCCGCCGGCCGTGTGCCCCGACGAGCGCGGCGGCGCGGGCGGCCCCGACTGCTGCTGCGACGGCGCGAAGGGCGAGGACTGCCGGGGCTCGAACGGCGAGGGGGCCGGGGGAGCGGGCTGCTGCGGTTCGAACGGGGAGGGAGCCGGCTGCCGGGGCTCGAACGGCGAAGGAGTCGGCTGCCGCTGCGGTTCGAACGGCGAGGGCGCCGACTGCTGCGAGGGATGGCCCTGCTGCGGGAACGAGGGCGGCGGGGGGCCTTGCCGGAACGACGGGGGAGGCCCGCCCTGGCCGCCGTTACCGTGCGGGCCGCCGTTCCCCTGGGGGCCCCCGTCCCCGTGCGGGCCGCTCCGCTCGGGGGCGAGCGGCTCGGCGGGACGGTTCATCTGCGAGGGGCGCGAACCCTGGTAGTCGAACGGATCGTGCGGCTGGGGCGCACCGGGGCCGCCCTGCCCGCCGGGGCCGCCCTGGCCGGGCTGCGTGCCGGGACCACCGTGCCCGCCCTGCCCGCCGGGGCCGCCCTGGCCGGGCTGTCCGCCGTGGCCGGGCTGTCCGCCCTGGCCCTGCGCCTGGAAGCCGGGCGGCAGGTTGAGGCCGGGCGGGGGGCTGTCGGGCGTGCCGTGCTGCGGGGCGAGCGGGGTGTAGGAGGTCGCCTTGTTGGTGAGGAAGTTCCAGCGGCACTCCTCGCAGAACGGCGCCATCGCCTCACGCGGCGTGCGGCACTGCGGGCACAGCTCCGCCTGCATGGTGGGCGGGCCGCCACCGGTACCGGAATCCGGCTGCGGGTAGCCGTAACCGGGCGCGGGTGGCGGAGGGGGCGGCGGGGGCACGGCGCCCGCGGGCGCACCGCCCGGGGCCATGCGGTGTCCACAGACCTCGCACCAGTCCTCGGAACCCGACTGGTGTCCGTTCGGGCAGGTCGGCATGTCGGCGCTTCCCCCTCTCCTCTTCCGGCCGCGGGGGCCGTCCTTGCTGTCGATCGCGGCGTCGTCGCTCAGCGAATACGTCGGGCTGTTCGGTTCTCACGGCCTGTGGTCATCGGATGACCGGACCGTGTTACTTCTTGACGCGAACGGTCTTGGTCGAGCGCGTTTCGAGAGTCATCTCGTCCGCTTCCGCAACCTTCGCCTTCAGTCGCACAGTACCTGTCGCGGCATCCACGACGTCGACCACCTTCGAGAGCAGCCGTGCGGTGTCCTGGTTCCCGGACGCCGACGCCAGCTGCACCGCACGCCCCAGCTTGGCCGTCGCGCCGTCGACATCACCCGACTTGCGCGCTTCCAGACCCTGCTGGATGACCTGTGCCAGCTCCGCCTGGCCCGTGTAGTGCGCGACCTGCGGGTTGATCGAGGTGGAGGCCGCCATGTCGTCCGTCCACACGGCCCGTACGAGCCCCTGCGACAGGGTCTGCGGAGCGCCCGCGGGGCCGGGCAGGACCAGCGAGACCCGGGCCGCCAGCATCTCCTGGCCGATCCCGGCCTCCGGAACCCGCACGCACACGTGGTAGTCCCGCGACTCGTCCCCCCACGAACCGGTCGGGTAGTCCCCGGACCGGGGGCCCGCCTCGGTGCGCCGCCCGGTCAGGTCCGCCACGGTCGGCGCGACCTGTTTCACGAATTGGATCTCCACCCCCACGGGCGTCCAGAGCCGCAGCGCCACGTCCGCGACCTCCTTGCCCATGGCGTTCTCCATCATCCGCGTGAAGTCCGCGGCCAGGCCCGAGGGGTCGGCGACGATGTCGGCCGTGCCGAGGAGGGCGGCGGCGACGCCGGCGACCTCCTTCACCTCCCAGTCGGTGCCCACCCCGCGGGCGTCGCAGGTGAACCGGCCCGCACAGGAGTCCAGGGCCGCCCGCAGGTCCTCGGGCGCCTCGTGCTCGTTGCGGCCGTCGGTCAGCAGGATGCCGTGCCGGATGGCCGCGTCGGCCGAGCCCAGCAGCCGGTCGGCCAGCTGCAGCCAGGTGCCGATGGCGGTGCCGCCGCCCGCGCTGAGCCTGCGCAGGGCCTCCCTGGCCGCGGCCTTCGTGTGCGCGTCGGCGACCGCGAGCCGCCCGTCGCCCGGGTAGACGTCCTTGGCCACGTGCGTCCCGGCGACCACCGCGAACAGGGTGCCCTCGCGCAGGGTGTCGACGGCCGCGGCCGTCGCGTCGCGCGCGTGGCGCATCTTCGTCGGCGGGTGGTCCATCGAGCCCGAGCAGTCGACCATCAGCACGACGGCGGCGCCCGGCCCCCGCCCCGCCCCGTGCGCGGGCCCCGAGCCCGCCAGGGGTATCCCGCCGGTGGTGCCGCCGCCGGTCGAGGTGACGGTCACGACGGCGTTGACCTCGCGTCCGCCCTCGGGCAGGAACGCGTTCTGGTACACCTCGACGGAGAACTGCGGCACGTTCGACTTGGAGAAGTTGGCCATGGTCGGCTCCTAGGGCCTCTCGTTCGGATCAGGCCGGGCTCGCGGGGCCCGCACGCACTCCCGGAGCTTCTCGGCTTCGCGCGAGCAGGGAGGGGCCCTGCGGCGCCGTCGTCAGTCGCCCGTGCCCCCTCCCCGCGCCCTCGACTCCGTCCGGGCCGGGAGGGCCCGTGAGGATCACACGGCTTCGCGGGCCGATCCTGCCCCTCCCGGACGTACGGCGAACGGCAGCAGCGCCACTGTTACGTTGTCGTGGCCCCCGCCGTCGAGCGCGTGTCCGACGAGCACCCGGGCGGCGTGCAGCGGACGCTCCTGGGCGTCGTCCGGGACGACGGCGGCCATCTCCTCGGCGGACTCCGCGTAGTTCCACAGGCCGTCCGTGCACACCACCACCAGACCCGGCCGGTCCGGCTTGAACGCGGCGGTGTGCGGCTCCAGTTCGTACGCGTCGGCGCCGAGCCAGCCGGTGATGGCGTGGGCGCGGTCGTCCGCGTACGCCTCCGCCTCGTTCATCAGGCCCGCCGCCACCATTTGCGCGGCCCAGGAGTCGTCCTCGGTGAGCCGGGCGGTGGGCCGGGCCCGGTCCTGGGGCACCCAGTAGGCGCGGCTGTCGCCGACCCAGCCGATGACCAGCAGGTCACCCGCCATGACCGCGCCGACCAGGGTGCAGGCCGGGGCGTTCTGATGGCGGTGCGTGTCGTGCTCCATCGCCCCGGCCGGCTCCTGTGCCAGGGCGTTGACCGCTTCGGACGCGGCGACGATCGCCTCGTGCATCGCCTGCTGCGGGTGCGTACCGCGCGGCAGGGACTCCAGCAGCGCCTCGTTGGCGGCGCTCGCGGCGGCGGCCGACGCCTCGTCCGGGCGGCTCGCCGAGGAGACCCCGTCGCAGACGATCGCGACGACGGCCGGCGAACCGTCCGGCAGCGCGGTCGAGGAGAGGGCGAAGGAGTCCTCGTTGCGGTGGTGGCGCAGCCCCCGGTCGCTCACGGCGGCCACCGCGTCGAGCTCCTGCTCCATGTGGTCGCGCTCCCGGGGCTGGGCGTGCCCGCAGTTCTCGCAGTAGCCGTCGGGGTCCACCCGGCCGGAGCGGCACGCCACACAGAGCTTCGCCCCGGGGCCGGGGGCGGGAGGGGGCGGGGCGTGTTCCGCCGTACGGGGGTCGGGCGCGGCCAACGGGAAGTCACCGGAGTCCGCCGCGGTTCGCGGATCCGCCGCACCGGCCGGGGGCGCGGCGCCCGGCGCGTCCGTCCCGCCCGGGGCCCCCCGATGGTCGTGGCGTACGCGGACGGCCTCGGCCTCGTGGCCCGGCGCCCCGTCCGGCCCGGTCCCCGCCGGCGGCCTGCCGTCCGAGTCCGTCCCCGGCACGTTCGCCGGCCGGTGCACGGGGGCGGGCGCGTCCGAGCTGTCGGTCTCCGCGGCGGCGGGCCACCGCACCGCCCCGGCCTCCACCCCGCCGGCCTCCGACGCCTCCGCCTGTCCGGCCGGGGGCACGGTGATGGCCACCGTCGGCCGGTCGCCGGGGCGCGTCGGCACGGCCGAGAGGTCGTAGCCGCACGCTCCGCAGAAGCGGTCGCCCCTATCCAGCGGCTCCTCGCAGCCGGGGCACTTCGCCAGGGCGGGCTGCTGGTGGCTCTGTGACATCTTCACACCCACGTCCGGGGGCGGAAACGGTTGGCCCGCTCCACCAGTTCGATCCTCTCGTCGCCCTGCTGCGCGAGCCGGGCGAGCCTGCGGTACGAGCGTTCGAGCCCGAACCGCAGTCCCCGTTCGTCCAGTTCGGCGCCGAGCAGCTTCCGTGCACCACGCGGCGTACCGGCGGCCGGTCCGCCCGGCCCCTGGACACCGGGACTACCGGAGAGTACCCAGTCCAGCGCCTTGCCCAGTACCTCGGTCGACAACTGCTCGTGGCGCACCGGGTCCAGGCCGAAGGCCGCCAGCGCCGTCACCTGATCCCCGGCGGCCGTCAGGTCGGCCCGCAGCGGCTCATGGGGCGAGCGCTCGCGCAGCCGCGCCCGGACGGCGGCCACCCGCGCCGCCGTGTAGTGGATCGACGCCTCCGGCACCGACTCCAGGGTGGACACCGCCGCCCCCCGCTCACCGGCCGCGATCTGCACCCGGGCCAGGCCGAACGCGGCGCTGACGAACCCCGGGTCGGTCGCCCACACCAGGCGGTAGTACTCGGCGGCGTTGTCCAGCTGGCCCAGCACCTCCGCACAGATCCCCAGCGCCAGCTTGGGCGTGGTCTCCCCGGGGAACGCGTCGTAGACCGCGTCGAAGGAGAGCGCCGCCGATTCGTGGTCGCCGGTCACCAGCGAGGTGATCCCCCGGTACCAGACCACCCGCCAGTCGTCGGGGTGTTCACCCTCCAGGGTGGACAGCGCGCGGGCGGCCGGGTCCAGGTCCCCCATCTCCAGCCGGGCCCGCAGCTCCCGCAGCCGGGTCTCCAGCGAGGGGGCCGGGACCGCGTGCAGGGCGGTGATCAGCTCGGCGGGGGCGGAGGCCATGAGACCGGCCAGGAAACCGGCGTTCGGGTCCGTCGCGTCGACCCGGGGGACCGGCAGCGCCAACGAGGTGGCCCGGCTGTCGAACGGGGCGAGCCGGGCGCCCCCGGAGGGGCCGTACGGACCGGACGGCACGGCGTACGGCCCGGCGGACGGGCCCGGGGCCGGCTCGGCCGCCCGGGGCGCCGGAACAGGGGCGTGCGCCGGGGGAGGGGACGGGAACGGAGCCCCGCCGCCCGGCGCGGAACCCCGGACGTGGGTCGGCTCCACGGCCAGCGGAGCGGCCCCCGGCCCGGACGCGCCGCCCCCCGCCGGCCCGTGCGGCTGCGCGCCCACCGGCAGCGCCCCGGCCACCGCCGGGGCCACGGCCCCCGGAGCGACCGGCTGCGCCCGCCCGGCGGGCCCCTGTGCCGGAACGCCCGGATTCGGACGGCCGCCGCCCCCGCGCCGGCCCCCCGGCCCGCGCGCCGCTCCGGTCTCCCGGCCGCCCAGCAGCGAGACGTCGTCGGACTGCGGGGCGAACAGCTCCGTGTCGACCACGCGCAGTTCCCCGCCGAACAGCGTGGAGAGCGCCGGACGCGGCCGGCCGGTCTGCAGCGCCACCACCTCCCGCAGCACCCCCGTCACCTGCTCGGCCATCTCCGCCGCCGAGGCGAAGCGGCGGCCCGGGTCCGGATCGGTGGCCCGCACCAGCAGCCGGTAGAACGACTCGTAGGTGCGGAACACCTCGATCGTGTCCGGGTCCGGGAGGGCGTCGGCGTAGACGTTCGTGTACCCCTGGAAGTCGAAGGTGAGGACCGCCAGCGTCCGGGCCACCGTGTACAGGTCGGAGGCGACCGAGGGGCCCAGCTCCGCGACCTCCGGCGCCTGGTAGCCCACCGTGCCGTAGATCGCCGACTCGTCGTCGTCCATCCGGCGCACCGCGCCCATGTCGATCAGCTTGAGCTGGTCCTCGGTCTGGATCGCGTTGTCGACCTTGAAGTCGCAGTACAGGAGGTTGCGGCTGTGCAGATGGCCCAGCGCCTCCAGCGCCTCGATCCCGTACGCGCACGCCTGCTCCACCGGCAGCGGGTCGCGCTTCCCGGCCGGGGTGCGGCGCTCGTTGGCGATCTCCTTGAGCGACTTGCCGCCGACGTACTCCATCACGATGTAGCCGTCCAGCGACCCGGTCCGCTGGTCCAGGTGCTCGACGAAGTTGTAGATCCGCACGATGTTGGCGTGCTCGATCTCGGCGAGGAAGCGGCGCTCGGAGATCGCGGCGGCCATCGCGTCCTGGTCGCCGGTGTCCAGCAGGCCCTTGAGGACCACCCAGCGGTCCGACACGGCCCGGTCCACCGCCAGGTACACCCAGCCGAGCCCGCCGTGCGCCAGGCAGCCCACGACCTCGTACTGGCCGTGCACGACGTCACCGCTGTTCAGCTTCGGCACGAAGGAGTAGGGGTGCCCGCACTTGGTGCAGAACCCCTCGGTGCGCCCCGGCCGCCCCCCGCGCGCACGTCCCACCGGCGCGCCGCAGTCCGAACGGGAGCAGAACCGCTTCCGCTCCGGCACCTCGGCGTGCTCCATCACCGCCGTGCGCGGATCGTGCCGGGGCACGTCCGGCACCTGGACCAGTCCGGCGCCCAGCCGCCCCCGCGCCGAGGCGGCCGTGGTCGAGCCGGAGGAACGCACCGAGACCGACCGGGAGGCGGACGCCCCGGACAGCGAGCGCGACAGCCGGCCGGAGACCGAACGGCGCGAGGTCGACGAACGGGACGAGGACCGGGCGGAGGCGCGGGAACCCGACCGCTGGGAGGAACTGTCCGGGCCGCCGGCCCGTCCGCCCCCGGCGATCCCGGTGGGCGGCGAGGAGACCATGCCCGTCGGCGAGACGACCGGCGCCAGACCGCAGGTGTCGCAGTACAGCTCACCTCCGCCCATGTCCTCGTAGGCCCCCTCGCACGAGGGTCGCTGGCACCGCGTACTCATCGTCTCTCCCCCTGTCCGCCCGCGCCCCACCGGTCCTCCGGCTCCTCGGGCCGGTGCGGCGTCAGCGCGTCCGCGACCGCGTGCTGGTAGCGCAGGACGGCCTGCTCGGCGGCGCGCAGATCGCACGGCGCGCTCCACAGCATGCGGCGGGCCGCGTCGTACCGCTCGATCAGCACCGGGTCCTCCGCCAGGCCGTGCCGGGCCGCCTTCGCCCTGTACGCGTCCAGCCGGCCGCGCAGCTCCGCCCGGACCGCCAGCGGAGCGGTCACCGATGTCAACGACTCGCGGGCGCGCAGCAACTCCTCCTCGGCCTCCTGCTCCAGCGCCTCCAGCAACGGCGACAACCGGTGCCACTGGGCCCGCCTGCGGTGGTCCGACGCCGTCGCCAGCCGCTCCTGGAGGGCGGTCGGCGGCCCGCTGACCGCCGGCACTTCGGAGGCGGCGATCTTGGCCAGCACCTCGCCCCGCGCCGCCCGCGCCTCGGTGAGGGTCCGGTCGGCCCGCGAGAGCACGTCCCGCAGCCGCGCCAGGCGCGCCTCGGCGTCCTGGCGCACCGCGAGGACCGCCTCGATCTCCCGCCGTACGTCCTCCAGGGCGCGGGCCGCCCGGTCGTAGCGCGAGGTGTCGGGGCGGCCGCCGCCCGGCGCGGCGCTGCCGGGGCCCGGCAGCCAGAACGCCAGGGGGTCGGAGACCACCTGCACCCGCAGCGTGGTCAGCTCCTCGGTGATCGCCACCAGGTCGTCCCCGGCCGGATGCTCACCGGGCCGCACCCCCACCGAGTACGCCAGCGAACGCGTCCGGTGCAGTTCGGCCGCGAGCAGGTCGATCCGGGCGGGCAGCGCCGACCAGACCGCGTCGGAGGCGACGACCATGTCCAGCGACCTGGCGTACAGCTCGTTCATCCGGGCCACCAGCTCCTGGAGCGAGAACCGCTCGGAGAGCCGGGCCGGGCCCACGGCCGAGGGCGGCACCGCGCCCGCGTTGGCGACGGTGACCGCCTCGCCGCGCAGCAGCTCCGTCAGGGCGAGAAGGTCCTCCCGGTTCGGGTGCCGGCGGCGCGCACGGATCTCCCGGGCCTCCGCCAGCGCCCCCGCGTACGCGTCGAAGTACCCCCACAGCAGGGTGATCGACTGCTCGGTCGTGGCCCAGCGCTCCCGGGTGACGCCGGTCAGCTCGGCCCCCTCCAGCAGTCGGCGGCCGGCATGGTCCTGGAGCGCGAGGAGCGAGGTCTCGATCGCCTCGTGCTCCGCGCCGAGCCGGGCCAGCGCACGGTCCGCCTCCTCCCGGTCCAGGACCGGGCCGGGGGGCCTCCCCGCGAAGCCGGGGAAGGATCCCGCGACGCCCATCGATCACCTCTCCGCTCTCCCCGCCGGGCCGGTGGGCCCGGCGGGATCGGTCTGCTTGGGTCCGGCTTCGGCCCGCCCGCCCCGGCCCGCGTGGGGGGCGAACCGCGTCAGTCGCCGCGGTACTTGGGGGCGGGCGGCCCGGATATGCCGGGCAGTCCGGCCGCCAGCCACCGCCGGTAGGACGTCATCCACGCGCTGTCGTCGCCGCCCGCCCGGAAGTCGACGAGGACCTTGTTCACCCGGGCCACCAGATCGTCGGCGCCCTTCTTCGCCGCGACGCCGTAGTACTCGGTGGTGAACGGGGCCTTCCCCTTGAGCTCCACCGCCGGGTCCTGCGCCGCCTGACCGGCCGCCAGGGCGTTGTCCGTGACCACCGCGTCGACCTCGCCCAACTGGAGCCGCACCAGGCAGTCCAACTGGTTGGGCACGGTCAGCAGGTCCGGATCGCGCTCGGTGCCGTCGTGGTCGTCCTGGTAGAGCGCCCCGAACGACTGCTTCTCCAACGCCTCGTACGCCGTGGAGCCCTCGGCCGAACAGACCCGCTTGCCCTTCAGCGAGGCGTCGTACCCGGTGATCGCCGACTCCTTCGGGGCGAGCACCTGCTGCCCGGTCTGGAAGTAGGCGGTGGAGAAGGAGACCTGTTCGAGCCGCTTGCAGTTGATCGTCATCGTCCGCACGACCACGTCGACCCGGTCGTGCTCCAGAGCGGCGATGCGCTGGTTGGTGGGGATCGCACGGAAGACCACCGCATCCGGGTCGCCCAGCACGTCCCGGGCGACGGCCCGCACCAGATCGATGTCGAACCCTTCGAGCTGCCGGCTCTCCGGGTTGCGGTACCCCCAGCGGAAGCTGTTCTGGTCGACGCCCGCGATCAGCTTGCCGCGCCGCTTGATCCGGTCGATGTTCGGCCCGTCACCGCCGGACGGGCGCAGACTCGCCTCCGGCTCGGTGCACGCCTTGGCGCGCGCCCCCTCGGCGGTCACCACCCCGCCGCCCGGGAGGCCCGCCCCGGCCGCCCCGCCGCCGTGGTGGGCCAGCGGCAGCAAGGTGACCGCGGCGGTGAACGCGCACGCCACCGCCATCCCCGTCACACCGCCCCAGCCGCGCAGGCGGCGCGCGGGCCGGTCCTTCGACCTGCTCATCGCTGCCCCTCTCACCGGTACTCCGAGAGCCTGCGGTTGACCCCGGCGACCACCGCGGCGGCCCCCAGGACCGCCAGCACCGCGGCCCCCGTGGGCAGCCCCCGCAGAGCCCCGCGCCCGTCCTCCGCCGCCGAGGCGAACTCGCCCTGCTCATGGGCCAGCGCCTTCTCCAGCGCGGTGTCCACCTGCTGGAAGGACTGCCCGGTGGACTTCCCCGTCCCGATGACCTGCTCCAGAGCGCCGTCGTAGTCGCCCCGGTCGTCCGTGGCACGGGCTTCGCGGTGGCGGACCTGCCACCGGGCCACGCCCTCGGCCGCGTCGGCCACGGGAGCCTTCCCGCGCGCGTCGTCCGCGAGCCGTCCGGCCTTCTCCAGCCGGTCCTTCAGCGTCTTCATCCCCGTGCCGTAGTCCGCCTCGTACTGGTCGGCGGAGCCGTCGGGGGTCAGCACCGCGCCGCGCGCCACCAGGGTGAGGTTCTCGTTGGCGCGCGCCTTGAGGGAGCTGATCCGGGCGTCGTTGAGCACGTCCAGGGAGGCCTGGCCGTGCACCATCGCCGCGCGCAGCTCCGTACGGGCCACGGTGTGCCCCACGGCCGCCCACAGCACCACCACCGAGGCGGCGGCCGTCGCCGCCACCAGCCCGTGGTTCAGCACCCGGTTGGTCCGCCGGTAGGTGCGCCGCTGCATCCACACCAGGGCGCCGAGCACCACGATTCCCGCGCCGACCGAGAGGAAGGGCCGGCGCCGGGCGTCGGCGGAGTCCGCCTCCAGCCGGCCCGTCTCCGCCGCGTACAGCCGCTCGGCGGCCGGCAGCATCTCGCCGGCCATCTTCCGGTTCGCGTACCGGAGATAGGCGCCGCCCAGCGGCAGGCCCTGGCGGTTGTTGGCGCGGGCGCGCTCGACCAGGCCCGTGTAGACCGGGAGCAGCTTGTTGAGGGTGGCTATCTCACGGCTGGAGGCGCTGCCCGACGCGGTGTTCCCCGACGCCTTCACCAGCAGTCGGGCCGCCTCCTCGATGTCCTCGCGGTACCGCTCCCGCACGGCGTCGGGCTCCTGCGCGCCGGCGAGGAACCCGCCGGCCGCCGTGGTGTCGGCGTCCGCCAGGAAGCGGTAGACGTCCGCCGCGTCGGAGCTGAGCGGCTGGCTGCGGCCGACCACGTCGTCGGCGGCGGCGGCCCGCTGCGAGATCTCCAGCGTGGTCACCGCGCCGAACGCCACGACCAGCAGCGCCAGGACGGCCCCGAAGATCCGGAGCCGGCCGGGCTCGGTCGTCGCCGCCGCGCGCAGCCGTTCGACCTGGACCGCCCGGGCGGCGCGGGGCCGGGCGGGCACGGCGGTGGGCGCGGGCACCGGGTCCGGTGCGCGCAACGTCTGCGAGCCGCCGCTCGGCGGGTGTGTCACTCGCCCTCCCCCTCGGTCGCCGACGGCAGGTCCCCGTCCCCGTCCCGTTGTCAGTCCCCGTTGCCCGTCCCCGCATTCGACCAGGGCGGGCGCAGCCGATCAAGGCGAACAGCGCAACGTGCCCGGATACATCCCCATAAGCGAACGGACTCCCCATCAGGTACACGTTCCACGGGCCCGATCGGTTCCCTCCCGCCCCCCGTACGCCGGGCGTTCACCCGTACGGGGAGCGCACACGAAGCGTCCCCCCACGCGCAACGCGTGAGGGGACGTCCCGCCGGGCCCCGCCCGGCCCGGAACCTCAGACGTACTGCCCCCGGAGCCGCCGGTGGACCTCCGGCCCCGCCCCCGTGCGGTCCAGGCCCAGCAGCGCCGCGCCCAGCACCGGCGGCTCGGACACCACGCGCACCTCGGCCTTCGGCGCGCGGTCCTTGAGGAGCGCGGCGATCCGGTCGTTCAGCTGCGGGTGGCGCGCGGCCAGCACACTGCCGCCCAGCAGCACCGGAACCTCCTCCTCCAGCAGGCCGAGCCGGTCCAGCGCGACCGAGGCCATCGCCACCACCTCCCCGGCCAGCCGCTCCACCAGCGCCGCGGCCACCGCGTCCCCGCCCGCGGCCGTGGCGAACAGCACCGGTGTCAGCTCGTGCCGCCGCGCCATCGGGATCGCGCCCCGGTGCAGCGCCTCGATCAGCGCGTACATCGAGTCGAGCCCGAAGTGGCCCGGCAGCGCGCGGGACAGTTCCGACGCCTCGCCGCGCCCGTCCTCGGCGCGCGCGGCGAACCACAGCGCCTCCTCGGCGAGCCCCGAACCGCCGCCCCAGTCGCCGGATATCCGGCCGATCGCGGGGAAGCGGGCGGCCCGCCCGTCCGGGGTCATGCCCACGCAGTTGATCCCGGCCCCGCAGACCACCGCCACGCCCCGGGGCTCGTCCACCCCGGCGCGCAGGATCGCGAAGGTGTCGTTGCGTACCTCCACCGAGGAGCCCCAGCCGCGGGCCTCCAGGGCCACCGCCAACTCGGCCTCCTCGACGGGCAGGTCGGCGTTGGCCAGGCACGCGGAGACATGCACGGAGGAGCCCGGCGGGGCGAGCGCGGCGTGCGGCCCGCCGCCCCCCGGCAGCTCTGCGACCGCCCGCCCCAGCACCTCGGCCAGCACGTCGATCGCGGTCTCCACCCCGACCACGGGCGGTTGGAAGCCGCCGCCGCGCGCCGAGGACAGCACCGTGCCGTCCTCGCCGATCAGCGCCACGTCGGTCTTGCTGTTGCCCGCGTCGATGGCGACGACCGACACGTTCACGCCCACGCCAGGTGCTCCCGGTTGTGGGCGATCAGCCGGTCGGTGAGGCCCTCGGCGTGGTCGAACTGGCCGATCAGCGGGTGGGCGAGCAGCGCCTTGAAGACCCGGTCCCGGCCACCGCGCAGCGCGGCGTCCAGGGCGAGGTCCTCGTACGCCGTCACGTTGGCGATGAGACCGGCGTACAGCGGGTCCAGCGCCGGGACGGCCAGCGGAACCGCGCCGTCGCGCCCGACCCGGGCCTGGACCTCGATCACCGCGTCGTCCGGGAGGAACGGCAGGGTGCCCCGGTTGTACGTGTTGACCACCTGGACCGGCGAACCGCCGTCGCCCAGGAGGGAGGCCGCCAGGTCCACGGCCGCCTCGGAGTAGAACGCGCCGCCCCGCTTGGCCAGCAGTTCGGGCTTCTCGTCCAGCGAGGGGTCGCCGTACATCGCGAGGAGCTCCTTCTCCATCGCCGCGACCTCGGCGGCCCGCGACGGCTTGGAGCCCAGCTCCTTCACCACCTCGTCGTGGGCGTAGAAGTAGCGCAGGTAGTACGAGGGGACGACGCCGAGCCGGTCCACGATCCGCCGGTCCATGCGGAGGTCGGCGGCGACGGCGTCGCCGTGCTCCGCGAGCAGCCGGGGCAGGACGTCCTCGCCGTCCGGGCCGCCGAGCCGCACCCCCAGCTCCCACGTCAGGTGGTTGAGCCCGACGTGGTCGAGGTGCACCTCGGAGGGGTTCACGTCCAGCAGCCGGGCGAACTTCCGCTGGAAGCCGATCGCCACGTTGCACAGGCCGACCGCCTTGTGCCCGGCCTGGAGGAGCGCCCGGGTGACGATGCCGACCGGGTTGGTGAAGTCGATGATCCAGGCGTCCGGGTTGGCGCGGCGGACCCGCTCGGCGATGTCCAGCACCACGGGCACGGTGCGCAGCGCCTTGGCGAGGCCGCCGGCGCCGGTGGTCTCCTGGCCGACGCAGCCGCACTCCAGCGGCCAGGTCTCGTCCCGTTCGCGTGCGGCCTGGCCGCCGACGCGCAGCTGGAGCAGGACCGCGTCGGCGTCGGCCACGCCCGCGTCGACCTCGGTCGTGGTCGTGATCCTCCCCGCGTGGTCCTGCTTGGCGAAGATCCGCCGGGCGAGGCCGCCGACGAGCTCCAGGCGGTCGGCCGCCGGATCGACGAGCACCAGCTCCTCGATCGGCAGCGTGTCCCGCAGCCGGGCGAATCCGTCGATCAGTTCAGGGGTGTAGGTGGACCCGCCACCCACTACTGCGAGCTTCATGTCAGCCCTTTACTCCGGTCAGTGTGACGCCCTCGACGAATGCCTTCTGGGCGAAGAAGAAGACGGCGATCACGGGGGCCATGACCAGGACGGTCGCGGCCATGGTCAGGTTCCAGTCGGTGTGGTGCGCGCCCTTGAAGGACTCCAGGCCGTAACTGAGCGTCCAGGCGGCCGGGTTCTCCGAGGCGTAGATCTGTGGTCCGAAGTAGTCGTTCCAGGCGGCGAAGAACTGGAAGAGGGCGATGGCCGCGATGCCGGGCTTGGCCATCGGCAGGACGACCTTGACCAGCGTGCGGAGTTCGCCGCAGCCGTCGACCTTCGCCGCGTCCAGGTACTCGTTCGGGATGGTGAGCAGGAACTGCCGCAGCAGGAAGATGGAGAACGCGTCGCCGAAGGCCATCGGGATGATCAGCGGCCACAGGGTGCCGGAGAGGTCCATCTGCTTGGCCCAGAACAGGTACATCGGGATGATGACGACCTGCGGCGGCAGCATCATCATCGAGATGACGAGCATCAGCGACAGCCTGCGTCCGCGGAAGCGGAACTTCGCCAGCGCGTACGCCACCGGAATGGACGACACCACGGTGAGGACGGTGCCCACGCCCGCGTACAGCAGGGTGTTGCGCCACCAGACGAGGAAGCCGTCGGTGTGGAAGACCCGCGTGTAGTTGCCCCACTCCCAGGTGTTCGGGGTGAGGTCGCGGGTCAGCGCCTGCTGGTCGCTCATCAGCGAGGTCAGCACCACGAAGACGAACGGCAGTACGAAGAAGAGCGCGGCGGCGACCCCGAGGGAGTGCACGGCGATCCAGTGCAGCAGCGCCTTGCGGCGGGCGGTGCGGGCCGCCGTCGTCCGGGGCGCGGCGGGGGCGGGCGCCGGCGCGGGCGCGGTGGTCTTGTCGATGAGGTGGGTCATGGCTCAGTCACCGGCCGGGATCAGGTTGTTGCGGCCCCGCATCAGCAGCGCGGTGAAGGCCATGGCCAGGGCGAACAGGACGAGGGCGACGGCGCAGGCGGCACCGTAGTCGAAGCGCTGGAAGCCCAGGTTGTAGACGAGCTGCGGAAGCGTCAGTGTCGACTTGTCGGGATAGCCGGGTTCGAAGGACTGTCCGGAGCCGCCGATGACACCGGAGGCGACCTTCCCGGCGACCAGGGGCTGCGTGTAGTACTGCATCGCCTGGATGACGCCCGTCACCACCGCGAACAGCACGATGGGCGAGATGTTGGGCAGGGTCACGAAGCGGAACTTCTGCCAGGCGGACGCGCCGTCCAGCTCCGCTGCCTCGTACTGCTCGGTGGGTACGTCCAGCAGCGCGGCCATGAAGATCACCATCAGGTCCCCGATGCCCCACACCGCGAGCATGGTGAGCGCCGGCTTGGACCAGGAGGCGTCGTTGAACCAGCCGGGCGTCGGCAGCCCCAGCTCCCCGAGGATCGAGTTGACCGGACCGGTGCCCGGGTTCAGCAGGAAGACGAAGGCGAGCGTCGCGGCGACCGGCGGGGCCAGGTAGGGCAGGTAGAACAGGGTCCGGAAGACCCCGGCGCCCGACTTGATCCTCGTGATCAGCAGCCCGACGCCGAGGCCGAAGACGACCCGGCAGGTGACCATCACGGCCACCAGCCACAGCGTGTTGCGCAGCGACGGCCAGAACATCGGGTAGTCGGTGAAGATGTACGTCCAGTTGTCCAGCCCGTTGAAGGCCGGGACCCCGAAGCCGTCGTACTCCGTGAAGGAGAAGTAGACGGTCGAGACCATCGGGTAGGCGAAGAAGACCGAGAACCCGATCAGCCACGGTGACATGAAGGCCGCCGTGCGCAGCGCCGACCTGCGGCGCTTCGAGCGGAGCGTGTGCGTCGTCATCGGGGGCTACTTGGCCTTGGCGATGTCGGTGTCGATCTGCTTCGCGGTCTTCTCCAGACCGGCCTGGAGGTCCTTCACCGCGCCCTTCTCGTACTGGTAGCCGAAGTCCTGGAGGGTCAGCTGGTACGTCGAGCCGTTGACGGCTCCGTCGGGCGTGCTGGACTTCGGGTGCTGGGCGATGTCCAGGAAGGTCTTGAAGCGCGGGTCGAACTTCAGGTCCGGCGACTTCAGCGCCGCGAGGGTGGAGGGCACGTTGCGGATGCCGTTGGCGAACTCCACCACCGCCTTGGTGTCGCTGGTCATGTACTTGACCAGCTCCCAGGCCGCGTTCTGCTTCTTGCTGGCCGGGGCGATGCCCACGATCGTGCCGGAGAGGAAGCCCTTGCCGTAGCTGTCGGCCTCGTCGTCGGCGACCGGCATCGGCGCCACGCCGATCTCGAAGTCGACCCCGGCGTCCTCCGCCATCCCGAGCCGCCACTCGCCGTCGAGCTGCATGGCCACCTGGCCGGTGTGGAAGGGGTGTTTGGCGCCCCACTCGTCACCGAAGGTGCCCCGGTACTTCTCCAGCTTCTCGTAGCCGCCGAGCTCCTCGACCAGCTTCTTCTGGTAGGTGAACATCTCCGCGAACGCCGGGTCCTTGGCCACGTTGGACTTGCCGTTCTCGTCGAAGTACGCGTGATCCCACGAGGACATGTAATGGTCGGCGACGGTCTCGTAGCCGTGGAAGGTCGGCATGAACCCGAGCTGCTGGTAGGTGTCGCCCTTCTCCACCGTCAGCTTCTTCGCGACGCTCGCCAGCTCCGACATCGTCTTCGGCGGCGCGGTGATCCCGGCCTTCTCGAAGGCGTCCTTGTTGTAGTAGAGGCCGTAGGCGTCGGTGAGCAGCGGCAGGGCGCAGCGCTTGCCCTCGAACTGGGTGTAGTCCAGGAGGACCTTCGGGAAGGTCTTCTCCAGGTCGAGCTTCGACTTCTCGATGAACGGCTTCAGGTCCGCGAACGCGCCGGACGAGCAGAACTTGCCGACGTTGGAGGTGGTGAAGGAGGAGACCACGTCGGGTCCGTTCGAACCGCCCGCCCGCAGCGCCTGGTTCAGCTTGTCGTCGTTGATGTTGCCGGAGACCTTCACCGTGATGTTCGGGTGGGCCTTCTCGAACCGGTCGATGTTGTCCTGGACCGCCTTCACCTCGGCGGGCGCGCTCCAGCCGTGCCAGAAGTTGATCGTGGTCTTCGCGTTCGGGTCGTCGGAGGCCCCGGCCTCGGTCTGGCCGGTGCACGCGGTGGCGAGCACCGATATCGCGGCGACGGCGACGGCGGTGGTGGTGAGACGGCTGGTGCGCATGACGGAACTCCCAGGGACGGGGAAGAGAATCAGACGGCAGGACGGGAAGGGGCGTGGTTCAGCGCGAGGTGTCGAACACTTCGTCGCGGGTGTCGGCGAGCGCCCTCTCCAGGGCGCCGCGCAGGACGGGGGTGCGGTCGATCTCGCCGACCACCAGGCGGGGCCGGGAGGCGGCGAGTTCGGCCAGCTCGGACTGGATCAGGGAGCGCAGGACCTCGCCGCCCGCCGCGACCGCCCCGCCGGCGAGCACGATCAGCCCGGGGTCCAGGACGGCGGTGACGGAGGCGAGCCCGGTGGCCAGCCGCTGGGCGTACTGGTGCAGCAGCTCGGTGAGCGCCTCGTCCTCCTCGTACGCCGCGGCGGCCCGCGCCAGCAGGCCGGCGGCGACCTTCGCGTACGGCTGCTGCGGGGTGTCGATGCCCAGCGACCTGGCGAGCCGGGGCACCGACTGGGCGCCCGCCAGCTCCTGGAAGCCGCCGCTGTTGGCCTTGACGACCTGGCGTACGAGCGGGGTGCCCGGCACCGGCAGGAAGCCGACCTCGCCCGCGCCGCCGGTGAAGCCCCGGTGCAGCCGGCCGTTGATGACGAGGGCGGCGCCCAGCCCCTCCTCGTTCCACAGCAGGACGAAGTCCTCGTGGCCGCGGGCCGCGCCGAGGCGCTGTTCGGCGACGGCGACCAGGTTGACGTCGTTCTCGTACTCCACCGGCATCGGCAGGAACGCGGCCAGCTCGTCCAGCAGGGTGGGGGAGTGCCAGCCGGGCAGGTGCGAGGCGTACCGCAGCCGTCCGGTGCCCGGGTCGAACGCCCCCGGGGTGCCGATGACGAGCCGGTGGACGTCCGCGCGGGCGAGCCCCGCGTCCTTCACCGCCCCGTCCAGCGCGTCGGCGACCTGGCGCACCACGCTGTCGGCGCGCCGCCCCGGGGTGGCCAGCTCGAACTCTCCGACCGTCCGCCCGGTCACGTCCGCGACGGCGGCGGCGATGCGCCGCCCGTTCACGTCCAGCCCGGCGACGTGGGCGGCCCCCGCGTTCACCGTGTAGAGCTGCGCGTTGGGCCCGGGGCGCCCCTCGCTGGTCCCGGTGGCGACGACGAGCCCGGCGGCCTCCAGCCGGGCCAGCAGCTGGGAGGCGGTGGGCTTGGAGAGGCCGGTCAGCTTCCCGATCCGGGTCCGGGAGAGCGGACCGTGCTCCAGCAGCAGGTCGAGGGCGGCGCGGTCGTTCATGGCCCGCAGCACCCGGGGGGTGCCCGGGGTGTGGGGTGGGCCGGGAAGGTTTCCCGCCATCGTGGATGCACCGCCCTCTGCCGGGCCCGTACGCCCGCGACTCTGTTAGGAAAGTTTCCTGTTTGGTTGAGAGGACGGTAGGGCGCAGGCCACCTGGGCGTCAATGGGGGCGACTATCGGACAGCCAAAGTGTTACCCAGGCCAAGAAGAAGCGACCGTCGCACCATGACGCGGAAGGGGGGGGGCCCCCCCCCACCCGGGGGGGCCCCCCCCCCCCCCCGCCCGACGTGGTGTTGGTTGGCGGGGGGGGGGTTGGGGTGGTGGGCCCGGGGGAGGGGGGGGGGGCGCCC